>NZ_JBIVKQ010000002.1:0-540787 GCF_044750845.1 Streptomyces sp. NPDC088766 | reverse complement strand
CACCGCACTGCTGCTCTCCCTGCCCGGCTCGCCCATCCTCTACTACGGCGACGAGATCGGCATGGGCGACAACATCTGGCTCGGCGACCGCGACGGCGTCCGCACCCCCATGCAGTGGACACCGGACCGCAACGCCGGCTTCTCCTCCTGCGACCCGGGGCGCCTGTCCCTGCCGACCATCATGGACCCCGTCTACGGCTACCAGGTCACCAACGTCGAGGCGTCGATGGCGTCGCCCTCCTCGCTGCTGCACTGGACCCGCCGCATGATCGAGATCCGCAAACAGAACCCCGCCTTCGGCCTCGGCTCGTACACCGAGCTGCCCTCCTCCAACCCGGCCGTCCTCGCCTTCCTGCGCGAGGCCCCCCCGAACGGGGAAGACGGGGACGACCTCGTCCTGTGCGTCCACAACTTCTCCCGCTTCGCCCAGCCCACCGAGCTGGACCTGCGTCGCTTCGACGGCCGCCACCCCGTCGAGCTGTTCGGCGGAGTCCGCTTCCCCGCGATCGGTGAACTGCCTTACCTGCTCACCCTCGCAGGACACGGTTTCTACTGGTTCCGGCTCACCCGAGCCGCATCCCGCGTCGGCCGGCGCCTGTGAGCGTGCGCCGAGGGAAGGACGCGTCACCATGCAGAAGACCGCATCTCTGAGCCCGGGCAGTACCGTCGGCGTCCGCTCCACGGGGACGCTCGGGGCACTGCTGCGCGAGTGGCTGCCCCGGCAGCGCTGGTTCGCGGGCAAGGACAGGCCCCTCAACGACCTGCGCCTGCTGTCCATGACGGAGCTGTATCCGGGCTGTCTGCACCTCCTGGTGCAGACCGGCCAGTCGGGGGTGCCCTCACCGGGCGGCACTCCCCCGCCCGGTGACTGCTACCAGCTGCTCCTGGGCATCCAGGAGCACCTGTCCCCCCGGCTCGGCCGGGCCCTGATCGGCAAGGTCGAGGAGGGGGCGCTGGCCGGACTGACCGTGCACGACGCGTTGCAGGACCCGCGGTCGGCGCATCTGCTGCTGGAGCGGCTGCGGCATCCGGGACCGCTGGGCCCGCTGTCCTTCGAGTCCGACCCGTCGGCCCGCGTGCCGGCGGGGCTGGCGCCCCGGCTGCTGGAGGCCGAGCAGTCGAACACGTCGCTGGTCTACGGCGACGCGTTCATCCTGAAGGTGTTCCGGCGGATCCAGCCCGGGGTGAACCCGGACCTGGAGGTGCCGGTCGCGCTGGCGGGGCAGGGGTGCGGCCGGGTGCCGGCGCCGGTGGCCTGGTACCGCACGACCCATCCGCAGGAGGCGACGCTCGGTGTCCTCCAGCCGTTCCTGCCCGACGCCTCCGACGGCTGGACGCTGGCCCTGGACGCGCTGGCCCGCGGGGAGGACTTCACCCGACAGGCCCACGTGCTGGGCGGGGCCACCGCCGAGGTGCACCTCGCGCTGGCCGCGGCCTTCCCCGCCGGACCGCTCGGCGACAACACGCGGACGGCGGCCGGGATGACCGAGCGGCTGGAGGCCGCAGCCCACCACGTGCCGGCCCTGCGCCCCTACGTCGCCGGACTCACCAGCGCCTTCGGCGCGCTCGCCGCCTGCGATCCGGGCCCGCCGGCCCAGCGCATCCACGGCGATCTGCACCTGGGTCAGGTGCTGCGCGCCGGACGCGAGTGGTTCGTCATCGACTTCGAGGGCGAACCGTCCCGGCCGCTCGCCGAGCGGCGCAGCACGCACTCCCCGGTCCGGGACATCGCGGGCATGCTGCGCTCGTTCGACTACGCCGCACGGCAGCGCCGTCCCTGGCGTCCCGAGTGGGCCCGCCGCTGCCGGGAGGCGTTCTGCGCCGGGTACGCGGAACGCGCCGGCTGGGACCCCCGCAAGAAGCACGCCCTGCTGCGTGCCTACGAAACCGACCGTGCCGTCTACGAGGTGCTGTACGAGGCACGGCACCGTCCCGACTGGCTACCCGTACCCATGGCGGCGATCGAACGACTCGCCGTCCGAGGAGGCTGACCGATGGCTCTGCGTGACTCTTCCCTGCCCGAGTCGGCCGGCCCCCGCCCGCCGGTGGCGCCCGCGCTCGACCCCGCCGACCGGGGCCGTCTGCTGGCGGGCGCGCACCACGACCCGCACGCCCTGCTGGGTGCCCACCCGGTGCCCGGCGGCGTCCTGTTCCGGGCGCTGCGCCCCTTCGCCCGCTCGGTCGCCGTCCTGGTGGACGGCGAGCGCACCCCGCTGGTGTCGGAGGGCGACGGTCTCTTCACGGCCGTGCTGCCGCTGAAGAAGATCCCCGCGTACACGCTGCTGGTGGCGTACGAGGGTGACGAGTGCGAGGTGCACGATCCCTACCGGTTCCTGCCGGCACTGGGCGACCTCGATCTGCACCTCGTCCGGGAGGGCCGGCACGAGCAGCTGTGGAAGGCGCTGGGCGCCGAGCCGATGACCCACCAGGGCGTCGCCGGCACCCGGTTCACCGTGTGGGCGCCGAACGCCCGGGGGGTGCGGGTCGCCGCGGACTTCACGTACTGGGACGGCACCGCCTTCCCGATGCGTTCCCTCGGGGCGTCCGGGGTGTGGGAGCTGTTCCTGCCCGGGGTCGGCGAGGGCACTCGGTACAAGTTCGAGATCACCTCGCGCCACGGGCACCGCTTCCTCAAGGCCGACCCGATGGCCCGGTGCGCGGAGGTGCCGCCGGACACCGCGTCGATCGTGCACGCCTCGCACTACGAGTGGGACGACGCCGAGTGGATGGCGCACCGGGGGGACGTGCCCGTGCACGTGGCGCCGTTCTCGGTGTACGAGGTGCACCTTCCCTCCTGGCGACCGGGGCTGACCTATCGTCAGCTGGCCGAGGAGCTGCCGGCCTACGTCAACGACCTGGGCTTCACGCATGTGGAGTTCATGCCGGTCGCCCAGCACCCGTTCTCCGGTTCCTGGGGTTACCAGATCACCGGCTTCTACGCCCCGGCCTCGGGGCTCGGGTCGCCCGACGACTTCAAGCACCTGATCGACGCGCTGCACCGGGCCGGCATCGGCGTGATCGTGGACTGGGTGCCGGCGCACTTCCCCAAGGACGACTGGGCGCTGGCCCGCTTCGACGGCGACCCGCTGTACGAGCCCGGAAACCCGCAGCGGGCCGAGCACCCGGACTGGGGCACGTTCGAGTTCGACTTCGGGCGCACCGAGGTGCGCAACTTCCTGGTCGCCAACGCCGTCTACTGGTGCGAGGAGTTCCACATCGACGGGCTCCGGGTGGACGCCGTCGCCTCCATGCTCTACCTCGACTACTCGCGGGACTCCGGGCAGTGGACGCCGAACGTGTTCGGCGGCCGGGAGGACCTGGACGCGAAGGCGTTCCTCCAGGAGATGAACGCGACGGTCTACCGCCGCAACCCGGGTGTCGTGACCATCGCGGAGGAGTCCACGGCCTGGGAGGGCGTGACCCGGCCGACCGACAGCGGCGGCCTCGGGTTCGGGCTGAAGTGGAACATGGGGTGGATGCACGACTCGCTGGAGTACATCGCCAAGGAGCCGGTGCACCGCAAGTACCACCACCACGAGATGACCTTCTCGATGGTGTACGCCTACAGCGAGAACTACGTGCTGCCCATCTCGCACGACGAGGTCGTGCACGGCAAGCAGGCGCTGGTGTCGAAGATGCCCGGCGACTGGTGGCAGCGGCGGGCCAACCACCGCGCCTACCTCGCCTTCATGTGGGCCCACCCGGGCAAGCAACTCCTCTTCATGGGACAGGAGTTCGCCCAGGGTGCGGAGTGGTCCGAGCGCCACGGCCCGGAGTGGTGGCTGCTCGACGAGGGCTACGGCGCCGAGGCGGACCACCGCGGGGTCCGGGACCTGGTCCGCGACCTCAACACGCGCTACCGCGCGACCCCGGCGCTGTGGCAGCGGGACACCGACCCGGGCGGCTTCTGCTGGGTCCTCTGTGACGCGGCCGAGGACAACGTCTTCGCGTTCCTGCGCCACGACGCCGAGGGCGTCCCCCTGCTCGCGGTCAGCAACTTCTCCCCCGTGGTACGCCACGGCTACCGGCTGGCCGTACCGGACGACGTCCCCGTCTGGTACGAGGCCCTCAACACCGACGACATGCGGTACGGCGGCAGCGACGTACGTCTGCTCGACGGAGCGAAGCCGGAGAACGGGGAGATCACCCTGACCCTGCCGCCCCTGGCGACGATGTGGCTGACGCCCACGGCGGTGTGAACCGGGCCCGACAGGGCAGTCGGGTGCGTACCACCTGCCGGAGAAGGGCTGCATCACGTGCGCACCGTCGGAGTCGAGGAGGAACTCCTCCTCGTCGACCCGGAGACGGGAGAGCCGCAGGCACTCTCCGCCGCCGTTCTCGCCCGTGCCACCCGGGACCGGGCGCAGCCGGACGTCTTCGAGAAGGAACTCCACAACCAGATGCTGGAGTTCGCCACCAGGCCGCAGTCGGGCATGGACGAACTCGGCGAGGAGATCGTCCGCATACGCGCGGAGGCGGCCCGGCACGCCGGGGAGATCGGGTGCACCGTGGCGGCGCTGGCGACGTCGCCGCTGCCGGTGCGCCCCTCCGTCGGCATGAACCGGCGCTACCAGTGGATGGCGGAGCAGTACGGCATCGCCACCCGTGAGCAGCTCGTCTGCGGCTGCCACGTCCATGTGTCGGTGGAGTCGGACGAGGAGGGCGTCGCGGTCGTCGACCGGATCCGGCCGTGGCTGTCGGTGCTGGCGGCGCTGAGCGCCAACTCGCCGTTCTGGCAGGGCGACGAGACGGGGTACAGCAGCTATCGCAGCCGGGTGTGGCAGCGCTGGCCGTCGGCCGGTCCGACCGAGCTGTTCGGTTCGGCGGATCGCTACCACCGGCGGGTGGCGGACATGGTGGCCACCGGCACCGTCCTCGACGAGGCGATGGTCTACTTCGACGCCCGGCTGTCGGCTCGCTATCCGACGGTGGAGGTCCGGGTCTCGGACGTCTGCCTGCGCGCGGACACCGCCGTGCTCGTCGCCGCCCTGGTGCGCGGGCTCGTCGAGACGGCGGCCCGCGAGTGGAGAGCCGGCGGGGAGCCGGCGGACCACAGTGTGAGTCTGCTCCGGCTGGCGGGCTGGCGGGCCGCGAAGTCGGGGCTCACCGGTGATCTGCTGCACCCCGTGACCATGCGGCCCGCGTCTTTCGAGACGGTGGTACGGGCACTCGTCGATCACGTGTCGGAGGCGCTGGCCGACCACGGGGACCTGCAGCGGGTCCGCGCGGCCTGCGCGGACCTGCTGCGGCACGGCAACGGTGCGATGGTGCAGCGCGAGCTGTGGGAGCGCACGGGCAGCCTGCGCGAGGTCGTCACCGACTGCGTACGGCACACGCAGAGCTGACCCGCGCGGCTCCGCGGCCCACACGATTCCGTGGCCCACGCGGTCGCGGTCCCGCCGCCTCGTGCTCGCGCGGCTGCCGGTCCGCGGTCGCGTGGTCGGAGGATGAGGATCAGGGCGTGGGCCAGGAAGAAGGCCGCGACCAGCACGGCGACTACGACGATCAGGGTGAGCGGGCCCTTGGCCCAGCCCGTGGGGGATGGTGGATCTCCCGTGGGGGATGGTGGATCTCCCGGGGTCCGGCCTCGGGCATGCTGCTCTCCGCGGGCGGGGCCTCGCCCGGCGGCACGCCGCCACCCGGTTCGAGTCCGGTGCCGCGTTCCGGGTCGGGGTCGGGGTCGGGATTGCTGTGGGCCATGTGTCCCGAGTCCCCGGACCAGCGGTCCGCCGACAGTCCGCCGCCGAGATCATCCGCGCGGAATAGTTGTGCGTTCCCGGCCACAAGCGCCCCTGCCTGGGCTACATTCGACCACCGTCGATAACAGTCCTCGTCGACGGAGTCACAGCCCGTACCTGTCAGGAGCAGCGCATGCGCGACGTCGCCCTCGCTCCCCCCGCCGCCTCGCCCCTGACCGGAGGGCTCGCCGACAGCGTTTTCGAGACAGCCGCCCGCACCCCGGCCCTGCCGGTGCTCGCGCGCCGGTCCGCCCCCTCCGGGCCGTGGGAGGAGGTGACGGCCGTGGAGCTGCGGGACGAAATCGTGGATCTGGCCAAGGGGTTCGTCGCCTCGGGGACATCGCCGGGCCACCGGGTGGCGGTCATGGCGCGCACCCGCTACGAGTGGACGGTGCTCAGCCACGCCCTGTGGGCGGTGGGTGCCGAGGTCGTCCCCATCCATCCGACGTCCTCGCGCGACCAGGTCGAGTGGATCCTGCGGGACGCGCGCTGCGTGGGAGTGGTCGTCGAGGACGAGCAGAGCGTCATGACGGTCGGCTCGGTGTGCGCGACGCTGCCGACCCTGCGGCACGTCTGGCAGCTCGACGCCGGGGCGTTCGAGGAACTCACGCGGCGCGGTGAGGTGATCCCGCAGACCACCGTGGACTCGCTGCGCCGGATCGTGCTGCCGGACTCCACCGCGGTGATCGCGTACACCTCCGGAACCTCGGGCCGCCCCCTGGGCTGCGCGCTCAGCCACCGCAGCCTGGCCTCCCCCTGCGACACCCTGCTGGCCGGCTGGAGGGAGACCGCGGGACCGCCCGGACAGCAGCCGTCCGTCCTCGCCTTCCTGCCGTTCTCCCACGTGTACGGGCTGATGATCCAGGGGCTGTGCCTGCGCGGCGGGATCCTGATGGGCCACGAACCGGACCTGAGCGGGGACGCCCTCTCCGAGGCTCTCCACTCGTTCCGTCCGACCCATCTGTACGGGGTCCCGTCGGTCTTCGAGAAGATCTACAAGAACTTCCTGCGGGCGGCCCAGGAGGCGGGCCGCGGCGCGCTGTTCGAGCGGGCCGCGGGCACCGCCCGGGACTTCGCGGCGGCCGTCGAACGGCAGCGGCTCGGCCGGGGCTCGGGCCCCGGCCTCGACCTGCGGCTCCAGCACGCCCTGTACGAACGGACGGTGTACCGCAGACTCCGCGCCGCCCTGGGCGGCCGCGTGCACCGGGCGACGTCGGGCGGCTCACCGCTCCACCGCGACCTGTCCCTCTTCTACGAGGGCATCGGCATCTACGTCCACGACGGGTACGGCCTGACGGAGACCAGCGGCGGGATCACCATGCAGCCGCTCGGCCGGGAGAAGTCGGGGACGGTCGGGCAGGCCCTGCCGGGCATGGAGATCCAGGTGGCCGACGACGGGGAGATCCTGGTGCGCGGCCCGTCGCTGTTCCAGGGCTACGTCAACGACGACGCCTCCACCCGGGCCGCGTTCCGGGGCGGGTGGCTGTTCACCGGAGACCTCGGCCACCTGGACCCCGACGGCTATCTGACCATCACCGGCCGCAAGAAGGACGTGATCATCACCAGCAGCGGCAAGAGCGTGGCCCCGACCGCGCTGGAGCAGCGGCTGCGGCTGCACCCGCTCGTCCACCAGGCGGTGGTCGTCGGAGACAACCGGCCCTGCGTGGGCGCACTGATCACGCTGGACCCGGAGTTCCTGGCGCACTGGCGCCGCAACCTGCCGCCGTACGGGGGTGACCGCTCCAGCCGGGAGGCGCGGGAGGAGAACGCGCTGCGGGAGGAGGTCGGGCGGGCGGTGGCCGCGGCCAACAACGCGGTGTCCCGGTCGGAGTCGATCCGGGTCTTCCGGGTCCTGCCGGAGCCGTTCAACCAGGCCAACGGATTGCTGACGCCGTCGATGAAGCTGCGCCGTGACTCGATCGTGCGGCACTACGCGGCCGAGATCGAGGCGATGTACCAGGCCCGCACGCGGGTACCCCGGGAGAACCCTCCGGCGGAGGTGCTGAGCTGGGACGACGCCGACGACGTGTTCCGCTGACGTGCCGCGGGCCCCTCCCGCACCCCCGACGTGCCCGGGGGGCCCACGGCACACACCCCGCGGCCGCCGGGTCGCCGTGCGTCGTCGGGTGCCGTCGCCGGGCGCGGCACGCGTAGGCCGCGCCGCCCAGGGAACCCTGTGGAGTGGCGACGAGAGAGCCGCACGAGAAAGGACGACGGTCCCGGACAGAGGGCCGCACGACGACATGGCAACCGAGCCCCGTGGTAACGACTCACCGGCCTCCTGGACGATCCCGGGCCGCACCGCCCGTTTCGCGGGTGAACCACAGGACGTGACGGGTGCGCGCCTGGCCGCGGAGGAGTTCCTGCGCACCCTCGCCCGCGCGGCCCCGCCCGCGGCACCCGAGTGCTGGCACGACATCGTGCTGATCGTGACGGAGTTGGCCTCCAACGCCGTCCAGTACGCGCCGGGTCCCTTTTCGCTGCACCTGCGGCCCACCTTCGACGGGGTGCACGTGACGCTGCACGACACCAACCCCACGGCGCCGGCCCCACGGCCCTTCCACCCCGACGCCGGGGGCGGCGGCATCGGCTGGCATCTGATCCACACGCTGTGCAGCCAGGTGAGCGTGGTGTCCGCTGGTGAGGGAAAGGACGTGCACGTCTTCCTGCCGTGGTGACCGGTGCGCAGCCGCGGGTGCGGAGCCGGTGGCAGGCCCCCGGCCCGTCCGTCAGGGGGTCGCGGTCCCGACCGGTACGAAGACGGTGATCGTCTTCCCGCCGGAGGGGCGGGGACGGATGCTGATGTCGCGGGCCAGCCGGAGGATCAGCGGCCAGCCGTAGCCGCTGCCGTGGTGGCCGGCCGGAAGGGTTCCGGGGCCGTACGCCGCCTCGGGTACGACGTCGCTGTGGTCGTGGACGGACAGCCGTACCCCGTCGCGCCCCGGGTCGGCCTCGAAGCCGGCCAGGCCGCCGCCGTGCCGGACGGCGTTGGCGACCAGCTCCGACACGACGAGCAGCAGGTCGATGAGGTCGCGTTCCGCGGCCGGCCGGGTCGCCGCGTCCCAGCCGGCGTCGACCAGGCCGCGGACGTGGGCCCGTGCGGAGGCGGCGGTCGTCACCCGGGCGGACTTTGCCGCCCGGGTGGGCAGGAGTTCTTCTCCCCTCATGGCACGAACCTCACGACACGACCCTCATGGAAACCGGGGCACGGTCACGCGGTGGTCGTCCCGTGCGGCATCAGCCGTCGATAGTAGTCGGCGACGGCCATCAGATAATCGGGGTCCATGGTCTCGCTGTCGGTCCGGAAGCGCGGCGCCTCCTTGACCTCGTCCACGGTGCAGGCGACCGAGATCTTCCGTTCGGCCTCGTCGACGGAGGTGACGACGCCCACCGGGACGACCGCGCTTCTCCCGAACACCCAGACGCCCGTGTCGACGACCAGGTGCCACATGCCGTGGTGGCCGTCCTCCCGCTCGACGTGCCCCAGGGTGCCGTCGGTCCCGGCCACCCCGTACCCCGTGAGGTCCTGTCCTTCGACATGCCCGCTGTCCGACGGGTAGGACCAGATTCTGTCGATGGTCACGCTGCTCCCTTCTCGCGTTCCACAGCCCTGATACCCGGCCGTCGCGGCCGCATTCGGAGGGCTTCGCGCCGTCCCGGCCCCGGCTCGTCCACGCCGCGGAGGACGACGCGGGACGGTGGCGCATCCGTCGCGGCACGAGTCGGGGAAGCAGGGGCAGACGGAGCGCGTCGTCGGACGGCTCGACGGCCCCCCGGCAGTTCAGCGGGCCCCCACGAACGAAGGTGAGCGGCATGACGGCCGTGACGGCACAGGAACGAACGGCCGCGGCGGAGCGGCGGTCCACCGGCGACCCGCGGGGAGGGGTTGCGTTCGTCGACGTGCCCACCGAGGTCGGTCCGAGGGACGCGCGGGAACTCTCCCGCCCCTTCTTCGACCGGCTGGCCGTCCTCGAGGAGGGCACCAGCGAGCACCAGTACGTGCGCAACACCCTGATCGAGATGAATCTCTCGCTGGTGCGGTACGCGGCCTCCCGGTTCCGCGGCCGGGGGGACTCGATGGAGGACATCGTCCAGGTCGGCACGATCGGGCTGATCAAGGCCATCGACCGGTTCGACCTGGCCCGCGAGGTGGAGTTCGCCTCGTTCGCCGTGCCGTACGTCGTCGGCGAGATCAAGCGGTTCTTCCGCGACACCAGCTGGGCGGTCCACGTGCCGCGCCGGCTCCAGGAGGCGCGGGTCGAGCTGGCCCGCGCGACCGACGAGCTGCGGACGCGGTTGGGCCGGACGCCCACCACGCGGGAGCTGTCACAGCTGATGTCGCTGTCGGACGAGGAGGTCATCGAGGCGCGCAAGGCCGCGAACGGCTACACGTCGGCCTCGCTCGACGCCGCCCTGGCCTCCGGTGGCGACCCGGAGGGCGAGTCGGTGCTGGCCGACTTCATCGGCGCGGAGGAACCGGCCCTCGAACTCGTCGAGGACTTCCACTCGCTGGCGCCCCTGATCGCCGCGATGGACGCCCGTGACCGGCGGATCCTGCACCTGCGGTTCGTCGAGGAGCGGACGCAGGCCGAGATCGGCCGGGAGCTGGGCATCTCACAGATGCACGTCTCACGCCTGATCAGCCGCATGGTGGCGCGGCTGCGGCTCGGTCTGCTGGGGTCCGAGGCCGCCTGACGAGCCGCATTCCGCACAGCGAAAAGCAGCTCGAGTACCCCGTTTCCGGCCGTGCATGCACGGTGCGCGTCCAGTGAATCTTCTGTGTGCCCCGGGTGACGCGACACTTTGTTCCGCCGCAGGCCCATGGGTTAGCCTTCGGCGGATTTATCTCTTCGCGCACATCCGTGAACTGCGGAAATGCACGCACGACCGGAGAGCGCCGTCTCCTTTGGACGGCCCGGTTCCGAGCTCCCGCCGGGGGAGCTCCTGGGGAGCGGAACGAGGGTACGCATGACCAGCAACGCCACCGAGGCCGCCGAGGCACCGGGCGACCAGGAGCTGAGGCGCCTCCTGGCCGGCCTGACCGCCGTACGGGACGGGGACTTCGGCACCCGGCTGCCCGCCGACGGCGAAGGCCTCATGGGCGACATCGCGACCGTGTTCAACGGCATGGTCGACCAGCTCTCCGTCTTCACGTCCGAGGTCACGCGCGTGGCCCGCGAGGTCGGCACCGAGGGAACCCTCGGCGGCCAGGCCGAGGTGCCGGGGGTGTCGGGCACGTGGGCCGACCTCACGGACTCCGTGAACGCCATGGCGGGCAACCTGACGACCCAGGTCCGCGACATCGCCCAGGTGGCCACCGCGGTGGCCAAGGGCGACCTCTCGCAGAAGATCGACGTGCCCGCGCGCGGCGAGATCCTCGAGCTCAAGAACACCATCAACACGATGGTCGACCAGCTCTCCGCCTTCGCCGACGAGGTCACCCGCGTCGCCCGCGAGGTCGGCACCGAAGGACGCCTCGGCGGCCAGGCGCAGGTGCCCGGCGTGGCCGGCGTCTGGCGCGACCTCACGGATTCGGTCAACTTCATGGCCGGGAACCTGACCGCCCAGGTGCGCAACATCGCCCAGGTGACCACCGCGGTCGCCAAGGGCGACCTGTCGAAGAAGATCGACGTCGACGCGCGCGGCGAGATCCTCGAACTCAAGAACACCATCAACACGATGGTCGACCAGCTCTCCGCCTTCGCCGACGAGGTCACCCGCGTCGCCCGCGAGGTCGGCACCGCGGGCAACCTCGGCGGGCAGGCCACGGTCCGGGGCGTCTCCGGCACCTGGAAGGACCTCACCGACAACGTCAACGTCATGGCGTCCAACCTGACGGGCCAGGTGCGTTCCATCGCGCAGGTGGCCACCGCGGTGGCGCGCGGCGACCTCTCGCAGAAGATCACCGTGGAGGCCAAGGGCGAGGTCGCCGCGCTGGCCGACGTCATCAACACCATGGTCGACACGCTGTCGGCCTTCGCCGACGAGGTCACCCGCGTCGCCCGCGAGGTCGGCACCGAGGGACGCCTCGGCGGCCAGGCGCACGTGCCGAACGTGGCGGGCACCTGGAAGGACCTCACCGACAACGTCAACTCCATGGCCAACAACCTCACCGGCCAGGTGCGCAACATCGCGCTGGTGACGACGGCGGTCGCCAAGGGCGACCTGTCGAAGAAGATCGACGTCGACGCGCGCGGCGAGATCCTCGAGCTCAAGACGACCATCAACACGATGGTCGACCAGCTCTCCGCCTTCGCCGACGAGGTCACCCGCGTCGCCCGCGAGGTCGGCACCGAAGGACGCCTCGGCGGCCAGGCCGAGGTGGAGGGTGTCTCCGGCACCTGGAAGCGCCTCACCGAGAACGTCAACGAGCTGGCCGGCAACCTCACCCGCCAGGTGCGGGCGATCGCCGAGGTGACGAGCGCCGTCGCCGAGGGCGACCTGACCCGCTCGATCACGGTCGAGGCCTCCGGCGAGGTAGCCGAGCTCAAGGACAACATCAACTCGATGGTGGGGTCCCTGCGCGAGACGACGCTCGCCAACCAGGAGCAGGACTGGCTCAAGACCAACCTCGCCCGGGTCTCCGGACTCATGCAGGGGCACCGCGAACTGCCCGTGGTGGCCGAGCTGATCATGGACGAGCTGGTGCCGCTGGTCTCCGCCCAGTACGGGGCCTTCTACCTCGCCGAGGAGGGCGCCAAGGGTCCGGAGCTGCGGCTGGTGGGCGCCTACGGCTACCCCGACGACGACTCCCGCCCGACCCGGATCCCGTTCGGCCGCTCGCTCGTCGGCCAGGCCGCGCGCAGCCGCCGTACGATCATGGTCGACGACCTGCCCGCCGGGTACGTCGTCGTCTCCTCGGGGCTCGGCAGCGTGGAGCCCAGCGCGCTGGTGCTGCTGCCGATCCTGTTCGAGGGGCAGGTGCTCGGGGTCATCGAGCTGGCGTCGGTCACCGCGTTCAAGGAGATCCACCGGGACTTCCTGGAACAGCTCAGGGAGACCATCGGGGTCAACGTCAACACGATCGTGGCCAACGCCCGCACCGACGAACTGCTCGGCGAGTCCCAGCGGCTGACCGCCGAACTCCAGACACGGTCCGCGGAGCTGCAGTCCCAGCAGGAGGAGCTGCAGCGCTCCAACGCCGAGCTGGAGGAGAAGGCCTCGCTGCTCGTGGCGCAGAACCGGGACATCGAGGCGAAGAACCTCCAGATCGAGCAGGCACGGCAGGAACTGGAGGCGCGCGCGCAGCAGCTGTCGCTGGCGTCGAAGTACAAGTCCGAGTTCCTGGCGAACATGAGCCACGAGCTGCGCACGCCGCTCAACAGCCTTCTGATCCTGGCCCAGTTGCTCGCGCAGAACCCCTCCCGCAACCTGACGCCGAAGCAGGTGGAGTACGCGGGCATCATCCACTCCGCGGGCTCGGACCTGCTCCAGCTGATCAACGACATCCTGGACCTGTCGAAGGTCGAGGCGGGCAAGATGGACGTGTCCCCGGAGCGGGTGCCGCTGCGGCAGCTCATCGAGTACGTCGAGGCGACGTTCCGGCCGATGACGACGCAGAAGAGCCTCGACTTCTCGATCAGCACGGCCGCCGGCGCTCCCGCGGACCTGCTGACGGACGACTCCCGGCTGCGCCAGGTGCTGCGCAACCTGCTGTCCAACGCGGTGAAGTTCACCGAACAGGGCAGCGTGGAGCTGCGTATCGAGCCGGTGGACGCGGAAGAGGTGCCCGAGGGCGTGGTCCGCGGCGGCACGGTGGTGGCCTTCCGGGTGAAGGACACCGGCATCGGCATCCCCGAGCAGCAGCTCGAGACCATCTTCGGGGCCTTCCAGCAGGCCGACGGCACCACGAGCCGCAAGTACGGCGGCACCGGCCTCGGACTGTCCATCACCCGGGAGATCGCCCATCTGCTCGGCGGTGCCGTGACGGTGGACAGCGCGCCCGGCAAGGGCAGCACGTTCACGCTGTACCTGCCGGTCGCCCGCGGGGACTTCGCGGAGGTGCTCGCCGGCGGCCGGCCCGTGGAGCGCGACGACGACGGGGCCTCGGCGGCCACCGCGCACCCGCTGGGCCTGCCCGCGTCCTCGGGGACGGCCCGGCGTCCGCGCCGGCTGCTGGTGGTGGAGGAACGGCCGCGCGGGCTGCTGACGCTGGTCGCCGAGAGCGTGGTGGCCGACGTCGCGGGCGGCCGGGAGGACGGTGCCCCGCCGCCGGTCGACGTCGTCACCGCGGTGGGAGCGCAGGAGGCGGCGGGGGCACTGGCCGCCGAGCCGTGCCACTGCGTGGTCCTGGAGCTGGGGATGCCCGACGCGGAGGCCTCGCGCTTCCTGGAGGCCCTGCAGGGCGACTCGGCCCTGGCCAACGTGCCGGTGCTCGTGCACAGCGGTCACCGCGCGGACTTCGCCCAGGAGGAGGCGCTCCGGTCCTGGTCCGCGGGCCGGCCGCTGGAGTTCCTGTCCAGCCTCGACGAACTGCGCGAACGCATCACGCTGCACCTGTCCGCCGAGGAGCCGGGCGACGTCCTCGCCCTGGTCCGCCAGGACGAGCCGCAGCCCATGGCGCCGCAGCCCGTCGACGACGCCGTCGTGGGCCGGACGGTCCTCGTCGTCGACGACGACGCGCGCAACCTGTTCGCGCTCAGCGGGATCCTGGAGCTGCACGGCATCCGGGTGCTGCACGCGGAGAACGGGCGCGAGGGCATCGAGGCGTTGCGCGCCGACCCGGACATCGCGCTGGTGCTGATGGACGTGATGATGCCGGAGATGGACGGGTACACGGCCACTGCGGAGATCCGCACCATGCCGCAGTACGCCGACCTGCCCATCATCGCGGTGACCGCGAAGGCGATGCCGGGCGACCGGGAGAAGAGTCTCGCCTCGGGGGCCAGCGACTACGTCACCAAGCCCGTGGACACGCACGACCTCATGTCCTGCGTCCGCCGCTGGCTGACCGCCTGAGGGCGGCCCGCCCGTCCGAGCACCAGGCGCACCGGCCGAGGAGTCATCGCACCGTGAACATGTCCGAAGAGCAGCCCGAGCGGGCCGGGGGCCCGGCCGGGCCGGCCGAGCCCGCGTCCCCGGCGACGCCCGCCGCCGCGGCGCGCGGCGCGCACCCCGTCGCGCCGGCCCGCGGCCCGGCCTCGTCAGCCGTGGCGCCCGCACCGCCCGGTGCGGCACAGGACCTCGCCGACGAGGCCGGGCCGGCCGACGAGGACCCGGCCGCCGCCCCGCTTTCGGAGGCGGCCACGGTCACCGGTGGTACGCCGCGCGGGCACGCCCCCGCGGCGGCCGGCCGAAAGGACGAGCCCTCCCCCGTCGGACGTCTGGCGGCCACCGTGAAGCGGCTGCAGCGCGAGGTGCGGGCGGCGCAGGCCGAGGCCGAGGGGCGGGCGCTGGTCGAGCTGGCCAAGGGGATCCTCGTGGAGCGGCTCGGCTGCGGGCCCGCGGAGGCGGCCCGGCAGCTCACCGAGCTGGCCGGGCAGGCGGGGACGACACCGCTGGAGTTCGCGGTGGACGTCATCAACCAGGCCGCCAGGGACCGGGTCTCCGAGGTCACCGACGCCTTCCTGGCGGCCGTCACGGGGCACGTGGCGGCCGACGAGTCCGCGGCCGTGCGGCTGCGGGCGGCCGAGAGCGGGGCGCTGGCGGCCCAGGACACGCAGGCCGTCGCCGACTCGCTGCTCCAGCACGCGCTGGAACCGCTGGGCGCGGTGGCGGTGGCGATCTGGGCGGCGGGCTCCGACGGCTCGCTGACGCTCGCCGGAAGCGCCGGCTTCGCCCCGGTCGAGGCCGCCCGCTGGCACTACGTACCGCCGGACGTCGCCACGGTGGCCCGGCTCGGCCTCACCGAGCACGCGGGCCAGTGGATCGGCTCGCTCGCGCAGACCGGGCTGCCCACCATCGGCCGCCAGGCCCACCCGGAAGGCGGCCGGGTAGCCGTTCCCGCCGGGACCGGCGGCCGGATCCACGGTGTCCTGGAGATCGCCTGGCCGTCGTTCCTGGAGCCGCAGTCGCCCCAGGTGGTGCGCCAGGTGGAGGCGCTCGCGGAGCTGTGCGCGCACACGCTGCAGGCGTATCCCCACGCCCAGGCCGACGACCGGGAGCCGCGGGTGCTGCCGGACGCCGCCGAGCTGATGGACCTCGCGGACGGACTGCACGACCCGGCGCTGGTGCTCGTGCCGGTCGTCGACGCGGCGGGGCGGCTGGTGGACTTCCGCATCCAGCACGTCAACGACCACTTCCTCGACCCGGCGGGCCGGCCGCGGGCCGTGGTCAACGGCGCCCTGCTGCTGGAGGCCTACCCGATGGCGGCCGGCGACAGCGACCTCTTCCAGCGCATCGAGCGGGTCCACGCGACGGGCGAACCGTTCCGGGCCCGCCGCATGAGCCTGACCGCGCTCGTCGACGAGGTCCCGCTGTCGGCGGTCGCGGACCTGAGCATCAGCCGGCACGGCACCTGCGTGCTGCTCATCTGGCGCATCGAGGACGAGACGGCACGGCTGGCGAGCCTGTTGCAGCACGCCCAGCGCCTCGGCCGGATCGGCGGCTTCGAGGAGAACGTCCTCACGGGCGAGACGACGTGGAACGGACAGCTGTACGCGCTGTACGGGCGGGAACCGTCGAGCCCTCCGGTGCGGCTCGAGGAACTGGGGGCCCACGCCCACGCGGACGACGCGGTCCCCATCGGCCGCTTCCTGCGCACCCTGCTGCACCACCGGCGTCCGGCGTCCGCCGCCTTCCGGCTCCAGCGGCCGGACGGGGTGACCCGGCACGTGCGCATCGTCGCCGAGCCGGTCCTGGACACCGACGGTCAGCTGGTGTCCGTACGCGGCGCGTACCAGGACATCTCCTCCCAGCACTGGACGGAGGTGGCGCTCGCCGCCACCCGCGACCAGCTCGTCCAGACCGAGCAGCAGGCCAGTGAGCGCAGCCGGCTGGCGCTCCAGCTGCAGAACGCGATCATGCCGCCCACGCGGGCGCCGCTGGACATGGCGGGCCTCCAGGTGGCGGTCCGCTACCGGCCGGCCGAGGAGGAGCACCTCGTGGGCGGCGACTGGTACGACGCCGTCGTGCTGCCGTCCCGGCTGGTGCTGCTGTGCGTCGGCGACGTGGCCGGGCACGGCATCGAGGCGGCGACCAGCATGGTCGTCCTGCGCAACGCGCTGCGCGGTCTCGCCGTGACCGGCGCGGGCCCGGGCCAGCTGCTGGCGTGGCTGAACATCGTCGCCCACCATCTGACGGGCGCGGTCACGGCGACGGCGGTGTGCGGGCTGTACGACCCGGTGCGGCGCACCCTGCGGTGGGCCAGGGCGGGTCATCTGCCGCCGGTGCTGGTACGCGGCTCGGGCGCCGCCCCGCTGCCCCTGCTGAGCGGGATGCTGCTGGGCGCCGTGCCGGAGACGTCGTACGAGGAGGCGGAGATCGAGCTGGCGGCCGACGACACGCTGCTGATGTACACCGACGGTCTCATAGAGCGGCGGGACCGGTCGGTGGAGGAGTCGCTGGCGCAGCTGCTGAGCCAGGCGCGCTCGGTGCCGCCGTCGCTGGACCAGCAGCTGGACCGGCTGCTCACCCACAGCAGGTCCGACACGGACGACGACACCTGCATCGTGGGCATCAGGCTCGGTTAGGGCCGGTCCGGCGGATCGTGGCGGAAGGGTCCTGGACGGGTTCTCGACGGGTCCTGGACGGTTCACCCGGCCGGGGAGGCATGCCCGTCCCGTTCGGGGGTATCCGCCGGGGCGCGGCGTGAGGCCGGGATCCGCAGGTGGTGGGTGCGGTGCACGGGCCGGAGCCGGTGCACCGCCGGTCCGCCGGCGTTCCGGCCGCGCGGCGCAGCCGTCCGCCGGTGCGCAGAGCCCGGACCGTAAGTTTTCGGAGGTACTCGTGTCCATTGCCCAGAACCCGCTGTCCGTAGAGGTCACCCTGCCCCGCGAGGACGTGGCCCTGGTCACGGTCGAGGGTCATCTGGACCTCGACACCGCGACCGAGTTCCAGGCCCATCTGGCGAACCAGCTCCATCACGGCCGGCGCCACTTCTTGCTGGACCTGTCGGCGGTGCCGTTCATGGACTCCTCCGGCATGAACATCATCCTGCGGGTGTACCAGGAGGCGCGGGAGCTGCCCGGCACTGTGCATGTGATCGATCCGACACCCGCCGTACGCCGGGTGCTGGATCTCACCGGGGTCAGCATCACCGTCCCCATCTCCGACAAAGTGGACGACGCCCTGGCTCTCATCGACCGTATGCAGCCGTCGCCCGAGGCCCCGTAGAGCCCGGCCGGCCGGGCCGCACCCCGCGCGCGCACCCCTCGCGCACCACGGGGACGTGGCCGACGGCCGGCCGACAGTTGCCATTTGACAACTATGTGGGGCGGGCAAGAGAGTGAGCGAGGCCGGCGGCGGGCGCCGCGGGGTCGCGGCGCGCGTCCGGCCGCCACGGACGAACGCCGTCGCGCACCGGCCGGTTTCCGATGCGCGACGGCAGGAGGCAGAGAGGAGTGACGCAGTGCCGGAGCAAGAAGCGGCCGCACCGCAGGAGACACCGACGGAGGAGGTCGGGGCCTTCCTGAGCCGCCGCCGGGAGCAGATCGCCCAGCGCTGGGCCGACGAACCCCTGTTCCGCGCCGTGTTCACCGTGTCGCGCGACGAGGCGGTGGAGGCGGGCCGAAGCGTCGTGGATGCCCTGGCCCAGGTCACCGCCTCCGGGCGGGTGGAGGACTCCGACAGCGCCGGCTTCACCGTCGTGCGCGAGCAGCTGGCGCGGATGGCCGCCTCCCGTTCCCGGTCCGGGATGAGCACGGCGCAGGTCTCCGGCGAGGTGGACGCCCTGCGGGCACCGGTCGTGAACCTGCTCGTCGCCGATCTGCCGGACGCGCCGGCGGACCACGTCCGGGAGTGCGCGGAGATCCTGACGGTCCTGATGGGGACCCTGCGGCTCGTCGTCATGGAGACCGCGCTGACGGAGGTGCAGTCCCTCATCGACCGGCAGCAGATGCAGCTGCTGGAGGTCGCCACGCCGGTCATCAGGCTCTGGGACGGCATCGTCGCCGTCCCGCTCATCGGCACGCTCGACAGCGCGCGCAGCCAGGTCGTGATGGAGACCCTGCTGGAGGCGGTCGTCGACCAGCAGGCCCGGTACGCGATCCTCGACATCACCGGGGTGCCGACGGTCGACTCGCTGGTCGCGCAGCACCTCATGAAGACCGTCGCGGCGGTACGGCTGATGGGCGCGGAGTGTGTCGTCTCGGGCATCCGGCCCGCGATCGCGCAGACCATGGTGCACCTCGGACTCGACCTCGGCACCGTCATCACGCGGGCCGGTCTCGCCGACGCCCTGGCCTACGCCCTGCACGGGCTGGGCGCCGACATCGTGCAGGCGGCACCCGGCGGTGCGGGCCCACGGTGAACGAGGACTTCTCCCGCGTCGGCGGGGCCCCCGTGCCGGTGCTCAGGCTGGGCGACGTCCTCCTGGTCACCCTTCAGGGGGATCTCTACGACGGCACGGCGGAGCAGCTCAGGCAGGACATCGTGGAGTCGATCGCCCGCAGCCGGGTGACCGGTGTGGTCATCGACATCTCCGGCGTCGAGATCGTCGACTCCTTCCTCGGGCGGGTGCTGGCCGAGATCGCGGCCAACGCCCGGCTGCTGGCCGCGCAGACCGTGGTGGCCGGGATGCGGCCCGCGGTCGCGCTCACGCTGGTGGAACTCGGGCTGACGCTGCCGGGCCTGCGGACCGCGCTGAACACGGAGGTGGCCCTGGAACTCCTCGGGCGGGCGGACGCCGCGACGGCCGACGGCCCACGCCGGGAGCGTCGGTGAGCGGGACGGCCGCGGGCGTCGAGACCCGCCTGCCGATCCGCTCCGATCTGGACCTGGTGTGGGTACGGCAGCATGTGCGGCAGGCCGCCGCCGCGCTCGGCTTCGGCCTGGTGGAACAGACCAAGCTGGTCACGGCCGCCAGCGAACTGGCCCGCAACACGCTGGTGTACGGCGGGGGCGGAGAGGTGCGGACGGTGCCGCTCACCGACGGCCGGGCCCAGGGGCTGCGGCTGGTGTTCTCCGACTCCGGCCCCGGCATCCCGGACGTGGAGCAGGCCCTGCGGGACGGCTTCACCTCCGGCGGCGGGCTGGGCATGGGCCTGGGCGGCGCCCGGCGGCTGGTGCACGAGTTCGCCATCGACAGCACCCCCGGTGCCGGTACGACGATCACCGTGACCTCCTGGGCGGCCCGGGCGCCCCGGCCGCGCGAGGAGCCCTGATGCCCCGGGTGTGGGACGTGCCGGTGCACGACTCGACGCGCGTGCGGGACGCGCGGGTGGCCGCCGAGCAGGCCGCGGCGCTCGTCGGCCTCGACGGGAAACGCACGGCGGCGGCCGCGCTGGTGGCCACGGAGCTGGCCACCAACCTGCTCAAGCACGCCCGCGGCGGCCAGCTCCTCGTCGACCTGGTCCCCCCGCCGGCCGGACGGGGCGGGGTCGTGGTGCAGATAGCCGCGGTGGACCACGGTCCGGGCATGGCCGACGTGCCGGCCGCGTTCGGCGACGGATTCTCCACGACCGGCTCCCTGGGTGCCGGGCTGGGGACGTGCCGCCGGGTCTCCGACGGCTTCGACCTGCACAGCGTGCCGGGGCGCGGCACGGTCGCGCTGGCCCGGCTCGGCGCCGCCGCGCGGACCGGCCCGGACGATCCGGCGCCCGCCCGGGCCGGCGGGGTGAACATCCCGCTCGCCCGCGCCGAGTACTCGGGGGACGCCTGGACCTGGGTGCGGGCCGGCGACCTGCTGACCCTGATGCTCGCCGACGGGCTGGGCCACGGCCCGGAGGCGGCCCGCGCCTCCACGGCGGCCGTGGACGAGCTGCACCGCAGCGCCCATCTCCCGCCCGCCGAGATCCTGCACCGCCTGGACGCCGCGCTGCGCGGCACGCGGGGCGCCGCCGTCGCGGTGGCGCAGCTCGACGCCCGGTCCGAACGGCTGCGGTTCGCCGGGATCGGCAACGTGGGGGCGCGGCTGCGCGAGGGCGACTCCTGGCGTCATCTGCTCTCCCGGCCCGGCATCGTGGGCGTGCACCGCCCCACGAGGCTGCCGGAGACCGTGGCGCCCTGGGCCGCCGACCGGCTGCTGGTCCTGCACAGCGACGGGCTGCCCAGCCGCTGGGTGCCGCCCGCCGACCCCCGGTTCGCGACGGCCGACCCCGCGGTGACGGCGGCGGTGACCGTGCGTGACACCAGCAGTTCCGCCCGCCCGGTGCGTGACGACACCGCCGTGGCCGTCCTGTCCCCGACCCCGCCGGACCGCCCATGACGCGCACCTGGCAGATCACCACCGTCACCGACGCGGCGCGCGCCCGGATCGCCGCGGCACGGCTGGCCGCGGCGTACGGCGTCGTGCCGCTGGAGCGGACCCGGCTGGCGGCCGCGCTCAGCGGGCGACTGCGCCAGTGTCTGACCAAGGGCGGCAGCTGGCGGCTCGGCCTGGAGTCGGGCGAGGGCCGGCTGCGCGTCGAGGTCGCCCCGCCGCCCGGCGTCGCGGAGCCGCCGTGGCACTTCTGCGTGCCCTGCCCCGAACCGGCCGACCCCTCGGTGTTCGCCGGGGTGGCGGACGACACCGGTGTGCTCGCGGAGGCCCTGCTCGGCGCCGACGAGGACACCGCCCTGGTGCTGGACCGGCTCGCCGAGCAGGAGGAGCTGGTCGCCTTCCACCGGGAGGAGCTGCACCAGACCAACCAGGGCGTCCTGGCGCTGCACGCCGAGCTGGACGCGTCCGGACGGGCCCAGCGCGAGGCGTTCGCCGCCGAGCGTGCGGCCCGCCAGGAGGCGGAGCGGGCCCGGCGCAGGCTGACGTTCCTCGCGGACGCCAGCGCGGTGCTGACGGCGTCCCTCAACCACGAGGAGATCGTGCGCCGGCTGCCCGAGCTGCTGGTGCCCGAGTACGCGCGCGCGGTCGACGTCTGGCTCTTCGACACGGAGGACGGGCGGCAGCCCCCCTCCCCGCGTCCGGCGGCCGCGGTGGTCGCCGCCCGGACCGGCCGCCCCCAGTACGCCGCCGGACATCCCGGCGGGCTGCCCGGCGTGGACGACCAGCCGCCGTCGGCGCTGCACCCCGACCGGCCGCTGCTGTGCGTCCCGCTGCCGACCCGCAGCGCGCCCCTGGGCGTGCTGACGCTGACGCCGCCGGGCGAGCGCTGGGATCCCGACGACGCCGTCATGCTGATCGAACTGACCCGGCGGGCCAGCATCGCGCTGGACAACGCGCGCCGCTTCGAGCACAACCGGGACATCGCCGAGACGCTCCAGCGGGCCCTGCTCACCGAGCTGCCGGCCACTCCCGGCCTGCGCCTGGCGGCCCGCTACCTGCCGGCGACGTACGGGCTGAACATCGGCGGCGACTGGTACGACGCGTTCCGGCAGCCCGACGGCAGCCTCATCACCGTCATAGGCGACGTCACCGGACACGGACTGCACGCCGCCGTCATGATGAGCCAGCTGCGCACCGCGCTGCGCGCCTACGCCGTCGACGGCGGCAGCCCCGGGGTACTGCTGACCCGGCTGCACACCTTCCTGCACCACCTCCAGCCCGACCTGTACGCCACCGCCGTCATCGCCCGCTTCCAGCCCGGGGAGCAGGTGCTGACGTGGGCGGCCGCGGGGCATCCGCCGCCCGTGCTGCGCGGCCCGGACGGGCGGGTGCGCACGCTGGACGCCAAGCCGGGAGCGATGCTGGGCATCCCGCTGCACCAGGAGATCGCCGACCACACGGTGCCACTGGTGCCCGGGTCGACGCTGGCGCTCTACACCGACGGGCTGGTCGAGCGGCGCGCGCAGGGCATAGACCCGGGCATCGAACGGCTCGCGGCGGCCCTCGGTTCCTTCCGCACCGGCGAACTGGACACGAACCTCGACGGCGCGGCCGACCGCATCCTGGACCCGATGCTGAGCGACTCCGAGCGGGACGACGACGTGTGTCTGCTGCTGTGCCACGTCGACGGCGTCGACGGCGGGACGGAGCGGGCGGGCTGACGGCGGCGGGTCCGCCGTCCGCCGGTCGCCGCCCCCCGTCGTAGGGGGGTCGGCACCGGCTGCGCCTCGTGCCGACTGCGCGGCCGGAAGGGGGGCGGGGCGTAACAGGCCGTCGTGCGGGTACCACGGGGCACCGGGAGAAACGTTCGTCTGCATGCTCCGTCCGGCTGGCGCAACCGCTCCGGTCGCGGTGGGATCGGCGGTGTGCGAAGAGGGCGTCCGGCGGGCACCCGCACAACGTCGAGGCAGACCGCCCGGAGCCGCAGAAAGGGATGGACATCGTGACACGACCCAGGATCCTGGTGGTGGGAGCGGGCTTCGCGGGAGTGGGGTGCGTTCGACGCCTGGAACGCGAACTCGCCGCCGCGGAGGCCGACGTCACCCTGGTGACACCGTTCGCCTACCAGCTCTATCTGCCGCTGCTGCCGCAGGTCGCCTCCGGGGTGCTGACCCCCCAGTCGATCGCGCTGTCGCTGCGCCGCAGCAGGAAGTACCGCACCCGGATCATCCCGGGCGGAGCCATCGGCGTGGACCTGCAGTCGAAGGTCTGCGTCATCCGGACCATCACCGACGAGATCGTCAACGAGCCGTACGACTACATCGTGCTCGCCCCCGGCAGCGTCACCCGCACCTTCGACATCCCGGGGCTGACCGACCACGCCTTCGGCCTGAAGACGCTCGCGGAGGCGGCCTACATCCGCGACCACGTCATCAGCCAGCTCGACCTCGCCGACGCCAGCAACGACCCCGCCGAGCGGGCCGCACGGCTCCAGTTCGTGGTGGTCGGCGGCGGCTACGCCGGCACCGAGACCGCCGCCTGCCTCCAGCTGCTCACCCACAACGCGGTCAAGCGCTACCCCAGGCTGGACCCGAGCCTGATCAAGTGGCACCTGATCGACATCGCGCCCAAGCTGATGCCGGAACTCGGCGACAAGCTCGGGCGCAGCGCGCAGGAGGTGCTGCGCCGGCGGGGCATCGAGGTGTCGCTGGGCGTGTCCATCGCCAAGGCCGGGCCGGAGGAGGTCACCTTCACCGACGGCCGCGTGGTGCCGACCCGCACGCTGATCTGGACCGCCGGTGTCGTGGCGAGCCCGCTGATCGCCACTCTCGGCGCGGAGACGGTCCGCGGACGGCTCGCGGTCACCTCGCGCATGGACCTGCCCGGCCACGACGGGGTGTTCGCGCTCGGCGACGCCGCGGCCGTCCCCGACGAGGCCAAGGGCGAGGAGGGCGCCGTCTGCCCGCCGACCGCCCAGCACGCGATGCGGCAGGCCAAGGTCGCCGCCGACAACGTCATCGCGCAGCTGCGCGGCCGGGCGATGCGGCCGTACGCGCACAAGGACCTCGGGCTGGTGGTCGATCTCGGCGGCACCGACGCCGTGTCCAAGCCGCTCGGCATCGAACTGCACGGGCTGCCCGCGCAGGTGGTGGCCCGCGGGTACCACTGGGGGGCGCTGCGCACCGGAGTGGCCAAGGCGCGCGTGCTGACGAACTGGACGCTGAACGCGATCGCCGGTGACGATTTCGTCCGCACCGGGTTCCAGGCCCGGCGGCCCGCCAAGCTGAAGGACTTCGAGTACACCGACACCTATCTGACGCCCGAGCAGGTGCGGGCCCAGGTGGAGGGCGGGCGCCCCGAGGCCGGCTGAGACGGGGCGGGAGGGTACGGCAGAGACGGGCGGGAGAGTACGGCGGCGTGAAGGCGGCGGCACCGGCGTGGGCGGCGGGGGTACGGGACCGGGTGATGGCATCCGATCCCGGGCTGCTGCGGCTCGCGGCCGGCCTGCGGACGGTGGGTGCGATCACCCTCACGCTGGGCGTGCTGTCCCTGCTGGACGCGGACGTCACGCATCTGGTCGCGGGGGCCATCGCGGCGATGGTCGCCACGTTCGCCGTCCGGGAGAAGCAGCGGGGGCCGCAGGCGGTGACCCTGGCGCTGGGGCTGCCGGTGGCGCTGGCCTCGGTGTCCCTGGCGGCGCTGCTGAGTTCGCACGTGGTGGCCGGTGACGTCTTCTTCGTCGTGCTCATCTTCTGCGCGGTGTACGGACGCCGGTTCGGCGACCGGGGCACCGCGCTCGGGCTGATCGGCTTCCAGGTCTACTTCCTGTCCCTGTTCGTGGGCGCCACCCCGCATCTGCTGCCGGGACTGTGGGGAGTCCTCGCCCTCGCCTTCGCGGGCAGCGCGCTCGCCCGGTTCGTGCTGGTGCCGCAGACGTCGGCGGGGATCCTGCTGCGACTGCGGCACGCCTTCCGGGCGCGGCTCGCGCAGTTGCTCGACGCCCAGCTGGAACTGCTCGACGCCGGCCCGGACGACGTGGAGAAGGCACTGGCGCACGTGCGCACGGGCACCGCCCGGCTGCACGAGACGGCCATGATGATCCAGGGCCGGCTGGAGGAGGGCACGCCCGACGAGGCGACGGCCCGGCTGGTGCAACGCCGGATCGCCGACGCGGAGATCGCCGCCGAGCGGCTCGGGCTGCTCCTGCTGACGGCACGCGGCGCCGAGCGCGCGGACACCCTGACCCTGCACCTGCCGGGCGCGCCCGTCCCCGAGCGCGGGCGGCTGCCGATGCCGGAGGAGGAGGCCACGGACCTGCTGCGCCGCGATCTGCGGGCCCTGCGCCTGCTGGTCCGGCGTCCCGTCGCCGACGGCACCGGGCTCGCGCAGGTCCGCAACCGCCTGCTGGGCTACCGCGACGAGGAACACCTGCCGCCCGCCCCACCGGCCGTGCGGGACGTCTTCCGGGGCGTCGGTGAGAGCGCCCGCGCGGTGCTGGGGCTGCGCCTCGCGCTCGACGGGCCGCAGGACGAGTCCGACGACAGCCCCGAGACGGCCCGCTCCCGGGAGGAGCTGGACGCGGAGGACGCGGCGATCGGCGGGGAGGAGCCCGACGAGGAGACCGCGGAGAAGCAGACGGGGCTGCGGCGGCCGACCACCCGCGCGGCCGTCCAGGTCTCCGTCGGCTCGGCACTGGCCATCGTCGGCGGCGAACTGCTGTCCACCCACCGCTGGTACTGGGCGGTCCTCACCTGCTGGATCGTCTTCATCAACACCTCGTCCACCGGGGAGATCCTGGTCAAGGGATACCGGCGGCTGCTCGGCACCGCCCTCGGCGTGGTCGCGGGGATCGGCCTCGCGGGACTGGTCGGCCACCACACGTGGACGGCGTTCGCGGTGGTGCTGCTGTGCGTGTTCGCGATGTTCTACACGGCGCCCCTGTCGTACACCCTGATGTCGTTCTTCGTCACCGCTGCGCTGGGCGTGCTGTACACGCTGCTGCACACCTACAGCCTGGACGTGCTGGTCCTGCGCGTGGAGGAGACGGCGCTGGGGGTGGCCAGCGGGGTGGTCGCGGCGGCGCTGGTGCTGCCCGTGCGCACGGACCGGCGGACGGACGAACTGCTCACGACCGTCCTCGAGCGGCTGACCGACGTCACCGAGGCCGCCGTGGAACAGCTCAGCGGCGGACCGCCGACCGAGCTGCTGGACCGGGCCCGGGAACTGGACCAGGCCCTGTCCGACCTGCGCTCCGCGACCCAGCCGCTGACCCACCCGGTCACCCCGCTGCGGACCCGGCGGGACACCGCCCAGTACGTCGTGGCCCTGCTGGAGACCTGCGCCTACCACGCCCGGTCACTGGCGGCCACGGCCGAGCTGCTGCCCACCCACCCCTCGATCGCGGCGGACCCCCGGCTGCGCGGCGCCGGCCTGCGCATCCTGCGCAACATCGACGCCATCGCCGCACGCGTCGCCGACGACCACAGCACCGCCGAGGTCCGCACCGGCCCCAGCGTCGCCTCGCTCCTCGACCCGGGCGCCCCCGGCACCCCCCGCTACGGCCGCGTCACCGACCGCGTCCTGCGCCACCTGCAACGCCTGGACGAAGCGGTGGCGGGCCTGGCCCGGCCGCTGGGAGTCCCGGTGACGCCACCGGCGCGATGAGACCGGGCCCGCGCCCGGCGGCGGCCGAGTGCCCCGGTCCTGGCGGCGAGCGAAGGCGCCGGGGGAAAAACGGGGGCGCGGGCCGGGTGAGAGGCAGCTCGGGTGAGGCGGCCGAGGCCGATCAAGGGAGGCCCCCCGGGGCCGGCCGGTGGCGAGGTCCCGCGGGCCGGCCGGCAGCGGCTCTCGGAGGCGGGTCCGTCGCCCGTCCGCACCGCCCGGCGGGTGCCCCGCGCCCGCCGGGCGGGTGGAGCACCCGCACCGGGGCCGGGCCCGGCCCCGGACAGGCCGCCGCGGCGGCTCCCCCACAGGACGCGGGCGCCCGCCCCGGCGCCGTCCGGCTTCTGGGGGAGGCGCCGGGCGGGGCCATGAGCCGCGAAGCCGGGCCGGCCCGGGCCGCAGCGGCCGCCCGAGGGACACCGTGCGGGGCCTGCCCGGCCACCCGAACCCGGTGCCTCCGTCCGGCGCCCGGCGCAGAGGCCGGCCGGTCGGGCCGTCGCCCCGCCCCTCTCCCCCAGGACGCGGGCGCCCGCCCCCGCGCCCGGCGGGGGGGGGGGGGGGGGCCCGGCGGGGGCGCGGGGGGGGGGGGGGCGGCGGGCGGGGGGGGGGGGCGGGCCGCCCCCCCCCCCCCGCGGGCCGCCGGGGCGGCCCCCGGCGCGGGGGCGGGCGGGGGGGGCCGCCCCCCCCCCCCCCCCCCCCGGGCGGGGGGCCCCCCCCCGGGCGCGGGCGGGGGGGGGGGGGGGCGCCCGGACGGGGCCGCTGAGGGGCGGGGTCAGAAGTCCGTCGGCAGGCCGCTCGCCGCCGCGATGCCCCGGAGTGCCTCGGTGTCGTTCTGGCGCTGCTGGATGCAGCCGGCGATCTCGGCCAGGCGGCCCGGGTCGGAGGCGGTCTCCGCGTCGGTGACCACGCGGACCGGGCCGGTTCCGTCGACCTGGATCTCGACGAGCTGGTTGTCCAGTCGGCCGGTGACGGCCGTGGCGATGACCAGGGCGGCCTCGTCACGGATCTCCTGGGGCAGCTCCTCGGTCTCCTGCGGATCGAGCGCGAAGTCGAGGGTCTCGGCGGATTGTTCGTCCAGGGCGCGCAGGGCGGGTGAGACGACCTTGAGCAGCATCGCGAAGTCCTCGCTGTCCATGCGGACGCGCAGGAGGTCGAGGTACATGTCCACGGGCCGTCCGTCCGGCGGGAACTCGGATTCGTTCATTTCCCCCGGGTTCCCGCCGACGACGCGTTCAGACCTTCCGCCAGCGAGCCATCGCGAAGGAGAACAGCCCGAACAGCACCAGACCGGCCGCCACGCAGGCCAGCAGCCCCGGCCCGACGGGCGTGTCGGCGAAGGAGCGCAGGGTGTCGTCGAGCCCCTTGGCCTTGTCGGGCTCGTATTCCACTGCCGCGCGGACGGCGAAGGCGCCGGCCGCCGCGAACACCAGGCCGCGCGCCGTGCCGCCGCCCACACCGGTGACGTCCACGAGGCGGCGTACCCGCGCGGACATCTCGCCGAGCCGCAGGTGCTTGTGGTACTTGCGCAGGAGGGCCCGGACGGCTATCCAGATGCCGCCGACGATGATCCCGACACCGGCCGCGCCGACGATCCACCGGCCGCCGGGAAGCTCGAGCACGCGGGCGGTGACGTCACGCGACTGCTCGTCGCTCGATCCGCCCCCGTTGCCCGATCCGGCGGCGAAGGCGAGCACGGAGTAGGCGACGAAGGAGTAGAAGACGCAGCGGCCGAGCGCCAGCAGTCGCTTCTTCGCCTTGCGGCCGTCGGGCCCGGCCGAGCCGAAGACCACCTCGGACAGCCGCCACAGCGCCATGCCGACCAGCCCGATCCCGAGGGCCCACAGCAGGACGGAGCCGAAGGGATGCTCCGCGATCTCGGCGAGGGCGCCCTGCCGGTCGGCCTGCTGCTTCTTGTTCTCGCCGAAGGCGATCTGGAGGGCCAGCGCCCCGACGAGCAGGTAGATCACGCCGCGCGCGGCCAGTCCGGCCCGCGCGGCCCCCCGCGTGACCGAACCCCGCGCGGCGCGCTCGGCCTCCATACGGCCGTTGCGCGCCAGGGCACTCGCGTTCATGTCAACCTCCTGGAAGAGTCTCGGAGACCCGGATGCCCCGGCTTCGGCACCGCACACACGGGCCGTACGCACGGGCCGCACGCAGGCCGCACACGGGCCCCGCACATGAGGGTCACGCGTACGGGCCACGCATGCGGACATCGCGCACTCGGGTGCCGTACGCGCGGGCCGTGCGCTCAGGCGCCGTGCACACGGGCGCCCCGCCGCGGGCGGGCCGCGGCGGGGCGTCGGAGCGCCGACCGGTCAGGCGTACACGTGCGGCCCGTCGTCGGTGCTGCGGCCGACGGCGGTGTCGGTGTCGGTGTCGGTGGCCGCGGCGAGCCAGCTCCGGGCCACTTCCAGGGCCCGGGTGACCTCGCGGGTCCCGGTGGAGACGCACAGTGTGTAAGCGAGGTCCTGCGCCCGCGTGTCGGCCGCGGCGGATCCGCTCGCCGTGGCGGCCTCGTACTCGGCGACGAGGGTGCGCAGGACGGCGGGGTGGGGCATCAGCATCAACGACTGCTCCTGGTCCGGAACGGGTGGGATACGTACGGCCCTCGGGCCGGTTCAGCGGAGGTCGCCCGGTCGCCCCAGGGCTTCCTGGCGCACCTGGGCGCAGCTGCGGCTGATGAGCCGCGAGACGTGCATCTGGGAGATGCCGAGCCGGTCGGCGATGCGGCTCTGGGTCATGTCCTCGAAGAAGCGCATGTAGAGGATGGCCCGCTCGCGTTCCGGCAGCCGGCGCAGGCTCTCCTTGGCGGACTCGCGGTCGACCACGGTGTCGTAGGAGGCGTCGGGCCCGCCGAGGGTGTCCGCGAGGCTGTAGCCGTCGTCCCCGGCGGGGAGTTCGGCGTCCAGCGACAGGGTGCTGAAGCTCTCCAGGGCCTCGAGGCCCGCGGCGACCTCGTCCTCGGTGAGGCCGGTGTGGGCGGCGAGGTCGGCGGTCGACGGCTCGGGGGCGCCGGGCGTCTGGGCCAGCTCGCGCCGGGCGACGCGCACCTTGTTGCGCAGTTCCTGCACCCGGCGGGGGACCCGCAGGGCCCACATCCGGTCCCGGAAGTGCCGCTTGATCTCCCCGGTGATGGTGGGGACGGCGTAGCTCTCGAAGGCCCCGCGTTCCGGGTCGAAGCGGTCGACGGCCTTCACCAGGCCGAGTGCGGCCACCTGCCGGAGGTCCTCGACGGCCTCACCGCGGTCGCGGAAGCGGCCGGCGATCCGGTGGGCCATGGGCAGCCAGGCGGTGACGATCCGGTCGCGCACGGCGTCCCGCTCGGGGCCCTCCTCCATCGTGGTCAGCCGGACGAAGAGGGCGGTGGTGTCGGGAGCGTCGTCGTGGGTCCGACGGGAGTGAGCGGTGGGGTTCGGAGTTGATGCGGCGGGACGGCTTGTCGCCATGTCGATGAGCATGCGGGATCGCTCCTGAACGGTGGAGTCAGGGGGAATGACCACGGGAGGGGCCGCTGCCGTCCGGGGCGCCTGGAGCGCCCCGGGGCGGTCATACCGCTCCCGTGGGCGCGCCTCCGGTCCGAAGCACGAACCTTCGTCTGCCCTGGGTCCGGAGGAACAAACTCCGGTGGCGGGAAACCTGTTCGGACGGCTGGTGCGGCCGTGGCGGCGGGTCCGGACACGGGGCCTCGGCGATGACCGGCGGCGGTCGGGGCCGGGCGGCCGTGGGAGGGGCCGGCGGCGGGTCAGGACACGGGGACGACGGCGGTGATGCGTTTGCCGCCGGACGGCAGCCCGGAGACCCGGACGTCGCAGGCCAGCCGGCAGACGATCGGCCAGCCCCGGCCGCCGAGCCGGCGCCGCCCCTGGTCGTCGAGCGGGTCGGTGACGACGGGCAGCCGGTCACTGCGGTCGCTCACGGAGACCCGCACGGCCCACCCGTCGATGTCCACGTCGAAGTCGGTGATGCCGCCCCCGTGGAGGATGGCGTTGGAGGTGAGTTCCGAGGCGACGAGCAGCGCGTCGGAGACGGCCTCCTCGTCGTAGGGACCGCCGGTGGCCCCGCCCCGCCCGTCGAGCGCGCGCCGTATGGCGCTGCGGACGTCGGCCGGCCGGCAGGGCCCGTCCCCGTGGCAGTGCACCGGGGACAGCGCGTCGATGCCGTGCGCGCCGTCGGCGCGATCGGGCCGGTACGTGCGGTCGGGCCGGCCGGTCCCGCAGGTCCTGCCGGTCCTGTCGGTCCTGTCGGTCTCGCCGACCCTGCCGGTCTCGCCGGTCTTGTCGGCCGGGTCGGCCGGGTCGCTCGGGTCGGTCGGGTCGGTCGGGTCGGTCGGGTCGGTCGGGTCGGTCGGGTTGGTTCGGTCGGTCCGGTGGTTAGCGTTCGCACGCATCCTTTCGCTCTCCTGACGTCCTCGACTGGTCTGGTGGACCCTCTCCCCCCGCCGGCCGGGCACGGCCCTCTCACTCCGGCTGGCCCCCGAAAGCCCCGCCAAACCTGTCTTTCCGGGCATTCGACGGCATCCGGCAGGCCGTCGACGGCGGTCGGCGCGGCCATTCCGGGGAACGGGGTCATCGAGGGGCCTCGCGGGGGTAGGCGGAGTGCATGACGGATGTCGTGGACTCGGACGAACTGCTGCGGCGCATCCAGCGCGCCAGGTCCTGCGCACGCGAGGAGCTGCGGAACCTGCGGTCGCGGAGCGAGGATCTGGGGCGCACCGATCCGGACGCGGCGCGCGAGGCGCATGTGCGGAGCCTGGCGTACGAGGCGGTCCTGGACGTGCTGGACGAGATCGTGACCCCGGGGCAGCACGCGGGCACCACCTGACCGGCGGTTTCCGCGGACGCCCGATCGGCGGGTGGCGGTGCGGGCACCCGGCACCGCATGTGTGTCGATCACACGCGCGCACCCGTGCTGGAAGCCCTCCTCGAGTACCACCGCCAGGGGCGGCCGGCGTTCTCGCCGCCCGGCCACAAGCAGGCACGCGGCGCCGCCCCCGACGTACGGGCGGTGCTGGGCGACGCGGTGTTCCTCGGTGGCGTACTGGCGTCGGGCGGGCTCGACGACCGGCTGACCCGGGGCCGGGTCCTGGAACGCGCCGAGCAGCTCATGGCGGACGCCGTCCACGCCGAGCACACCTTCTTGCCGAGGACACCTTCTTCACGACGTGCGGGAGTTCCCTGTCGGTCAAGGCCGCGATGCTCTCGGTGGCCGGGCCGCACGAGAAACTGCTGATCGGGCGGGACGCGCACAAGTCCGTGGTGTCGGGCCTGATCCTCGCCGGGATCGAACCGGTGTGGGTGGAGCCGCAGTGGGACGCCGAGCGGCATCTGGCGCATCCGCCGTCCGCCGCGGGTTTCGAGAAGGCCTTCGAGATCCACCCCGACGCGAAGGGCGCCCTGGTCACCAGCCCGACGCCGTACGGCGCCTGCGCGGACCTGCGGGCGATCGCCGAGGTCTGCCACCGCCGCGCGCGGCCGCCGATCGTGGACGAGGCGTGGGGGCACATCTGCCCTTCCACCCCGAGCTGCCGTCCTGGGCGATGGACGCGGGCGCCGGCATCTGTGTCACCAGCGTCCACAAGATGGGCAGCGGCCTGGAGCAGGGCTCGGTCTTCCACCTCCAGGGCGATCGTGTCCCGGCGGAGCTGCTGAAGACGCGTGCGGACCTGCCGGGCACGACCAGCCCGTCGGTGCTGCTGTACGCCGGGATGGACGGCTGGCGGCGGCAGATGCGCCTGCACGGCGAGGAGTTGACGGGCACGGCCCTGGAGCTGGCGGCCGAGGTGCGGGCGGCCGTCGAGCAGCTGGACGGCATGCACGTCGACGACCGGGCGGACTACTGCGGTCCGGGCCTGGCCGACGACTTCGATCCGCTGCCCGTGGTCGTCGGCCTCGAGGGACTGGGCGTCTCGGGTTTCCAGGCGGCCGACCGGCTGCACGAGCACCGGTCGGTCGACGTCCGTCTGTCCGACCACCGGCGGATCGGCACCCAGATCACCCACGGCGACGACCGGGCGACGACCGGGGAGCTGCTCGCGGCCCTCAAGGATCTCGCGCGTGCCGCGCCGGACCTGCGGCCGGCGCCCCGCACGCAGGTGCCGCCCCCGCCGAACTCCGTCTGGCACAGGCGCTGTTGCCGCGGGACGCGTTCTTCGGTCCGGCCGAGCACGTCCCGTCGTCGAAGGCGGCCGGCCGGGTCACCGCGGAGATGATCACCGCGTATCCGCCCGGCATCCCCGCCGTCCTGCCCGGCGAGCGGCTCACCGAGCCGGTGCTGCGCTGTCCGCACTCGGGGCTGGAGGCGGGCATGAACCTGCCCGACCCGACGGACCGGCGGCTCGACACGATCAGGGTGGTCGCGCGGGACGCGGGGCGAGCGGGGCGAGCGGGGCGAGCGGGGCGAGGCCGACGGGCGGGGAAGTGAAACAGGTCACGTGACCGGGTTATGGTTGCGCGAAAAGCGTCAGAATGGTTTACGGTTCACCCAGTGGTCGCGGAGTCGAGTTCTTCTCCTCCGCATGCCGCATGCGACGGCCCTGGCTGGCTTCCCCCGTCCAGCCAGGGCTTTCGCATGTCCTTCGACGAAACCTCCCGCCGCCGAGGTGCCCGGGGCGCCCGCAGCGGCTGAAATGGGCTTAGGGCCTCGAGCCCTCAGGGAACACCCCGGAACCATCGCCGGCGAGGAGCCCCGCGCCATGACCAGAGCGACGAAGCTGCTGACCGCCCTCCCCCCGCCCCAGCGCCAGCGTCTGATGACCCTCGCCCGCGAGGTGTTCTTCCCGGAGGACACCAGGATCTTCGAGGCGGGCGGCACGGCCGACCGCTTCTGGGTCATCCGCTCCGGCGCGGTCTCCCTGGACCAGGAGGTGACGTCCGTGCAGCGGGTCACCGTCGCCAGTCTCGGCGCCGGCGACCTGCTCGGCTGGTCCTGGCTGTTCCCGCCGTACCGGTGGGACTTCGGCGCGGAGGCGTTCAGCCCGGTCCGCGCCTACGAGTTCGAGGCCCGGGCGGTGCTCAAGCTGTGCGAGGAGGACCCCGCACTCGGCCTCTCCCTGGTCCGCATCGTGGCCGAGATCCTCGCCCACCGCCTGGAGACCACCCGGGGCAGACTGATGGAGCAGTACGGCGTGCACCGCCGCAGGGCCATCTGACCCGCCCCGGTCACAGCACTAGAGGCGATAGCGCCGCAGAGCCGGTGCCGCGCACGCCAGGCCCAGCATGACGGCGACGACCAGCAGGCCGCCGCCCGTCATGGCCGTGCGCGGACCGAAGGCCGCGCCCGCCGCGCCGTGGAGGACGTCCGCGAGGCGCGGGCCGCCCGCGACGACGACCGTGAAGACGCCCTGCATGCGGCCGCGCATCTCGTCGGTGGCCGCGGACAGCAGGATGGCGCCGCGGAAGACCATGGAGACCATGTCGGCGACGCCCGCCGCGGCCAGGAACACCACCGCGAGCCACAGGCTGCCGCTCAGCCCGGAGCCGGCGATCGCCGCGCCCCAGGCGACGACCGCGCCGATGACCATCCAGCCGTGCCGGCGGGCCCGCGAGAAGGTGCCGGAGAACAGCCCGCCCAGCACCGCGCCGACGGGGACGGCCGCGAACAGCAGGCCGAGCGCGAGGCCCTCGCCGTAGGGCGCGTAGGTCTCGGCGGCGAGCTGCGGGAAGAGGGCGCGGGGCATGCCGAGGACCATCGCGACGACGTCGGCGAGGAAGGACAGCAGCAGCACCTTGTGCCGCGCGATGTAGCGGAACCCCGCCAGGATCTCGCGCAGTCCCGCGCGCCGGACGGCCGAGCCGTCGAGCGGCGGCAGCGCGGGCAGCCGGGCGACGGCCCACAGCGTCACGCACAGGGCGAGCGCGTCGAGCAGGTACAGCTCGGGCAGACCGATGACGGGTATCAGGGCACCCGCGAGGAGGGGGCCGGCGACCAGGCCGGTCTGCATGACGGTCGAGCCCAGGGCGTTGGCGGCGGCCAGCTCGCCGGCCGGGACGAGCCGGGCGATGGAGGCGGTACGGGCCGGCGCGTTGAGGCCGAAGAACGCCTGCTGGGTGGCGAGCAGCACCATCAGCACCGCGACCGAGTCGAGTCCGGCGGCGGCCTGGAGCCAGAACAGCACGGAGGTCACGGCGATGCCGGTGTTGGTGATCAGCAGGAGCCTGCGCCGGTCCGTGCTGTCGGCCACCGCGCCGCCCCACAGCGCGAACACCACCAGGGGGAGCAGTCCGGCGGCGCTCGCGTAGCCGACCCAGGCCGAGGAGCCGGTGATGTCGTAGATCTGCTTGGGTACGGCGACGGCGGTGAGCTGGCTGCCGACGGCGGTGACGACGGTCGAGGACCACAGCCGGCGGTAGGCGGGCCGGCGCAGCGGGCGGGTGTCCATCGCCCAGCGTCGCCGGCCGCGCCGGGCGGCGTCCCGCGCGTCCCGCGCGTCCCGCGCGTCCCGCGGGTCCTGCGGGTCCGGCGGGTCCTGCGGGTCCTGCGGGCGCCCTGGCCCGGAAGCGGTCCGGGCCGCTGTTTCGGTTCTCGCCTCGGGTGCGTCGCTGCTCTCGCTCGTGTCCACGGAGTCCCTGGTTGCTCGTTACATCTTTCTGGTCCGGGGTCACTATCGCAGCTCGGGCTGTGGCGGCGCGGACGCTCAGGCTCCGGCGATCAGGGTGGCACCGAGGGTGATCATCGTGGCGGCGACGAGTCCGTCCAGGACGCGCCAGGCGCCGGGACGGGCCAGGAAGCGGCCGAGCAGCCGCGCCCCGAAGCCCAGCGCGGCGAACCAGCACAGGCTGGCCGCCGCCGCGCCCAGGCCGAAGGTCCAGCGCAGCGGGCCGCGGTCGGCGGCGACGGTGCCGAGCAGGAAGACCGTGTCGAGGTAGACGTGCGGGTTGAGCCAGGTCATCGCGAGGCAGGTGAGCACCGCCCGCCGCCGCGAGCCGGCGGCCTCGCCCGCCGTCTCCAGGGCGCCGCCCGGCTTGAGCACCCGGCGGGCGGCGAGGGCGCCGTAGCAGAGCAGGAAGGCGCCGCCGAGCCAGGCGACGGCGGTGAGGGCGCCGGGCCAGGCCACCACCAGCGCGCCCACCCCGGCCACCCCGAGGGTGATGAGGACGGCGTCGGACAGCGCGCAGATCGCGACGACGGCGAGGACGGCGTCCCGGCGGATGCCCTGGCGCAGGACGAAGGCGTTCTGGGCGCCGATGGCGACGATGAGGGAGAGACCGGTGCCGAAGCCGGCCGCGGCGGCGGCGAGGGAGGTGGACATGGCGTCCACGCTAGGGAGCGAATCACTGTGGGACCAGCTAAAGATTCTTACGTATCATTAGCGATCGTGATGACAGATCTTCCCCTCGACCAGGTGCGCACCCTGCTCGCCGTGGTCGACGAGGGCACCTTCGACGCCGCGGCCGCCGCCCTGCACGTGACGCCGTCGGCGGTCAGCCAGCGAGTGAAGGCGCTGGAGCAGCGCACCGGCCGGGTCCTGCTGCTGCGCACCAAGCCGGTGCGGCCGACGGAGTCCGGGGAGATCGTCGTGCGGTTCGCCCGGCAGCTGGCCCGGCTGGAGCGCGACACGCGGTCCGAGCTGGGCATGAGTGGTGCCGGGGAGCCGACGCGGGTGACGGTGGCGGTCAACGCGGACTCGCTCGCCACCTGGTTCCTGCCCGCCCTCACCCGCGTACCGCGCGAGCCGCCGTTCTGCTTCGAACTGCACCGGGAGGACGAGACGCGGACGGCGGAACTGCTGCGTGAGGGCCTGGTGATGGCCGCGGTGACCTCCCTGCCGGACGCCGTCACCGGCTGCTCGGTCAGGTCGCTGGGCTCGATGCGCTACTTCGCCGCCGCGAGTCCCGGCTTCGCCGCCGCGTTCCTCGACGGCGTGCCGCTGGGCGAGGGGCTCGCGCGGGCGCCCGTGGTCACCTTCGACCGCCGCGACGACCTCCAGGACGCGTTCGTACGGCGGTTGCGGCGCGGCCCCGACGGTGCGAGCCGGCTGCGGCACGCCGTGCCGACCTCGGAGGGCTTCCTCGACGCGGTGGCGGCCGGGCTCGGCTGGGGCATGGTGCCCGAGTTGCAGGCCCGGAAGCTGCTGACGGCCGGGCGTCTGGTCTCCCTCGCGCCGGAACGTCCCCTCGACGTCCCCTTGTTCTGGCAGCAGTGGAAGCTCGACTCCCCCGCGCTGGCCGCCGTGACGACCGCCGTCGCGGAGACGGCGGCGAAGACCCTGCGGGGCTGAGCGGGTGGCCGGGGCCGCGGCCACCGGTCCGTGCGGCCCGGTTTCACTTCCGTCCTGCCGGTGACCCGATCAGGAGCAAGTATCCGGAACCGCACACGACTTCGATCGCAGGTGACTTCGATGGACGACTGGCGACAGAGCGCCGCGTGCCGCCATGAGGACCCGGAACTCTTCTTCCCGATCGGCACCTCGGGTCCGGCACTTCTGCAGACCGAGCAGGCGAAGGCGGTCTGCCGGGGCTGCCCGGTGCGGGAACAGTGCCTGGAATGGGCGCTGGAGACCGATCAGGGCCTCGGCGTCTGGGGCGGCACGAGCGAGACCGAACGGCGCGCCCTCAAGCGGCGCATCAGGGCACGCCGCAGTTCGTGATCCCCGCGCGGGGCGGGCCGGTTCTCACCGGCCCGCCCCGCGCGTCGGGCCGTCGCGCCTCCTGCCGGGCCGTCTCCTCGCGCCGCGCCGGTCACCGCCGGCCGTGCCACGAGGCCCCCGCCGGTTCAGCCGTCCCGCGGTGCCGCGGCGGCGGGCGGCGGGCGGCGGGCGGCCGCAGGGTGAACACGCTCCCGGCGCCCGGCGTGCTCGCCGCCCGTGCCGTGCCGCCGTGGGCCGCGGTCAGCGGGCCGGGGAGGCCCGGTCGCCCATGACGACGACCGGGTGGCGGGCGAGGGCGAGGAGCAGTTCCTTCATCTGCCGCTCGGCGATGCCGACGCAGCCGTGGGTGGGCCCGCCGTGGTCGACGTGGATCCAGATGCCCCCGCCGCGCCCGGCGCCCGGCGGCCGGGTCCAGTCCAGCAGTGAGGTGCCGGGCTTGCGGTTGCAGTCGATGGCGATCACGCAGGCGAAGGAACCGGCCGACGGTTCGCCCTCGAAGCCGGTGCCGGGCGCGGGGAGAGGCGCGGCACGGGCGCGGTGCGTGATCATGACTCGACCTCGGCCGAGAGGCGTGAGGAACCGGTCGGGTCCTCAGGGCCGGTTGGGCTTTCCCTGGGCGTACAGCCAGGTCCTGAACAGGTTGTCGAGGTTTTTGCCGGACATCTTCTCCGCCAGGCGCTCGAACTGGGCAGTGGTGCCGTGGCCGTTGCGGTGGTCGGACGCCCAGGCGCGCAGGACGCGGAAGAAGGCGCGGTCGCCGACCGTGGTGCGCAGGGCGTGCAGGGCCATGGCGCCGCGGGCGTAGACGGGCGTGCCGAAGATGTTCGCGCCGCTGCCGGGGTCGCCGGGCGGGAATTCCCACAGGCCGTCACTCGCCGGGCGGGCGTACAGCGCGTCGAAGGCGGCCTGGGCGCTCGCGCCGCCGTGCTGTTCGTCGTAGAGCCACTCGGCGTAGGTGGCGAAGCCCTCGTTGAGCCAGATGTCCTTCCAGGAGGTGAGGGAGACGGAGTCGCCGAACCACTGGTGGGCGCTCTCGTGGACGAGGGTGCTCAGGTCGGGCGCGCCGTCGTACACGGGCCGGGTCTGGGTCTCCAGGGCGTAGCCGACGTCCGGGGCGTGGTCCACGATCGACCCGGCCGCGCGGTACGGGTACGGGCCGAACAGGCCGCTCCCCCATGCGAGCACGGAGGGCAGCTTCGCCAGCACGGGCCGGGCGGCGGTCGCCTCGCGGGGGTCGACGGCGTCGTAGACCCTGATGCCGTCGCGGGTGGTGTACTGCCGGACCTGGAAGGTGCCGACGGTGGCCGTGGCGAGGTAGGCGGCCATGGGCTCGGCCTGCCGCCAGCGGTAGGTGGTCCTCCCGTGCGCGGTCCGCTTGCCGAGGAGGACGCCGTTGGCGACGGCCGTACGGCCCTCGGGGACGGTGATGGTGAAGTCGTACGAGGACTTGTCGGTGGGGTGGTTGTTCGCGGGGAACCAGGTCATGGCGCCCTGCGGCTCGCCCGCGACGAACGCGCCGTCGTCGGTGGGGATCCAGCCGTCGGGGGAGCCGTCGGGGTCGGTGACCGGGCCGGGGGTGCCGGAGTAGGTGACGGTCACCTGGAACCGCGCGCCCTTGCGCAGGGCGCGGCGCGGGGTGACGACGAGTTCCTGGCCGTCGCGGCGGTGACCGGCCTTGACGTGGTCGACGGTCAGGGCGGTGACCTTCAGGCCGTTGAGGTCGAGGTCGAAGCGGCTCAGTGACCGGGTGGCGCGGGCGGTGAGGACCGCCTTGCCGTCGAGGTGCCGGGTGGCCGGGTCGTAACGGAGGGTCAGATCGTAGTGGCCGACGTGGTAGCCGCCGTTCCCGGCGAGCGGGAAGTAGGGGTCGCCGACACCGGGCGTGCCCACCGGACCGGCCGCGAGCGCGGGGTCGGCGGCCGTGAGCAGTGCGGCCACGGCCACGGGTACGGCCGCGAGGAGGGCGGGGCGTCTGCGGAGGTGTGTCACGTGCGCTCCTGGGGGGTGACTGGTGGTCAAACATGATCAGACTAGGCACCGGGCCCTTCGGATTCGCCCTCGTTCAGGTCAAGCCGTGCGGCGCGGGCGGACGGTCCGTGCTTACCCTCGGCACCACCGCCCGCCCCGTGGAGAGGCCGCCCATGAGTGTCCGCGTACGCCGCGTGTACGAACCGCCCGAGCCGGAGGACGGCGTCCGCGTCCTCGTCGACCGGCTGTGGCCGCGCGGTCTGGCCAAGGAGGCGGCGCGGGTCGACGAGTGGCCCAAGGCACTGACCCCGTCGAACGAGCTGCGCCGCTGGTACCACGGGGGCGACGGTTCCCACGAGGAGTTCGTGCGCCGTTACGAGGCCGAGCTGACCGAGCCCGAGGCGGAAGAACTCCTGTGTCACGTGAGGGAGTTGGCGGCCTCGGGGCCGGTGACCCTGCTCACCGCGGTGAAGGAGCCGGAACACAGCCACGCGGCGGTCCTGGCCCGTCTCCTCGGCTGAGGACGGGCCGCCTGCCCGGCCCTGGGGCTCTGCGCCTGCCCGGCCCTGGGGCCGGGCAGGCGGCCCGACGGTGGAGCGCACCCCCGCCCGGGCCGCGAGCGCGCGGCCTCCCGGGCCGGGGCTCAGCCCGGTCCCCGGCCGGCCCCTTCACGGCGGCGGTACCCGGTCGACCCCTTCACGGCGGCGGTCCTCGGCCGGCTCCGTGCGGCGCCCGGTACCGGCCAGGGGGGCGCCGCACCGCAGTCGCCGGGGGCAGGCCGGTCCCGGCCTCACCCCGTCTGCCGTGCCGCCGCCCGTCCCGCCGCGCGCCCCGAGAAGAGGCAGCCGCCGAGGAAGGTGCCCTCCAGGGCGTTGTAGCCGTGGACGCCGCCGCCGCCGAACCCGGCGACCTCGCCCGCCGCGTACAGGCCCTCGATCGGGCTGCCGTCGGCGCCGAGGGCGCGCGAGTCCAGGTCGGTCTGGATGCCGCCGAGGGTCTTGCGGGTGAGGACGTGCAGCTTGACGGCGATGAGGGGTCCGGCCGCGGGGTCGAGGATGCGGTGCGGGGTCGCGACGCGGCCGAGGCGGTCGCCGATGTAGCGGCGGGCGTTGCGGATGCCCTGCACCTGGGCGTCCTTGCCGTACGGGTTGGCCATCTGGAGGTCGCGGGCACGGATCTGGCGGCGCAGGCCGTCGGCGTCGAGCAGTGCCTCGTCCGTCAGGCCGTTCATCTTCTCGACCAGCCGGTCCAGGGTGTCGGCGACGACGAAGTCCGCACCGCGGTCGAGGAAGGCCTGCACGGGGGCCGGCGCGCCCTTGCCGATGATGCGGTCGCGCAGGACGGCCTTGCGGTCCTTGGCGGTGACGTCGGGGTTCTGCTCGGAGCCCGACAGCGCGAACTCCTTCTCGACGATCTTCCGGGTGAGGACGAACCAGGAGTGGCCGTACCCGGCGATGTCCTCGGTGGTGCGCAGGTGCCGGAGGGTGCCGAGGGTGTCGTAGCCCGGCAGGCAGGGGTCGGGCAGGCGGCGGCCGAGGGCGTCGAACCACATCGAGGACGGGCCGGGCAGGATGCGGATGCCGTGACCGGGCCAGATGGGGTCCCAGTTGCGGACGCCCTCCGTGTAGTGCCACATGCGGTCGCGGTTGACGAGCCGCACACCGGCCTCGGCGCTGATGTCGAGCATGCGGCCGTCGACGTAGGCGGGGACGCCGGTGACCATCTCGGCGGGCGGGGTGCCGAGGCGTTCGGGCCAGTGGCGGCGGACCATGTCGTGGTTGGCGCCGATGCCGCCGCTGGTGACGACGACGGCCTGGGCGGTCAGCTCGAAGTCGCCGACGCGCTCGCGGCTGGAGGAGACACCGCGCGGCGAGTCGTCGGGCGCGAGGACCGTGCCGCGTACGCCCCGTGCGGCGCCGCCCTCGACGACCAGCTCGTCGACGCGGTGACGGTGGTGGAAGGTGAGCAGCCCGTCCCGGGCGGCCTGCCGGGCGTACCGCACGAACGGCTCGACGACGCCCGTGCCGGTCCCCCACGCGACATGGAAGCGGGGCACGGAGTTGCCGTGCCCGTCGGCGCGCAGGTCGCCGCGCTCGGCCCAGCCGACGGTCGGTACGAAGGAGATGCCGTGCCCGGCGAGCCAGGTCCGCTTCTCCCCCGCCGCGAACTCGACGTAGGCGCGAGCCCAGCGCACCGCCCAGGAGTCCTCGTCGTCGGTGCGGTCGAACCGGGCGCTGCCCTGCCAGTCGCTCCAGGCGAGGTCGAAGGAGTCCTTGACGCCGAGGCGCCGCTGCTCGGGCGAGTCGACGAGGAACAGCCCGCCGAAGGACCAGAACGCCTGGCCGCCGAGGTTGGCGGCGTTCTCCTGGTCGACCAGGGCGACCCGCCTGCCCCTGCTGGTGAGTTCGTGCGCCGCGACCAGGCCGGCGAGGCCCGCTCCGACGACGATGACGTCCGCGTCCATGGCGACCGTTGCCTTTCTCATTCGGGGTGCTTCTCGAGGGCTTTTGCGGGGGCTTTTGCGGGGTGGCGCTCCGGGATGCTCCCGGGGTGGGCGCCGCCTTCGGTCAGCAGCGCGGTGAGGAGCTGCTTGAGCCAGGCACGGGCACCGTCCACGTCCTTGTCGAGCAGCAGTTGGGTGGTGACCCCGTCGTAGGCGGCGACCACCGCGCGGGCGGCGGCGTCGGCGCCGCCGAGGACGGCGGGCAGTGCGTCGGGACCGCGGTCGCGGCCGAGCCGGTCGGCGATGGCGCCGCGGAGCGTCGCGCGGTGTTCGAGCAGGGTCCGGGCGACGGCCGGGTCGCGGGCGGCGTGCACGAGGAAGTCCGTCTTCACCAGCAGCCAGTCGTGGTCGAGGAGCAGCACCTCGGTGACGCGGTCCACGGACGCGGGGACGTCGAGGCCTGGTCCGTCCCCGGCGAGCGCCTCGGCGACCTGCCGGGCGATGAGGTCGGCGCGCTGCCGGTAGAGGGCGAAGAAGAGTTCGTCCAGGCTGGCGAAGTTGGAGTAGAAGGCGCCCCGGCTGTAGCCGGCGGCCTCGCAGACCTCCTCGATGGAGACCCGCCCGAAGCCCTTGGCGGCGAACACCTCGAAGGCGGCGTCGAGGAGGTTGGCCCGGGTGCGCACCCGGCGCCGGGTGACACGCCTCGTCGTCCGTTCCTCCGCCATGTCGGGCCTCCGTTCGATACGGGAATGTATCCGATGCATTCGTGTATCGAAAGGCTCGCGACAACAACAACAGCAGCAACAGTCACGGCCACGGCCAGAGCCACGGCCAGAGCCACGGCCGGAGCGGCGGCACCGGACGTCGCGGGGAACCCGGAGCGGCCGGGAACCGGACCGCGGATCCGCCCCGGCGTCGTCGCCCGCCGGCGATCTGCTTTGCTGTCCCCGTCGGGCACGGACCTCACCCACGGGACGATCATGCGGGCAGACGTACGGCAGGTCGCGGACGGCACCTATCTGGTGCACGGCAGCAACACCAACTGGGTGATCCTCACCGAGGGCGACGCCGTCACCCTGATCGACACCGGCTACCCGGCGGACCGGCAGCGGCTGCTGGACTCCCTCGCCGCGGTGGGCAGTTCACCGCGGGCGGTCACCGCCGTCCTCGTCACCCACGCGCACAACGACCACCTCGGGTCCGCCGAACACCTGCGCACCGCGTACGGCACGCCCGTCCAGCTGCATCCGGCCGAAGTCCCGCACGCCCGGAGGGACTTCCTCCAGCAGGTGAGCGTCGGCACGGTGCTGCGCAACGCCTGGCGGCCCGGGGTCCTGCCGTGGATGGTGCACGCGCTGCGCTCCGGCGGCACCGAACAGCACCCGGTCACCGCCCCGGAGCCGTTCCCCGCCGCCACCGGCAGCACCGGCGCGCTGGACCTGCCGGGCCGGCCCGTGCCCGTGCACACCCCCGGCCACACGGACGGCCACACCGTCTTCCACCTTCCGCAGGCCGGGATCCTCGTCTCCGGTGACGCGCTGGTCAGCGGGCACGCCACCTCGCGGATCCGGGGGCCGCAGCTGCTGCCCGGCATGTTCCACCACGAACGGGCCCGCGCGCTGGCCTCGCTGGACGTGATCGGGTCCCTGGCGGCCGACACCCTGCTGCCCGGCCACGGGCCGGTGCACCGGGGGTCCGTGCGCGAGGCTGCCCAGCGGGCCCGGGAACACGCCGTCTAAGGTCAGGCCATGGCTTTGCAGATCAGCGCCACCAACCCGGAGCACCCGGCCCTCCTGCTGGAGCTGCCCTGGCAGCTTCCGCTGGAGGAGTGGCCCGAGGACATTCTCGTACCGCTGCCGCGCGGCATCTCCCGGCACGTGGTGCGCTACGCCCGCGCCGGCGACGAGGTGATCGCCGTCAAGGAACTGGCCGAGCGCCCGGCGCTGCGCGAGTACGAGCTGCTGCGCGACCTGGACCGGCTGGGCATCCCGGCCGTCGACCCGCTGGCCGTGGTCACCGGCCGCGCCGACCCGGCGGGCGACCCGCTGGAGCCGGTCCTGGTCACCCGGCACCTGGGCGGGTCGATGCCGTACCGGTCGATGTTCGAGACGACCATGCGGCCGGCGACCATGCACCGGCTGATGGACGCCCTGGCGGTGCTGCTGGTGCGGCTGCACCTGGCCGGGTTCGCGTGGGGCGACTGCTCGCTGTCCAACACCCTGTTCCGGCGCGACGCGGGCGCCTACGCCGCGTACCTCGTCGACGCCGAGACCGGTGACCTGCATCCGCAGCTGAGCCCCGGACAGCGTGACTACGACCTCGACCTGGCCCGCGTGAACATCAGCGGCGAGCTGCTCGACCTGGAGGCCTCCGGCGCCCTGCACCCGTCGGTCGACCCGGTCGAGTTCGGCATGGAGATCTGCGCCCGCTACCAGGGGCTGTGGCAGGAGCTGACCCGCACCTCCGTCTACCCGGCGGGCAAGTACCACTACATCGAGCGCCGCATCCGCCGGCTCCACGAGCTGGGCTTCGACGTCGCGGAGATGCAGATCGAGCACTCCTCCAACGGCGACACGGTCACCTTCGTGCCGAAGGTCGTCGACGCGGGCCACCACCAGCGGCAGTTGCTGCGGCTGACCGGCCTGGACACCGAGGAGAACCAGGCCAGGCGGCTGCTGAACGACCTGGAGAGCTGGATGGCCACCCAGGACGACTACGCCCCGGGCGACCCCCTCGCCGCCCGCCCCGAGGTGCTGGCGCACCGCTGGGTGCGGGACGTGTTCCGGCCGACCGTGCGGGCCGTGCCGCTCGAACTGCGCGGCTCCATGGACCCGGCGGAGATCTACCACGAACTCCTCGAACACCGCTGGTACCTGTCGGAGCGCGCACAGCACGACATCGGCCTCGACACGGCCGTGCAGGACTACATCGCCAGGATCCTGCCCCGCGCGCGGGAGACCCTGGAGCCGACGACGCCGGAGTGAGCCGGACGCCCGGGGAGCCGGGGTCCGGCCCGCGTCACTCGTGCGGGACCACGGCCACGGGGCAGTCCGCGTGGTGCAGCACGCCGTGCGCCACCGAGCCGATCCGGGCGCCGACCGCGGTACGGCGGGCCCGCCGGCCGACCACCACCAGCTGGGCCCGCCCGGACACCGACAGCAGCACCTGGCCGGCGCTGCCGATCTCCACGTGCTCCACCACCGGTACGTCGGGGAAGCGTTCGCGCCACGGGGCGAGGGCGTCGGCCAGCGCCTTCTTCTCGTACGGCTCCAGGCCGCCGGCGTCGTCGAGCAGCTTGAGCGAGGCGGGGCTGTACGAGAACACCGGGGGCAGGGTCCAGGCCCGCACCGCGCGGACGGAGGCGCCGCGGGCGGCCGCCGTCTCGAACGCGAACCGCAGGGCGGGCGCGCTGTCCTCGGGCGAGCCGTGCTGGCCGACCACGATCTCGTGCCCGGCCACCTCGGAGCCGGCCTTGTCCCCGGCCCGCACCAGGACGACCGGGCGGCGGGCCTCGGCGATCACCTGCTGGCCGACCGAACCGAGCAGGAAGCCGACGACCGCGCCGTGCCCGCGCGAGCCCAGCACCAGCAGTTCCGCCTCCGCCGCGGCGGCGACCAGTGTGTCCGCCGGCTCGCCCTCCAGGACGTCGCTGGTCACCCGCAGCCCAGGGTGGCGTCCCGAGACCTCGCTGACGGCCTCCCGGACGGCGGCCCGCACCCAGTCCCGCTGGGCGCCCCGGTCCGCCACCTCGGCCGCCGTGTCCGGCTGGAACCGCCAGGCGTGCACCACCCGCAGCGCCAGATCCCGCCGTACGGCCTCCCTCGCCGCCCAGGCAAGTGCCGCCAGGCTCTCTTCCGTTCCGTCGACCCCTGCCGTGATCGGGCCCGTCATCCCGCCGCCTCCCCGCTTCGCTCCACCGAATCGATTCGTCGGGTCCAGTCTTCACCACTGGCCTTCCGGTCATGACCTCGGAGTCGGGACAGGTGATCATCGACGCCGCCGATCCGGTGGCGCCGGGGCGCTGGTGGGCCGGGGCCCTCGGCCGGGTCGTGGTCGACGCCGACGCCGCCGACGCCGACGCCGAGTTCGAGATCGGGCCGGCCCCGGACCGGCTGCCGGGCCCCCTGTTCGTGTCGGTGCCCGGGGCCAGGACGGTCAAGAACCGGCTGCATCTGGACTTCCGGCCCGAGGACCAGCGCGCGGAGGTCGACCGGCTGCTGTCCCTGGGGGCGCGCCCCGCCGACGTGGGGCAGGGCGAGCAGACCTGGGTGGTGCCGGAGGATCCCGAGGGCAACGAGTTCTGCGTGCTGAGCGCCCGCGGGGGCTGGGACCCGTCCCGGTCCGACCGCGCGCGCCCGACCCCCGCCCCCCGCCCCCGCCCCCGTCGGCCGGCGGGCGCCGTGCCGTGTAGACCGACAGTGCCCCGTCCTGTACCGGGAGCGCACGGCCCCACCGGCCCCGGAGCGGACGCGGGCGATCGAACATACGATGGGCGGGAACCGGCGCGGGGCCCGCCGTGCCGCGAGTCCTGAACCCTCGGGGTGGGAGACGTATGGCACAGGCCGCCGAGACCGCGCGGACCGTCATCCTGACCGTGGACGACGACCCGGGGGTCTCCCGCGCCGTCGCCCGCGACCTGCGGCGCCGCTACGGCGGCGCGTACCGGATCGTGCGCGCCGAGTCCGGCGAGTCCGCGCTGGACGCCCTGCGCGAGCTGAAGCTGCGGGGCGACCTGGTGGCCGTGATCCTCGCGGACTACCGCATGCCGCGGATGAACGGCATCGAGTTCCTCGAACAGGCGCTGGACGTGTACCCCGGCGCGCGGCGCGTGCTGCTGACCGCGTACGCCGACACCAACGCGGCGATCGACGCGATCAACGTGGTCGACCTCGACCACTACCTCCTCAAGCCGTGGGACCCGCCGGAGGAGAAGCTCTACCCGGTCCTGGACGACCTGCTCGCGGCCTGGCGCACCAGCGACCACCGGCCCGTGCCGGCCACCAAGGTCGTCGGGCACCGCTGGTCGGCGCGCTCCTCCGACGTGCGGGAGTTCCTGGCCCGCAACCAGGTCCCCTACCGCTGGTACTCCTCCGACGAACCGGAGGGGCGGCGGCTGCTCGCCGCGGCCGGCGCCGACGGCCGGCGGCTGCCGCTGGTGATCACCCCCGACGGCACCCCGCTGACCGAGCCGGACGCCCCCGAGCTGGCCGCCCACGTGGGGCTGGCGACGACCCCGGAGGCCGAGTTCTACGATCTCGTGGTGATCGGCGGCGGCCCGGCCGGGCTCGGCGCGGCCGTCTACGGCGCCTCGGAGGGGCTGCGGACGGTGCTGGTGGAGCGGTCGGCGACCGGCGGGCAGGCCGGGCAGAGCTCCCGCATCGAGAACTACCTCGGCTTCCCCGACGGCGTGTCCGGCGCACAGCTCACCGACCGGGCCCGCCGCCAGGCCACCAGGTTCGGCGCCGAGATCCTCACCGCGCGCGAGGTGACGGGACTCGAGGTAAACGGCCCCGCCCGCGTCGTACGGTTCTCCGACGGCTCGGCGGTCGCCGCGCACAGCGTGATCCTGGCGACCGGTGTGTCGTACCGGCAGCTCCTGGCGCCGGGCTGCGACGACCTGACCGGCTGCGGGGTGTTCTACGGCTCGGCGCTGACCGAGGCGGCCTCCTGCCAGGGGCAGGACGTGTACATCGTGGGCGGCGCCAACTCGGCGGGCCAGGCGGCGATGTACCTGGCGCGGGGCGCCAAGTCGGTGACGCTGCTGGTGCGCGGCGAGTCCCTGGCGTCGTCGATGTCGTACTACCTGATCCAGCAGATCGAGGAGGCGCCGAACATCTCGGTGCGCACCCGTACCGTCGTGGAGGCCGCGCACGGGGAGCAGCACCTGGAGCGGCTCACGCTGCGGGACGTGGACAGCGGGGCGAGCGAACTCGTCGACGCGCAGTGGATGTTCGTGTTCATCGGCGCGGCCCCGCTGACCGACTGGCTGGACGGCACCGTGCTGCGCGACGAGCGCGGGTTCATCCTGGCCGGGCCGGACCTCACCCCGGACGGGCGGCCGCCGGCGGAATGGGAGCTGGACCGGCCGCCGTACCACCTGGAGACCAACATCCCCGGCGTGTTCGTGGCGGGCGACGCGCGCGCCGAGTCCGCCAAGCGCGTCGCGTCCGCCGTCGGAGAGGGAGCCATGGCCGTCATGCTCGTCCACCGTTATCTGGAGCAGTCGTGAGCGGGACGCCGATGCCCTGCGACACGGCCGAGATCAGCACGCTGTTCCTGTTCGAGAAGCTCTCCCCCGAGCAGCTCGGACGGCTGTGCGCCGAGGGGCGGGTGGAACGGTTCGAGGCCGGTCCGGTCTACACCGAGGGCGACCCGGCGACCTGCTTCTACGTGATGATCGAGGGCACGGTGGTGCTGTACCGCCGGGTCGGGGGCGACGACGTCGAGGTCAGCCGCACCTCGCAGCGCGGTGTGTACGGGGGCGCCATGCAGGCCTACCTCGGGGACCGGGTGCCGCAGGTCTACAACAACTCGATGCGGGTGACCGAGCCGACCCGCTTCTTCGTGCTGCCCGCCCAGTCGTTCTCGGACGTCATGCAGGAGTGGTTCCCGATGGCCGCGCACCTGCTGGAGGGGCTGTTCTTCGGTTCGAAGAGCACCCAGCGGGCCGTCGGGCAGCGTGAACGGCTGCTGGCGCTCGGCTCGTTGTCGGCCGGGCTCACGCACGAGCTGAACAACCCGGCCGCCGCGGCCGTACGGGCCACGGCGACGCTGCGGGAGCGGGTGGCGAAGATGCGGCACAAGCTCGCCGTGATCTCGCAGGGCGCCTACTCCCGCGAGGTGCTCGCCGGACTGATCGAGATCCAGGAGCGCACCGCCGAACGGGTCGCCAAGGCCCCGGTGCTGAGCCCCCTGGAGGCCTCCGACCGGGAGGACGAGCTGACCGACTGGCTCGACGACCACGGCATCCCGGAGGGCTGGCGGATCGCGCCGACGTTCGTGCAGGCCGGACTCGACGTGGACTGGCTGGAGCAGGTCGCGGCGGCCGTGGCGGCCGACATCCTGCCCAACGCGATCGGCTGGCTCAACTACACTGTCGAGACCGAGCTGTTGATGGACGAGATCGACGACTCCACCAACCGGATCTCCCATCTAGTCGACGCGGCCAAGCAGTACTCGCAGCTCGACCGCGCCCCCTACCGGGTCGTCGACGTCCACGAACTCCTCGACAGCACCCTGCTGATGCTGTCCGGGAAGATCGGACAGAGCATCGAGGTCGTCAAGGACTACGACCGCAACGTGCCGGACGTCCCCGCGTACCCGGCGGAGCTGAACCAGGTGTGGACGAACCTCGTCGACAACGCGGTCTTCGCCATCAAAAGCGCCGGCGGGGAAGGCACGCTGACCGTGCGGACCGCGCGCGAGGGCGACCGGCTGCTGGTCGAGTTCGGCGACACCGGGCCCGGCATCCCGGCGGACATCCGCAGCCGGATCTTCGACCCCTTCTTCACCACCAAACCGGTCGGCGAGGGCACCGGCCTCGGCCTGGACATCTCCTGGCGGATCGTCGTCAACAAGCACCACGGCAGCCTCCAGGTCGAGTCCGCGCCGGGCGACACCCGCTTCCAGGTACTGCTGCCGCTGACCGCGCCGCCCGCCACGACCGACGCCGGCGTCGGTGCCGGCACCGGCACCGGCACCGGCACAGAAAGCACCTCCGAGACCGCCTCCCACACCGCCGAGGAGCCCGTATGACCGACGCCCACGCCCTCGATCCGAGCGTCCCGCCGAGCGGCACCGGCTGCGTCGAGTGCGACGCGAGCGGCGGCTGGTGGTTCCACCTGCGGCGCTGCGCCCGGTGCGGCCACATCGGCTGCTGCGACTCCTCCCCCGCCCAGCACGCCACCGCGCACTGGAAGTCCACCGGACATCCCCTGGTGCAGAGCTTCGAGCCGGGCGAGGACTGGTTCTGGGACTACGACGGCGACGAGCTGTACGAGTCCGGCCCGGACCTGGCGGAGCCGTCCTGCCACCCCCTGGACCAGCCCGTGCCCGGCCCGGCGGGGCGGGTGCCGGACGACTGGGCGCGGTCGCTGAACCGCTGACGCCCGGCAGCCCCGCCCGGGAGACGGCCGTACGACTGCGGGCGGCGCCGCTGCCGGCGCGGGTGGACGCCCTCGTCCGGCGGGGCCGCCCGGCGCCCGTCGCGTCCGGCCGGAAGGGACCGGCCGTCCTCACGGCCCGCGAACGGGACGTCCTGCGGCTGCTCGCCCTCGGCCGCAGCGACCGGCAGATCGGCGAGGAGCTGTTCATCAGCGGCAAGGCGGCAAGCGTCCACGTCTCCGGCATCCTGGCGAAGCTGAGCGCGGCCGGCCGCACGGAGGCGGTGGCGATCGCCCACCGGGAGGGACTGCTGGAGACGGAGGCGCCGGGCCGAGCGCGGGCGCGGCCCCCTCCCCCGCCGCCCGCCCGCGGCGCCCCGACGGCCCGCCGTACCGCGGCCCGCCCAGTGATCTGCGCCTCACAGGCAACCCGGCCCGCCGCACGCACGTCTTGACCGGCAACGACACGCGGCATCCGGTGACACCCGCCCCGGCCGTCTCTTCGGACGGGGCGATTTCCGGACGCACTATACACGCCATGTATACACACTGTGCATACATGGTGGCCGAAAGGAATCGATGTACGGCAAGGCTTTCGCCCCGGAATACCAGGGCGCCCTCACCACCCTGTCCGTGAACTCGTCCCTGGTCGACGTACTGACCGCCGGCACCGAGCAGTTGGCGGCGGCCGAGCGGGCCGGTGAGCGGGCCGAGGTGGCGCGCTCCGGGCTCGCGGTCGCCGAGGCGCACCGCCGGCTGGGCCAGGTGCGCGAGGCGGACCGGGCCTGGAAGGCGAGCTATCGCGCGGCCCGGGACGCGGGCGACGTGGCGGCGATGGCGTGGGCCCTGTGGAGCGGCGGCACCCTGGCCCGGCAGCGGGGCGCCTTCCCGTTGGCCCGGCGACTGCTGGCGCTGGCGGCCGACCTCGGGGAGCGCGGCGGGGACGTCGTCGTCCGGGGCTACTCGCTGGCCGGGCTCGCGGAGACCGGCCGCATCCAGGGCGACTACGAGGCCGTCGGCAGGCTGCACGAGCAGCTCCTGGCCGAGGCCCGCCGGCGCGGCGAGGCACGGCACACGGTGTGGGCGCTGGAGGGCATCGCGCAGATGCACCGCAACTCCGGGGACTTCGACACCGCCTGCACGCTGTTCCAGGAGGCGGCCGAGATCTCCGCGCGCGCCGACGACCGGCGGGGCCATGCCTGGGCGCTGCGCGGCCTGGCGGACGTCGTCTCCGTGCGGGACGGCGACACCGAACGCGCCCTCGCCCTGCTGGCCGAGGCGGAGACGGCCTGCCGTGCGATGAACCTCACCGGCGCGCTGGCCTACAACCACAAGATGCGCGGCAACGTCCTGTACCGGGCGGCCCGTTACGCCGAGGCGCGGGACCTCTACGAACAGGCCCTCGCGGAGTTCGGCGCGATGAGCGAGCCGCGCGGCACCGCCCTCGCCCGGCTCGGACTGGCCAAGTCGCTGGCCCGCCTGGGCCGTGACCGCTCCGAGACGGCCGCGGAACTGTCTTCACTGGCAGCGGAGTTGGAGCGGATCGGACTGCGGCACGCCCGGGAGATGGTGGCGCGGGCCGAGGAGGAACTCGGCATCAAGGCGGCCGCCGGCCGTCCGGGTGACCAGGCCGCGGAGACCGTACGGTGACGGCGCTCTCCACCACGGCGCTCTCCACCACGGTGGTCCCGCCGGCGTCGACGAAGGGGCCGGCCGCCCCCGCCGCCCCCGCCGTCCTCGACCGCTGCCGCACGCTGGTGCGACCCGCGCTGGCGGAAGCGGTCGGCCGACTGCATCCGTGGGTGGGCGAGATGGCCGCGTACTCCTTCGGCTGGTGCGAGGTGGGCGGGGCGCCCACCGCCGCGTCCGGCGGGAAGGGGCTGCGGCAGGCCCTCGCCGTGCTCGGCGCCGAGGCGGCGGGAGCGCCCGCACGGGCCGGGGTCGCCGCGGCCGTCTCGGTCGAACTCGTGCACGCCTTCTCCCTGTTGCACGACGACATCATGGACGGCGACCCCACGCGAAGGCGCCGCCCCACGGTCTGGAAGGCCTACGGCACGGGGCCCGCGGTCCTCGCCGGTGACGCCCTGTTCGCCCTGGCCGTCGAGACCCTCGCCGCGGCCCCCGGCGGCGCCGGCGGCGTACGGCTGCTGTCCGGGGCGCTCGCCGGGCTGGTCCACGGGCAGGCCGACGACCTGCTGTTCGCCGCGCGGCCCTGGTCGGGGCCCGAGCGGGTGCGGCCGGACGCGTACCGGGCGATGGCCGAGGGCAAGACCGGCGCGCTGCTGGGCTGCGCGGCCGCGCTGGGCGCCGTGCTCGGCGGGGCCCCCGAGGCGACCGTCACCGCGCTGGACCGGGCCGGACGGCATCTCGGGATCGCCTTCCAGGTGGTCGACGACCTGCTGGGGATCTGGGGCGATCCGGCCGTGACCGGCAAACCCGTCCACGGCGACCTGCGCGAGGGCAAGAAGACCTTTCCGGTGCTGGCGGCCCTGGAGTCCCCCCGGCCGGCGGCCCGGCGCCTCGCCCGGCTGCTGGAGTCGGGGGGCGACCCCGTCGAGGCGGCGGCACTGGCCGAGGAGGCCGGAGGCCGGGCGGCGGCACTCGCCGAGGCGCGCCGGCAGGTGTCCGCCGTGCAGTCGGCGCTCGCCGGGGTGCCGCTGCGGGCGGGGGCCGCGGACGACCTGCGGTCGCTGCTGGACTTCCTGGTGCGACGCGACCTCTGACCACCGCCCGGACCCCGGTTGACCCGGTCCACCGCCGCGCGACAGGGTGCGGGGAGCGCGCGCGGCACAGCGCGCAGGAAAGGTGGTCGTCTTGATCGGCATCACGGACATCGAAGCCGCGGCGGAGCGGATCGCCGGGCACGTCGTCCGCACCCCGACCCTCCCGAGCCCCGGACTCTCCGGGCTGCTCGGTGTCCCCGTCACCGTCAAGCTGGAGCTGCTCCAGCGCACCGGTTCCTTCAAGGCGCGCGGGGCAACGGCGAAACTGCTCTCGCTCTCCGAGGCGGAGCGGGCGGCGGGGGTGGTCGCGGTGAGCGGCGGCAACCACGGGATCGCGGTGGCGGTCATGGCCGCCGCCCTCCACGTGAAGGCCACGGTCGTCATGCCGCGTTCGGCGCCCGCCCGTGCCGTCGAGATCGTCGAGGAGGCGGGCGCGTCGGTACGGCTGACGGACGGGATGGGCAGCGCCTTCTCGCTCGTGAACGACCTGCGGGACGAAGGGCTCACCCTGGTCCACCCGTTCGACGACCCGGTGGTGGTCGCCGGTCAGGGCACCGTCGGTCTGGAGTTCGCGCGGGACGCCGACGAGCTGACGGACGTCCTGGTCAGCGTCGGGGGCGGCGGGCTGATCTCCGGTGTCGCCGTGGCCCTGCGGGCGCTGCGGCCGGGGGTGCGGATCTGGGGGGTGGAGACCGAGGGCGCGGAGGCGATGGCCCAGGCGCTGAAGGCCGGCGGTCCGGTGCCGGTGGAGGTGTCGTCCATCTCCACCACGCTGAGCGCGCCGGCCGTCGCGCCGCTGACGTACGAGCACGTCTCGGCGCTGGTGGGCGAGGTGCTCGTGGTGCCGGACCGGGAGGCCGTACGGGGCTGTCTGGAGCTGGCCGAGCACGCGAAGGTGTGGACCGAGCCGGCCGCCGGATGTCTGCTGCCGGCCGCCCGGCGGGTCGTGGAGCGGGTGGGCCCCGACGCCCGGCTGGGGCTGGTGGTCTGCGGGGGCAACGCGTCGGCCGCGGACATGGCGTCCTGGGCCGGGCGTTTCGGTCTGCGCTGAGACCGGAGAGCGTCCGCGGCGGCCGTCGTCGGGGAACGGGCCGACGGCCGCCGCGGTGTTTTTGGCCGGCGCCCGCCGCCGGCGTTTCCGCGGGCGCCCGCCGCCGGCGTTTCCGCGGGCGCCCGACGCGGGCGTTTCCCGGGCGCCCGAAGCGGGTTCACCGCTGGTTGTACGGCCGGACCGCTCGAAGTCATTTCCTCTCCTCGCACATGTGCGCGCCATTTTTTGAATGAAAGACAGAAATCCCGCCCGAGTCGCGCCGCTCTTGAACGCACACCCTCTCGACCGCCGTACCACTGGGAAAGGTGAGCAGACGGGGTTCAGCGAGGGATGACCATGGTCAAGGCGCACGTCTCCACGCACGAGTTGGTCGCCGGTCGCTACCGGCTCCTCGACGTCGTCCACCGCGAGACGAACCGCGTCAGCTGGTACGGGGAGTACGCCGACGAGTCGGCCGGTTCCCGGCCGTGTCTGGTCACCCGGATCGGACTGCCCGCGGACCTCGCCGAGGAGGACGCGCACCGGGCCGCCGAGCGCGTGGTGCGGATGTCCGAGACGATGGCCCGGGTGTGCCCCGGCCGGGTCGCCACCGTCCTCGACGCCCTCGCGGAGGCGGGGTCCCTGTGGACCGTGACCGAGTGGATCGACGGCCTCCCTCTGGGCCAGCTGATCGAGCAGCGGCGCGTGTTCCCGGTCGCCCGCGCCGCCCGGATCGGGCTGGAACTGCTCGACGTGCTGGAGGCGGCCCACGGCGAGGGCATCACCCACGGCGAGCTGAGCCCCGGTCAGGTGTTCGTGCGGACGCGCGGCCCGGTCGTCGTCACCGGCTTCGGCCTCGCGGGCGCGACCCTCGCCCCCCGACTGGCGGCCCCGGCGTACGCCTCCCCCGAGCAGGCACGCGACGAACGCATCGGGCCGGCGGCCGATCTGTGGGCGGTGGGCGCGATCCTCTACACGGTCGCCGAGGGCCGGCCGCCCTACCGGGACCGGGACCGGCCGGAGGCCACGCTGAAGGGCGTGGACCGGCTGCCGCTGCGCACCCCCCTGCGGTCCGGTCCGCTCGGGCCCGCCGTCCAGGGCCTGCTGCGCAAGGACTCACGGGAGCGGATGACCCGGCCGACGGCGCGCCAGAGCCTCGTCCGCGCCCTGGACGAGGACACGCACGCCGTGCCCGCGTCCCGGCCGCGGCGGGCGTACGCCGTCGCGCGGGTCGCCGGTCCGCGGTGGAGCGGGCGGACGGTGGCGGCGGGGACCGCGCTGGCCGTGGTCACGGTGGCGGTCGCCGCGCTGGCCGCGACGGGCCAACTGCCCGGTGTCGAGCGGACGGCGTCGGACGGTGCCCAGGCCGGCCCGGCCGCGCCCGGCGCCACGGCCGGCGAGGACGGCGCCGACAGAGTCACCGGCGTGCCGGCGCCGAGCCCCAGCCGGCCGGCGCCCGCCTCGCCGCCCGTGGCCTCCCCGGAGGCGAGCCCGCCCCCGGCCCCGGCTCCGAGCCCCCCGGCCGCCTCCCCGTCGGGCACCACCGGGACCCTGCCGGCCGGCTTCCGGGTCCTGCGGGCGCCCGAGGGCTTCTCCGTCGCCCTCCCCGAGGGCTGGACCCGGCTGGAGACCGCGCGCTCCGGGGACCTCGCCTACCGGGTCACCTTCGGCGCCGAGGGCGACCCGCGCACCCTCGCGGTCACCTACAGCAAGCGGGTCGGCCCGGATCCGGTGGCCGTCTGGCGCGAGGACGTGGAGCCGGAGCTGCGCAGGGCTGACGGGTTCGAGCGCATCGGGGCGATCGAGGCGACGACGTACCAGGGGTACGAGGCGGCCGACATGGAATGGCTCGTCGACGTCGACGGCACCCGGGTGCGCACCTTCGGCCGCGGTTTCCTGCTCGGCGGCCACCGCGGCTTCTCCCTGCGCTGGACGACCCCCGCCGCCGACTGGGACACCACCGCCAACCGGCAGGCCCTGGACGCCTTCCTCACGACCTTCCGGCCGGGTCAGGCCTGATCCGGCCCGATCCGGCCTGATCGGGCCCGACCCGGACGAGAGACCCCGGGTTCCGCCGGAAGGCCCCCGGCCGCGCGGCGCGCGCAGCCTGCGCAGCGGGCCGCCGTGCAGCGGCTGGGTGGCCCAGCGGGCGGTGAAGGTGCCGTCCGGGAGGGTGCAGGTCACCCGGAGCCGGTGGGGGGTCTCCAGAAAGGCGAGGTCCGCGGTGAGGGTGTCGCCGTCGCTCCAGCCGCCGCTCGCCGCGAGGGGCACGTCTTCCTCGGTCACGGTCCAGGCGCCGGTCCCCAGACGCGGTGTCAGGCGGTCGTCGTCCTCGGCGAGGACCAGCGTCCAGCCGTCGCCGTCCGCCGTGACGGTGACACCGGTGAGGCTCGGCAGGTCGGCACGGACACCGCCGTACGGGTTGAGGGCGGCGCCCCGCCACTCCCGCGGGCGTTTTGGCGGTGCGGGCTTTCCGGGGCGGGCGGAAGGGCGAGGCGGGTGAGAGACGGCCGGCCAGTGCCGTGTCGGCGTCCCGGGGGCCGGGCAGCGGGGCCGGACGGAAAACCCTAGCCGCGTTCCCGGGCGGGGACCGCGTACACCAGCAGGTTCCGCTGGTAGCCGCCGCGTTCGCGGTCGTAGGGGGGCGCGCAGGTGACCAGCGTCAGGACCGGCTGTCCGTGGCGCCGGAACACCTCGTCGGGGAGCCTGTCCTTGTCGACCACCTCGCGGGCCGTCACCTCGTACCGCACGGGGGGCGCGTCCTCGCGGGCCACGGTCACCTCGTCGCCCTTGCGGACCCGGTACAGCTTGGCGAAAGCGCCCAGGTCCCCGGTGCGGTCGTCCACATGGCCGACGAGGACGGCGGAGCCGGCGGAGGCGCCCGGCGCGGGACCGTAGCGGTACCAGCCGGCCTGCCCCGCGTTGTCGGGGACCTCCACCGTGCCGTCGTCGTCGACGCCGACGCCCTGCACCCGGGCGTCCAGGGAGACCCGTGGGACGCGCAGCGCCATCGGCTCGGACACCGGTCCGGACCCGTTCCCCGCCTCGCCCGGTCCGGGGTCGTGGACCCCGAACGAGGTGACGGCCGCGGGCTCCTGGGCCCGCGGCCGGTCACCGAAGTCCGACGGCACCGAGGCCCCGGACGGCCACAACGACCAGACCAGCAGCGCCGCCAGGACGGCGGCGACGACCGCGGCGGCCCGGACGGCCGCCGCGGAGGGCCGCCCGCCCCTGCGGGAGGGACGCACGGCCGTCACTCGCTCCGGGTGTACCGGCGGCGGGCGGCCAGCAGGCCGGCGACCGCGACGGCCCCCGTGGTGCCCCAGGTGAGCCAGGCGGTGGCGGAGTGGTTGTCGGCGGCCATCGCGCCGCTCTCACCGGCGTCCACACCGTTCGGCGCGGAGTCCGTGCCGCTGATCGTCTGTGTCTTCAGCGCGAGGTTCTTGTCCTGGGCGCTCCCCCAGGCGTAGACGACCGTGTGGGAGCCCTCGGCGAGGTCGAGGTCTGCGGGGCCTATGACCACGGTGTCGGTCCCGGCCAGGACGACGTCGGCGTTCACCGTGCCGGCGGGCACCTCGAGCGACTTCTCGTTCGGGTTGGTCAGGCCCTCGACGACCGGCTCGCCGCCCGCGCGGACGTCCACGGCGGGTGCCGCGGCCACGTGGCGGACGGTCAGCCGCGACTGGCCGGCCGGGACCTTGGAGGTGTCGTTGACGAACGCGGTGAGCGTGGGGTTGCCCTGGGCGTCGAGGTGGGCCGCGAGCGTGGCGTTCGCCCCGGCCGGGACGTCGACGCTCTTCCGGATGGCGGGATCACCGTCGGGGCCCTTGCCGTCGGGGAAGACCTCGATGTCGTAGGTGCCCGGGTCCAGGGACTGGGGCTCGGTCAGGGTGCCGGGCTTGAAGTCGGGAAGCAGTTCTTTCCCGTTGGCGTACACGTCGACGGTGAGGCCCGGAACGCCGTGGAACACGGACACGGACGCCTTTCCGTTCTCCTGCGCCGCACCTTCCGCGAAGGCGGGGACGGCCACGGCGAGGGACAGTACGCAGGCACTGGCGGTGGCGGTGGCGATCTTCCTGCTGCGTGAGTTCATGGGAACTCCCTTCGTGGGGGGGGACCCCCGTCACAGGTGGAGCCCGGCTTCCCGACGAGTGGTTCCTCGGGTGCACCGCGCGACGGGTTCCTCGGTCGGAGGCCCGGCCGACCTCTCACCGGCGTACGGTGTACGGCGTGCTGGCGGGGCCGGTGTCACGTGGGCTGCCGGGACGGTGTCACTGCTGATGTCACATGTGCTGTCGGTTGACGGCGGGCCGGCCCGGGCGCCTCTGAACGGGGCCCGGCACTTCGCTCTCCGCCGCCGGGAGGCGACGCAGGCGGTCCTCGGGGAGCGTCCTGCCCCTCGTGACACTTGATCCAGTATGGGATGCCGGGCGCCGGTCCGCCATTTGTCCTCGTACGTCCCGCCCGCGGCCCGTTTCCGCCCCCGTCCGCCGGGGGACCCGGCGCCCATGGTGCGAATCGGATACACGATGATGACCGAGCAGGCCGGCCCCCGTGAACTGGTCGGCCATCTGGTGCGGGCCGAGGAGGCCGGCTTCGACTTCTCGGTGACCTCGGACCACTACTTCCCGTGGCTGCGGTCGCAGGGGCACTCGCCGTACGCGTGGAGCGTGCTGGGCGCCGCCGCCCAGGCCACCTCCCGCATACCGCTGATGACCTACGTGACCTGTCCCACGGTCCGCTACCACCCGGCGATCGTGGCGCAGAAGGCGGCCACGATGCAGCTGCTGTCCGAGGGCCGCTTCCGGCTGGGGCTGGGCTCCGGGGAGAACCTCAACGAGCACGTGGTGGGCGGCGGCTGGCCGCCCGTGAACGTGCGGCACGAGATGCTCGAGGAGGCCGTGGAGATCATCCGCGCGCTCTTCGAGGGCGGCCACGTGACGCGTCACGGCACGCACTTCGACGTCGACTCGGCCCGCCTGTGGGACCTGCCCGACCAGCCGCCGGAGATCGGCATCGCGGTCTCCGGGGAGCAGTCGTGCGCGCTCGCGGGCCGCCTCGCCGACCTGGTGATCGCCACCGAACCGAAGCCGGGGCTGCTGGAGGCCTTCGACCGGCACGGCGGTTCGGGCAAGCCGCGCGTGGGCCAGCTGCCGGTCTCCTACGACCCCGACCGGGACACCGCGGTGAAGCGGGCGCACGCCCAGTTCCGCTGGTTCGGCAGCGGCTGGAAGGTGAACTCCGAGCTGCCGCACCCGGACTCCTTCGAGGCGGCGACCCGGTTCGTCACCCCGGACGACGTGGCCGCGTCGATCCCCTGCGGCGACGACCCGGACGCCTTCGTCGAAGCGGTCCGCCCCTACGCGGAGGCCGGGTTCACCGAGGTGGCCCTGGTGCAGATCGGGGGTGACGCGCAGCCGGCGTATCTGGACTGGTCGGAGAAGACGCTGCTGCCGGCGCTGCGCGAGGCGTTCGCCTGAACGCGTTCGTCCGACCGGGTTGACCCGGCCGTGTGCGCCCCCGCCCCCGTGCGTCCGGCCCGTCCACCCGGTCCCCCGCCGGCGTGACGGGCGCGGGCGGCGCCGGTGGCCGTGTCGCGGCCTGCGCGGGCCCGCGTGCCACGTGCTGAGCGCCCGCGCTGCGCGACCGGGCCACGGATGCCGGACGGGGGGGGGGGGGGGGGGGGGGGGGGGGGCGGGCCCCCCCCCCCCCCCCCCCCGCCCCCGTCCGGAAGGCGCCTCAGCGGGAGGTGTAGCGGTGCCGGGTCCACATCGGGATGCCGAACCAGAACAGCAGGTACCAGGCGACCACCGCGGTGACCAGGTAGGGCACGTAGGCGTCGTGGGTCGCCACCCGCAGGATGAGGAGCAGGGCGGAGGTCATCGTGGCGAGCAGCAGCACCAGGCCGGTGAAGGTCATCCGGGAGGCCCAGGTGACCGCCTCCGGCTTCACCCGCCGCCCGGAGACCAGGCGGTGCAGGGAGACCGGTCCTATCAGGGCGCCCGTCGCGCAGGCGCCCAGGACGACCGTGACGAGGTAGATCGCGTGCTCGGTTTCCCCGAGGCTCGCGTAGCGCGGGGTGAAGACGACCGTGAGCAGGAAACCGAAGAGGATCTGCACGCCCGTCTGGGCGACGCGGACCTCCTGGATCAGCTCGCCCCACTTCCGGTCGGCTCTCTCCTCCTCGGTCTCGTCACGGCCTCTGCGACGCTCGTCCCCCACTGCGGTGCCCACGTGTCCTCCCCGGTTCGAGTAAATGTTCTCCCGGCGAGTACCCGCTGATCGGCGTTTTTCTCCGCCCGGTCGCGGTTCCGGCTACCAGCGGCCCTCGACCTGCTGCTCGATCCGCCGCTCGTACAGGTCCCGGACCGCCGTCAGGGTCTCCTCGGACAGCTCGGGCAGGCGGGCGGCGGCCGCGTTGGCGCGGGCCTGTTCGGGGGAGCGGGCGCCCGGGATCACCGTGGTCACGCCGGGCTGCCGGACGATCCAGCGCAGCGCGAGCTGGGCCGGGGTGTACCCCTCGGGGGCGAGGGCGGCGAACTCGGCGGCGGCCTCGACGCCGGTGGCGTAGTCGATGCCGGAGAAGGTCTCGCCCTGGTCGAAGGACTCGCCGTGCCGGTTGTAGGTGCGGTGGTCGTTCGCCGGGAAGACGGTGTCCTTGGTGTACTTGCCGGACAGCAGGCCGGAGGCGAGCGGCACGCGCGCGATGATGCCGACGCCGGCCTCGCGGGCGGCGGGGAGCACCTCGTGCAGCGGCTTCATGCGGAACGGGTTGAGGATGATCTGCACGCTGGCCACGCCGGGCCGGGCGATCGCCGTGAGGGCCTCGGCGCAGGTCTCCACGCTGACGCCGTAGTGGGCGATGCGCTCCTCCTCCACCAGGGTGTCGAGGGCGTCGAAGACCTCGTCCGTGGAGTAGACGGGGGTGGGCGGGCAGTGCAGCTGCACCAGGTCGATGCGGTCGACGCCGAGGTTGCGGCGGGATCGGTCGTTCCAGGCGCGGAAGTTGTCGAGGACGTAGTTCTCGGGGATCTGGTCGACACGGCGGCCCATCTTGGTGGCGACCAGCACGTGCAGGTCGGGCCGTCCGCTCAGGAAGGCGGCGATGGTCTGCTCGCTGCGGCCGTCGCCGTACACGTCGGCGGTGTCGAAGAAGGTGACGCCCGCCTCGGCGGCCGCCTCCAGTACCGCCAGGGCCTCCTTGTCGTCGACGTCACCCCAGTCGGCGCCCAGTTGCCAGGTACCGAGACCGATGACGGATGCGTGCTGACCAGACCTGCCGAATTCGCGCTCGTCCATGGGGGCAGTCTGTCATCCGTGACGGCCGGGTGCGGAACCGGCCGGTCCGGTCTGTCACCTGCGGTTCGTCCGTCGGCGCGGGCCGGACGGTGGGGGTGCCCGGACCGCCGGGCCGCGGCGGTCGGCGGTCCTCCCGGTGGGGCCGTGCTCAGCGCGGGGTGCCGTGGGGCTGCTTCCGGGCGGCCGGGGTCCTGCTCTGCGCGGTCCTGGCGAGCCGGGGGCCGAGCCAGCGCTTGAGGCGGCGCAGGGCTTCGAGCTGCCCGGCGGCCTTGTCGAGCCGGTAGTACAGCTGGGGCGGGACGTAGGGCAGCAGGGGCGAGTGGCGCTGCCCGAGCAGGGCGAACATCTGCTCCGGGGGCAGGTCGATGTAGCGGTCGAGGTTCTCGTACCACTGGGCGCTGTGCCGGGCGGCGCTCTGCGGGGTCAGCAGGGCCGCGGTGCGGTCGCGCTCGTAGCGGGTGAGGGCCTGGGGGAGGCCGGGGCTGTCCCGCAGGGCGTCGGCGAGCGCGAAGGCGTCCTCCAGGGCGAGGGTGGTGCCGGCGCCGATGGAGTAGTGGGTGGTGTGGGCGGCGTCGCCGAGCAGGACGACGTTGTCCCGGTGCCAGGTGCGGTTGGTCAGGGTGCGGAAGGTCAGCCAGGCGGCGCCGCCGTCGCCGCAGGCGCGGCCGATCAGGGGGTGGCCGTCGAGAATGTGCGCGAACAGCTTCTCCAGCCGCGCCGTTGCGCCGGCGTCCTCCGCCCGGTCGAGGCCGAGGCCGGTCCAGGTCTCGGGGGAGCACTCGATGACGCAGGTGCTCCGTTCGGAGCTGAACGGATAGCCGTAGCACCAGATCCAGCCGTGGCCGGTCTCCACGAAGGCGAAGGTGAAGGAGTCGAAGACCTTGGTGGTGCCGAGCCAGACGTACGGGTTGCGGCCGGAGGTCAGCCGGGTGCCGAAGTGCCGGGTGTGGCGGGTGCGCAGGGCGCTGTGCACGCCGTCGGCCGCGACGACCAGATCCGCCTCGGGCAGGGTGTCGGGAGTGATCTCGCGCTCGAACTCCAGGCGTACGCCGAGTGCGCGGGCGCGGGCGGCGAGGATCTCCAGGAGCTTGTGGCGGCCGATGCCGTGGCCCTCGTCGCCGGGCTGACGGGTCACCAGGTCCCTCACGTGGGCGACGCCCTGGTTCCAGCGGACGGAGTTCTCCTCGACGGCGCGTGCCGACTCGGGGTCGCGGGCGTGGAGTTGGTCGAGCAGTCCCCGCCAGTAGGTGACGCCCCAGCCGTAGGTCGAGCCCTCCGGGTCGCGTTCGTGGACGGTGATGTCGTGGGACGGGTCCTGCCGCTTGAGCAGGATGGAGAGGTACAGGCCGGCGGGCCCGCCGCCGACGCAGGCGACCTTCACGCGCACCCCCAGGAATGACGAATTGTGGCCGATCGACGACGCACAGTAGCAGCAGTCGCGGCCGGTCACGGTGGGACCTCCTTCGCGATTCCATCACTTTCTCCACGTGAGCCACACCACCGGCGGAGCGGTCGCGCGCGAAGGATCACCGCAAGGACCCCTCCGGGGAGAGGAATTGCCCCTGCCGGGGCCGACGGCACCGATACGACACGGCACCTGGGATCGGGGTACGTCCCGGCGGCGGGCACCCCGGACGTGGTGGACCCGCACGGGACCATGAAGCCGTGGAACGACACCACCCCGGCGGACCTGCTCGACCACACCCCTCGCCACGCGTTCGACTCCGCCTGGCACCCCTCGCCACGCCTTCGACTCCGCCCGACCGCGGCCGGATTGGCCACCGGGGTCACGGGTACCCGAGCGCCACGTACCCGCCGAGAGCGAGGAGGAGACGACCGTGACGCAGGTCGAGGAATCCATCGAGGTCAGTGTCCCGGTGCACACGGCCTACAACCAGTGGACGCAGTTCGAGACGTTCCCCGAGTTCATGGGCGGGGTGGAGCGCGTCGAACAGCGCACCGACACGCTCACCCACTGGGTCACGGCGGTGAACGGCGTGCACCGTGAGTTCGACGCCGAGATCACCGAGCAGATCCCGGACGAGCGGGTCGCCTGGACGACGGTGGCCGGACAGGCCCGGCAGGCCGGCGTTGTGACCTTCCACCGCCTCGACGACGACCGCACGAAGGTCATGCTGCAGCTGGAGTTCGAACCCGAGGGTCTCGCCGAGACCGTCGGCGACAAGCTCGGCTTCGTGAAGCGGCAGACCAAGGGCGATCTCAAGCGCTTCAAGGAGTTCATCGAGGAGCGCGGTCTCGAGACCGGCGGCTGGCGCGGCGCGGTCGTCTGACCGGTGCCGCCCAGGTCACCCGGCGGCCGCCGTGCGGCAGTCCGGGTGGCCCCAGCCCTGATCGTTCTTGGCGATCGGTTCCCCCGACGCGTAGGGCCGCCCGCACACGCAGCGGCCGGGGAACTTGGCTTTGATCGTGCGGGCGGACGAACCGCCGGGCCGCCGGGGCGACGTGCCCCCGGCGGCCTTGCGGCGTGCGCCGGACTTCGCCGGGACGTCGGGGGCGGGGGGCGGCTCGGGCGAACCGAGGGCGCTGCCCGCCGGCTCCTGGACGATCGCCGCCTGGCTGGCGGCCCGGTCCGCGAAGTCGTTCAGCTTGTCGCCGTCCACCTGGTGGGCGGGCACGTAACGGAAGTCGACCGTGCGGCCGTCGAGCAGTTCGTCGATGCGCACGACCAGGTCCTGGTTGGCGACCGGCTTGCCCGCGGCGGTCTTCCAGCCGTTGCGCTTCCAGCCGGGCAGCCAGGTGGTGACGGCCTTCATGGCGTACTGCGAGTCCATGCGGATCTCCAGCGGTACGTCCGGGTCGACCGCCGCCAGCAGGCGTTCCAGGGCGGTGAGTTCGGCGACGTTGTTGGTGGCCTTGCCGAGCGGGCCCGCCTCCCAGCGGGCCGGTGCCTCGGCGCCGTCGGAGATCACCCAGGCCCAGGCCGCCGGACCGGGGTTTCCCTTCGAGGCCCCGTCGCACGCGGCCACCACTCGTTCACGCATGCGCACGATCATGCCATGCCCCGGCCGGGGCACTCCGAGGGAGCCCGTGACTGCCCCGCGGATCCTCGCCGCGGTGGCGGCGGTGTCCTGGGCGGCGGGGTGGCGGCACCGTGCGGACCGGCCCTCGGGGCCGGAAACGGGCGGCGCGACGACGGCGACCGTCTCGCCGCCCCCGTGGGCCGGGGTGCGGTCGTCGCGATCCGCACCGGGCCGGAAGGCCCTCACCCGCTTCGAGATCCCCCGGCCGGGATCTCCGTCACCGACCTGCGTGGACAGAACACCTAGTGCTGTGACCGGAAAGGTTCACCGGCTCGCGACGTCCGGCACGGCTCCCCCACGCTCGGCTTCGCTCGCGCGGGAGGGGCCCCCACCGCCGCGTTGTCGCATCACCCGAGTACATCCGGTACGCGGGCAATGCTCCGCCTTGCGATGCACCGCACCGGGCGCCGCGAGCTTTCCGGCAAACCTTTCCGGCCACAGCACTAGGGTTCGCGGGGCGGATCGTCCGGCGTCCCCTTCTGGGACCGGCCGTACGGCATGTCGCCCGCCGTGAGGTGTTCCAGGACCTCGGCCAGTTCCTGGCAGGCCCGCTCCACCGAGCGGCGGGTGTTGCGCTGTTCGGTGATGACGGCCGAGAGCAGCAGGGCGGTCAGGGCCATGGTGCCGTTGAAGGCCTGGAGTTTGCCCATGACCTCCGTCCGCGTCAGGTGCGCGAAGGGGCCGACTCCGTCGGTGGCCGCGACGGTGGCGAGGACCGAGGTGAACAGGGCGCACAGCATGCTGCCGGCGAGCTGGAAGCGCAGGGCCGCCCAGATCAGCAGCGGGTAGACGAGGAAGAGCACACTGACGGAGCTGTTGGTGGCCAGCGGGATCACCGCGAGGGCGATGACGGCCAGGCCCGTGGCCTCCTTCCAGCGGGTCAGGGGCGGCGGCCGACGGGCTGCGTGCACGACGAGCAGGACGGGCGTGACGATGAGGACGCCCATCGCGTCGCCGACCCACCAGGCCAGCCAGACGGGCCAGAAGGCGTGCGCGGGCAGCTGGTCGGTGAGGACGAGGACCCCGACACCCACGGTCGAGCTGATCAGCATCGCGGTCAGCGCCCCGAGGAACACCAGGGCGAGACCGTCGCGCAAGCGGGAGAGGTCGTTGCGGAAGCCCACCCTGCGCAGCATCAGGCAGGCGCAGACGGGGGCGGCGGTGTTGCCCGCCAGGTTGAAGACGATGGCGGGGTCGGGCGAGGTGATCGACAGGATGACGAGCAGCGCCCCGAGCGCGATCCCGGCCCAGCAGCGCAGTCCGAGGATCAGCAGGCAGGCGACGGCGACGCCGGACGGCGGCCAGATGGGGGTGAAGATCGCGCCCTCGACGACGAGCTGCCGCAGCAGGCCCAGCCTTCCGGCCGCGTAGTAGCAGGCCGCGACCGCCGCCGTCTCGGCGGCGAGGACGGCCGCCCGGCGCAGATCGCTGTCACCCACCACAGCAGCCATCAGACACCGGGCCCGTGCCCACGGCGAGGCGGGGGGCGCGGGGACCGGCCCTATGGCTGAACGTGCGGTCCCCGTTCGTCGTCGTCCACCGCGTCGCGTCCGACGACCAGGACGGCCGCGTCGTCCTCGTGCCCGACGCGCTCGGCGCCCCTCATCACGGCGGTGGCGAGGGCAGGGGCGTCCAGGCCGGCGCCGGCGGCGACACCGGCGAGCCGCACGGCCTGGTCCAGGCCCTCGTCGACGCTCATCGAGGGCCCCTCCACGACGCCGTCGGTGAGCAGGACGAACACTCCGCCCCGGGTGAGCCGGTAGCGGGTGACCGGGTACGTCGTCCCCGCCAGGACGCCGAGGGGCGGGCCGCCGTCGTCCTCGGCGATGCCGGACCTGCCGTCCGCGGTCGCCCACACGCAGGGGATGTGACCGGCGCGGGCGCTCTCCAGCACGCCGGTCGACGGGTCGAGGCGTATGAAGGTACAGGTGGCGAAGAGGTCGCCGCCGAGGGAGAGCAGCAGGTCGTTGGTGGCGGCGAGGAGTTCGCCGGGCTCGCCGGTGACGGAGGCGAGGGCGCGCAGGCCGACGCGGACCTGGCCCATGAAGGCGGTCGCCTCGATGTTGTGGCCCTGGACGTCGCCGATGGACAGGCCGATACGGCCGTCGGCCATCCGGAAGGCGTCGTACCAGTCGCCGCCCACGTTGAGGCCGTGGTAGGCGGGCGCGTACCGGACGGCGAGCCGGTAGCCGCGCACGGTGGGCAGGTCCCTGGGGAGCATGCCGCGCTGGAGGGCGATGGCCAGTTCGACGCGGGAGCGCTGCAGCTCCGCGCGTTCGCGCGCCTGGGCGGTGAGCGAGCCGAGCCTGGCCAGCAGTTCGTCGCCGTCGTCCGTCGGGCGCTTGCGGGACATGGCTCCCTCCGGAGAGGACGGTAGCCCCTTCGGGGCGAAATTCACCTTTTACGTTTATTGGATGATACCGACAGGTCCACGGTCGGGAGCGGTGGGCCGAGGCGGGCCGTCCGGGAGCCCGGGGCAGCCGCCGCCCCTGGTCACGGGGATACCGGGCGCCGCCGCGGCGCCCGGCTCTCGGTCCTGCCCCGGAGCGCGCCCGCCCGGGGCCTCGCGCGAAGCAGGACGTCCGCGGCCCCGGGCCGGGCCGCGCCGCCCGCTGCCCCGGCTGCGCGTACGCGGCGCTGCGGTCGGTACCGGAAGGACCGGCACCTGTGGCTGACGCCGTGGACTCGGACGACGGGGCCTCCCGCCTCACCGTCGTCCGAGCCACGGCACGGGCACTACGCGGCACGGGCACCACGCGGCGCGGGCACCACGCGCGCGTCAGCCGCCGAGAGCCGTCATCACCACGTCCTTGGCCTCCTCCTGCACCCGACGGAGGTGGTCGGGGCCGAGGAACGACTCGCCGTAGATCTTGTACACGTCCTCCGTGCCGGAGGGGCGGGCGGCGAACCAGGCGTTCTCGGTGGTCACCTTGATGCCGCCGATGGCCGCGCCGTTGCCGGGCGCCTCGGTGAGGACGCCGGTGACCGGCTCTCCGGCGAGCGTGTCCGCGGTGACCTGCGCGGGCGAGAGCTTGGCGAGCAGCGCCTTCTCCTCGCGGGTCGCGGGGGCGTCGATCCGGGCGTAGGCGGGCTCGCCGAAGCGGGCCGTCAGGGCCGCGTAGTGCTCCGAGGGGGTCTTCCCGGTGACTGCGGTGATCTCGGAGGCGAGCAGCGCCAGGATGATGCCGTCCTTGTCGGTGGTCCACACCGAGCCGTCGCGGCGCAGGAAGGACGCGCCGGCCGACTCCTCCCCGCCGAAGCCGAGTGAGCCGTCGGCCAGACCGTCCACGAACCACTTGAAACCGACGGGCACCTCGACGAGGCGGCGGCCGAGATCGGCGGCCACTCGGTCGATCATGGAGGACGACACCAGGGTCTTGCCGATCCCGGTGTGCTCGGGCCACTGCTCGCGGTGGGCGTAGAGGTAGGCGATGGCGGCGGCCAGGTAGTGGTTGGGGTTCATCAGGCCCGCGTCCGGGGTGACGATCCCGTGCCGGTCGGCGTCGGCGTCGTTGCCGGTGGCGATGTGGAACCGGTCCCGCTGGTCGATGAGCGAGGCCATCGCGTACGGCGACGAGCAGTCCATGCGGATCTTGCCGTCCCAGTCCAGCGTCATGAACCGCCAGGTGGGGTCGGTGAGCGGGTTGACCACGGTCAGGTCGAGCCGGTGCTCCTCGGCGATCCGGCCCCAGTAGGCGACGGAGGCCCCGCCGAGCGGGTCGGCGCCGATGCGGACGCCCGCGGCACGGATCGCGTCCAGGTCCAGCACGGCCGGCAGGTCGGCGACGTACGCGCCGAGGAAGTCGTGGCGGCCCGTGCCGGGGGCGGCGAGCGCCCTGCGGTAAGGGACGCGGCGTACGTCCTTCAGACCGGCCGCGATGATCTCGTTGGCGCGGTCCTGGATCCAGGAGGTCGCGTCCGAGCCGGCCGGGCCGCCGCTGGGCGGGTTGTACTTGAAGCCGCCGTCACCCGGCGGGTTGTGCGATGGGGTGACGACCACGCCGTCCGCGAGGCCCCCCGTACGGCCCCGGTTGTGGGTGAGGACGGCGTGCGAGACGGCCGGGGTGGGCGTGTAGCCGTCGGCGGCGTCGATGAGCACCGTCACGTCGTTGGCGGCGAACACCTCGAGGGCGGTGACCCGGGCGGGCTCGGACAGGGCGTGGCTGTCGGCGCCCAGGAAGAGGGGGCCGTCGGTGCCCTGCGCGGTGCGGTACTCGCAGATGGCCTGGCTCGTCGCGGCGATGTGGTCCTCGTTGAACGCGGTGTTCAGCGAGGAGCCGCGGTGCCCGGACGTGCCGAAGGCCACCCGCTGCGCCGGGTCGGCGGGGTCGGGGTGCAGCGCGTAGTACGCGGTGACCAGCCGGGCCACGTCGACGAGGTCCTCGGGGCCGGCCGGCCGGCCCGCTCGTTCGTGCTGCATGGTCCGTTCCTCCGCTTGGGTTGATCCGTCGCTCGCCGTCCCATCTTTCCTCGTCGGCGGGCCGGTCCGCGAGAGGGCCCGGCCCGCGGCCGCGTGCGGCGACGGCGCGGGTCAGTGTCCCGAACCGTGCCGGCCGCCGAGCTGGTCACGGTGGCGGGGGTCGCCCAGGTACGTGTCCACCTCGAAGACGGGTGCCGACCGCACCTCGTCCTTGGTCCGGGAGACCTGCACGATGCGCGCCCGGTGGTCGACACCCATGACGGCGTCCGCCGGGAGCACCACGTCCTTGCCGAGGAACCAGACGCCGGTGCGCACCACCAGGAACTGCGGGCCGAGGTCGGCCGAGTACTTGCCGATCCTGCCCGCGCGACCGTCCGTGGCGTCCACCTGGTAGCCGGTCAGGTCGTCGTCGGGCGTGTGTCCGGCGGTCGGGACGCTGTGCTCTCGGTATTCGCTCACGATGTCCTCCCTGGGGTCGTGTCCTGGTTCCTGCGTGTGCCCGGTACGGCGCGCGGCAGACGTTCGGGAAGCCGGTTCCGGCGTCCCCGCGCGCGGCGGGCCTTCCGGAAGTCCCTTCCGGCCCGCGCTCGCGCGGGGCCGGGCTCAGATGTCGGAGTCGATGCCCGTGACCGCCGCCGGGCCCAGCGGGGCGTCGCTCTCGTCCAGGCCGGACTCGCGCAACGCCGACTGCGCGAGGAGCCGCGCGCGCTCCTCGGCGTGCGGCGCGCTGTCCGCCTCCACGGTCAGCCGGATGGTGAACGTGTCGTCGTCGTTCAGGGAGAGGGCGTCGAGGTCCTCGGCGTTCCCCATCTGCGTGCGGTGCGGGTCGGCCGGCCTGAGGGAACGGCCGATCCGGGCCCGGGTGTCGGCGTCGACGCCGGTGGTGAAGGTGCCGGGAACGCTGATCACGTAGGTCGTCATGGCGATCCTTTCCTGGGTTGTCTCCTCGCCTACCCCGAGTTCCGCCCGGCCATCGGAACGCTGCCGAACCTGCCCCGATCGGCGGGGTTTCCCGGAGACGAGGTTTCCCGGAGACGGGGTGTCCCGGAGACGGGGTGTCCCGGAGACGGGGTGTCCCGGAGACGGAGAGGTGGCGCGGCACGGGGCCGCCGCCCGGTCCGCACCGCGGCCGATCCGCACCGCGGCCGGTCCGCCCGACGGGCTCCGCAGCGCGCTCGAGCGCCGGGCCGCCCCCTCGCGCACACGTCGGCGGGCCCGCCCCCGGGTTCGGGGGCGGGCCCGGCCGAAGGTGCCTTCAGTGTCTGCGGCCCCGCGCCGACCAGCCCGCGCCGATGCCGCCGACGTGGAGGGCGAGCAGGGTCAGGCCGAGCAGCATGATGTTGGTGGAGGTGAAGGCGTCGTTGGTGGAGATCTCCGCCGCGTTGATCAGAAAGGCGATGAAGAACGCCACCGCCGCGATGATGGCCAGCAAGAGGTCCGTCCCTTCGGGGGTTGGGTGCCGGTGTCGGCCCGGTCGGGTCCGTCATTCTGCGGATGCCCCGGACCGGGCCGTGGACACGGCTCAACTCGCAGAAGTCGTACGGGTGTCTGAGTAGCCGTACTCAGGCGCGGTCGCCGTGCCGCCACGAGACTGGGCTCACTCAGCCGACCCCGACCGGAAAGGGCCCGCCGTGCTCACCCGTGCCGCCTCCGTCCTGGTGCCCCTGTTCGGGCGCCTCACCGTGACCAGTGAACTGCGGATGCGCCTGTCCGCGGGGACCATCTTCGCCGCCAACCACGACTCCCTGGCCGACCCCGCGGTCGTGCTGGCCGCGCTGCGCGGGCTCGGCGTGGAGCCCGTGGTGATGGCGACCGCGGGGCTCTGGCGGGTGCCGGTGCTCGGCCGGGTGCTGGCCCGCGAGGGGCACATCCCCGTCCACCGGCGCTCCGCACGCGCCGCGCACGCCCTCGACGCCGCCGCCGAGGCCCTCGCCGACGGCCGGCACGTCCTGCTCTACGGCGAGGGCGGGCTGCCGGACCGCAGGGACGCGGCGCCCGGCCCGCCGGAGGCCTTCCGCACCGGAGTCGCCCGCCTCGCGCAGGTCTCCGGTGCCCTGGTGGTGCCGGTGGGTCACGTCGGCGCCCGGCGGATCTCCTCGGGTTCGACGGCCAAGCAGATGGCGGGCGCCCTCACGGCACCGCTCCGCCGCCCCCACTGCCACGTCCACGTCGGCGCCCCGATGCGACTCCCCGCGGAGGCCCGCACCGGCACGGCGGCCGCCCGCACCGCCGTCACGGTCGCCTGGCGCACGGCGGCCCGGGCGGCGGGGGAACGGGACTTGGAGCTGGGCCTGGTGTGAAGGGCCGGACCCGGCGGGTGCTGGACGGGGGTCTGCCGGACGGCGGGCAGTGGGGCCGGCCGGCGGGCAGGTGGCAGGGCTGCCGGTCCGCCGGGCAGCAAAGGGCACCCTCCGGCCGGTCCGCCTCAGCCCTCCCCAGAGCCTTTGGCCCGCGGCGGCCCCCCGGAGCCGGCGCCCGGCGGTGGTGCCGTGCTCTCGCGCAGGACCAGGCGGGTCGGTACGAGGGTCGTGCCGCCCGGGAAGCTGTCCCGGCGCATCTTGCTCAGGACCGCCTGCACGCAGAGGCGGCCGACCTCGGCGAAGTCCTGGTGAAGGGTGGTCAGCGGGGGCAGGAAGGAGCCGGCCTCCGGGATGTCGTCGAAGCCGATCACGCTGACGTCCTCGGGGACGCGCCGGCCCCGTTCGTGCAGGGCGCGCAGCAGACCGAGGGCCATCTGGTCGTTGGCGGCGAAGACGGCGGTGCAGTCCTCGCGGGCGGCGAGTTCGAGGCCGGCGCGGTAGCCGGACTCCGCCGACCAGTCGCCCCGGACGAGGGGCGGGACGGGGCGGCCCGCGTCGGTGAGCGCGCCGCGCCAGGCGTCGGCGCGGCGCTGGGCGGCGAAGGACTCCGCGGGTCCCGCCAGGTGCCACACCGTCAGGTGGCCGAGGTCCAGCAGGTGTTGGACGGCCGTGCGGGTGCCGCCCCACTGGTCGGTGTCGACGACGGTGTAGTGGCTGCCGGCGTCGGAGTCGACGACCACGACCTGGACGTGCGGCGGCAGGACGACGGTGGCCGCGTCCAGCAGGTGGACCTCCATGATGACGATGACCGCGTCGACGGCGAGCTCCTCCAGGCGGGAGAACGCGCCGCGCACCTCGTCCTGGGTGGGCACGGCGACCGGCAGCAGCGTCACCGCGTAGCCCTCGGCGGCGGCGGAGGTGGCGATGGCGTCCAGGGTGCGCATGTTGCCGGTCGTGGACAGCGTGAAGGTGATCACGCCTATGGTGCGGAACTCGCCGCGTTTGAGGGCGCGGGCCGCACTGTTCGGCCGGTAGCCCAGCTCCTTCATCGCGGCGAGGACCTGCTGCCGGGTCTCCTCGTTCACACCGGCGTAACCGTTGGACACCCGGGAGACGGTCTGCGAGGACACGCCCGCGAGACGTGCCACGTCCGCCATCGAGGCGGTGGCCCGGCCGCGGCCGCGGGCGCCCCGCTCCTGGACGCCCCCCGCCGGGCCCCCGGCCGTCCCGGCCTCGCCCGCCGGAGCCCTTTCAGCCATCTCCACGCGTTGCCCCCCTCTTCCTCTCGCCGCCGCTTCGAGGGTCTCCGCAGATGACCCTTGACCGTGGTTATCGGGGCAGTGTAGACATGCCGCCATCAGATGTTTACGTAAACATAACAGCTCGCCAGACCTCTTTACGGTGGCTGAATGTTTGCGTAAACATCGTGGCGGTGCACGCGGCACGTCGGCGCGACACCGCCTGTTCCAGGACTGGATGAGCGAGGAACGACATGACGACGCTGCAACCGCCGGTGGCCGCCGAGCCGCGGCCGGCGCCCCCTCCGGCGAAACGGGACCGCCGCTCGTGGACGGGCTGGGGCTTCATCGGCCCCTTCGTGGCCGTGTTCGCCCTGGTCTTCCTGGCGCCGATCGTGTATTCGATCTACCTCAGCCTCTTCCGGGACCAGCTCATCGGCGGCACCCAGTTCGTCGGCTTCGACAACTACACGCAGGCGCTGCAGGACGACCAGTTCTGGAGCGCGCTCGTGCGGGTGTCGCTGTTCCTGGTCGTCCAGGTACCGATCATGCTGGGCATCGCCCTGCTGGTGGCCCTGGCGCTGGACAGCGGCCGGCTCTACGGCAAGAGCTTCTTCCGCATCACGATCTTCCTGCCGTACGCGGTGCCCGCCGTGGTCGCCACCCTCATGTGGGGCTTCATGTACGGCACGAAGTACGGCCTGGTCGGCGACATCAACGGGGCGTTCGACGTATCGCTGCCCGACCCGCTCTCCCCCGACCTGGTGCTGGCCTCCATCGGCAACATCGTCACCTGGGAGTTCGTCGGCTACAACATGCTGATCTTCTACTCGGCGCTGCGCGTCATCCCGAACTCGCTGTACGAGGCGGCGGAGATCGACGGCGCCGGACAGATCCGCGTGATCACCGCGATCAAGCTGCCCGCCATCCGGGGCGCCCTGGTCATCGCGACGATCTTCTCCATCATCGGCAGCTTCCAGCTGTTCAACGAGCCGAACATCCTGCGGCCGCTGGCCCGCAACGCCATCACCACCGACTACACGCCGAACTTCTACACGTACTCGCTGTCCTTCAACGGCCAGCAGCACAACTACTCCGCGACGGTGGCCATCATCATGGGCCTGATCACGATGGTGATCGCCTACGTCGTGCAGCTGCGCGGCATGCGCAAGGGAGCGTGACCCGATGAGCAGCCCTCTCACCACCGCCTCCCCGGCCGCACCCGCCAAGACCCCCGGTCCCGGCCGCGGCGCGCCACGGCTGCGCAAGGCGCGCAGGCACTCCCCCGACAAGCCCAAGCGCAGCGTGCTGCTGACGGTGCTGACCTCGCTGATCGTCGTCTACACCGTCGTGCCGCTGATCTGGCTGGCCATCAACGCCACCAAGACGCAGGCGGGCCTGGCCGACTCGTCCGGGATGTGGTTCGCCGACGACTTCGCGCTGTGGGACAACATCCGCGACACGTTCACCTACCACGACGGCGTGTTCACGCGCTGGCTGCTGAACACCCTGATGTACGTGGTGCTGGGCGCCGGCGGGGCCACCCTGCTGGCGGTCCTCGGCGGATACGCGCTGGCGAAGTTCGACTTCCCCGGCAAGCGCGGCATCTTCGCCACGGTCATCGGCGCGGTGGCGGTCCCCGGCACGGCCCTCGCGGTGCCCACCTTCCTGATGTTCAGCAAGATGGGCCTGACCGACACCCCGTGGGCGGTGATCATCCCCTCGCTGGTCTCGCCGTTCGGCCTGTACCTGATGTGGGTGTTCGCCACCGAGGCCATCCCCACCGAACTCCTCGAGGCCGCCCGCATCGACGGGGCCGGCGAGGCGCGCACCTTCTTCACCGTCGCCCTCCCGCTGCTCGCCCCCGGCATCGTGACCGTCCTGCTGTTCACCACGGTCGCGACCTGGAACAACTACTTCCTGCCGCTGATCATGCTCAAGGACTCGGACTGGTACCCGCTGACGCTCGGTCTGAGCGCGTGGAACTCCCAGGCCGAGACCGTCGGCGGCGAGGTCATCTTCAACCTGGTGATCACCGGTTCGCTGCTCACCATCCTGCCGCTCATCGCCGCGTTCCTGCTGCTCCAGAAGTACTGGCAGTCGGGTCTCGCCGCAGGCAGCGTCAAGGAGTGACCGCGCGGCTCCCCGGCCGCCCCCTCAGCCCCACATCACGCACCACCACCCTCACCCCGTCCCACCCACGAAGAAGTGGAAACACCCTCATGCGCAGAAACACCGGCCGCCTGCTGCGCGGCATAGCCCTCCTGTCCACCGTGGCCCTGGGCGCCACCGCCTGCGGCGGCTCGGACGACGACTCCGCCGAGAAGGCGGTCTCCGCCTCGGACGTCCAGGCGGCCCTGAAGAAGGGCGGCACGGTGACGGTGTGGTCCTGGGAGCCCACGCTGAAGACGGTCGCCGCCGACTTCGAGAAGAAGTACCCGAAGGTCAAGATCAACCTCGTCAGCGAGCGGTCGGGCGACAAGCACTACACCGCGCTGTCGAACGCGATCTCGGCCGAGAAGGGCGTCCCGGACGTCGCGCAGGTCGAGTACTTCGCGGTGAACCAGTACGCCCTCGGCAAGGGCCTCACCGACCTGGCCCCCTTCGGCGCCGACAAGCTGGCGTCCAAGTACACGCCCGGTCCGTGGAACGCCGTGAGCGAGGACAAGGCGGTCTACGGCCTGCCGATGGACTCCGGTCCGATGGCGATGTTCTACAACAAGAAGATCTTCGACAAGTACAAGATCGCCGTCCCGACCACCTGGGACGAGTACGTCGACGCCGCGCGCAAGCTGCACAAGGCCGACCCCAAGGTCTACATCGCCAACGACACCGGCGACGCCGGCTTCACCACCAGCATGCTGTGGCAGGCCGGTTCGCGTCCGTACAAGGTCGACGGCACCAACGTGAAGATCGACTTCAGCGACGCGAAGGCCAAGAAGTACGCGGAGACCTGGCAGAAGCTCATCGACGAGAAGCTCCTCGCCCCGGTCACCGGCTGGACCGACGACTGGTACAAGGGCCTCGGCGACGGCAGCATCGCCACCCTGACCACCGGCGCCTGGATGCCCGCCAACTTCGTCACCGGTGTGCCGAACGCGGCCGGCCAGTGGCGCGCGGCCCCGATGCCGGCCTGGACCAAGGGCGACAAGGCCAGCGCGGAGAACGGCGGCAGCTCGCTGACCCTGCCCTCGCTCGGCAAGAACAAGGAACTCGCCTACGCCTTCGTGGAGTACGCCAACTCCGGTGACGGTGTCCAGACCCGCGTCAAGCAGGGCGCCTTCCCCGCCACCAAGGCGGAGCTGGAGTCCCCCGAGTTCCAGAGCACCAAGTTCGACTACCTCGGCGGCCAGGAGGCGAACAAGATCTTCGCCGAGTCCGCCGCGAACGTCGCCAGCGACTGGACGTACCTGCCGTTCCAGCAGTACGCCCACTCGATCTTCAACGACACGGTCGGCAAGGCCTACGTCTCGAACACCAAGCTCGTGGACGGTCTGAAGGCCTGGCAGGACGCCTCGGTGAAGTACGCCGAGGAGCAGGGCTTCACCGTCGAGAAGTAGGACAGCACCAGACGCAGGGCGGCGCGGACGGACTCCGCGCCGCCCCCGTGCACCACACCCCGGAAGGACCGCCATGATCTCCACCCTCCACTCCCGCCGCCGCGGAGCGGACGGTGACCCCGCCCCCCGACTGGCCTACGGCGCCGACTACAACCCCGAGCAGTGGCCACGGGACGTGTGGGAGGAGGACGTCCGGCTGATGCGTGAGGCCGGCGTCACCGTGGTGTCCGTGGCGATCTTCTCCTGGGCCCGGATCCAGCCCACGCACGACACCTGGGACTTCGGCTGGCTCGACGAGGTCATGGACCTCCTGCACGCCCATGACATCGGTGTCGACCTGGCCACCGCGACCGCCTCCCCGCCGCCGTGGCTGACCACCGCCCACCCGGAGATCCTGCCGGTGACGGCGAACGGCGAGACGGTGTGGCCGGGCGCCCGTCAGCACTGGCGTCCCACCTCCCCCGTCTTCCGCGAGCACGCCCTGCGGCTGGTGCGGGAGCTGGCGGCCCGGTACAAGGACCACCCCGCGCTGGTCGCCTGGCACGTCTCCAACGAGCTGGGCTGCCACAACGTCTACGACTACTCCGACGACGCGGCCCGCGCCTTCCGCGGCTGGCTGCGCGCCCGCTACGGCACGCTGGAGGCCCTCAACAACGCGTGGGGCACGGCGTTCTGGTCGCAGCGCTACAGCGACTGGGAGCAGATCCTGCCGCCGCGGCTGGCCGCCTCGCACCCCAACCCGACGCAGCAGCTGGACTTCAAGCGCTTCTCCTCGGACGCGCTGAAGGACCACCTGCGCGCCGAGCGGGAGATCCTCCGCGAGCTCACCCCCGAAGTGCCGGTCACCACGAACTTCATGGTGATGGGCAACACCAAGGGCATGAACTACGCGGACTGGGCCGACGAGATCGACTTCGTCTCCAACGACCACTACGTCCACCCCGGGCCGCAGGACCGCGACGAGCTGTCCTTCTCGGCGAACCTGACGAGCGGCATCGCCGCCGGGCGGCCCTGGTTCCTGATGGAGCACTCCACCAGCGCCGTGAACTGGCAGCCGGTCAACGTGGCCAAGCGGCCCGGCGAGCTCGCCCGTGACGCGCTGCTGCACGTGGCGCACGGCGCGGACGCGGTCTGCTACTTCCAGTGGCGGCAGTCGGCGGCCGGCGCCGAGAAGTACCACTCGGCGATGGTCCCGCACGCCGGCGCCGACAGCGACCTGTTCCGCGCGGTGACCGCGCTCGGCGCCACCCTGAAGACCCTCGCGCCGGTCGCCGGGACCGAGCGGGAGACCGCCCGGGTCGGCATCCTGTACGACTGGGAGTCGTGGTGGGCCAGCGAGCAGGACTCGCACCCCACCTCCCTGCTCGACTACCGGCAGGAGGCGCTCGACTGGTACTCGGCGCTCCTCGCCCTCGGTGTCCGCGCCGACCTCGTCACCACCCGCGCCGACCTCTCCCGCCACCAGGTGCTGATCGCACCGGTGCTGCACGTGGTCCCCGCCGAGCTGGCCAAGGAGCTGACCCGGTACGCCGAGCGGGGAGGTCACCTGATCACCACGTACTTCTCCGGTGTCGTCGACGAGAACGACCACGTCTGGCTGGGCGGCTACCCCGGCGCCCTGCGCGAGCTGCTCGGCATCCGCGTGGAGGAGTTCGGGCCGCTGCTGGCCGGGGAGAGCGTGGAGCTGGACGACGGGACCACGGGCACCCTGTGGACCGACCGGATCACCGTCGCCGACGCCGACACGCAGGTCCTGGCTGGCTACCGCACCGGTGCGCAGGCCGGACGGCCCGCCGTCACCCGCCGTACCACCGGGGAGGGTTCGGCGTCCTACGTCTCCACCCGCCTCGGCGTCGACGGCCTGGTGTCGCTGCTGCCGCGGCTGCTGGAGCCGGCCGGGGTCGCGAGCGAGCTTCCGCAGGAGGCACGCGGCCGGGTCGAACTGACCGTCCGGCGCGGGGACGCGGGACGCTTCCTGTTCCTGGTGAACCGCACCGACGACACGGTGCCCGTGACCGGACTGGCCGGGGACGTCCTGGTCGGCGCCGGCGGCACCGACGGCGCCCTGGTCCTCGGGCCGCGCGAGGTGGCCGTACTGCGCCAGAGCGCCGGCTGAGGCGAGCGCCACACCCACCGCACGACTCCTCGGCACGGCACGCACCCGTGCCGAGGGCCATGCCCTCCCGCCCCACCGGCGGGAGGGGCCCATGCAGCGACCGCACCGCAGTTGGGAGAACAGATGGCACGCCGTACCCGCAGCAGACGGACCCTCGGGGCCGCCTTACTGACCGCCCTGGCGACGGGGGCCGCCCTGCTCGCCGTTCCGGCGCAGGCCGAGGCCGCCGCGGCCGTCACCGTGACGCCGGACCCGTCGTACCGGCAGGAGAAGTTCGAGGGATGGGGCACCAGCCTCGTCTGGTTCGCCAACGCGACCGGCGACTACCCGGCCGAGATACGCGAGAAGCTCGCGAAGCTCCTCTTCGACGACGACGGGCTGGCGCTCAACATCGCCCGGTACAACATCGGCGGCGGCAACGCCCCGGACGTCGAGGACTACCTGCGGGCCGGCGGCGCCGTCGAGGGCTGGTGGAAGGCGCCCGCGGGCACCACCCGTGAGGACACCGACTGGTGGAGCGCCGACGACCCGGCCGACTGGAACGAGGACGCCGACGCCACCCAGCGCTGGTGGGTCGACCGGATCAAGAACGACATCGACCACTGGGAGACGTTCAGCAACTCCCCGCCGTGGTTCATGACCGTCAGCGGCTACGTCTCCGGCGGGTTCGACTCCGGTGCCGAGCAGCTCAAGCCGGAGTCCGTCGACGACTTCGCCGCCTATCTGGCGGGGGCGACGAAACGGCTGGAGAAGGCCGAGGGCATCAAGGTCGACACGATCGACCCCTTCAACGAGCCGAACACCAACTACTGGGGCACCCGTCTCGGTGCGGACGGCAAGCCGGTCGGCGGCCGCCAGGAGGGCGCCCACATCGGCCCGGCCGTCCAGCAGCAGGTCCTCGCCGCCCTGGCACCGGCGCTGAAGAAGGCGAAGGTCAAGGCGGACATCTCGGCGATGGACGAGACCAACCCGGGCATCTTCGCCACGAACTGGAACTCCTACTCGCAGGCCTCCCGCGACCTCGTCGACCAGATGAACGTCCACACCTACGGCACCGGGCAGCGCACCACCGTGCGGGACCTGGCCAAGGCGGCGGACAAGCCGCTGTGGATGAGCGAGGTCGAGGGCGACTGGGGCGACGGCCAGAGCTTCACCGACATGCGCCCCGGTCTCGGGCTCGCCCAGCAGATCGTGAACGACCTGCGCGAACTGGAGCCCAAGGCCTGGGTGTTCTGGCAGCCGGTCGAGGACCACGACAACATGAGGCCGGGCGGCGAGTCCGCGAAGGGCGGCAACTGGGGCAGCATCCAGCTCCCGTTCAGCTGCACCTCCGAGGACACGCTGGAGTCCTGCCCGATATACACCAACACCAAGTTCGACACCGCGCGCAACTTCACGCACTTCATCAAGCCCGGCGACCGGCTGATCAAGGTGGACGACACCTCCAGCGCCGCCGCCGTCACCGCGGACGGCAAGGGCGCCTCGCTCGTCCACGTCAACAGCACGACCGAGGCCCGCACGGTCACCCTCGACCTGTCGAAGTTCCGCAGGATCGGCAAGGACGCCACCGTCACCCCGGTGGTCACCAGCGCCGACGGCAGGCTCCGGCCGCAGGCGCCGATCGCGGTCGCCGACGGCAGGGCCACGTTCACCGTGCCCGCCCAGTCGGTGACCTCCTTCACCGTCGAGGGAGTCTCCGGCGTCGCCAAGGACGCCCCGCTGATCCGCAAGGGCCACACCTACACGCTGACCGGCGTGCAGAGCGGCAAGGCGGTCACCGTCGCCGCGAACGGCACCGGCCTGGTCCTCGGCACCGGCAACGGCACCGTCGCCCAGCAGTGGCAGCTCGACGCCCGGTACGGCGAGACCGGCGCCCGCCAGCGCTACGTGTTCGCCAACCCGGCCGAGGGCAGGCGGCTGGCCGTCCGTGACAACGTGCCCGTGGTCGAACCCGACACCGGTGAGCGCGACCCCGCCACCGAGTGGATCATGTCGACCACCGGTGACGGGACCTGGACCCTGGTGAACCCCGCCACCGGCCGGGTCCTCGAGGTCGGCGGCCAGGCGACCCACGAGGGCGCCGCCGTCACGACCTGGCCGCCCAACTCCGGCTCCAACCAGCGCTGGAGGGTGACGGACGTGACCGACGCGTCCTGACCCGTGGTACCGCAGTCCCGAGAAGGCCGCGCCCGCACCGTGTCGTCGACGGTGCGGGCGCGGCCCTTCGCGCGCCGGGTGCGGGGCGTCAGGAGCGCTTCGCCCGGCGCCCGCCGCCGCGCTCGGCCGCCCGCCACAGCTCCGGCAGCTCCCGTTCCCGGTCGGCGGCCCCGGCCTGCTCGCGGCCGTACAGCAGCCCCCAGGTGAATCCGGGTTCGCCGGCCCGGTGGGCCGCCACGGCCTGGCGGCGGAGGGTCTCGCGGGCCACGACGCTGTCGTGGTGGTCGCCGAGCGCCTGCTGCACGGCCTTGACGTGCCTGCCGAGGCGTTTCGCGGTGCCGCCGAGGGCCGGCCGGGCCGCCTCGGCCGCGTACCGGACCCGCTTGGCCCCCTTGCGGGCCTGGTGGAGGGCGGCGTCGCGCTCCGGGCCCGTGGGCGTGCGCAGGGCGCGCTCGAGGCGGCGGGCGAGGCGGTCGTGCTCCTTGCGGAGCGCCCCGGGCAGGACCTCGGCCGGCTTCCGGGCGGACTTCGGGCGCAGCGGCGGGTGGGTGGTCAGCCGGTCCAGTGTCTCCAGGAGGGTCACGTAGCGGGGCGAGGACAGTGCCGTGAGAGTGCGGTCGCGGGCCTCGGCCGAGCGGGCGGCGTCCCACATCTGGAGGCGGGCGGAGACCGGGCCGAGGACCAGTTCGCCGGGCAGCGCGTCGACGCCGCCGCGCAGCCGTTCCAGCAGCACCTCCTGGTCGCGTTCGGCGCCCAGTTCACCGCCGAGCCACTTCAGTTCGGCGCGGACCGGCTCGGTGACCGCGCGGTCGAGGAGCGGACGGTAGGAGCGCAGGCAGCTGCGCAGCCGGCGGCAGGCGACGCGCATCCGGTGCACCGAGTCCGGCAGGCCGCGTCGTACGGCCGGGTCGAGGTCGACGATCGCCCGGACCTGCCGGGTCAGGTAGGCGAGCACGTGCGCGCCGGCGGTACCGGGGGTGCCGGCGGTACCGGGGGTGCCGGCGGTACCGGGGGTCGACTGCGGGGCGGGCAGGGCGCCGGGCACGGTGTCGTTCAGGGCGCGGACCGCCTTGGACGGGGCGGCCGAGCGGGTGAAGCCCTCCTTGCCGAGCGCCTTCTCGACCCGCTTCAGCACGGTGGCGGCGGGTTCCTCGGCGACCGCCTCGACCTCCAGCTCCGTCCAGGAGGTGTGGCCGCGGTCGCCGCGCAGCGAATCGGCGCGGACCCGGTCGAGCGTCAGCTCGGCGAGGAGGCCGCCGTCGGCGTCGAGCAGTTCGCGCACGGTCCGGTCGGTGCGCAGGCGCAGCACCGGTTCGAGGCGGGCGCCGCGGGTCCGGGAGAGCACCAGGTCCCGCAGGGCGTCGGGGATGTCGCCCGGGTTGCCGTGATCGTTCGTCCCGAGGGGGGCGCGGATCTCCTCGCGGGTGTCCCCGCCCAGCGGCAGCTTCAGGTGCCAGCCGGCGTCGGAGCCGCCCTCACGGCGGCGCAGGGTGGCAGAGGCGCGCAGCAGGCGCAGGTCGGCGGTGTCGTAGTACACCGCGTCCAGGTCGTGGCGGCCCCCGTCGGCGAGCGACCAGCCGGTGCCCGCGCCGGTCAGCCGGGACAGGCGGGGAAGGTCACCCGCCGCCGGCACCTCGTACTTCCGTTCGATCTCCCGCGTCGACTCGGTCATGCCTACCCGGTTGACACGATCCGCCGGATCAAACCTCCCGCGGGCCCGCGGGCACGGGACTCGGCAGGTCGACGGCGTGCCGGGAGGGCACCGCGGCCGGGATCCGCTCCAGCACGCCGCCCGCGAAGACGTCGTAGAGGGGCAGCGTCTCCAGGTGGACGTAGCCGATGTGGCAGTCGCAGACGGCCAGCGGGCAGGGGCGGGGGCGCAGCGCGGCGCGGTAGGAGCCGTCGTAGAGGTTGCCGAGGGGGGCGGGGACGAAGTGGCAGCGGCGGACCGTGCCCTCGCCGTCGACGGAGACCACGGAGTCGCCGGTGCGGCAGGGCAGGCCGGCACTGGTGTGCGGGTGGCGGCTGTACGGGAACAGCGGGTCGAGGTCCGTCCACCGGGCGGCGTCGGCGTCGCTGTAGGTGTGGCCGTCGGCGGCGTTGATCCACAGGTAGACGTGGTCGGGGAGGTCGGCGCGCAGGCGGCGGGCCGCTTCGAGGTGGCCCGGCAGGCCGACGACGCCGACGCTGAAGCGGATGCCGCGCGTGGCGAGGTCGCGGCACTTGGCGAGGAAGCGGTCGTAGGGGGTCTGGCCGGGGTGGTAGGTGCACCACAGGGCGAGGGTTTCGGGGTCCGCGTCGGCGAGCCAGTCGGTGCGGCAGCTGAGGTTGGTCTGGATGGCGACCCGGCGGATGTGCGGGAGCCGGGACAGGTCGGCGAGGGTGCGCCGGTACCAGGAGCGGACCAGGCCTTCGCCCCAGGGGGTGAACAGCAGGGAGAGGCGGTCGTCGGTCTGCCGCGCGGCCCAGTCGGCGAAGCGCTCCAGGGCGGCGCGGTCGGCGCGGAGCTGTGCGCCGGTGTCGCGCCGCTTGGCGAACGGGCAGTAGGGGCAGTCGTAGTCGCAGGAGGCGAGGGGGCCGCGGTAGAGGAGGGTCAGGTCCATGACCGGTGCTCACTTCCTCTCGTAGGCGGCCATGGCGGCCCGTACGGCCGGGGAGAACAGGGCGGGGCCGATCGCGTCGGAGTGGGCGAGGCCCTCCGGCGTGAGCCGGAGGACGGCCGGGTCGCCGGTCAGCCGGCCCTGGTCGGCGAGGCGTTCGAGTTCGGGGCCGAAGTCGTCGGCGGGGGTGGTGCCGAAGCGGGCCCGGTAGTCGTCGGTGCGCAGGCCGTCGGCCTGGAGGAGGGACTGCAGGAGGTGGCGGCGGCGCGCCTCGTGGCCGTCCATGGCGTGGCCGACCTCGGCGTGGGCGAAGTCGGTGGTGGAGACGTAGTCGTCGATGATCGCGCGGACCTCGTGCATGCCGACGGCGTAGTCGAAGGAGTAGTGCAGGCGGGCCGTGTAGGAGCGGGCGCCGCAGCCGAGTCCGATCATGCCGTCGGTCTGGCAGGCGTAGTCGTCGGCGCCCTGGGAGGGGGCGTCCGTGCGGCGGAACATGCGCATGGACCGCTGGGTGTAGCCGTGGGCGAGGAGGTGGTCGCGGCCGGCCCGGTACAGGCGCAGCCGCTGTTCGTCCCATTCCGGGTCGGGGCCGCCGCGGCGGCGGTCGAGGCCGGTGAGGGGGCGGACGTAGAGGGGGTAGAGGTACAGCTCCTCGGGGCGCCAGGCCAGGGCCGCGTCGAGGGAGTGGCGCCAGGTGTCCTCGGTCTGCCCGTCGATGCCGTAGATGAGGTCGATGTTGAGGACCGGTACGCGGGCGTCGCGGATCCGGCCGAGGGCGGCCTCGACGTCGGCGCGGCGCTGCGGGCGCACGGCGGCGCGGGCCTCGGAGTCGACGAAGCTCTGCACGCCGAGGCTGAGCCGGGTGGCGCCGCGGCCGGCCAGGACGGCGAGCCGGTCGGCGGTGGCGGTGGCGGGCGAGGCCTCGACGGACAGGGGGACGGCACGCAGGTCGGCGCCCATGCGGTGCTCGGCGATGTCGCAGAGGCGGTCCAGTTCGGCCGCGGTGAGGAAGGTGGGGGTGCCGCCGCCGAAGGCCGCGGTGGCGAAGCGCACCTCGTCGGTGTCACCGAGCGCTTCCCGTACGGCGCCGGCCTGGCGTTCGAGCGCGTCGAGGTAGGCGCCGGTCAGGCCGTCGGGGGCGCCGATGCGGGTGAAGAGGTTGCAGAAGCCGCAGCGGACCTCGCAGAACGGGATGTGCAGGTAGAGGGAGAGGGCGTCCTTGGGTTCGGCCGCCCACAGGGTGCTCAGCGCGGGGCGGTCGGGGAGTGCGCGGTAGGCCGTCTTGTGCGGGTAGGCGTAGACGTAGTGCTGGTAGGGGCTGGTGCGGGTGGTCGGCTCGCTGATCGGCTCGGTGGTCGGCTCGGTGGTCGGCTCGGCGGTGGTCATCCGGTGGCCTCCGTCGGACGGGGTGCGGGGTCGAGGAAGAAGTGGGCGTAGGGCACGGTCCACACCGACTCGTGGCCGAGGCGGTGGCCGGTGTAGCCGTCGTCGCCGTAGGCGGTGCCGTGGTCGGAGCAGACGATCGCGAAGCAGCGGCGCCGGCTGCTCGCCGCCGCGAACAGCCGGCCGATGTGCCGGTCGACGTACTCCAGCGCGGCGGCGTGCGACGCGCGGGTGTCTCCGGACTCGCGGGTCGCGCCGGGCAGGTGGAACCAGTTCGGCTGGTGCAGCGCGGAGACGTTGACGAACAGGAACAGGCGCTGTTCGCCGGGTAGTTCTCGTACGACGCGTTCGGCGCGGGCCACCTGGTTCTCGAAGGAGCGGGGCGAGGTGACGCCGAACTCCGGTGCCCAGTGGGACTCGTGGAACAGGCCGGGCAGCACCGAGCCCAGCGGGCCCTGCTTGTTGAAGAAGCCCACTCCCCCGACGCACACGGTGTGGTAGCCCGCCTTCGCCAGGCCGGACACGAGGTCGGGGGTGTCGAAGACGAAGGTCCTGTCGGCGGTGGTCTCGCTGCCGGCGAAGCTCGCCGCGAACAGGCGCGGGTGCGGTCCGGGGGCGGCCGGGGTGGGCAGGAACCCGGCGAAGATCGCCTGGTGGGAGGCGTAGGTGAAGCTGCCGGGGGCGTGCCGCTCCTCCCAGCGGCCGCCGGGGAGGTGGCGGGCCAGGTGGGGGAGGCGGCCGGCGGCGGCGAGTTCGGCGGCGACGTCGTGGCGGAGGGTGTCGAGGGTGACGAGAAGGAGGTCGTGGCTGCCCACCACCTGGTTCATGTCCGGCTGGTCCGGGTCCGGCTGGTCCGGGTCCGGCTGGTTCGGGTCCGGGTCACGCATGGGGTGTTCCTGTTCTGTGGCGGGCGGGGGCGCCGCCCAGGGCTGCGGCCACCTGGGTGGCGTAGGTGTCGAGGCCCTCCGCGCCGCTGCCGGGGAGGCCGGTGAGCCGGGGCAGCAGGTCGCCGAAGGCGTTCACCTCGCCGACGGCGGCTCTGCGCCAGTCGACGGCCGGCAGCAGGTCGACTCCGACGCAGAGGGTGCGGGGGAAGCAGGCGGCGGCCCGTTCGCACACGCCGAGCAGGTCGGACCAGCGGGCGCCCGCCGCCGCCACGGCCTGCCGGACCGCTTCGAGGTCGCCGCGGCTGCCGCCGAGGTGGAGGTTGGTGAGGGGCGAGCGGCTGGTGCGCACCACCGCGTGGGTGGCGCGACCGGCCACGACGACGACCCGCAGATCGGCGGCGCGGCCCTGCTGGGAGGCCTTCGGCAGCCAGCGTTCCAGGTGCAGGCCGTCGGGGGCGAGCGCGTCGACGACGGCCGCGATGTCCCGCTCGTCCTGGTAGCGGCGGACCCGGAGCGAGTTGAACAGGCGCCCGTCGGAGGTGAGTTCCACCGAGGTGGTGGCCCTGATCCGGCCCGGTCCGCCCGTCTCCACGGCCAGCACGCCCGACGCGGACGAACCGTGCGCGGGTTTGACGAACAGCCGCGGCATCCGGTGCTCCCGCATCAGCGCCCGTACGTCGTCCCAGCCGCGTACCGGGGCGGCCGCGGGGCCCGAGGTGGGCGAGGCCGGGACCGGTACGCCGGCGGCGTCGAGGACGGCGTGGCAGCGCCGTTTGTCGAACAGCACGGGGAGGTCGTCGGGATCGTCGAGACGGATGCCGCCGCGCAGGCCGGCGAGCGCGGCGGTGAAACCGGCGTACCAGCGGGCCGAGCCCTCGACGCGGGTGGGGTCGGCGGTGCCGCGCAGCAGCCGGTCGACGTCCGCGTTCTCGCCCGGTGAGTCGATCCGGACGATCTCCTCGGGGCCGAAATCGGCTCCGCCGGCGCGCAGGACCTCCGCCCAGGCGACCACGCGCGGGGCCGGCAGGCCGGCCGCGCGCACGGCGTCCGCGAAGAGGGTGACGCGGCGGTTCCCGGGATTGCCGACGACCGCGAAGCGGGGCCGCCGGGGGGAGGCCGGCCGCTGCATGACGTCCTCTCGTGGGGTGTTCGGGTGCCTGCCCGGTGCAGGGGTGTTCCGGGGTGTGCCGAGGGGAGTGCTCAGGGGGTGTTCACTCCCCCACGGCCACGTACCGCCACACCGTGCCGTCGTCGTCCTGGTCCTCGTCGGCGTCGTCGCGGTCGAGGTCCACCTCGACGCCCTCGGTCTCGACGGTACGGCGGATCCGGTCCGTCAGGGCCTCGCTGAGGTAGTGGTGGTGGAGGTCGAGCTTCTTCAGGTGGGTGAGGGGCTGTCCGGCGAGGAGTGCGGCGCCGCCCTCGTCGGTCAGGACGCCCATGGACAGGTCCAGGACCTCCAGGCGGGCGACCACCGGTGCGGAGGCGACGGCCGCGGCGACGGCGTCCTGCATCTCGCTGTTGCGCAGGGCCAGGTGGCGCAGGCGCGGCAGGCGGGCGCCGGACAGGATCGGCTCCAGGTCGGCGACCTCGCTGTCGCCGCCGTAGTCGGGGGTGCCCAGCCACAGGTCGAGGTGCTCCAGCGCGGGCAGGTCGCTGGCGCCGATGCCGCGCACGACCTCCGCGGGCAGACCGCCGGACTCGATGGTGAGCCGGCGCAGGGCGCCGTGCTTCAGCGCCGGGAAACGCAGGCCCGAGCCGCCGCGGACGCCGAACTCCTCCAGTTCGGGGTAGGCCGCGAGGAGGGGCGTCAGATCGGTCTGGTTGATCCAGGAGATCTCGCACTCCTCCATCACCATGTCCCCGACGAACAGGGCCCGCAGCGCGGGGAACCGCTCGCGGGCCGCCACCAGCGCCTCGACGACGGCGGTGGGCTCGCTGTCGTACGCCTCCTGCCAGGCGCCGACGATCAGCGCACGCACGCGGGTGGTGTCGACGGCGGCGCAGAAGCGGGCGAAGGCCTGCGTCCACTCCTCGTCGGCGTCGTACACGTCGCTGGTGACGCGCCAGGCGAAGGCCTCCGCCTCGGGGAGGTCGCCGGTCGCCGCGTCGGGGCCCGGGAAGGTGTAGGCGGGCAGCCGGTACAGCGCGTCGAGGTGGTCACCGATGGTCATGCGGCTGCTCCTGGGGAGGAAGAGGGTGCGTTCCGTGGTGACCGCAGTTCTACCAACAGGCACTGACAGGACCGGTGGCGGGGCGGTGGTCGGGGCGCGGTCCGGCCGGACGTGGTCCCGGGCGTTGTCAGTGGGGGCGCCTACGGTCTGCGTCATGAGTCCGGCGCGTCCCGCGCCGGCGGGAGGGAGGGCCGTTCGTGTACCGGCAGGGAGACGTGCTGATCGTTCCGGTGGCGGAGGAGGCCGTGCCCGCGCACGTCGCCGCCGCGCCCAAGGAGCCGCGCGACCGGCGGGGCCGGCTGGTGCTGGCGCTGGGCGAGGTCACCGGGCACGCCCACGCGGTCGTCGGGCCGGGGGAACTGGTGCGGGAGCCGGGGCCGTTCGGCCCACTGCTGCTGCATCTGCCGCAGGGCGGCCGGGTGGTGCACGAGGAACATGCGGTGATCCCGCTGCCCAAGGGGTGGTTCCGGGTGATCCGGCAGCGGGAGTACGTGCCGGGGTCCGTGCGGATCGTGGCGGACTGAGCGGGTGGGGACGAAGACGAAGGTGACGGAGGAACGGATGACCGGCACGGGCACCATGGACACGGCGGACACCATGGACGCGGCGGACGTGCAGGAGACCGCGGACACCCGCGGCACCACGGGTACGCGGGGCGCGGCGGACACCCGGGACGCCGCCGGGGAGGTCGGCCTGTGGCGCGCGTGCGCGGCGGCGGCCGTGCCCGCCGACCGCCCGGCCGCCGAGGCCGGTGTCCGGCTGGCGTACCGGCGGGCCGGGCTCGCGGAGCCGGAACGGGTGCTGTGGGCCGCCTCCCCGCGCGAGGCGGTCGCCCTGATACGCACGCTGCGGGACCGCGGCCCCAGTGTCCGCGAGACGGTTCGCACCGCTCCTTGGGCAAACGAACGGGCGCGTTTGCACGACGAGTTGGGGGCGGCGGGGTGGGCGGCGCACTGGGCGGCGACGGGTGGCCGCCTGTGGGAGACCACACAGGCCCTGGTCGAGCGGATCCGGCGGGGCGTGCTGGAGGAGTCGGCGGGCGGGACCGGCCCCGGCGGCCGGGCCGCGGAGACCGAGGTGCGGCTGCTCCTGCTGGACGCCGTGCTCGGGCAGCACGACGCGCCGTGGCTCGCGGCGTTCCCCACCGACCGGGAGCCGCTCGACGGGCTGGCCGCGGTGTGCCGCACGGCCGGCTGGTGGTGGCCGTTCGCCGAGGTCGCGGTGGTGTGCGAACGTCCGGTCGCGCTGCACCGGGACGAGGCGGGCCGACTGGACCGCGGGGACGGCCCGGCGCTGGCGTATCCCGACGGTTTCGCCCTGTACGCCTGGCGCGGCATGCCGGTGCCCGCCGCGTTCCTCGACGAGCTGACGGCCCTGACGCCGGAGCGGATCCGGGCCGAGGAGAACGCCGAGCTGCGCCGGGTGATGCTGGAGCACTACGGCTACGACCGCTATCTGACCGACTCCGGGGCGCGTCCGCTGCACCGGGACGCCACGGGGACCCTGTGGCGGATCGACCTCGACGGCGACGAGCCGGTGGTGATGGTGGAGGTCCTCAACTCCACGCCGGAGCCGGACGGCACCCGGCGCACCTACTGGCTGCGGGTGCCGCCGTCGACCCTGACGGCCCGTGCGGGGGTCGCCTGGACGTTCGGGCTGCAACCGGAGGTCTACGCGCCGGTGCGCGAGACCTGAGCGGGGCGCCGGGAACGGGCCAGGTGTCCGCAGGGCCGGGTCCGGTCTCCGCGGGGCCGGGTCAACCGGGCGTCATCTTCTGCACACGGCGGTGACCGCGGCGAGTCGGCCGCGGTCACCGCCCGAAAAGTTTCCTGCTTCACGGGGCTTGCCGGACCAGAGAAGTCATCAGTTAAATCAAGTCGTGAACTAAGCCGCTGTTCCGACGGGTTGTTCACACCGCGCCGAACCCGCGCGCTCCCGCACCCGTCCGTGCCCACCTGTACTCACCCACCCGCACCCACCCGCACCCACCCGTCCGTACCCACCCGCACTCACCCCGCAGGGAACCAGCATGAGACTCAGATCCCTGGGTGTCGCGCTCGCCGCCACGGCGGCGTTGCTCGCCCTTCCCACGACCCAGCCACCCGCGGCAGCGGCCGACACCCTGCTCTCCCAGGGCCGGACGGCCACCGCGTCGTCGACCGAGAACGCCGGCACCGCCGCCGCCCTCGCCGTGGACGGGAACACCGGCACCCGGTGGTCCTCCGCCGCCACGGACGCGCAGTGGCTCCAGGTCGACCTGGGTGCCACCGCCACCGTCACCCGGGTGGTCCTCCAGTGGGAGACCGCCTACGGGAAGGACTACCGGCTCCAGATCTCGGCGGACGGCAGCAGCTGGACCGACCTGAGGACGGTCACCGGCGGCGACGGCGGCACCGACGCCCACGACGTGTCCGGCCAGGGCCGCTACGTCCGGATGCAGGGCGTGCACCGGGCCACCGCCTGGGGCTACTCCCTCTGGGAGTTCCAGGTGTACGGCACCCCCGGCGGTACCGCTCCCGGCACCTGCGACACCGCGAACGCGGCGCAGGGCAGGCCCGCCACGGCCTCCTCGACGGAGAACGCCGGCACCCCCGCATCCGCCGCGTTCGACGGCGACGACGGCACCCGCTGGTCCAGCCAGGCCTCCGACCCCCAGTGGCTGCGGGTCGACCTGGGCTCGGTGCGGGACCTGTGCGGGATCGACCTGAACTGGGAGGCCGCCCACGCGAAGGACTTCCAGATCCAGGCCTCCGCGGACGGACAGACCTGGAACACCCTGCGCAGCGTGACCGACGCGACCGGGGGCAGGGCGGGTTACGACGTCAGCGGCTCCGGCCGTTACGTGCGGATCAACGGCACCACCCGCGCCACGCCGTACGGCTACTCGCTGTGGGAGGTCGCCGTCCACACCGGCACCGGCGGCACGCCCCCCGTCCAGGGCGGCGGCGACCTGGGGCCCAACGTCATCGTCGTGGACCCGGGCACCCCGAACCTCCAGCAGAAGTTCGACCAGGTCTTCGCCCAGCAGGAGTCGAACCAGTTCGGCTCCGGGCGCTACCAGTTCCTGCTGAAACCCGGCACGTACAACGGCATCAACGCCCAGCTCGGCTTCTACACCTCGATCTCCGGGCTCGGGCTCAACCCCGACGACACGCAGATCAACGGTGACATCACCGTCGACGCGGGCTGGTTCAACGGCAACGCCACCCAGAACTTCTGGCGTTCGGCGGAGAACCTGGCCGTCCGCCCGGTCAACGGCACCGACCGGTGGGCGGTGGCGCAGGCGGCGCCGTTCCGCCGGATCCACGTCCAGGGCGGCCTCAACCTCGCGCCGAACGGCTACGGCTGGGCCTCCGGCGGCTACATCGCCGACTCGAAGATCGACGGCACCGTGGGACCGTACTCCCAGCAGCAGTGGTACACCCGCGACAGCTCGGTCGGCGGCTGGACCAACGGCGTGTGGAACATGACGTTCACCGGTGTCCAGGGCGCCCCGGCCACCAACTTCGACACCGGCCCCTACACCACGCTGGACACCACCCCGGTCTCCCGCGAGAAGCCGTTCCTGTACCTCGACGGCGACGACTACAAGGTGTTCGTGCCCGCCAAGCGCACCGACGCGCGCGGGGTGTCCTGGCCGGCCAACGCGGGCGGCACCTCGATCCCGCTGAGCCGGTTCTACGTCGCCAAGCCGGGCGTGACGGCCGCCACCGTCAACGCCGCGCTCGCCCAGGGCCTGCACCTGCTGTTCACGCCCGGCGTCTACCACCTCGACCGCGCGATCGAGGTGAACCGCGCCGACACGGTCGTGCTGGGTCTCGGCCTGGCCACGCTCGTGCCCGACGGCGGCGTGGACGCGATGCACGTGGCCGACGTCGACGGCGTCCGGCTCGCCGGGTTCCTCATCGACGCGGGCGCGGTCCGCTCCGACGCGCTGCTGCGGATCGGCCCGGCCGGGTCGAGCGCCGACCACGCGGCCAACCCCACCACCATGCAGGACGTGTTCGTCCGCATCGGCGGCGCCGGCCCCGGCCTGGCGACCGACTCGGTGGTGGTCAACAGTGACGACGTGGTCATCGACCACACCTGGATCTGGCGCGCCGACCACGGCGAGGGCGTCGGCTGGGAGACCAACCGCGCCGACTACGGCCTGCGGGTCAACGGCGACGACGTCCTGACCACGGGACTGTTCGTTGAGCACTTCAACAAGTACGACGTCGTCTGGAACGGCGAACGCGGGCGGACGGTCTTCTTCCAGAACGAGAAGGCCTACGACGTCCCGAACGCGGCCGCCGTCACCCACGACGGCATCGTCGGCTACGCGGCCTACAAGGTGGCCGACACGGTGAACGAGCACGAGGCCTGGGGGCTGGGCAGTTACTGCAACTTCACGTCCGACCCCTCGATCGTGCAGCACCACGGCTTCCAGGTCCCGGTGAAACCGGGGGTGAGGCTGCACAGCCTCCAGGTGATCTCCCTGGGCGGCAAGGGCCAGTACGCGCACGTGGTCAACGACACCGGGGCGCCGACCTCGGGCACGGACACCGTCCCGTCCAAGATCACGCAGTTCCCGTGAGACGGACGTGACCGCCTGCCGGTACGGCGACGACGACCGCCGTACCGGCAGGCCCGGCGTACCGGCAGGCCCGGCGTCCGGCCGGGGCTCGCGTCGCGGCGCCCGTCCCGGTCAGACCTCGGCGGAGCGGGCCACGACGTCCGTGACCTGCCGGTGGACGACCGCACGGGCCTCGGCGGGCAGGGCGCCCAACTCCGTGCGGTCCAGAACGTGCAACGCCTCGTCGGGACCGGCCGCGCACGGGACGCTCTCGCTGAGCACCTCGTAGCCGTCGCGGGCGGCGACCCGCAGGAGCCGGCGGCCGTCGCCGTCGGCGTGGACGGCGGTCGCGACGACGAAGGGCGGCGGTCCGCCCGCGTCCGCGGGAGCCTTGTGGTAGCCGCTCACGACGGGGTCGCGCCAGCGCAGTCCGAGCATGAGGTGGCGCTTGGCCACGGTCTCGGCGAGATCGGTCTCGTACACCCGGTCGGACTCGAGGACCGTGGCCCGCGCGTCCAGGACGAGGGCGGCGGGCAGCAGACACCGCAGCGTGCTGCCGACGATGTTGCCGCCGACGGTGGCGGTCCTGCGCACGGCTCCGGTGCCGACGCCGGCGGCCGCCCCGCGCAGCACCTCCGGCGCCTCGCCGCCGATGCGGTGCAGCACCACGGCCGCTCCCAGCGTCCCGCGCCCGACCTCGTTGGCCTCGGGCAACTCCCTGAGCGACATGGCCAGTTCGGGAAAGCCGTCGCGCTGCCAGGTGGCCCACACAAGGGTGGCCCCGCCTATCGGTACGGCACCCTCGGCGAGGCATTCCTGCGCTTCGGACACGGAGGTGGGAAGACGCAACAACACGGCGGCCGACCTTCCTTCCCGGGGAGGCCGGCGGTGCGGAACCGACGCCTCCGCCATGTGGTCACGGGCAGAGCGCATTCTGCCCACGCCCGTGGGGGCGCGTACAGGGCTCACTGCCTCGCCGTGTGCGCCCCTCGGGTGGGGGACGGCCTGGGCGCCGGCGCGGTGGGGCTGGGTGTGGGTGTGGACACCTCCCACGCCGCCGGCGCCCCACGGCGGTACGCCCGCAACGGGACGACCCTGCCCCACGCCGTCGACACCTGGGAGACGGTCGTGGCGGGGTGAGCGGACGCCGGGTCCACCGGCGTTCAGTCCCCGAGGGCGAGCCAGGGCTGCGGGTCGGCGTAGTAGCCGTCGTAGACGACCTCGAAGTGCAGGTGGGGGCCGGTGGACAGGCCCGTCGAGCCGACCCGGCCGATCGGGGTGCCGGTCCGCACGCCCTGCCCGACGGTGACGCCGAGGACGGAGAGGTGGCTGTAGGTGGTCTCCAGCCGTTTGCCGTCGACGGTGCCGTGGTCGATGACCACGCGGTTGCCGTACGCCCTGGTCATCGCCGCGAAGACGACCGTGCCGTCGCGGGCGGCGGTGACCTGCGCGCCCTGCGGGGCGCCGAAGTCCACGCCGGTGTGCAACTTGGTCACGCCGGTGAGGGGATGCTCGCGGGAGCCGTACGGCGACGTGATGACGAGGGTCGTCACGGGTGGGGCCAGGATCGCGTCCGCGGGTCCGCCGCCGGCCGGGGCCTCGCGGTCGAACGCCGCGTAGCGCGGCACGAGCCGCTTCACCTCGGCCAGGTAGGTCCGGGCCCCCGCGGGCACCCGTCCGGCCGCCGCGACCTCGCGGCTGCCCACGGCGTACGCGGCCAGGGTGAGGTCCACCAGGTCGCCGGTGACGGTGCCGTCGGTCCTCAGGCCGGTGATCTCCGCGGCGAGGGCGCAGTCCTGGCGGCCGAGCGCCATGATGGCGTCGGCGTGGTCGCGGGGCGAGGAGCTGCCGTTGCCGTCGTCGTCCTTGCCCCAGGCGCGCCACTCCGCCTCCGTGAACCCGGCGATGCCCTGCTCGCCGGAGAGCCGGCCGGTGTCGTCCCGCCAGCCGGAGAGCTGGTCGATCTGCGCGGCGAGCACGGACGGCGTGACGACGGTGCAGCCGGCCGCGGCCTTGCGCAGCCACGGCACGTAGGACTCGTCGATCCCGGGGACGGTGACCTGTCGCCCGTCCGCGCCGGGAGTCCGGTCCGAGGGGAGCCCACCGGTCAGCGCGAGGACCCCGGCCACCGCGGACAGCGTGAGCAGACCGGGCAGCACCAGCAGGGTGAAGGGTCCGGGGCCGCGGCGTCGAGGGCGGTCGGCGGAGGCGGGCGGAGCGGGAGCGGCACCGGGACCGCCGGACGGGCCGGCGTCCGCGGACTCGTCCTGTCCGGGGAGCGGTTCGGCGGCGGGGAGGGAGGGCCGGTCGACGGCCGTGACGGCCGTGTCCCGGTCCGCGTCCGCCGACCGCCGCTGCCCGGCGGGAGGTTCCGCCGCGGCGGACGGCGAGTGGCCGGCGGCGGACGGCTCTCCGGCGGCGCCGGGGAACCGCTCCCCGGCAGAGCCCTCCTGCGGGCGCGTCTCGACGGCCCCGTTCTCGTTCATGTCACCGGCCGTCGGGGGGAGTTGCTCGTGCTCACGGGCGGACGCTAGCGCGGGCCGCGGGCGGAGTCACCGGACGGGAAGGCAGAGGGAGGTGTCCCCGGGGGCAGATCCGGTACGTCCGTGCGGACGCCGTGGGGGACGGGAAAGCCGGGGAGCGGCGCGGGGACGTGTCCGGCCGGGGCGGGCGGGAGAAGTGCGGGGGTGGGCGGGAGCGGGGCCGGGAGGGGCGGCAGCGGTGGCGGGGCGGGCGGCAGCGGTGCCGGGACGCTGCGCGCCGGTCGCAGCCGCCGGGCCAGCCACAGGACGGCGGCGGTGTAGAGGGCGACTCCGGCCAGGTCGAGTACGACGAGTTGCCAGGGCAGGTCGGCGGCGGTCTCCTCACTCTTCAGACCGTCGACGACGGCGGCCGCGGCGGCGAAGGCGAAGAGGTTGTTGACGGCGTGCAGGCCGATGGCCGCCTCCAGCCCGCCGGTCCGCACGGTCAGCAGGCCCGCGACGGCCCCGAACACCACCAGGTCGGCGAAGCCCCACGGCGTGCCCCAGCCGTGGGCGGCGGCGAACAGCACCGCCTGGGGCAGGACCGCGATCCAGGGCGAGCGGACGAAGGCGCCGACCGCCTGGGTGAGCCAGCCGCGGAAGACGTACTCCTCGGCCGCCGCCTGGAAGGGGACCAGCAGGACCAGCACGGCCAGGGCCGGCCCGAAGACCTCCCAGCCCGCCCACCTCTGCGGCGGCCCGTCCTCCGCGGGCAGCAGGAGCATCGCCCCGCCGGTCACGGCGAGGATCGGCAGGGCCGCGAGCACGCACAGGCCGAGCCACCGCCACCGCAGTCCGCCCGTCACTGAGGAGACCGTGCCGGCCGGGCGGCGACCGGTCCACCGGACCGCGAGGAGCACGAGGGGGATGGCGACGGCGAGCATCGTCAGGTCGACGGCGGTGGTCGTCACCGGCCCGAACTCCACGGTCCCGTCCGGGCCTTCGGGGTAGCCGCGCGCGGCTCCCACGACGGAGACGAGGGCGTAGAGCAGCCCGGTCGTCAGTGTGTACGCCACCGCCAGGAACAGGGTGCCGAGGACGGGCCGCCACCATCGGTGACGGGCCGCGACGCGGGCCAGCCGGTGGTGGCCGAGCGGTTCGGCGAGGTGGCCGGGCGGCGGGACGGCGAAGTGGTCCGGCGGGACGGCGAAGTGGCCCGGCGGGACGACGAGGTGGCCCGGCTGCGGGACGGCGAAGTGGCCCGGCTGCGGGACGGCGACGGGACGGGGAGGGAGCGGAGGCGGTCCGGGGACGGGCGGGTTGGTCATGGCGGCCATCCTCGCCGACCGCCGGTTCCCGGACATCGGCCCGGCGCAGGAACGGCGCCTCCATCGCAGGGTAGAGGGCGGCCTCGTACCGGCGACGGGTGCGGCCCGGCCGGGGCGCGGCCTACGCTCGTCGCGACATGGACACGATACGCAACTGGCTGCTCCCCGCCCTGCTCGCGGCCGGACAGCTCACCTGGTGGGCGACCGGCCCCGACATGGCCGGCGCGGACGCGCCGGGGCCGGTCCGGCTCGCGGCCGCCCTGACCGTCCTGGCCGCCGAGACCGTCGCTCTGGGCCGTCGGCGGCAGGCGCCGGTGCGGTGCCTGGCCTGGACGCTGGGCACCCTGGTGGCCGGCCATGTGGTCTGGGGAGACGGCTACTTGGGCCTGGGCACGCTGGTCTCGCTGTACTCGGTCGCCGTCCGCCGCCCCGTGCCGGTGACCGTCCGCGCGGTCGCCGCGGCCGTCGGCGTCGAGTGGCTGCTGTCGTTCGCGGACATCGGGGTCCGGCCGGCCCTCGCCTCGGAATGGGCGCTCGGCGCGCTGGTGTACCTGGTGTGCGCGGGGCTCGGCGAGGGCCGGCGCCAGTGGCTCGACGGGCGGTCGGCCGTCGCCCGGCGGCTGGCCGGTGCGGAGGAGGCCCGGCGGCGGGCGGCCGACACCGAACGGCGGCGGCTGGCACGCGAGTTGCACGACGTGAGCGCACACCATCTGACGTCCGTCGTCATCAGCGCCGACGCCGCCCGCCGACTGGGTCCGGGAAGACCGGAGCTGACGGCGGAGGCCCTGTCGTTCGCGCAGCGCACCGGCGCCGAGACGCTCACCTCGCTGCAACGGCTCGTCGGGCTGCTGTGGGACACCGACGACGGCGCGCAATCCCGCCCGATGACCGCCCGGATCGAGGAACTCATCGCCGGTTTCGGACGGTTGGGCCGGCCGATCGAGGCCGATCTCCCCGACGACCTGGCCGGTCCCGCCGCGGAGGCGATCCACGGGATCGTCCGCGAGGCCCTCACCAACACCCTGCGTCACGCGCCGGGCTGCGCCGCCCGCGTCGGCGTCCGGCGCGGGGACGGCGTCCTGGAGCTGACCGTGGACAACGCCCCGCCGCGCGGCTCCGCCCCGCCCGGAGTCGGCGGTCTCGGCTCGGGGCGCGGGCTCGCGGGGATGCGGGAGCGGGCGGCTGCCGTCGGCGGGGAACTGACCGCAGGTCCCCGGCCGGACGGGGGCTGGCGGGTCCGGGCCGCGCTGCCCGACACCGCCGGGCCCCGGAGCCCGGCCGAGGGGGCCGGACGCCGGCACGTACTGCGGGAGCAACGGCTGGCCGATCCGGTGCTGGTGTTCTCGGCGGCGGCACTGCCCCTGGTGTCCGCGCTGGTCGCCGCGGAGGACTGGACGGGCGCGAGCCTGCGGGCCGCCCTGCCCGCGCTGTTCGTCCTGGCGGCGCTGCTGACGGTCCACGCGGTGCCGCTGCTGTGGCGCCGTCGTGCCCCGTGGGCGGCTCTGCTCGGGGTGCTGGCCACGTCGTGGCTGTGGCCGGTGACGGTCGTCGTGGCCGACGTCCCGGTGCGGGTGTCGCGGTTCTTCGACGTCGGAGCCGTCGCGGAGCTGCTCGCCGTGTACGCGATGGGTGTCTACGGCCGTGGCGCCGCCCGGACCTGGCCGGCCTCGGGGGTGTCGGCGGTGTCGCTCTCCGCGGTCGTGGTGGTGACGGCCGCGGTGGAGGGGAGACTGACGGGGGCGGCATCGGTACGGCTCACCGCCGTGGTGGTGTTCGTGCCGCTGGTCGTCATGACGGCCGGGGTGTTCGCCGCTCTGTGGGGTGCCGGGCTGGCGGTGCGCCGCAGGCGCCTGCGGGTGCTGGCCCTCGACGACCACGCGCTCGCCACCTCGCTGTGGCACGCGGAGCGGGCGGCGGACGCGGAACGGCGGCGGCTGGCGGCGAAACTGCGCGACGCGGTACTGGAGCGCACGGCCGCGCTGATCGAGCGGGCCCGGCAGGGGCAGTTGGACGAGGTGGCCACGGAGGCCCGGGCGGCGCTGTCGGCGATGCGCGAACTCCTGCACAGTCTGGGCGGGTCCGAGGACCTTGGGCAGCGTCACTCCCCCGCGCCCGCAGCCGCGGACCTCGTCTCGCTGTGCCGGGACCTGTCCTCGTCGGGCCGCCGGGTGACGGTGCGGGGCCTGCCGAAGGCCGGGCGGGACCTGCCGCCCTCGGTGGCGCTGTCGGCGTACGGGATCGTGGAGACGGCGCTCGGCGCGGGTGACCAGGGTCCGGCGCGGGTCACGCTCAGGCGGCACCGGGACACGCTGCGGGTCACCGTGTCGGGCGTGCCGCTGGCGGTGACCGGGCCGGTGGCCGAGCGGCTGCGGGCGCGGGTCGCCGCCGGGGCGGGGCGGATCGTGCTCGAAGCGCCCGGTATCGTAAGGGCGTTGCTGTCGGCCCGGCCGGGTCCGGAGCCCGTTCAGGAGGTGTCCCCGTCGTCACGCGTGTGATGGTCGTCGACGACCAGGCCGTCGTCCGTGCCGGATTCGCCGCCATCGTGGACGCCGAACCCGATCTGACCGTGGTCGCCGAGGCCGGTGACGGGGCGTCGGCGGTGGCGCTGGCCGCCGAGGAGCGGCCCGACCTGGTGCTGATGGACATCCGCATGCCCGGCATGGACGGCCTCACCGCGACCCGTCTCGTCACCGCGGTGCCGGACGGGCCGCGGGTGCTGGTGCTGACCACCTTCGACCTGGACGCCTACGTCTACGAGGCGTTGCGCGCGGGCGCGTCGGGGTTCCTGCTGAAGGACGCCATGCCCGAGGACCTGCTGTCCGCGATCCGGGTCGTCGCCGCCGGCGAGGGCATCCTGGCCCCGACCGTGACGCGCCGCCTGATCGGCACCTTCGCGCAGGGCGCCCCGCAGCCGCCCGCCGTCACCGGTGCGCTGTCCTCGCTCACGCCCCGGGAGAAGGAGGTCCTGCTGCACATCGCGGCGGGGCTGGCCAACGCCGAGATCGGCGCCGCGCTCGGGGTGACCACGGGCACGGTGAAGACCCACGTGAACGCCCTGCTGTCCAAGCTGGGGCTGCGCGACCGCGTGCAGGCCACGATCCTGGCGTACGAGAGCGGGCTGGTGCGGCCGCGCGGCACGGCCGACGCGTAGGGCCTCCCGTTCGGATCGGGCCGACTTCGCGGGCCCTGCCGCACAGGCGGCCCCCGGGGAACCCGGCCCGCACCACCGCCTGTCGGAGCCGGTGGCGTCCCGTCCGCGCGAGGCGCGGGAACCGTCCGGCGTGCGGGCCGGCCCCGACGTCCCGCAGGAGGTACGACGAGGGCTCCGGGCGGTACGTGGCCGGCGGGGAGCGGCCGGCCGCGGGGGCGGGCCGGGCCCGCCCCGGCCGGTTCAGCCCACCTCGACGAGCAGGTCGCCGCCCTCCACCTGCTGGATGCGGTTGACGGCCAGGCGGTTGACCCGGCCGCCCTGCGGGGCGGTGATGGTGGCCTCCATCTTCATCGCCTCGATGGTGGCGACCGTGGCGCCGGCCTCCACCTCGTCGCCCTCGGCGACCGCCAGGGTCACCACGCCCGCGAACGGCGCCGCGACGTGGCCGGGCCTGGACCGGTCGGCCTTCTCGGTGACCGGGATGTCGGAGGCGGCCGCCCGGTCGCGGACCTGGATGGGCCTGAGCTGGCCGTTCAGGGAGGACATCACGGTGCGCAGGCCGCGCTCGTCGGCCTCGCCCACCGCCTGCAGTTCGATCAGCAGCCGCACGCCGGGCTCGAGGTCGACGGCGTACTCCTTGCCCGGCCGCAGTCCGTAGAAGAAGTCCTTGCTGTCCAGGACGCTGGTGTCGCCGTAGGTCTGGCGGTGGGTGTCGAACTCGCGGGTGGGGCCGGGGAACAGCAGCCGGTTGAGGGTGGCGCGGCGGGACTTCTCCAGGCCCTCCCGGTCCTCGCCGGTCAGCTCCGCGACGGGCTTGGCCTCCGTGCGGCCCCGCAGGGCCTTGGTGCGGAACGGCTCGGGCCAGCCGCCGGGCGGGGTGCCGAGCTCGCCGCGCAGGAAGCCGATGACGGAGTCCGGGATGTCGTACGAGTCGGGGTGGGACTCGAAGTCGCCCGGGGACACGCCGGCGCCGACGAGGTGCAGGGCGAGGTCGCCGACCACCTTGGACGACGGGGTGACCTTCACCAGGCGGCCCAGGATGCGGTCGGCGGCTGCGTACATCGCCTCGATGTCCTCGAAGCGGTCGCCGAGGCCGAGCGCGACGGCCTGGGTGCGCAGGTTGGACAGCTGTCCGCCGGGGATCTCGTGGTGGTAGACGCGGCCGGTGGGCGAGGCGAGGCCCGCCTCGAAGGGAGCGTAGATCCGGCGGACGCCCTCCCAGTACGGCTCCAGGTCGCCGACGGCCTGGAGGTCGAGGCCGGTGGGGCGCTCGGAGTGGTCGGTCGCGGCGACCAGTGCCGACAGCGACGGCTGGGAGGTCGTGCCGGCCATGGAGGCCACGGCGCCGTCGACGGCGTCCACGCCGGCCTGGATGGCGGCGAGGTAGGTGGCGAGCTGGCCGCCCGCGGTGTCGTGGGTGTGCAGGTGCACCGGCAGGCCGAACTCGCGGCGCAGCGCGGTGACGAGGGTGGCGGCGGCCGGGGCGCGCAGCAGGCCCGCCATGTCCTTGACGGCCAGGACGTGGGCGCCGGCCTCGACGATCTGCTCGGCCAGGCGCAGGTAGTAGTCGAGGGTGTAGAGGCGTTCGTCCGGGTCGGAGAGGTCGGAGGTGTAGCAGAGGGCGACCTCGGCGATCGCGGTGCCCGTCTCGCGTACGGCGTCGATGGCGGGGCGCATCTGGCCGACGTCGTTGAGGGCGTCGAAGATGCGGAAGATGTCGATGCCGGTGGCGGCGGCCTCCTGCACGAAGGCGTCGGTGACCTCGGTGGGGTAGGGGGTGTAGCCGACGGTGTTGCGGCCGCGCAGCAGCATCTGGAGGCAGATGTTGGGGACGGCCTCGCGCAGGGCGGCCAGCCGCTCCCAGGGGTCCTCGGCGAGGAAGCGCAGGGCGACGTCGTAGGTGGCGCCGCCCCAGCACTCCAGCGAGAGGAGCTGGGGCAGGGTGTGGGCGACGGCCGGGGCGGCGGCGAGGAGGTCCTTGGTGCGCACGCGGGTGGCGAGCAGCGACTGGTGGGCGTCGCGGAAGGTGGTGTCGGTGACGCCGAGCGTCGGCGACTGGCGCAGCCGGCGGGCGAAGCCCTCGGGCCCGAGGTCGACGAGCAGTTGGCGGGAGCCGGCGGGCGGCTCGGCGGCGGGCAGCGGGGGCAGCTTGGTGACGGGGTCGCCCAGGTCGGGCCGTTCGCCGTGCGGCTTGTTCACGGTGACGTCGGCGAGGTAGGTGAGCAGCTTGGTGCCGCGGTCGGCGGAGGAGCGGGCGGTGAGCAGGTGCGGGCGTTCCTCGATGAACGAGGTGGTGACCCGCCCGGCCCGGAAGTCGGGGTCGTCGAGGACGGCCTGGAGGAACGGGATGTTGGTGGCGACGCCGCGGATGCGGAACTCGGCGACGGCGCGCCGGGCGCGGTTGATCGCGGTGGGGAAGTCCCGGCCCCGGCAGGTGAGTTTGACGAGCATCGAGTCGAAGTGGGCGCTGATGTCCGTACCGGCGTGGGTGGTTCCGCCGTCGAGGCGAATGCCGGATCCGCCCGGCGAGCGGTAGGCGCTGATGCGGCCGGTGTCGGGCCGGAAGCCGTTGGCGGGGTCCTCGGTGGTGATGCGGCACTGGAGGGCCGCGCCGCGCAGGGTGACCGTGTCCTGCGACAGGCCGAGGTCGGCCAGGGTCTCGCCGGAGGCGATGCGCAGCTGGGCCTGGACGAGGTCGACGTCGGTGACCTCCTCGGTGACCGTGTGCTCGACCTGGATGCGCGGGTTCATCTCGATGAAGACGTGGTTGCCGTCGCGGTCGAGGAGGAACTCGACGGTGCCGGCGTTGCGGTAGCCGATCTCGCGGGCGAAGCGGACGGCGTCGGCGCAGATCCGGTCGCGCAGCTCCGGTGCCAGGTTCGGGGCGGGCGCCAGTTCGATGACCTTCTGGTGGCGGCGCTGGACCGAGCAGTCGCGTTCGAAGAGGTGGATGACGTCGCCCTCGCCGTCCGCGAGGATCTGCACCTCGATGTGGCGGGGGTCGACGACGGCCTTCTCCAGGAAGACGGTGGGGTCGCCGAACGCGGACGCCGCCTCGCGGGACGCGGCCTCGATGGACTCGCGCAGCCGGTCGGGGTCCTCGACGCGCCGCATGCCGCGTCCGCCGCCGCCGGCGACCGCCTTGACGAAGATCGGGAAGCCGATGGTCCCGGCGGCGCGGAGCAGTTCGTCGATGTCGTCGGAGGGCTGCGAGGAACCGAGGACGGGTACGCCGGCGGCCCGGGCGGCGGCGACCGCGCTGGCCTTGTTCCCGGTCAGTTCCAGGGTGCGGGCGTCGGGCCCGACGAAGGTGATGCCCGCCTCCTCGCAGGCGCGGGCCAGTTCGGGGTTCTCGGAGAGGAACCCGTAGCCGGGGTACACGGCGTCCGCGCCCGCCCGGCGCGCCGCGCCGACGATCTCCTCCACGGACAGGTAGGCCCGGACCGGGTGCCCCGGCTCACCGATCTCGTAGGCCTCGTCGGCCTTCAGCCGGTGCAGCGAGTTGCGGTCCTCGTGCGGGAACACCGCGACGGTGCGCGCGCCCAGCTCGTAGCCGGCGCGGAACGCCCGGATCGCGATCTCGCCACGGTTGGCGACCAGCACCTTGCGGAACATCCTGGATCCCTTCAGCCTGCCGGTGACGGGACCATGGTGTCGGTGCCGTCACCGGAGTGCCATGTGAGTCGGGCCACTCACCCTCACGCCTTCCCCGTTTCCGGGCGGGCGGTGTGGTCGGGATGACCGGCCGTGCGGCGGGCTTCCTTCATCTCCGCCTCGTGGAGGTGGTCCCGGCCCTCGGCCAGCTCGTCGACGGCGGCGCGCTCGAGCCTCTTGAACGCCTCGTAGTAGGTGCGGTCGTAGGCCTCGACGATCTGGAAGGTCCAGTGGCCGGGGATGACGTTGCGGCCGAGGATCTCGGTGCGGACCTTCTCGGCCCATTCGTCGTGCCCGGCCCTGCGGAGCAGGGAGACCGCCTCGTCCAGTTGGAGGTCCGCGGTGCCGGTCAGCTGGTGGAATCCGTAGAGGTGGCCTCTGGCCCGTTCCGTCGTCTCCAGCGCTTTCGACAGTGCGCCGAGGGCCTTCACGGTGTCGTCGCTCACCCCTTCGGGACGGCGGTGGTCGCGGTCGGGTCCGTCCTGGTGCGTGTGCATGATCTCGCCTGTCCCCCGGACCGGACCGGTCATGCCCGGTGCGGTCCGGGTCGTCGGATGTCCGACGTCGCCACGACGGGCTCGTCGCCGTCAGCCGGCGGCCAGTTTCCGCAGTCCGTCCGGGGTTCCGTTGAACCGGTCGTGGTCGCCGACGGTGGGGCCGGTGGAGGTGTACTGCCAGAAGGTGTGGTATGCCCACCCGGCCGGGAGGGTGCCGGGCGTGGCGGCGTACCGGGCGATCCACAGGGGGTTGGTGGCGCCGAACCCGGCGTGGTCGCCGGTGCACTGGGTCCACCAGCTGGTGGCGGTGTAGATGACGGCGTCGCGGCCGGTGCGGGCCTTGTAGCGGGCGAGGAAGCTCGCGATCCAGGAGACCATCGAGGCGCGGGTCTTGCCGAAGCAGGCGTCGCCGTAGGGGTTCCACTCGATGTCGAGGACGCCGGGCAGGGTCGTGCCGTCGGGGGTCCAGCCGCCGCCGTGGTCGACGAAGTAGTCGGCCTGCGCGGCGCCTCCGGAGGTGTCGGGCGTCGCGAAGTGGTAGGCGCCGCGGAGCATGCCGACGGCGCGGGAACCGCCGTACTGCTGGGCGTAGTAGGGGTTGGTGTAGGAGGTTCCCTCGGTGGCCTTGACGTAGGCCCAGGTCACGCCGGAGGCCCACAGCGTCGTCCAGGCGACGTCCCGCTGGTGGCTGGAGACGTCGACGCCCTCGGGCTGGGCGGCCGCGCGGGTGTCCGGGGAGCCGGCCCGGCCGTCGTGGAGGAGGACGCCCATGCCCATGCGTGCGGTGCCGCGGGCGGGGGCGCCGGGCGGCTCCCCACCGGGGGCCGGCGGGGATATGGGCTGGTGCGCGCAGAGGAGCAGGGACAGGGCGACCGGCAGACCGGTCGCGTACAGACGCAGGCGGCCGAACGCCGCTCTCATGGGCCTTCGCATGCCTCCCATCTGATGTGCTGTCGCGGGTGCCCGCACCTTTTCGTCCCTCCGTCGGCCCACCCCCCGGGCGAGGGGGCCCGGGGGGCGGGCGCGACGCGGGAGGTCCCGCGGGGGCCGGCCGGATCAGTTCCGGTCGGCGTCCAGTAGCGTCTGCAAATGGACCATGCAGGGGGTGCAGTGGCGGTCGGTGGTGTTCGTGGCCGTCGCGCCGGTGGCGGAGACATCGGTGCCGCACAGGCTCGTCCCGTGGTGCGGGACCACCACGTGCCACACATGCTCACCGCCACCCGACGCGAGGCCCACCTTCATCTCGTACACGGCTCGTCCCTTCTGTCGGGCGTGCCTCCAGAAGACCGCGCGCGGCGCCCGGCGTCCCCCTGGGGCGGGCCATTCGGGGGAGGCCGTAGCCCGGCCGCACCGCCCGGGTGGCCGGCCGGCGCGGGCCGTGAGACAGTGTCCCGCGCGCCGGCCGGGCCCGCGGGACGGCGGGCTCAGGTGTCCCGGTGGACGGTGAGGGAGGCCACCTCGAAGGACATCTCCGTCACCTCCGGGTCGGGCGCCGGGTGGTAGCGGCCGGCGCACACCGAGAGGTTGACGATGAGGTAGGCGTGCCAGCGCCGGCCGACGCCGCGCCGGTCGGCGAAGACCACCTCGCCGTTCAGGGACCACACGACGTTGCGGGCGCCGAACTCGACGGCGAGGTCGATCCAGCCGCCGGGGCCGACCGCGTCGTCGCGGTGGTAGCGGTGGGCGGCCCGGACGTGGTTGGAGAGTTCCAGCAGGTCCGGGTTGTCGGGGTGGTACTCGAAGACGTCGATCTCCTGGTCGCCGTCGCGCCAGGTCCAGATGGCGGGCCAGGCACCGGTCTCGACGGGCAGCCGCACCCGGGCCTCGAGCCGGTCGCCGGTGCGGGCCATGAAGCCCTCGTCGCTGCCTTCCGTGGTGAGCAGCCCCGTGTCCCAGAGGCCGTCGTCGCGTCGGGTGGCCCGGAAGGTGCCGGTGCGCGAGTAGGCGGGATCGGCCACGAGGTGGTCGAGTTTGTTGTCGTCGGGGTTGACGGGCCCTCCGTCGGGATAGGCCCACGAGCGGCCCGCGACCCACTGGTGGTCCGAGGCGAAATCGGCTCTGAAACAGACGTCGGTCACCGGCGTGCTCCTCGCCCTCGCGCGTTCTGTCACGGAGGGTCTGCCCTTTGCACCCGCACGCACACGGCGGGCGCCCGTAAACAACCCGGGCGAGGGACTGCGGCCCGTACGGGTGGTCAACTCCCGTACGGATGAGCGGAATGTGTGGAACGTGTTCCTCAACTTCCTTCGATGCGAGGCCCGTTGTCGCACATTCCACTTCGTTCGGCCTGTCGGACATTGTTCGAGATCTATTGACGTCGCGCCGATCCCCGTTTGACACTCTCGCAACACCACGTCACACAGCGGAAACGGCGGGCCGACCATGACGCACACCCCACGACGTCGCAGCCACGGCGGACGCCGGGCGGCAGGCCTCGCCGCACTGACCACCGCCTCCCTGCTCCTGGGCCTCACCGGCACCGCGACGTCCGCGCGGGCGGCGGAGGTCACCGACGTCACGGACGGACTCGTGCTGCGGTACGCGCTCGACGGGCCGGCCGGCGTCACCGACTCCTCCGGGCACGGCCGCGACGGCACCGTCCAGGGCACCGCCGACTGGTCGGCCGCCGGTCAGGGGCTCGCCTTCAACGGCTCCGACACCTACGTCAGGCTGCCGAACGACATCATGAAAGGCCTGGACTCGATCTCCGTCTCGACGGAGGTACGCATCGACGCCGCCCAGAGCACGCCGTACTTCCTCTACGGCTTCGGCAACTCCAGCGGCAGCAACGGAAACGGCTACCTCTTCACCACCGGCAACTCCCTGCGCACCTCCGTCGCGAGCGGCAACTGGTCGACCGAGCAGACGACGAAGCCCGCGGACTCGCACAACCTGACCCGCGCGGTGTGGAAGCACCTCACGTACACCCAGACCGGCACCACGGGGGTGCTCTACGAGGACGGCGTGGAGGTCGCCCGCAACACGGCGGTCACCCTCACGCCCGGCGCCATCGGGTCCGGTACCACCACCGCCAACTCGATAGGCAGATCGGTCTACTCGGGGGACAAACTGTTCAAGGGCAGGATGCGCGACTTCCGCGTGTACGACCGGGCGCTGGCCGGCTCCGAGGTCGAGCGGCTCGCGCTCCCCGTGGCCACCCAGGGCGTCGCCGACGACAAGGCCGCGCTCGCTCTCGGCGACACCGACGGCGTCACCTCCGATCTCGTCCTGCCGAGGACCGGGACGGCCGGCGGCTCGTCCATCGGCTGGAAGAGCGACAACCCCGCCGTGGTGTCGGACTCCGGCGCGGTGACCCGCCCCGCCGCCGGGGAACCGGACGGCCACGCCACGCTCACGGCGACCCTGAGGAAGGGAACCGTCAGCGACACCAGGACCTTCGAGGTCACGGTCCGCGCGGCCTTCGACGACAGGACCGCCACCGAGCGGGCCGCCGAGGCGCTGACCGTGCACGACCTCGACGACGTGCGCGGCAACCTCACGCTGCCCGCCGCCGGCGCCCACGGCACGAAGGTCACCTGGTCCTCCGCGAAGCCCGCCGTCGTCTCCGCCGAGGGCATGGTCCGACGCCCCGCGCACGGCGCGGGCGCCACCACCGTCGAACTGACCGCCACCGTCACCAAGGGCGAGGCCGTCACCACCCGCGACTTCACCGCCCGGGTGCCGGAACTGCCCGCGGGGCAGGACCTCGAGGGCTACCTGTTCAGCTACTTCACCGGCGAGGGCACCGCGGACGGCGAACAGGTCCACTTCGCCCTCAGCAAGGGGAACGACCCCCTGAAATGGCGGGAGTTGAACGACGGCAGCCCCGTCCTGACCTCCACCCTCGGCGAGCAGGGCCTGCGCGACCCGTTCATCATCCGCTCCCCCGAGGGCGACAAGTTCTACCAGATCGCCACGGACCTGCGGATCCACGGCAACGGCGACTGGGACGCCGCCCAGCGCACCGGCAGCAGGTCCATCATGGTGTGGGAGTCCACCGACCTGGTGAACTGGACGGACCAGCGCCTGGTCGAGGTCTCCCCGGAAAGCGCCGGCAACACCTGGGCACCGGAGGCCTACTACGACGAGAAGCTCGGCGAGTACGTCGTCTTCTGGGCGTCGAAGCTGTACGCCGACGCCGGCCACTCCGGTGACACCTACAACCGCATGATGTACGCCACCACCCGCGACTTCCACACCTTCAGCGAGCCCAAGGTGTGGATCGACCGCGGCTACTCGGTCATCGACTCCACGGTGATCCGGCACGACGGCACCTACTACCGGCTGTCGAAGGACGAGCGGAACAACTCCTCCTCCACGCCCAACAGCAAGTTCGTCTTCGAGGAGAAGAGCGACTCGCTCCTGGACACCTCGTGGACCGCGGTCGCCGAGGGCATCGGCAAGGGCGCGATGAACGCCGCCGAGGGACCCCTCGTCTTCAAGTCGAACACCGAGGAGAAGTGGTACGCGTTCCTCGACGAGTTCGGCGGCCGCGGCTACATCCCCTTCGAGACGACCGACCTCGGCTCCGGCGTCTGGACCCCGTCCACCGGCTACGACCTGCCTTCCCGGCCCCGCCACGGCACGGTCCTGCCGGTCACCCGGGCCGAGTACGAGCGGCTGCTGAGGACGTACCAGCCGGACCAGCTGCCTGAGAGCGTCGAGGACATCGAGGTCGAGACCCGCATCGGTGACGCCCCCGTGCTGCCCGCCACCGTCGTCGCCCGGTACGCCGACGGCGTCGAGCGGCCCACCGCGGTCACCTGGGAGACCGTCCCCGAGTCGGCGTACGCCCGGGCCGGCACCTTCACCGTGCGGGGAAGCCTGCCCGACGGCACCTCGACCGTCGTCCGCGCCGAGGTCACCGTCTCCGAGGAGGGCCCGGACGTGCCCGCCGACCTCGTCCTGCACTACCGCTTCGACGAGACCGGCGGCAGCGTCGCCCGCGACTCCAGCGGCCACGGCCGGCACGGCACCTACGTCCGCACGCCCGGCTTCGGGACCGGCGTGGACGGCGGCTCGTTCCGGATGTCGGGCGACTCCGCCACCTCCCCGTACGTCAGGATCCCGAACGGGGTGCTGAAGGACGCCGACAGCGTCACCGTCTCCACGTACGCCAAGTGGAAGGGCGGCGACAACTGGCAGTGGCTGTTCGGTCTCGGTCCGGACAGCAGCCGGTACCTCTTCGCCAGTCCCTCCAACGGCTCCTCGAAGCTGTACTCCGCGATCACCGCCGCCGGTTGGCAGGCCGAGCAGAAACTCACGGCGGGCTCACGGCTCACACCCGGCGAGTGGAGACACGTCACCGTCACCCTCGACGGCGCCTCCGGCACCGCGGTCCTCTACGTCGACGGCGTGCAGGCCGCCCGCACGACCGGCGTCAGCGTCAAACCCTCCGAGCTGTACGACGCGGCGAAGGACCACAGCGGTTACATCGGCCGCTCGCTGTACGAAGCCGACCCCTACTTCGGCGGGGAGGTCGACGACTTCCGCGTCCACGACCGGGCCCTGTCCGCGACCGAGGTCCTCGAACTGGCCGGCAACACCACGGGCATCGCGGAGGCGTCCCACCCGGACCTGAAGGTGGACGCGCTCGTCGACGACACGGGCAGCACGATCACCCTGCCGCTGCACGAGGGCACCGATCTCACCGCCCTGGCGCCCGAGTTCACCCTCGCCCACGGCGCGGCGATCAGCCCCGCCTCGGGCAGCGTCCACGACTTCACCTCTCCCGTGACGTACGAGGTGACCGGCTCCGACGGCACCCGGCGCACCTGGACCGTCTCGGCGCTGGTCATGCGGAGCCCGGTGCTGCCCGGGCTCAACGCCGACCCGAACATCGTGCGGTTCGGCGACACCTTCTACCTGTACCCGACCACCGACGGCTTCGAGGGGTGGAGCGGCACGCGGTTCACGGCGTACTCCTCCACCGACCTGGTCCACTGGCGCGACCACGGCGTGATCCTGGACCTCGGGCCGGACGTGTCCTGGGCGGACAGCAGGGCGTGGGCGCCGACGATCGCCGAGAAGGACGGGAAGTACTACTTCTACTTCTCCGCGGACGCGAACATCGGTGTCGCCGTCTCCGACTCGCCGACCGGGCCGTTCGAGGACCCGCTGGGCAAGCCGCTGCTGAAAGCCGGCCGGTACGGCGGCCAGATGATCGACCCGGCGGTGTTCACCGACGACGACGGCCGCTCCTACCTCTACTTCGGCAACGGACACGGATACGTCGTGCCGCTCAACGAGGACATGACGTCCTTCGACGCCTCGAAGGTGCAGGACATCACCCCGAGCGGCTACAACGAGGGCTCCTTCGTCATCAAGCGCGCGGGCACCTACTACTTCATGTGGTCGGAGAACGACACCAGGGACGAGAACTACCGCGTCGCCTACGCGACCGGCCCCTCCCCCACCGGCCCGTGGACCAGGCGCGGCGTGATCCTCGAGAAGGACCTCGCCCTGGGCATCAGGGGCACGGGCCACCACTCGGTCGTCCAGGTCCCCGACAGCGACGACTGGTACATCGCCTACCACCGCTTCGCCCTCCCCGGCGGTGACGGCACCCACCGCGAGACGACGGTCGACAGGCTGGAGTTCGACGCGGACGGCCTGATCAAGAAGGTCGTCCCCACCCTCACGAGCGTCGACCCGGTGACCGTCGTGCACGCCGGTCCCGACGCGGCCGGTGCGGAAGGCGACGCGATCGCCCTGACCGGGAGCGTCTCCGGCGCGGGCGGCGCGCGGTGGACGGTCCCGGCGGGGGCGCCCTGCACCGTCGCCGACCCCGGTACGGCCCGTACGACGCTCACCTGCACGGACGACGGCACCTACCGGCTCACCCTGACCGGCGGCCGCAGCAGCGACTCGGCCACGGTCACCGTCGCCAACGCGGCCCCCGCGATCACCTCCGCCGCCGGCCCGGGCACGCCGGTGGGCGTCCGTCAGCGGGCCGTCGTCACCGTCGGCTTCGCCGACCCGGGCACCTCCGACACCCACACCTGCACCGTCGACTGGAAGGACGGCACGAAGCCGACGCCGGGCACGGTCACCGCCACGGGCTGCCGGGCCGCGCACGTGTACACAGCGGCGGGCGTCCACCGCCCGGTGGTGACCGTCACGGACGACGACGGCGCCTCGGACGGCACGACGCTCCCCGAGCTGATCGTGTACGACCGTGCCGCCGGCCCCGCGGCCGGCGCGGGCCTCGTCGTCTCCCCCGCCGGGGCCTGTCCGGCCGACGCGCACCTCACCGGAAAGGCGGTCTTCTCCCTGGCCGCCGCATACCGCGCGGGCGCGACCGTCCCGACCGGCCGGGTCACCTTCGACTTCGGCCCGGCGCGGCTGAAGTTCCGCTCGACGGGACTCGACTGGCTCGTCGTCACGGGCTCCCGGGCCGTCCTCGAGGGCTCCGGCACCCTCGACGGCGTCGCCGGCCACGCCTTCCGCGTCACCGCCACGGACTCCCCGGACACCTTCCGCATCACCGTCTGGAACAGGTCGACGGGCCACGTCGAGTACGACCTGCCCGACGGGGCGAAGGTCACGGGCACCGTCACCGTCGGCAGCCGGCACCGCTAGAGGGTGTGTCAGGCGACCGTGCGCGGGACGCGGGGTCGGACACGTCCGTCCGGGCGTCGCGCGGTCCGGCACCCCGGCCCGCGCGACGCAGGACCCGGCCCGCGCGTCCGGGAGGCGAGGCACCGCGGCTCCTCCGGCTCGATCCGCCGGAGGAGCCCTGGGACGTACCGGGTCCGCCCGGTGCGAGCGGGCCGTTCCACTGCGACCTGAACGCGGTGGAACGGCCCGTCGCACGTCAGCCGGCCGCCAGCAGCGCCTCCAGCGCCGTCGCGGTCCCCGGGTGACCGGCGAGGAGCGCGGCCCCCCGCGGGGCGTCCGCCGCGGGAGCCTCCCAGCCGCCCTCGCAGCCGAGCAGCTCCGCCAGCGCGTCGCACGTCGCCGGACGCGCGGCGAGGAGGGCGACACCACGGGCCGCGCCGCCCGGCCGGCCCGTCGGGACGGCCACGGGCTCCTGCGGGGCGCGCCACGGCGGCACCCAGGAGTCCAGCTCCGCCAGCCGGGCCGGGAAGACGCGGCCCGCCTCACGGATCAGCAACGGGGCCAGCTCCGCGCCGCCCGCCCGCAGGCTGGTGATCAGCGTCGGCAGCCAGGGCAGCAGCACCGGGTCCGGGAGCCGCGCGAAGGCGTTCGACACCGCCTCGACGACGAAGTCGGCCAGCTGCGGCACCGGTTCCAGGGCGTGCACGAACCCGCTGAGATAGCGCGGGTAGGCGGGCACCACCAGGGGGTTGCCGAGCAGCTCGTCGCAGCGGGCCCGCAGCTCTGCCCGGGACAGCGTGCCGAGGTGGGTCTGCGCCGCCCACAGCAGTGCCGTACGGGACGGCTCCCCCGGATGGGACTGGGCGAGGGCCAGCTCCAGTTGGGTACGGTCGCAGCCCAGGGAGAGCGCGAGGCCCTCCATGCTGAACAGGAACCCCAGCATGGCCGCGACCTGCCGGACGGTGGCGTCCTCGTCGGTGAAAGCCGTCGGCAGCAGCGTGCAGTAGTGCGCGTAGCCGGTCTTGACGAAGGACTCGATCCACGGCGGCAGGACCGGCTCGCTCGTGCGGTAGTACGCCAGCAGGCGGCGCACGCGGCGCAGCACCTCGGGGGCGCCGTCCACGCTGCGCTCCGCCGCGAGGACCTCCAGGGCGCGGGTGCCCAGCTCGTCGGCGAGGCGGCGGCTGCGCAGGTGGAGGACGGCGTCCTCGACGGTCTCCAGGACCTGCGCCGCCGTCGCCTGCGGGGCGTACGCGGCGCGCCGCAGCCGCTGTTCCAGGACCTGCTCGATGCTGACGCCCTCGTAGCCGAGCTCGATGAGGGCGCGCTGATGGGTGCCGAGGGCCAGGTCCCAGGACTCCTGGATGGCGCGCTCCCCGAGACGCCGGTCGCCCATGATCGGCCGGGCGGCGCCCTGGGGGAGCAGCCGGCGCAGCATCCACAGCACGTCGGAGCAGCGCTCCAGTTCGGGCCGGGCGGCGATGTCGAGCAGGGCGCGCTGCACGCCGCGCTGCTGGAGCTTGAGGTTCAGCGGGGCGAGCCGGTCGTGGACGTCCCGGGCGAGGGGCGGCAGCGCGTCGTAGCCGACCTGGCCGATCCGGTCGCCGCCCATCATGATCTCGACGAGCCGGCCGATGTCGCGCCGCCCCGGTACGGTCTCCTTCTCGATGCAGGTGACGGCCGCGTCCTGGAAGTCGTACGGAGTCGGGCGGACCCGGTCGCGCATTCCGGCCAGCAGGATCGACGTCTCGAACACGGCGATGGCGTCGGCGGTGGAGGCGAGGTAGCCGTTGCGCCGCGCGGCCCGCACGATCTCCACCGACCAGCCGAGCAGTTCGGCCTCGTCCAGGGGGTCGAGGGCGGGCGGCCGCTGGAGGAACCCGGTGAGCCGGTCGGCCGGCGGGGCCTGGGCGGCGGGCGGCGCGGGCACCGCCGCCTTCCTCGGCCCGGTGCTCTTCTTCGTGCCGGCCTGTCCTTGCAGGCGGTACGGCCGTACACCGGTCCGCTTGAGGTTCTTGGCCCATTCCGACGCGGCGATGGACACGGATCCGGCGGCGAGGCCGAACTGTGCCTCGATCGCGGCGTGGCTGGAGGGGATGAGTCCGTGCCGCCAGGTGGTGGGGGTGGGCGGGGTGATGGTGAAGGTGTCGCTGCCCCGGACGCCGAACTCCTCGACGCGGCTCGCGGCGTGGAACGCGCCGCAGACGTAGAGGCAGTCGGCGGGGTCGGTGCCGGTGGCCGCGAGGTGCTCGCGCATCCGCGTCCACATGTACCGTTCGCGGTCCTCGTCGACCCGGACCCGGCGCTGGTCACCGGGTGCCAGGCGCCGGAAGAGGCTGCCGATGAGCAGCATGACCTGCCGGTAGGTGTCGTGGTCGCTGTCGCCGAGCGGCAGTTCGACGTACTGGTGCCACCACTCCGACCAGTGCCGCACCCGGCCGTGGCGCAGCAGGTGCTCCTCCAGTTCGGCGAAGCGGGGCCGCAGGTCGCCGATCTCGACGCCGACCGCGTCGCCGTGCAGGACGCTCTCCTCGTCGGCGGGCGGCGCGTCCGGGCCGGCGTCGGCGGCGGGCGGGGTCTCCCACTGGAACACGTGGTCCGAGGAGCGGTCGACGAGGACGAGCTCGACGCCCGGGGTGTCGAGGGCGTAGGCGATCGCCTGGTACTCGGCGGAGGCCTCGGTGACCGGGGCGACCACCGACAGCGGTGACCAGTCGGCGGGGAAGCCCTCCACCTCGGTCGCGAACGCCTGCACCGCCACCGGGAGGCGGCAGTTGCGCAGCTCGGTGAGGAGGGGCGCCATGTCCTCGCACAGCTCCAGGTAGACCACCTTCGGCTGCTTCTCGCGCAGCCGGCGGGCCATGGCGAGCGCCGAGGCCGGGGAGTGGTGGCAGACCGGGAAGATCTCCAGCGGCTCGTGCACGGCGCGCTCGACGTCGTCGACGATGCCGCGGAGGATGCCCTCCAGGGCGTCGGGCCCGTCGGCGAACGCGGTGGCCGCGTCCTGGAGCTGGGTGCGCAGGGCGCCGAACGCGCCCTCGGGCGGGGCGTTCACGACAGGGTCGCGATCGCGTCGCGGCCGCCCTCCAGGAACTCCGGCCAGGAGCCCCCTTCCTCCTTGCTGCGCGGCTCGACGACGCCGTGCAGGTACTTGTTGAGGATGGCGAGGTCCTCGGGTTCGCGGCGGGCGAGGGAGCCGACCAGGGAGGAGGCGAGGGTGCGTGCGGTCAGGGCGCGCTCGCCGAAGAAGTTGCTGTGCAGGACGGCGTCCTCCAGGACACCGATCTGCTCGGCGGTGGACAGCGCGGACTCCAGCTTCTCGTCGTCGCCGGCCGCCGCGGCGGAGGAGGCGCGCAGGTCGGCGAAGCTCTGCAGCAGCACGTCCAGCAGGGTGGGCGGGACGTCCAGTTCGATCTGGTGGCGGCGCAGCAGTTCCTCGGTGCGGAAGCGGACGATCTCCGCCTCGCTCTTCTTGTTCGTCACGACGGGTATGCGGACGAAGTTGAAGCGACGCTTGAGGGCCGAGGACAGGTCGTTGACGCCCCGGTCGCGGCTGTTGGCGGTGGCGATGACGGAGAAGCCCGGCTTGGCGAACACGATGCTGTCGCTGTCGAGTTCGGGGACCGAGATGTACTTCTCGGACAGGATGGAGATCAGGGCGTCCTGGACGTCGCTGGTGGAGCGGGTGAGTTCCTCGAACCGGCCGATCGTGCCGGTCTCCATCGCGGTCATGATCGGCGAGGGGATCATCGATTCGCGGGACTGGCCCTTGGCGATGACCATGGACACGTTCCACGAGTACTTGATGTGGTCCTCGGTGGTGCCGGCCGTGCCCTGGACGACCTGGGTGGAGTTGCGGCAGACGGCGGCGGCGAGCAGCTCGGCCAGCCAGCTCTTGCCGGTGCCGGGATCGCCGATGAGCAGCAGACCGCGGTCGGAGGCGAGGGTGACGATGGCCCGCTCGACGATGCTGCGGTCGCCGAACCACTTCTGGGAGACGTCCCGGTCGAGGCCGTCCGCCCGCTCGGAGCCGAGGACGAACAGCCGGACCATCCTGGGCGACAGCCGCCAGGAGAACGGCTTGGGACCGTCGTCCACCGACTCCAGCCAGTCCAGTTCCTCGGCGTACTTGATCTCGGCGGGGGCGCGCAACAGGTCGGACATCGACGGGCCTTTCTGCGGAAGGTCGAGAGGGAGGAGAGAGGGAGGAGAGAGAGGGGCGGAGCGGGCGTCTCAGGTGAGGAACGTCTTCAGCTCGTGCACGAGCTTGCGGATGTGACCGGAGAGCACGGGTGTGCCGAGGTCCTTGAAGCGTTCCCGGAACCAGGGGTTGACGCTGCCGCGGCCGGAGCTGGTCACCGAGCCGACGGGGATGAACTTGACCCCTGAGCGGTGCAGGGCGGCCATGCTGTCGTAGAGGGGCTCGCCGCGCCACTCGTAGAAGTCGGAGATCCACACCACGACGGTGTTGCGCGGCTCGGCGATCTTCGGCTGGGCCAGGGCCATGGCGACGGTGCCGTCGGTGCCGCCGCCGAGGTTGGTGCGCAGGAGCGTCTCGAAGGGGTCGTGCACCCAGGGCGTCAGGTCGAGCGCCTGGGTGTCGTACGCGATGAGGTGGACGTCGACCTTCGGCAGTCCGGCGAAGATCGAGGCCAGGATGGTGCAGTTGACCATGGAGTCGACCATCGAGCCGGACTGGTCCACCACGACGACGAGCCGCTGCGGTGTCGTCCTGCGGGCGGTGTGCCGGTAGTAGAGGCGGTCGACGTAGAGCCGCTCCTCCTCGGGGCTGTAGTTGGTGAGGTTCTTCCAGATGGTGCGGTCGAGGTCGAGGTTGCGGAACACCCGCTTCGGCGGGACGGACCGGTCGACGGCGCCGACCGTGGTCTTCTCGACCTGGGTGCGCAGCACTTCGGCGACCTCGTCGACGAACCGGCGGATCAGCGCCTTGGCGTTGGCGAGGGCGACTCCGGACAGGTTGTTCTTGTCCCGCAGCAGTTGCTCGATCAGCGACATGCTCGGGGTGAGCCGGGCGGCGAGCGCGGGATCGGCGAGCACCTCGCGCAGGTGCATCCGCTTGACCAGGTCGCCTTCGAGGGCACCGAGTTCGGGTCCGATCTGAGGGATCAGCCGGCTCAGGTCGGGGGTCCGGCCGTTGCCGCCCGAGCCGGACGGGCCGGCGCCGCGGCCGCCGGCCCGTCCGCCGCGCAGGTCGCCGGGCGAGCAGCCGAGCGCCCGTTCCAGCCAGCCGGCGTCGGACTGCCAGCGCGCCAGTCGACCGGCGCTGACGGCTCCGGTGCCGGTGGCGAAGACGTTGAGCAGCACCTTGGAGACGAGGGCCGCGCGCCGTACCTCGGCCGGACGGTCACGCGTGTCGTCGGCATCGGGGCCGGCGGTCGGGTCGGCGTCGGGTTCGGGGACCATCAGGCCGTCGAACTCGGCGGCCAGCTCCGGGTGGCGCTGCACGATGGAGTCGACGGAGGCTCCCGGGTCCAGCAGCGCGGGCGGCAGGCCGATGTCCTCGACGACGGCGAGGCTCGCGGACTCCAGCGCGGCCTGCTCCTCCGGGTCGAAGAGGCGGGCCAGGAGACGCCAGTAGAGGACCTGCCGGCGGTTGTCGTGGGGGTCGTGGGGGGCGGCCTCGGTCTCGGCCGGGTGCTGGACGGCGGTCTCGGGCTCGGTCATTTGCGCAGCAGCCTTCCCGCCCGCTCCCGCAGGACGGTCACGGCGTCCGTGGCGGCCTTCTCGGCCTTGGCGCCGGTCTTGTCGGTGGTGCCGCCCGCCCAGGCGCCCGCCTGGAGGGCGGCGGTCTTCCTGCGCACCGTGGTCTCGACGGCGAGCGGCTGGAGGTGGAACGCGCCGTCGTCCCAGCGCAGCAGGCCGATGCAGGCGCTGGAGGCGGCCACCGCCGCGGGGGTGAGGGGGCCGGCGGCGGGGATGCGGTCGGTGTCCACGGCCAGGGAGTGTCCGGCGAAGCCGAGGGCGAGCGTGAAGTCGTCGTCCTGCCGGACCTCGTAGCCCTCCAGGAACACCGGTTCGGCCAGGCGTGCGGGGTGGCGGTCCAGCGGTGCGGTGGGCGGTGCCGTGGCGGCCGGGAGGGCGACGCGGGCGGCGGCGAAGGCGTCGGCGGGTTCGCCCGCGCGGGCCCGGTCGTCGTCCCAGATCAGGTCGCCGTCCTCGGTGAGGGGCATGTCGGTGAGCTGCATGGAGCGGCCTTCGCCGAGGGCGGTGAGCAGCGCCAGGTGGGGTCGCAGGAGCTGCCAGACGCCGGCCGCGACGACGGTGTCCGGCTTGGGCACGGAGACACTCGCGCGCACCAGGCGGGCCGGGCCGCCGTCCGCGGGCTCGAACACCGCGTGGACCTGCGCCTGGGCGGCCGTCGCGTGTTCGTGCAGGTCGACGCCGAGGGGAAGCAGCCGGCCGGTGGCGGGGGCGGCCGGCGCCGGTTCGGTGGCGCCGGGCCGGGTCAGCAGCAGGGCGCGCGCCCACAGGTCGCCCCAGCGGCGGGCGGGGAAGCGGTCCAGGGCGGCGCCGGGGCAGGAGGCGGCGAGTTCGGCGGCGAAGCCGTCGAGCAGGGTGGCCAGCCGGCGCAGTGCGGGGTCGGGCAGCATGGCGGAGACGATCTGCGCGGCCGAGCCGACGAGTTCGTGGTCGATGCCCTGCCAGCCGGCGCGGGCCAGGTCGGCGAGCCAGGTCCGGGCGGCCAGCAGCAGGTTGACGGTCTGTCGCGGAGCCGGGATGGTCGCCGCGGTCTCGCCACGGGTACGGCCGGTGCTCTCGTCGGCGCGGGCCGTCAGGGCGTCGTGGGCGGCGCCCAGGAGGGCGGTGCGGGCGGCGGCGAGGGCGACGAGGTGGTCCTCGCCCGCGGCTCCCGCAGCCGCCTTCTCGACGGCTTCCGCGACCCGGGCGGCCAGCGGCGAGCCGGCCACGGCGTGGGCGAGTTCCGTCAGGTCGGCGACGCGGGCGGGCTGCGGGCGGAGCAGGCCCGCGACGAGGACCCGGTCGAAGGCGTCGACCGCCGCCAGCGCCTCGTCGAGTCCGTCGACGGGGGCGGTCAGCGGGTGCGCGGACCCCGCTCCGGTTTCCGTGACGGGCTCGGCGGCGCGCGCGGGCGCTCCGGGGGCGTCCGCCGTCCTGGTCGGCGGGAACCACTGCATCTCGGGCAGCGGGGCCGTGGTGGGCGCGAGTTCGAGGTAGGCGAGGTGCCGCAGGAAGCGGCTGAAGACGGAGGCCGCCGAGGTCTTGCCGTCGGCCGGGGCGGGCCGGGCGGCGGTCATGGCGTCGGTGATGCCGGGGGCCGTCGCCTCCCCGCCGGCCGGCTCGACGCGCAGGTAGCGGGCGACGCGCTCGGCGCCGTACTGCAGGACGGCCTCGGTGACCAGGGCGCGGATGTGGTTGCAGTACGAGCCGCGCGCACCGCCGCAGGGGCGGTTGTTGTTGGTGCTGCACGCGAACGCGTACGTCCCCGCGGCCACCGACGAGACGTACACGCGCTCGATGTCCGAGCCGCTGGAGACGACGCCCTGGAGGCGTCCGTCGGCCAGTTCGACGAAGGGGACCTTGGCGAGTTTGCGGGGCCGCGCGGGCGGCACCACGCGGGCCGTGCTCGACCTCTCCCAGTCCGACACGCACCATCTCCTTTGCAGCACGAAACCCGGTCGCGCCGAGTCGGCGCAGCACAGGGGGGCTGTCGCACCGGAGTCGGTGCGACAAGAACGAAGCTACCGGTGACCACTGACAACGCCCCTCGGTCACCTGTGCGGAACGGCTCCGGCACCCGCCGCCGGACCGGCGGGTGGCCGGGACCCGGCACGACGCCGGGCGCCCGCGGCCGGCGCGGGATCAGGTCCGGGGCCGGTCGCGGCAGGGGACGCGGGCGAGTTCACCGGCCTCGCCGACGGTGCTCCACTCGCCGCCGGGCCGGGCCGGTGGCCGCGGCCTGCGGGTGTCGGGCCGGCCGTCGACGACGGCGTCCTCGTGCACGGCGGCGTGCACGACCCGGCCGAGGACCAGGGTGGAGCTGCCGATGCCCGGGGTGGAGTGGAGCCGGCATTCGAGCGCCACCGGAGAGGCGGCCACGCGGGGCGGCGCCACGAGCGGCGAGGGCTCCCGTTCGATGCCGACGCCGTCGAACTCGTCCGCCTCCGCGGGGAAGTCGACCGCGCCGGCGTTGATCTGCCCGGGGAGCGGTTCGGGGGCGAGGCCGACGGCGAACTCGCCGGTGGCCTCGATGGTGCGCGGCGAGTCCTTGCGGCCCACGGAGGTGAACGGGACGATCGGCGGGTCGGTGCGGGCGACGGTGAAGAAGGAGTGCGGTGCGAGGTTCGCGGTGCTGCCGCCTGCCGCCCCGGCCTCAGCCGACGTCCCAGAGGAAACGGTGGGTGTGGATGGCGAAGTAGGGGAACGACTGGACGGCGGCGACGCCTTCGAGCTGCCGGACGGTGTCGTTGACGAAGTCCAGCAGTTCCTTGGCGGTGGGACTGACGACCTCGGCGAAGAGGTCGAACCCGCCCGAGGTGAGCACGGAGTAGACGACCTCGGGGTGGCCGGCGAGCGCGTCGGCGACGGGCCGCGGGTCGCCGTCGGCGGTGATGCCGAGGAGGGCCATGGCCTGCCCTCCCATGGCCATCGGGTCGGTGACGCCGACGACCTGGACGGCGCGGGAGTCCAGCAGGCGTTGCAGTCGCTGCCGGGCCGCGGACGCGGAGAGTCCGACCCTGGGGCCGAGGTCGGCGTACGCGATGCGTCCGTCGGTCTGCAGTTCGCGCAGGATGGCCCGGTCGATCTCGTCCATGGGGTGCGTCCTCTTCCCGTCCTGTTCCTGTCCTGCCGTCGGTGGGGTTGGTCAGCCGGCCAGTTCGGCCAGGGCCGACGCGAACAGCTCGGTGTGCGTGTCCACGTCCTGCTCCGTCGTGTCGGGGCACATCAGGGCCATGTTGTGGAACGGGGTGAGCAGGACGCCCCGGTTGGCGAGGTAGAGGTGCAGGAAGTCCTCCAGCTCGGTGTCGCCGGCCGCCGCGGCCTCGGTGCCGGTGCGGGGCGCCGGGGCGGTGAAGCGGTACTCGGTGCGGGCGCCGAGGCGGCTGACGGACCAGGGCAGGCCGTGGGCTTCGATGCCGGCCCGGACTCCGGCCTCGAAGCGCTCGGACAGCTTGTGCATGTGGGTGAACGCCTCGTCGGTGAGGACGTGTTCGAGGGTGGCGCGGGTCGCGGCGACCGACAGGGCGTTGCCCGCGAGGGTGCCGCCGACGCCGCCCATGTCGACGAGGTCGAGGTCGTCGCGGCCGAGGAGCCGGTCGGCGAGGTCGGCGGACAGGCCGTAGGCGCCCGCCGGGATGCCGCCGCCGATGGCCTTGCCGATGGTCAGGACGTCGGGCTCCAGGTCCCAGGCGGCGGTGCAGCCGCCGGGCCCGGCGGAGAAGGTGTGCGTCTCGTCGTTGATGAGGAGCGCGCCGTGCCGGCGGGTCAGTTCGCGTACGCCCGCGAGATAGCCGGGCTCGGGCAGGACGATGCCGATGTTGGTGAGCGCGGGCTCCATGAGGACGGCGGCCACGTCGCCGTGGGCGAGTTCGCGCTCGAGGTGTTCCAGGTCGTTGAACTCGGCGGCCCGGCTGGTGAGGGTGACGTCGCAGGGCGCTCCGACGTTGCCGGGGCGGGCGTGGCCGTTGCCGTCGGGGCCCGTCACGATCAGGGACTCGTCGACGCTGCCGTGGTAGCAGTAGCTGTTCACCAGGATCTTCGGGCGGTCGGTGACGGCGCGGGCGAGACGGATGGCCCAGCGGTTGGCGTCGGTCGCGGTGAGCGAGAAGCTCCAGCGGGTGAGTCCGAAGCGGCGGGTCAGCTCCGCGCCCACCCATTCCGCGTCCTGTGTGGGCAGCATCGCGGTCGCGCCGCCGAGCGCGGTGAAGCGCCGGTGCACGGCGTCGGCGACGGCGGCGGGAGAGTGGCCCGCCATGGCCCCGGTGTCCCCGAGGCAGAAGTCGATGTACTCGTGCCCGTCGAGGTCGCGGACGCGGGCGCCGCGCGCGGAGTCCAGATACCGGGGGAAGGCGCCGGCCGTCTTGTTCATCCAGGTCATCGGCACGCGTCCGAAGAGGTGGTCGGCGCGGTCGTAGGCGTCCCGGGAGCGGGGGTTGTGCCGCTCGGCGTCCGCGCTCTCACGGGCCAGCAGGTGACGCAGTCGGGCACGGTCCATGGCACACCCCGGATCGACGGAACGAGTGAATACCGGGAACCTACGACCGAAAACGAGAGAAAGGCAAGGCTCGGCGATCGATTCGACGGTCGTTGCGCTCGAATCGGTTGTCGACGCGGCCGTCACCTGCGGGCCGGGTGTCGGCGCGACCGCCACGCTCCCCGGGCCCGGCGCCGATGCGCCCGCACCGCGCGGGTCAACCGTCGACGCGGTCGGCCCTCTCCCCCACCGGGGACGCGGAGCGGACCCGGGCGACGGCCGCCGCCACCTGTTCCCGGACGGCCTCCGGCGGCGGGTCCCCCTCCACGGCGCCGACGAGGTCGCGGGCGAGGTGGTGCAGTTTGGTGTTGGTGCGCTGGGAGGCGTCGACCAGCACCCGCCAGGCGTCCTGCGCGCTCAGGGCGAACGAGGCCATGAGGATGCCGCGGGCGAGGTCGATCACCGGGCGGGTCCGCATGGCCCGCCGCAGCTGGACGACCTCGACGCGCAGGTCCTGCTCGCCGTCGGGGCCCTGCGGCGGGCCGGGGTCGAGCGCGTCGTCCGCGGGGCGGGGATCGGGGCCGGCGTCGGTGAACAGCTGCGCCGTGCCGGTCAGTTCGAGGAGCCGTTCCACCGCCGGTGCGGCCGAGCGGATGACGACCCTCTTGCCCTGCCGCAGGCCCCGCTCGCGCAGTTCGAGCAGCACGTTCAGGGCGGCGCAGTCACAGAACACGACAGCGCCGAGATCCAGTTCCACGGCGCCGGCCGCGGCGGCCAGCGCCGCCCGCAGGGCGTGTTCGAGCTGCTCGGTGGCGTCCAGGTCGAGCTCGCCGCGGATCTCGACGGCCACCCGGTCACCCCGCGCGTGCAGGGAGACCCAGGGCACCGGGCGGATGTGCGGCGTGCCGCCCACCCCGGCCCTCGGGCCGCCCTCTCCCGCGCCGCGCTCCGTGTCGTACGCAGGCTCTGCCATGACCGCCCCCCCGGTCACCGTCCTCACCCTCCCAGATTCACTCCGGTACCCGTGATACGTCAACTGATACACGAAATCTTATTCATGCTTTTGTGTACGTGAATCCTCGGTCGTACGATTGCGCCACGGAAGGAGCACCCGCGCCGCACCCCGGACGGACGCTCCCGACGAACCACGCCCGCGCGCCGGCGGTCATCGCGGACAACCCGACAGCCCGGATCCGCGACATCGCCGCGCGCCGCCGGCCGGGGCGGGACCGACGGTGGCGGCACCGCTCCCCCCGCTCGTCCAGGACGAGGCGCACCGCACCCGCGATCCCGGACCGGACACCGGCGGGACGCGACCGGGCCGGATCGCCACGGCCACGCACACCGGTCACCGCGGACGGTCAACTCGGTCGAAGCCAAACGCCGTTCCGGCAAAGAGAGACCAAGGTCACGAATACGTATCGGACATTTGACCCTTGAATCTTCACACCAGCCACACAAGTTGGCTAGGTTGACGCAAGGCCGCACGACCGACTCCGGCGAACCCCGCCGGCCGCGCGGCCTCCGCCGAGTCCGGGGCCCCACGTGCCGCGGCCGGAGCCGGGACCGTTCACCCGCGGGGTGAGACGCCCGACCGCCCGACGGGGCGGCGAGCACGGGAGCACCCTGCCGCAAGGGCCGTTCCCGGACCCACCGGCCACTCGCCCGGCGGAGCACGGAAGGAGTACGTCTTCCATGGCGACGGATCGCACCGCGCTCCCGACGGGCACAGGTTCCGCACGCATCGAGGACGCCGGCGCGCCGAGCCGTGCGGAGGTCCAGCAGCGGGTCAGCGCCCTGTACGACCGGGCCGAGACCGACACCGGGACCTTCAACGCCACCCGCGCCAGGTCGGGCGGGGGCGGCCGCCGGACCGTCACCTCCGTCGCCAACAGCGGGCGGCCGGCATCCGATCCCTCGCTGGAGGCCGTGACCCGGCAGTGGTTCGACATGGCGCGCGGCCGGATCGGACCGACCACCCCCGCCACCCTGCCCGCCGACCGTCTGCCGGACCGGCCGGCGCCCGTACCGCACCCGCGGAGCGCACCGGAACTGCCGCCCGGCGGCGTTGCGCGGGAGCTGGAGGCGGGCGGCCGGCTCGAACTGGAGGCGGGCGGCCGACGCGCACCGGAGCCGGCCGGGCGGACCGCGGCCGCACTGCCGGCGGCCCCCGGCGCTCCGTCGCAGGCGCCCGGGGCGCTGCCGCCCGTCCCGGCGGCTTCCGCACCCTCCCCCGCCCCGGCCGCCCCGCAGGCGTCCCTGCGCAGCGGCAAGGAGACCGTCCGGCAAAAGCTCACCGTCGCCCGCGAGGTGCTGGCCCGCGCCGTCCCGCAGCCGGTGCCGCCGCTCCCCGCGATCGAGTCGCGGCCGGTCGAGCAGACCTGGGAGACCGGGCAGTGGCAGGCCTACCGACCCGGGACGGACACCTGGGCGGGACAGCGGACCGACACCGGAAACGGCACCCTCACGGCGACCGGCCGCAACGCCGTCGTCCGCCCCGCCGAGACCGGCCCGCCCGTGCCCGCCGCGGAGTCGGGGACGCCCGCGTACGGCTTCCCCGCCCCCGCCTCGGGCTTCGCCGTGCCCCAGCCTCCGCTGGCGGCGCCCCCGAACGTCTTCCCGGAGCCCGAGACGGGCCTCCTGGCTGCCAGTTACGGCGATCTCCTGGCCCCCGCTCCCGGACAGCCGGCCGCGGTCGCCCCGCCCCCGCCGGTCCAGGCCACGCTTCCGGCACCGGAACCGGTGCTCACCGGCGCCGGGTTCACCCTCCCCGCCCCCGAAATCGGTCTCCCGCTGCCCGAGTTCACCCTCCCGACCGCACCGGTGGCCGCACCCGCCCCGTCCTTCCTCGACGTCACCACCCACGCGACCGGGACCGGGTACGTCGGCAAGGCGGACAAGGCCATCGCCTTCGCCCGCGCCCAGATCGGCAGGCCGTGCGTGACGGGTGCCACGGGGCCGGAGTCGTACGACTGCTCCAGCCTCACCCAGGCCGCCTGGCGGGCCGCGGGGGTGACGCTGCCGCGCACGGCGCTCGACCAGGCCCGGGCCTTCACCCGGGTCGCCCTGGACGACCTGCGCCCCGGCGACCTGGTCTTCTTCCACGACGACCTGAGCCACACCGGTCTGTGCACGGGCAACGGCATGATGATCCACGCCCCGGGCCCCGGCGCGGCCATCCGCGAGGACTCGGTCCACGCTCTCGGCGAAGGCGCCCTGCGCGGAGCGGTGAGACCTGCCTGATCCCGCTCCGCCCGGTCACCCGGTGTGACGAGAATCGCTCACCGCACGCCGGAGTTCGCCCGCATCTGCTGCCGGCGAGCGTTGTTGTAGACGCGCAGGAGGTGCTTCGAGACCGCGCACGGCACGGCGTCGTAGTGACACTGCCGACACGTGCGGGCATGGTCCTCGTAGGTGGCAAGGGCTTGCTGCAGAGCGTCCTCGGGCGAGGTCATCGGGGGTCCTCCGAAGGGAACGACGGTCGCGGGGCCCCACCTACCGGCCAGTAGCCCCCTCTCGAAAACAAGAGTGGATCATGTTACTGACGGTAGCGGAAACTCGGATTCCGCCCACTTGCGGAAACCGGCCACGGCGCATCCGGCCCGCCCCTACACTGAGGCGCCGCGCCCCTACTCTGAGGCGCCGTCAGGGCCGCGCGGGCGCGGGGCCCGCCCCACCACGAGGGGAGGCCGGCGTGACCGGCGAGGACGGGAAGCGACGCGCGGCGGCGGTGTTCGACGCGCTCGGGTCCGGGTACGAGAAGGCCTTCGCCCACTCCGAGGGGCATCACGGATCGCTGCGGTGGCTGCTCGGACGGCTCGCTCCGGGCAGCCGGGTGCTGGACGTGGGCAGCGGGACGGGCCGGCCGACGGCCGAGACCCTGGTGGACGCCGGGCACGACGTGCTGGGCGTCGACGTCTCCCCCGTCATGGTCGGCCTCGCCGCCCGGCAGGTCCCCGGAGCGGCATTCCGGTGCGTCGACGTACGGGAACTGCCCCTGGAAGATGGCTCGTTCCACGCGGTCTGCGTCTACTTCTCCCTGCTCCAGATGGACCGCGCCCAGCAGCGCGCTCTGGTCGGCCGGCTGGCACGGGCCCTGGTGCCGGGCGGCAGCCTCGTCCTCGCCACGGTGCCGCTGGACGTGGAGGGCGTGGAGGCGGTGTTCATGGGGCAGCCGGTGCGGGTCACCAGCTTCGCCCGCGACGACCTCGTCGAGATGGTGCGGGACGCGGGGCTGACGGTGCTGGCCGAGGAGAACCTGCTGTTCACCCCCGACCACCCCGAGGCCGTACCCGAGCCGCACGTCTTCCTGCACTGCGGAAGGGAGTAGCCGCCTCCGTCGCCCGCCCGCCCGGCCGGGCCGCCGCCCTCAGCCGTCCAGCCGGGCCGCCGTCCCCAGCACCACGGCCGCCGCCCCCGTCCCGAGGAGCGCGCCGGCCACGACGTCGCCCGGGTAGTGCACCCCGGTGTGGACGCGCGAGTAACCCACCGCGCAGGCGAGCAGGCCCAGCGGGACGGCGGCGACCGGGAACGCCTGGCCGACGGCGGCCGCGAAGGCGACCGCCGACGCCGTGTGACCGGACGGGAACGAGGCGGAGTCCGGCATCGGCACGTGCCGCCCCGGGAACGGCGAGTCGACGGCGCGGTGCGGGCGCGGACGGCGGACGAGTCGCTTGCCGAGCAGGTTGGCGCTCGCCGAGGCGACCCCGATGGCCGCGACGCCCAGGGCAGCGGCGCGCCGGGCCCGGCCGCCGCTCAGGGCGAGCCCACCGGCGATCACGAAGGACAGTTTCGAGTGGTCCGACGCGGCGGACAGCCGGCGCAGCGCGGTGTCCAGGGTGGGCGTCCTGGTCACCGTGACGGTCTCGTAGAGGGCCTGGTCGAGGGTGGCGAGGTCGCGCACCAGATGCGGTGTGCGGCTGCGCGGCTCGGTTCGGCGGTCAGACATCGTGCGTCTCCTGGATCGTGCGGGTGTCGGTGCGGCCGAGTGCGAGGGCGACGATGCGCCGCCAGTCGACGGCGGGGGGTGCGTAGGGGGCGCCCGGACGGTGGCGGGGCACCCGCACCCGGAGCGCGCCGGGCCGCAGCGTGCACACGACCGGGACGGGCAGGTCGAGCGCCTCGCCGTCGACGGCCACCGGGACGTGCCCCCCGGGCGCCTCCACGGTGACCCGGCGGGACGTCACGGACGTGATGCCGCTGGCGCGTTCGCCGAGCAGGACCAGCTCGGCGGCCTGCCCCGGCCCCTCCACGCGGACGCCGATGACGCCGAGCCGGCCGGTGTCCAGGCGGGGGCGGCGGCCCCCGCCGAGCGGGTCGGCGCGGGCATAGGGGTTGTTGCTGACCAGGAGTGCCTGCGGGGCGTGCAGCCGGGTGTCGTCGGTGTGCACGTCGAGGATGGCGCCGGCCTCGCCCGCGAGGAGGTCCGGCAGGTGCTCCAGGAAGGTGGCGGCCTTGGCGTCGCGGTACTCCGGGCTCTGCACGATCTCCGCGTACGCCCCGAACGACACGGTGTTGACGAACGGCCGGCCGTCGACGTCGCCGAGGTCGACGCGGAGCTCCACGCCGTCGGTCAGGGCGTCGAGGCTGCGCACGGGGTCGGCGCGGTCCAGGCCCAGGTCCATGGCGAAGTGGTTGCGGGTGCCGGCGGCGATGACCAGGAAGGGCAGTCCGTGGTCGGCGGCCACGGCCGCGACGAGCGCCTGGGTGCCGTCGCCGCCCGCGACCCCGAGCAGGTCGGCGCCGTCGGCCACGGCCTGCCGGGCCACCCGGGCGGGGTCGGGATAGTTGTCCGGGCCGAGCACGATCACCCGGGCGCCCAGTGCCTCGGCCCGCTTGACCAGGTCGAACCGCTCGACCTTGCCGCCGCCCGAGCGCACGTTCATCAGCAGCACCGGGCGCTTCGGGGGCGGGGTCCTACGGGTGTGCATGCCGCGCGGGCGGCGCAGGTTGCGCAGCGCGGAGCGGGCCGAGGCGAGGGCCGCCGTCCACAGGGCGAGCGCGCCGGCGGCCACGGTCCACAGCCCGGACGCGGCGTACAGCACCAGCACGGCCACGGGTGCGGCCACGGCCAGCGACGCGCCCACCAGCCGGGCCGCGCCGCGGTGTGCCAGCATCCACCAGATGCCGGCCCCGGCGAGGGCGAGACCGGCGAACCCGGTGAGCAGGATCAGCCAGCCGCCGGAGTCGAAGCCCGAGAGGACGACGGCCACGCAGCCGGCGAGCAGGACCAGGGCCAGTCTCGCCCAGCCGCGGGCGCGGCCGATCCCCCCGGAGGGCCGGCCCGTGTCCGTCGTCCTCTTCGCGCTCGTCTCGTTCACCCTGCGCCCGCCATACTCCGAGGTCCCCCTGTTCCACGTGGCCCGCGCCATCGTGCCGCCGTCCGCTCCGGATGTCCGCACCCGGGCCTCGGACCGCCTCCTGCGTCCATCGTGGGGACGGCGGGGCGGCTCGGCATCCCGGGCGGGCGCCGGGTCAATTGTCCATGCCGCAGCAGCCGCTCGTGCCGGGGGCCCCGGACGCGGTGTCGAGACGGCAGAAGCAGGACGTCGCGACGGGTACGTCCGTCAGCGCGTCCGCGAACTTCAGCTGCTGGGCCACGATCCGCGCCTCGCCCTCCTTGCCCAGCCGGACGAGGCATTCGTGCAGTCCGTGCAGGGACCAGATGTTGCCCGGGTGCTGGGAGGACCGGGGCAGCGAGTCGTCGAGGCCCAGGTCGGCCCGGTAGACCGCCTCCGCCTCGGCGATCCGGCCCTGTTCGAGCAGCAGGGCGCCGTACGCGTGCCGGGTGGGCTGCATCCAGCCCCAGGGTTTGTTGTAGTTGGGGCCGAGCGCGTAGGCGATCCCCCAGTGGGCCGTCGCGCAGTCGGGGTCGGCGCGGGCCGCGGTCTCGAAGCAGGCGACGGCCTCCTCGTGGTGGAAGGCGTACGACCAGATGAGGCCGCGGTCGAACCAGCGCTGGGCCTCGGCGGAGGAGGTGGTGACCGTGCGGTGGTGGTCGCCGAGGTCGTAGTACTCCGGGTACTCCGGCCCGGTGTCCGTGGTCGTGTTTCCGTCCTGCATGGGGCTCCCCTCGTCGCGCGGCCGCCCCGCCGGCCCGGGGCCGGCGCCGCTCGGAGCGACCCGTGCGGTCACTCCGAGCGACATATACCGTGCGGCCCGGTGGCGGGGCGGTCTCTCTCGGCAGGGAGCACCCGTTCGTGCCGGTGCCCGCCGGTTGCCCGGCGGAACCTCAGTACGAGCGCTTCGCGGAACGGCGCAGGAGCACGAACCCGCCGATCAGCAGCAGCGCGCCCGCGGCGGCAGGCCACAGGCTGGCGCCGGTCTCGGCCAGACCTCCCTGGGCCTGCGGTGCGGGGACGGGGGGCGGGGTGTCGCCCGTGTCCGCAGCGACCGGGCTCTCCTCGGGGGCCGTCGCGGGGGCACCGACCTCGCCCTCGGCGTCGGCCTCCTGGGCGGGGATCTCCGCCGCCGGCCGGGTCGACTTCGCGGTCGGCTTCGTGTCGACGCGGGGCTCCGCGCTGCGGGGGGTGCCGACGGAGCCGGCGCCGCCCGCGGCGGGCTCGGTCCCGGGCTCCTGCGTGTTCTGGGCGGGGGGCTGCTGCTGGCCTGCGCCCTGGTCCTGGCCGCCCTGATTCTGGCCGCCCTGGTCCTGACCACCCTGGTCGGCGCCACCGGCGTTGTCACCGCCGCCGTTGTCGGCACCGCCGTTGTCACCACCGGCGTTGCCGCCGCCGTTGTCAGCGCCGCCGCCGGCGTTGTCGCCGCCCGTGCCGGCGCCGCAGGTGCGGCCCTCGTTGATGCAGGCGACCATCTCGTTCATCAGGTCCTCGTCGAAGACGTTGATGAAGTCGCCGTGGTCCGTGACCGGCTTGTGCAGCTGCTCGGGGAAGGAGTCCACCGCGAACAGCGGGGTCGTACGGCCGCCGTCCTGGAGGCTCGGCGCGTCGACGTCGTAGACGATGCGCTGCACCAGCTGCGGGATGGCCTTGAAGCCCGCCGGGCAGCTTCCGTCCGCCGCCGCGAACGCCACGTGGGTGCGGTGGTTGGCGCTGTCGATGTTGTTGCCGTCCCAGCAGCTCTGGAAGCGGAAGGTGCGCACGACGTCGCTGCCGTTCGGGCAGAGCGGGTACTTGTCCTTCAGCTGCCGGTCCTCGAAGCCGGTGCAGCTCCACGAGGCGTTGGCGTTGGCCGTGCCGTTGACGAAGGCCTTGGCGTCGCCGGTGATGATGCGCAGCAGCCGGGGCATGGCCGTGACGGTGGAGCGCGGGTTGCCCACGAAGGTCATGGTGGCCTCCTTGGGCGTGACGATCTCGCCCGCGTTGCCCTCGACGCCGCCGCCGGGGGACTGGGCGTCCTTCTCCTGGGCGCCGTTCTGCAGTCGCAGCACGGGCCAGAAGTAGGACGACTTGTCGCCCTGGTCGACGCAGCTTGTCTCGCCGTTCGCGAGGTCGTCGTCCGAGGCGAAGGCGTCGTTGGCCTGGTTGCCCACGTAGTCGTGGAAGTGGTGGGCGCCGTTGGTGACTCCGGGCGCGACGATCACGTTGTCGGAGTTGAACAGGCCGTTCGCGTTGACGCCGCAGCTGGTGGCGAAGGTGCCCTTGGAAGGGCCGGCGCCGGGGTCGGCGGCCTGCCGGGAGGGCTGCACGGACGTGATGTCCGCGAAGTCGGCGGCCACGGGGCCGTTGCCCGCCTGCCCGCCGTTGCCTCCGCCGCCCTGCCGACCGCCGCCTTCGCCGCCGTTGCCCTGCTGCCCGTCGCCGCCCTGCTGCCCGTCGCCCTGGTCCTGCCCGTTGCCTTGGTCCTGGCCGTCCCCTTGGTCCTGGCCGTTGCCTTGGTCCTGGCCGCCCCCACCGTTGCCCCCGGCTTCCTCGCCCGCGTTGTCGTCGGCGGTGCGCAGCGTGCAGGCGGCGAGGTCGGCGAGGCCCTCCGGGCGGTCGCCCACGCGGTCGATGGCGATCCCGATGCGGTCGATCGTCGCGGCGCGCTTCTCCTTCAACGGGTTCATCACCGCGTTGTCGGCGAAGCCCGCGTCGTCGCGCACGGCCTGGGCGGAGTCCTGGAGTTGCCGGTAGGCCGCGGCTGTCTGCTGGTCCAGCAGGGCGAGTTCGCGGTCGACCTCCTCGCCCGCGGCGTCCGGCACCGAGGTCAGCCGGCTGCCCACGTCCGGACAGTCGATGGTGACGGAACCGGAGGTCCAGGGTCCTTGGCCGCCCTCGGTGGCGGAGGCGTAGACGTTCGCGGCCATCAGTCCTCCGCCGCCGAGCATCAGCGCGACCGCGGCGAACGTCGCCCGTCGTCCGCCCGTCGGGCGCCTGCGCCTGTTGTGTCCCACGAAGTGCTCCAAAAAAACGTCGTCGGCGGCCAGGACGTGAAATCCCCGCGGCCTTATACGCGGCGGGGCCCAGGAGTGTTCAACCGCCCCGGAGATTCATGGGAGTTTCTCAGATGTCCACACCCATCCGGGCTTCAGCCCTGGGCGAGGGGGTCTTCGCAACGGTCGGGGCGGCGCTCTCCCGGGCGGCCGACTCGCCTGTGGCGGTCGGGTCAGTGGTCTCCCGGGCGGCCGCCTCTCCCGTGCCGGCCCGTCGGTCCGGCACGGTTCGGCCCGGCGCACGGCCCCCTTCGGGGAACCGGGCGGGCGACCAGGCGCGGAACCGGGCACGGAACAGGGCGGGGCGCCGTCGGCCGTGGAGCAGACCGAGGACGATCGCGGCGGCCACCGCTATCAGGTGCTCACGGCCCGCGAGGTTGGGCCTGGCCACCGACTCCCACACCATCGAGCCGCCGGTGAGCGTGAAGACGACGGGGGCCCGCCGCACGACGGAGATGTAGGTGAACAGGCCCACGACCGCGGCCGACGGGCCCGTGTCGAGCACCTGCCCGGCCTCCGGTGGCAGACCGAACCCCCACCGGTCCGGACCCGCCATGATCATCACCCGTGCGGTGAGGGTGCCGGCCAGCGTGGTCGCGTAGGCGACGGCCAGGGTGCGGGCCCGGCCGATGCTGTTCTCGGCCAGCGCGAAGGCGAGGAACAACTGGGTGATGCCGGCCCAGACCGGCAGGTCGAGCGCGGGGACGTAGAGCGAGACCGGGGTGCGCAGGAGGGTCAGCCACAGCGGGAGGTCGCCCTGGACACCGCCGACGGCCCGCACGACGTCGGCCCCGGCGGGCCGTTGGGCGAGCGCGTGGAAGAAGATGACGCCCCCGACGGCCACACCGGCGAGCAGCAGCCCGGCGGGTCCGCGTCGGAGCAGTCGCCGTACCGGGTCGACGACGATGCCGTGCGCCTCGGCACGCAGCGTGCGCAGGACGAACGCGCCCGCGCCGGTGACGCGGGCCGCCGCGCCGGGCCGCTCGCCCGTCGCGTCGCCGCGCACGGCACGGCCCTCACCGGCGCCGTACCGCCGTTCCTGTGCTGGACGCACGATCCCCAAGGTCTCCCCAACCGCTCGCCGCGCGCGGAGCGCACGGCCGGATCCGGCACCCGCGCGCGGTACCGGCTCGAGGAGCCGGACCCGCACGCCGGGTCATACGCCCATGTAGACGTCGAGAAGGCCTTCGGGGATCACTCCGGGGCTGTGATCAGGCAGAACGCCGGGCCGGGCCCGACCGGGCACCGTCCGCCGAGGTGGTCGTGCCCCGTCCGCCGGTCAGCTCCACAGCTCCTGGCTGTCGCACAGTCGTGCCCCCATGTTGCGTTCCATCATCCGCAGCGCCGCGTCCGCGAGGTCGGCGTGGATGTGGGCGACCGCGTCCCGCGGGACGGTCACCCGGAGGTGGCGGATGTGGGCGTCGAGCGCGGAGTACAGGACGCACTGCTCGGTGACCTGCCCGCACAGGACGAGGTGGTCGATGTCCTGCTGGTCGAGCAGGTAGGCCAGCGGGGTGTCGAAGAAGATCGAGTGCCGGGCCTTGACCACGAAGAGGGAGTCGTCGTCGGGAACCAGCGGCTCGACGAGGTCGGCGTGCGGACCGGAGAGGGCCGTGCCGAGGAGTTCACCGTGGTGGGACCGCCACTCGCCGAAGTTGTCGTTGACGTAGACGACCGGGACGTCCGCCCCGCGCGCCCGCTCCAGCAGCCCGGCCGCCGCCGGGACCACCTCGCGCGCCGACGGCAGGAGCAGGTCGGCGTCGGCGTGGTCGTACGTGTTGATCATGTCGATGACGATCAGCGCGGTGTTGCCCATACCCGCACGGGTTCCCCTCCGGGAGCGAAGACCACGGACTGTCCTCCGACCGGCGGCCCGGCTCGGCGTTGCCGGTGGGAAGGGGTTCCCGGCCGGATCGGACACGGGGGAAGTCGGCGCCGGCCGGGAACGGCCGGGGTTCCCTGGGGAGCCGGCCGCTCCCCCACCGTAGGACGGCCGCCCGGTGTCCGCGCGGCGGGTGGGCGGAGCGGGTGACCGGCGGCGGACAGGCCGGTGGCCCGGGTTCCGGCATCGACCGGAACCCGGGCCACCGGGCCGCTGCGGGGCCCTCAGCCCTGGCGGGCCTTGAAGCGGGGCTCCTTCTTGTTGATGACGAAGGTGACCCCCTTCCGGCGCACGACCTGCGCTCCGGGCCTGGACTTCAGGGAACGCAGGGAATTGCGCACCTTCATGACTGCCTCCTCCTGTGTTGCACTTTCGGGCCGACGCCCTGGGGCGGCCCGGCCTGCGCCTTACGGCAGCGCGCCCCGGCGGGCGGGGCTCAGCGGTTGCGGGGCGCGGCCGGCGAGCGTCCGCCGTTGCGGCTCGGCGCGCTCCCCGGCCGGTGCCCCTCAGCCGGCCCTTCTCGGACGGGCGCCTCGGCCGGCGCGCCTCGGTCAGCGTTCCTCGCGGAACGTGACGTGCCGTCCGGCGACGGAGTCGTACTTGCGCAGGACCAGCCGGTCGGCGTCGTTGCGGCGGTTCTTGCGGGTGACGTAGGTCGCGCCGGTACCGGCCGTGGACCTCAGGGTGACGACGGGGCGCGCCGTACTGCGTGCCATGGGGGCCTCCTTTCACCGGCATCGCCCTCGTTGAGCGGTGCATGCCAGTCGCGCGGTACAACAGCGGAGGGAGCCGGGCCATTCCCGCGCCGAGCGGGGCGCGGCCGACCGGCGGCGGCGCGGACGGCGTCCCCCGGCGACACCCGCCGCGACGACCTGGAGCACCGCCGCCACCTCCCCCTCCGGTGTCGCCCCCGTCTCGGTTACAGTGCTCCGCCGGTATCGAACAAGAAACCGGTTTCGAGCGGAGGAGAGACAGCGGTGCGCTTCGGGGTGGGGAACGGATGGCGGGGCCTGGCGGCGGCCGCCCTCCTGACGGGGCTGGCGGCGGGGTGCGGGGAGTCGGACGACGTACCGGACGCGTCCGGTACGAAGGCGAAGGCGGCGGCCACCGCCGAGGTCGCGGCGCGCGGGGAGAGCATCGGTGCCGTGGGCTCGGCCTGTGAGCTGCCCGTCACGTTCGACATCGCCGAGTTCTGGGAGGCCGAGGCCATCGACGCGGCCTCCCAACAGGGCGAGACCGGCAACGAGATCACCGACGATCTCGCCGACGCGTTCCTGCACCAGGGGCGGGTCACCATGGCCTGCGAGGTCGACGCCAAGCCGGCCGGCAAGCTCGGCTTCCTCCGGGTGTGGACGGGCAGGCCCGGTGATGCCGACGCGCGCGCCGTGCTGGAGGGCTTCGTGACCGCCGAGGAGGGGGCGAGCGGGGCGGAGTACCGCTCGTTCAAGACCGGTTCGCTCTCCGGCACGGAGGTGGAGTACACCACGACGAGCGAGCTGCTGGAGGAGACGAAGAAGGAGCGCGCCCTGGCCGTGAGCACGCCCGACGGCCCCGTCGTCGTCCACCTCGGAGGCATGGACACCGAGGAGCACGAGGCGATGCTGCCGGCGTACGAACTGGCCAAGAAGACGCTCAGGGTGACCGCCTGACGGGGCCGGGCCCGGCCCGGCCCGGCTCATCCCCCACATCGGCGACCAGCTCGCGCATCCGGGCGGCGGCCCGCACGGCCGCGTCGGCGCAGCAGTTGTTGAACAGCACGTGCACCCGCTCGGCCCGGTCGGCGAGCGCGTGCACCCTGGGCAGCCATTCGCGCAGTTCGCCGTCGGTGTACTCGTGCCGGAAGCGGTCCTCCTTGCTGCCGGTCCCCCAGGCGCGGCTGCGGCCGTGGAACCGTACGACCGCCAGCCGTTCGCAGGTCACGGGCGTGACCGGCGGGATCGCGGACGGCAGCGACGGCTCCATGTCGACGGCGACGGCGGAGAAGCCGTACGACCGCAGCAGTTCCGCGGTCGTACGCCGCTGTCGCTCACGCCACCAGTCGGGGTGCCGGAACTCCACGCAGACCGGCCACCCGGCGGTGCGCTCGCGGCAGTCGGCGAGGACGGCACGCGCGCGTGGGCCGGGCCGCAGCCACGGCGGGAACTGGAACAGGACGGCACCCAGCCGCCCCGCCTCACGCAGCGGCAGGATGCCGTCCGAGAAGCGCCGCCACACCTCGTCGAGCGCCTTCGGTGAGCGGACGTCGTCGGGCAGCCCCGGCGGCAGCACCGCGGACCGGGTGGGGTGGCCGGTCAGCAGGGAGAAGGCCTTCACGTCGAACACGAATCCGTCCGGCGTGCGCTGCGCCCACAGCCGACCGGTGCGTTCGGAGGGCAGGGCGTAGTACGTGGCGTCGGCCTCGACCACGGGGAAGTGTTCGGCGTAGTGCCGCAACCGGCCCTCCGCGTCCCGCCGTCCGGACGGGTACCAGCCACTGCCGAGAAGCGCCCGGTCCGTCCACGAACAGGAGCCGATCAGTATCTCGCCCATGGCGGCCGGTTACCCCGGACGGGCGGGGTCAGCCGCGGATCTCTCCGCGGGAGCCGCATCCCGCCGCACCGCGCGGATGCACACCCGCCCCCGCAAGGCGCATTCTTGCTGTGTCGCCCTCCGGGCGGCGCACGGACGAGGTGGGTCGATGACTGGGAGCGCCGGGGACCGGCGGGAGCCGCCCGCTCCGCCAGCCGCGCTGCTGGCCGGGGCCGTGGCGGACGGGCTGCGGACCGGGGGCGGCCGGGCCGGGGGCCTGTACCTGTGCTCCGGCACGCCCGGACTCCTGCGGCTCGCCGTCCTCTCCGGTCTGCCGGGACCCCTGTTCCGTCCCTGGGACCGGGTGAGCGTGGACCGCCCGTTCCCGGTGGCCGACGCCTACCGGCTGGGCGTCCCGGTGGTCCTCGCCAACGCCACGGAGGCCATGCGCCGCTATCCGCAGTTCGCGGCCGGGCTGCCGTTCCAGTTCGGGGCGCTCAACGTGCCCGTCGGCGCGGCGGGCCGGACCTTCGGGGTGATGACCGTGCTGCGGCCGGCAGCCGCCGACGCCGCGGCGGTACTGGCCGAGAGCGACCGCCTGCAGCGCGTCGCCGAGTACCTGGGCGTCGCCCTGCTGCGGAGGGAGGCGGCGGGCGACGGCGTCACCTGGGACGCCGAGCCGCTGTGCGTCCGCCCGCCCGCCGTGGACCGGGCCCCCGGCCGCTTCGGCCACCTGACCTGGGACCCGGCGACGGACGCCGTCACCGCCGACGGTCCCGCCCGCACCCTGCTGGGGCTGCCCGCGGACCGGGAACCGGGCACGCTGGCCGCCCTGACCCGGTCCGTCGACCCGGCCGACGCCCACCGGCTGCCCGCCCTGCTGCGGGAGACCGCCCACGGCCGGCCCCCGCCGCAGCCCGTCCAGGTCCGCCTCGTCGACGGCGGCCTGCGCCTGCTGGAGCTGTGGCCCTCCGCCGCGGCGGCACCCTCCTCCGGCCCGCGTCCCGTCACCGGCGTCCTCCTCGACCCGGGTCCGGGCGCGCTGGCCGACGGCGCCGCCGACCTGCTGCCCGAGGGCGTCTTCTGTCTCGACCGGCTCGGGCTGGTCGTCTACGCCAACCCCCGCGCCGCGCACCTCCTGGGCGTCCCGCGGGACCGGCTGCTCGGCCGGTCCCTGTGGGACGCCGTGCCGTGGCTGAACCAGCCCGCGTGCGAGGAGCACCTGCGCGGCGCCCTGCTGTGCCCGGAGGCGGTGCACTTCCACGTCCGCCGGCCCGACTTCCGGGGGCCCCGGCCGTACGACACCGGCAGCCGGGACAGCCGGCCGGGGCGCGACCGGCCCACGGCCCCGCGCCCGTACGAGGGCGACTGGCTGAGTCTGGCGGTGTACCCCGGCCTCGACGTCCTCACCTGCACCGCCGTACCGGCGAACCGGGTGCCCCACGCCCCGGCGGCCGCCGGGGCCGGCGCCCCGACGGCCGCCGAGCCTCCCGTCGACGTGGAGGCCGGCACTCCCGCGCCCGATCTCGGCGCCTCGACCGCCCCGCCGTACCGGCCCATCGCGCTGGCCATCGCGCTGACGGAGGCGGTGACCGCCCGCCAGGTGTCGGCGGTGGTCATGCAGGAGCTGCTGCCCGCGTTCGGTGGCCGCCGGATCGCCATCTACCTGCTGCAGGAGAGGCACCTGTACCTGGCGTGGGAGAGCGGCTTCCCCGAGGGTTTCCTGGCCCCGTTCGAGGGCGTGGGGCTGGACGCCCGGCTGCCGGGCGTGGAGACGCTCACCACCGGCCGCCCCCTCTTCTTCGACTCGATGGAGCAGATCGCCGAGGCCTACCCCGGCATCCCGATGGACGCGGCGGAGGGCGCCCGTGCCTTCCTCCCGCTGATCGCCTCCGGCCGTGCGGTCGGCTCGTGCATCCTCGGCTTCGACCGCCCGCGCAGCTTCAGCTCCGAGGAGCGCACGGTCCTGACCGCACTCGCCGGACTGATCGCCCACGCGATGGAGAAGGCCCAGCGCTACGACACCGAGGCGGCCCTGGCCCGCGGGCTCCAGCAGGCCCTGCTCCCCCGGCGGCTGTCGCAGCACGCGGGCGTGGAGACCGCCGGACGCTATCTTGCGGGCACCGAGGGCATGGAGGTGGGCGGCGACTGGTACGACGTCGTGGAGGCCGGGGACGGCCTGGCCCTGGTCATCGGAGACGTCCAGGGGCACGGGGTGCAGGCTGCCGCGACCATGGGGCAACTGCGCAGCGCGGTGCGGGCCTTCGCGCTGGGCGACCGGCCGCCCGAAGAGGTCATGGCCGGCACGAACCGCCTGCTGATCGACCTCGACCCCGGCCAGTTCGCCAGCTGCTGCTACGTCCGTCTGGACCCGGCCACCGGTCTGGCCCGGGTGGCCAACGCCGGGCACCTTCCGCCGCTGCTGCGTCACCCGGACGGACGTACACACGTCGCGGACCTGCCGGAGGGGATGGTGCTCGGCGTCGACGCGCGCGCCCACTACGCGGTGGCGGAGCTGCGTCTGGAGCCGGGCGCCGTGCTGGCGCTGTACACGGACGGGCTGGTCGAGCGGCCGGGGCACGACATCGACGACGGCATCGGCGCCCTGCGGGCGGCGCTGGCCGAAGCGGGCGCCCTGCGGGGGCGTTCCCTCGCGGACATGGCCGACCGGCTGACCGCGACCGCCCGCCAGGCGTCCGACCGGCCCGACGACATAGCCCTGCTGCTCGCCACCCGCCGCGACCCGCCGCCGTAGGGCGGCCCGAGCCGCGGACGCCGCGGCGCCGCCGGGATCGACCGTGCCTGCGGACCACCGGCCGCCCGGCGGACCCGCGCCCCGGAGCCGGCACGACCGCCGCCCCGCCCTGTCCCGAAGCCGTCACGGCCCGGACCGAAGCCGTCACGGCCCTCCGCCCGCCGCGCCCGGGCCCCACCCCTCACCGCCACCGCTCTCGCCCGCCCCGCCGGGAGCCGAGACCGGCAGGGCCGCCGGGAGCAACGGGCCGCCGGGCCGCCGGAGCCACCGGACCGCCGGGGCGAACCACCGCGCAGCGGCCGGCAAGGCAGCCGGGACCGGCTCGCGGCACAGGTGCCGCGAGCGCCGCAAGGGTTGCCGCGGTCCATCACACCGCGTAATGCCCCTCGCCTGACGGAGCCGGGCGGTGTAGACATGGCACATGGTCCGACTCCTGGGGCGATCGGGTGCCCGGCCGGCCCGTCGTCCCCGGGCCCCGCTGGTGCGCCGCACGCCCGAGACCTCGCTCGGCGGGCGCAGTCTCGCCGCGCAGGTGTTCGTCCTGCAGGTGGTCGTCGTCCTGTTGCTGGTCGTCGCCGCGGTCGTCGCCCTGGTGCTCCAGGCGCGGCGCGACACCACCGAGGAGGCCCGCAACCGCTCGCTCGCCGTCGCCCAGACCTTCGCGAACTCGCCCGGCATCCTGGCGGCGTTGCGCAGCCCCGACCCGACGGCCGTGCTCCAGCCGCGGGCGGAGGCCGCGCGTGAGGCGTCGGAGGTCGACTTCATCGTCGTCATGGACCCGGACGGCATCCGCTACACCCACCCCAGGCCGGACCGCATCGGCAAGAAGTTCGTCGGCGCGCTGGCCCCGGCGCAGGCCGGCGGGACGGTGGTCGAGGAGATCGACGGGACGATCGGGCGGCTGGTGCAGGCCGTGGTGCCGGTGAAGGCGGCCGACGGCCGGGTCGTGGGGCTGGTGTCGGCCGGCATCACCACCGCCCGCGTCGGCGGGAACGCGAACCGTCAGCTGCCGCTGGTGCTGTCGACGGCCGCGGTGGCGCTGGCCCTGGCCACCGGAGGAACGGCCCTGGTCAGCCGCCGTCTGCTGCGGCAGACGCACGGTCTGGGCCCGCGCGAGATGACCCGCATGTACGAGCACCACGACGCGGTCCTGCACGCCGTGCGCGAAGGGGTCATCATCGTCGGCGGCGAGGGCGACCTGCTCCTCGCCAACGACGAGGCGCACCGGCTGCTGGATCTGCCGCCGGACGCCGAACTGCGCAAGGTGATCGATCTGGGCCTGGACGCCGACACCGCCGAGCTGCTCGCCTCCGGGCGGACGGCGACCGACGAGGTGCACCTGGTCGGGGAGCGGCTGCTGGCGATCAACCAGCGGCCCACCGATGTCGCGGGCGGCCCGGCCGGCAGCGTCGCCACGCTGCGCGACTCGACGGAACTGCGGGCCCTGTCCGGACGGGCGGAGGCGGCGCGCGAGCGCCTGGACATGCTGTACGCGGCCGGGGTGGGCATCGGGACGAGCCTGGACGTGACGCGGACCGCGGAGGAGCTGGCGGAGCTGGCCGTGCCCCGGTTCGCGGACTTCGCGTGCGTCGACCTCTTCGACGCCGTACTGGAGGGCGAGGAGCCGGAGCCGCACGGCGCCCTGCGGCGCACGGCGATGAGCGCGACCCGCGCGGGCGCGCCGCTGTACCCGGCGGGCGGGCGCATCCGGTTCGTGGAATCGTCCCCGCAGGCCCGCAGCCTGGCGGAGGGCCGGCCCGTGCTGGAGGCCCGGCTCGCCGAGTCGCCGGGCTGGCGGGCGCAGGACCTGGAGCGGACCGAGCAGGTGGTGGGGTTCGGCATCCATTCGCTGATCACCGTGCCCGTGCGGGCCGGGGCCCTGGTGCTGGGCGTGGTCAGCTTCTGGCGTTCGGAGCGGCCGGAGCCCTTCGACCCGGAGGAGGTCGCCCTCGCGGAGGAACTGGTGGCGCGGGCCGCGGTCTCCATCGACAACGCGCGCCGCTTCACCCGCGAGCACGGCATGGCCGTCACCCTCCAGCGCAGTCTGCTGCCGCGCACGCTGCCCGAGCAGGGCGCCCTGGACATCGCCTACCGCTACCTGCCCGCGCAGGCGGGTGTCGGCGGCGACTGGTTCGACGTGCTGCCGCTGTCGGGGGCCCGCGTCGCGCTGGTCGTCGGGGACGTCGTCGGGCACGGGCTGCACGCGGCGGCCACCATGGGGCGGCTGCGCACCGCCGTGCACAACTTCTCCGCCCTGGACCTGGCGCCGGAGGAGCTCCTCGGGCTGCTCGACGAGCTGGTCGCGCGCATCGACCAGGACGAGACGGCCGACGGCACCACCGCGCCGGTGGCGGGGGCGACGTGTCTGTACGCGATCTACGACCCGGTGTCCCGGTGCTGCGCCGTCGCCCGCGCCGGCCATCCGCCGCCCGCGCTGGTCCACCCCGACGGGCGGGTGGAGTTCCTCGACGTCCCGGCGGGTCCGCCGCTGGGGCTCGGCGGGCTGCCCTTCGAGACGGCCGAGGTGGAGCTGGCGGAGGGCAGCCGGCTGGTGCTGTACACCGACGGGCTGGTGGAGGACCGCAAGCAGGACATCGACACCGGCCTGGAGCGGCTGCGCACCGCGCTCGCGGACGGCGACGGCTCGCCCGAGGGCACCTGCCGGGTCGTCCTGGAGTCGCTGCTGCCGGCCCGCCCGAACGACGACATCGCGCTGCTCGTGGCCCGTACCCGGGCGCTCGGTGCGGACCGGGTCGCCGAGTGGGCGGTGCCGGTGGACCCGGCGGCCGTCGGCGAGGTGCGGGCGGCGGTGGCCCGGCAGCTGGCGCGCTGGGAGCTGGAGGAGCTGTCGTTCACGACGGAGCTGATCCTCAGCGAGCTGGTCACCAACGCGATCCGGTACGGCAGTCCGCCCGTCCGGGTGCGTCTGCTGCGCGACCGCACGCTGATCTGCGAGGTCTCCGACAGCAGCAACACCTCGCCGCATCTGAGGTACGCGGCCATGACGGACGAGGGCGGGCGCGGGCTGTTCCTGGTCGCCCAGCTCACGGAACGCTGGGGGACCCGCTACACGCCGACGGGGAAGGTGATCTGGGCGGAGCAGCCGCTGCCCTGAACCGGCCGGCGGGGACAGGTCCGGGGCGTTCGGCGGAGTGTTCGGCGGGCGGTCCCGCGAGGGGTCCACAACTCATAAATGGCGCTTATGGGCTCATAGACCGGACCCGCGTACCGGGTTAGGTTTGCCTCAGTTTAGGCTTCCTCCGAGTCGATCTGTCACCGCTCGAAGGGAACCTGATCATGCCCCGCCCCCTGCGGGTAGCCATCGTCGGAGCCGGCCCCGCCGGGATCTACGCCGCCGACGCGCTGCTCAAGTCGGATGTGGCCACCGACCCCGGTGTCTCCATCGACCTCTTCGAGCGCATGCCGGCCCCGTTCGGTCTGATCCGGTACGGCGTGGCCCCCGACCACCCCCGGATCAAGGGCATCATCACCGCCCTGCACCAGGTCCTCGACAAGCCGCAGATACGCCTCTTCGGCAACGTCGACTACCCGGCCGACCTGAACCTGGACGACCTGCGCGCCTTCTACGACGCCGTGATCTTCTCGACCGGCGCCATGGCCGACCGCGAGATGTCGATCCCGGGCATCGGTCTCGACGGCTCCTACGGCGCCGCCGACTTCGTGTCCTGGTACGACGGTCACCCGGACGTGCCGCGCACCTGGCCGCTGGAGGCGGAGAAGGTCGCCGTCCTCGGCGTCGGCAACGTCGCCCTGGACGTGGCCCGCATCCTCGCCAAGACGGCGGACGAGCTGCTGCCCACCGAGATCCCGCCGAACGTCCACGAGGGCCTGAAGGCCAACAAGGCGCTCGAGGTCCACGTCTTCGGCCGCCGCGGCCCGGCGCAGGCGAAGTTCTCCCCGATGGAGCTGCGGGAGCTGGACCACTCCCCCACCATCGAGGTCGTCGTGGACCCCGAGGACATCGACTACGACGAGGGCTCGATCGCCACCCGGCGCGGCAACAAGCAGGCCGACATGGTCGCCAAGACGCTGGAGAACTGGGCGATCCGCGACACCGGCGACCGCCCGCACAAGCTGTTCCTGCACTTCTTCGAGTCGCCCGTGGAGATCCTCGGCGAGGACGGCAGGGTCGTGGGTCTGCGCACCGAGCGCACCGCCCTCGACGGCACCGGCAACGTCAAGGGCACCGGCGAGTTCAAGGACTGGGACGTCACGGCGGTCTACCGCGCCGTCGGCTACCTCTCGGAGAAGCTGCCGAAGCTGCCCTGGGACATCGACTCGGGCACGGTCCCGGACGAGGGCGGCCGGGTCATCGAGGAGAGCGGCGCGCACCTGCAGTCGACGTACGTCACCGGCTGGATCAGGCGCGGCCCGGTCGGTCTGATCGGCCACACCAAGGGCGACGCCAACGAGACGGTGTCGAACCTGCTGGACGACTTCGCCCAGGGCCGTCTGCACACGCCGTCCTCCCCCGCTCCCGAGGCGGTGGACGCGTTCCTCGCCGAGCGGGGCGTCCGCTACACCACCTGGGAGGGCTGGTACAGGCTGGACGCCGCGGAGAAGGCGCTGGGCGAGCCGCAGGGCCGCGAGCGCGTCAAGATCGTCGAGCGTGAGGACATGCTCCGCGAGAGCGGCGCCTGACCGGCCGCGGAAGCGGTGCGCGACCGCTGGTGAGAAGGGGCCGGGCCTGCCGTCCGCGGGCCCGGCCTGATCCGGACGGCAGGCCCTAACCGTCGTCCCGCGGGTGGGTCTCGATGACCCGGCCGCGGAGGTCGGCCTTCAGGTAGGCGCTGCCGTACTCGTCGGAGAGGTAGACGCTCAGGCTCGGGGCGCTGTCGAAGAGGGTGGAGGCCGGGTTGACGATCAGGTAGCGGCCGGTGGGATCGGACACGCCGAGGGTGCGGTCGGCCTTGGTGAGCAGCGCGGGCACGGCGTCCCAGGTGACGTCGTCGAGGTCGAGGGGGACCGAGCCGTCGGTGATCGTGCCGCCGGGTCCGAACTTCACCGCCACGTCCGCGCCCCGGTACATGTAGCGGTCGTACAGCTTGGGGCGGCCCGGCACGGGGGCGGTGGCGATGGCGTACTCCTCGTACACGACCAGGCTGGTGACCTTCGAGCCGCCCGTCGCGCCCGTCAGCTTCGCCACGGCCCTGCGCAGGCCGTCGGCGCTGAGGAGGTCGGTGCGGTCACCGGTGCCGTCTACGGGCGCGGCGCTCGGGGACGGGGTCGTCGTCCCGGTGGTCCGGGACGCGGTGCCGCGCGGCGGGGCCGTGTCGTCGTTCTTCGCGCCCGCGTCCGGGAGCAGCGCCCACACGAGCACACCGCTGAGCACCGTGCTCACGGCGGCCGCGGCGATCGCCGCCCCGCGGGCGCGGCGCGGCCGGCGCGCTCCGGGAGCGGCGGTGACCTGGTCCGGGACGGGGCCCGTCGCCGGGTTCGCCGGCGCGGGGGGCGCGAGCGGATAGGAGGTCCGCAAGGGGGCGGGGGCGTCCGCCACGGGCCGGGGAGCCGGTCCGTCGGTGACGGCGGCCAGCATCCGGTCGACCTGCTCCGCGTCGGGACGGCCCTGCGGCTCCCGGACGAGCAGGGCGGTGAGGACGGGGGTCAGCGGCCCGGCCCGCCGGGGTGCGGGGACGTCCTCGCCGAGCACGGCGGCCAGCGTGGCGAGCGTACTGCCGCGGCGCAGCGGGTGACGGCCCTCGACGGCGACGTACAGCAGCATCGCCAGGGACCACAGGTCGGCGGCGGGGCCGCCCTCCTTGCCGCTGACGCGTTCGGGGGCCATGAAGTCGGGTGAGCCGATGACGGCCCCGGTGGCGGTGAGGCCGACGGACTCGCGGACGGCGGCGATGCCGAAGTCGGTGAGCACGGGCCGGCCGTCGGGGCGCAGCAGGACGTTGGCCGGTTTCACGTCGCGGTGCTCGATGCCGACGGCGTGCGCGGCGCGCAGCGCGGAGAGCACCTCGCGGCCCAGGCGCGCGGCCTCGACGGGCGTCAACGTGCCGCGTTCCAGGCGGTCCTGGAGCGAACCGCCCTCCACCAGTTCCATCACGATCCACGGGTACGTGTCGTCCCCGCCGTCGACGATGTGGTGGATGGTGACGACGTTGGGGTGGTGGACGCGGGCCAGCGCGCGGGCCTCCCGCAGGACGCGCTCGCGCAGCTTACGGGCGCCCTCCGGGTCGTACTCGGCCAGGTCCGGATCGGGGGGCCGCACCTCCTTCACGGCGACGTCGCGGTGCAGCGCGAGGTCGTGCGCCCGCCACACCCAGCCCATTCCCCCGCCGCCGAGCCGTTCGACCAGTTCGAAGCGGCCGTCCACGACCCGTCCGCCGGATCCCCCTGTGCTCATGGAAGGGCAGCTTAGGGCTTCGGCGCGCCCGCCCGTGCCCCGGTGTGACCTCCCCGTGCGCCTGCCGTACGGGCTCGGCGGGAATGGCGTCGTGGGGACACGGGCATGCTGTGGACGAGGTCACCTCCGGTGGGCCGTGCCGGAACCGGAACGCAGTGCCCTTCCCCTTTCCCCGCCCGTGTCGCACGAAGGACATCTGGTCTTGGCTCAAACGTTCCCTGAGGCGCCGTCAGCCCGTCGTCCCGGCCGCTCCTGGACCATTCGTGTGGTCGGGCACCGGGACCGCACCGCGTCGGTCACCTGTTCCTCCGCGTGCGCGATGCCGTCGCGCTCGCGCGATCTCGCGGCCCTGCGCCGCTTCGCCGAAGCCCATGCCGCCGCGCACGCCCGAGCGGCGTCGGTGCGTCACGACGCCGCCTGCGGGTGCCGGCGCGAGCGGTGCGCTCTGCACGAGGGCACGCGGGTCGCCTGCGCGGGCGCGGTCCTGCTGGTGCTGCGGCACGACCCGGCCGTGGGCCAGGTGTGGACGCTCAGCGAGGTCTGCTCCGCCTGCGCCGCCTTGATGCCGCACACCCGGATCATCGGCCGTGCGACGCCGCCACCGGCCCACGCCGGAGGTCCGGGCCCGACGGGCTCCCACGCGGCGGACGTCCGCCCGCCGTCGGCCGCGGCCGTGGCACCGCCGCGGCTGGTGCCCGGCGGCTTCAGCGCACCCGGCGCGCCCCCGGGCGGCGCGGAACGGGTCGTGGGCCGGCGGCGCGGCACCGACCGCCGCCGGGGACGGACGGGGGGCGGCGGCGCGTAGACCTGCTCCGTGGTGCGGGGCGGGGGTGAGGCGCGCAGGCCCGCCCCGCGGTGCGGTCCGCGGCCGGTTCAGCCGCCGTACTCCGAACCCCGCTGGGGTCTGAACTGCCGGGGGATGCGCATCGGCAGGGCGCCCAGGGCGCGGTTCTCGGGTGGGAGCGGGGCGGTGGGAACGGCCGGGTGCGCCGGCTGCGGTGCGGGCCCGGCCGCCATCAGGCCGGCGATGTGGGCGCCGCTGCGCCGGCCTTCGAGGTGCAGGCGGCCGACGTTGGCGCGGTCGTCGGCGAGCAGGGTGAGGACGGCGGTGGGGCCGGCCGCGTACGTGGCGACGTAACCCCCGGCCCCGCGCACGAGGAGTTCGCAGAACTCGCCCCGCGCCGTGAGGTCCACCAGGCGGTGACCGACACCGAGGGCGGCCGCGGTGAGGGCCGCGAGGCCCTCCGGCTGGACGCCGGGCATGTCCTGGGCGAGGACGAATCCGTCGACGCTGGCCGCCAGCGCCCCTGTCAGCTGGGGCATGCGGGTGCGCAACCGGTGCAGTTCGTTCAGGACCTCGGCCTCGACGGCCATGAACCAGTCTCCTTTCGGCGCGAGTCGACGGCGCGGCGGTCACCGGCCCGGCGGGGCCCGGCGGGGCCCGGCAGCGGGCAGCCACCGAGGGCGTGACCCCGAGGTTACGGAAAGTGGCGGTCCCGGGTGGACGCTTTGGCATTTTCCTCCGGAACGTGCGGCCCGGTTCCGGGAAACGGTCCACGGGCTCCGCGAGAGGGCTGTTCCGGGCACGGGAACAGGGCCCGCCCCGACGCGGATGGTGGGCGAGCCCTGTCCGCCGGATCGATTGTCGGCGGCCGTCGCGGCGGGGACCACGGGTGCGTGCCCGCGTCCGTGGTGAACGCCGCACACCCCGTGTGCGGGCCGCGCACGGTCACGGCGGCATCGCGTCGACGTACCGGCCGTACCGGCCGTACCGGCCGCCGTACCGGCCGTCCACACGCAGCGCGCCGCCCGTCTCGCGGAGATGAGCGGCGAACGGCGAACGGCGAGCCGAGGCGGACGACGAGGCCGGCGATCTCCTCCGGTCGGACGGGCCGGTGCGGCGGGGAGCGGGGGCGGAGTTCGCGCACGAAGGCGCGCCGGGCCTCCTGCCGGGCCGGGGCCGACCGCCCCGGAGCGGCCCTCGGGCACCGCCCGCCGCGGTTCCCGAGGCTCCGGTCGAAGGCGGTCGGCGTCCCGTCCGCCGGCGCCCGCGGGGGCTCCGGAGCGGGCCGGACCGGCGGCGACCACCACGCCGCCCCCGCCGATACCCTGGGAGGGGCCCGACACCGGCGCGGTCCGTCCTGTGAGACCGAGTCTCATCGGTGCGTTCCTCCTGCGTACGGTCGGCCGGAAGCCGCTGCCCGCCCCCGCCGGGCCGGCGCGTACGCGCGGCGCGAGGGTCGCCCGGGTGGCCCGCTCCACGCGTGACGCGAGGCTCAGGTGGGAATGCGCACCACGACCTGTTTTGCACCGCCCCCCGCTCGATCACCCGCCCGCCGCGACGGCGATACTGGCACTCCCCCGTCGCCCCCGCTCCTCACGAAGGGACTCATGCTCACCTCCCCGGCCGTCCCGGCCCCGACGCCCTCCACGGTGTGGCTGACCCGCGGCCGCCACACCGGTCCGACCGCGCCGGACGTCCTGCGCAAAAACCTCCGCTCGCTCAAGGACGCCGGCACGCTCCAGGACTTCCTGGAGGTCCCCGACGCCGACACCGCCGAAGGCGAACTGGTTTTCGAAGCCCGCTGGCAGGTGCCCGGGGACATCACCGTGCGGGCCCGGCTGACGCTCGGCGAGTGGTCCGGGCGCGGGCAGGAATGGACGCTGGTCGCGGAGGCCGAGCGGCCGTGGGACCTGCGCTGGCCGTCGCCGGCCGCCATGTTCTGGCCCTGGGACGAGGATGCCCCGTGGGGCCAGGAGACGGTCACCGGCGGCCGCTACCTCGACGTCAGCGCGCTCCCGGCGGACGACAAGGAACTGCGGCGGGTGCTGCGCGGCGCCCAGCGGGACACCTGGACCATCGACCTGCTGGTGCACGAGGCCATGACCCCCGACGAACGGGGCCGCCGCTCCCTGATCCCGCTGCTGCCGCCCGGACTGCACCACCGGGTCGTGGAGCACCGTGCGGCACCGCACCAGCTGCGGACCGCGAACTGGGCGCTGCGCGAGTTCGACGTGGAGCTGCCCCGCGGCGGCGCGCTGGTGCTGCCGGGCTCCCCGGCCCCGGCCGGGTACGAGGCCGCGGGCTTCTCGGTGCGCAGCGTCTTCCTGGACGGCACGCACCCCACCGAGCTGCTGGACGCGGTGACCCGGTTCGCCGCCCTGCCCAAGCCGCTGCCGGACGGCGGCGAGGCCGCGCTGACCGCGCTGCGGGACGAGTGGCGGCTGCTGACGCTGGAGGAGGAGCTGGCCCGCGAGCGCAGCCTCGTGGTCAGGTACCGGGAGGCGCTGGAGGCGATGACGCAGTCCCGTGACCTGTACCGGGAGGCCGCCGAACAGGCGCACGAGGCGCTGACGGCCTACCGGGAGGCGGCCGGGCCGGGCGAGCCTCCGCAGCCGGCCGCCAGGCCCGCCGGCTCACCGTTCCAGCAGCTGGGCCGGACCCTGGAACGCCTCCGCGGGACGGCGAAGGGCCTGCGCCCGGCCACCGCCGAGAGCCCGCGGGAGCGGGGGCCGGCCGGCGACGAGGCCGGGTAGCCCGAACCGGCCCGCCCGCCCCGGCCGGGCCGGCAGTCCCGCCGAGGCCGCCGACGCCTGCGCCTCCCACCCCGGCGCCCGCTCCCAGTTCGTCGGCGGCATGACCACGGGCCTGGGCATGGCGCTGACCGAGGGCAGCACGACGGACGCCGCGTTCGGCGACTTCACGGAGTCCGACCTGGCGTCGTACCACGTGCCCGCGCACGCGGACGTGCCGGACGTCGAGGCGCACTGGGTCGAGGAGGAGGACCCGCACCTCAACCCCATGGGCGGCAAGGGCATCGGGGAGATCGGCATCGTCGGCACGGCCGCCGCGGTGGGCAACGCGGTCCATCACGCGACCGGCGTCCGTTTCCGTGAACTCCCCCTCACCCCGGACCGGGTGCTCACCGCGCTGCCGGAGTCCGGCCGCTGAAGCGGCGCCCGCCCCAAAGACGGAGGAGGAGAGCGACGACCGCGGTGGCAGCGGTGACCGGGCCCGCGATCCGCGGCGGGGCGGGGGTCGCCTCGGTGAGCCCGCGGGGCCCCGGCGGCCCCCGCCCCTCGGACGCGGCGACCGGGTGAGCGCGTCGCGGCCGTCCGGGCCGGGGCCACGGGCGTGTCGAACGACACCCGGTCGGCGCGATTTCCCCGCCCCGGACGGGGCATTCGCCAGACGGGAACGGGGAAATCGACAGTCGGGGAACCACCGGACACCGCGCGACGGACCGCGCACAGGGAGGGCCCGTGGATGCGACCACCACGCTCGTCACCGTCGCCGCGGTAGTGGCGGTGGCGCTGTTCGCCGTGGCCGCCACCGTCATGGTGCGGCTGGTCCGGGCCCGGCGCGGCCTCCGGCAGGCGGGCCTGCCGACCGGACCGCGCTGGGTGTTCTGGGGCGCGGTCGCGTACTTCGTCCTCCCGGCCGACCTGCTGCCCGACCCGGTCTACCTCGACGACATCGGCGTCCTGCTCCTCGCCCTGCGCTCGCTGCGCCGCGCCCCCGGCCACGCGGACACCGCCAACTGACCGCCCGGGAAGACGTTTTCACCCTGCACGAGGCTCATCGCCCCTGCTCAGCTCCCTGTGCCCGGCCCGACCCGGCGGTGATCACGGAGAGTAAGGAAACCAACCACCCGTTCGATTCGTATAAGTGACTGAAGGTCGCACCACAGCAGCGGGCCCGAGTGACGTCGCACGGCGGCACCGCTTGATCGACGCAGTACCGACGAGGGAGAGACGATGCAACCGTTCGCGCTCAACTACGCACGCCCGGCGGCGGAGTTGGAGTTCACCACTCCGTACGCCTATGACCCAGGAATGCAGTTGAACGTGCTCCTCGACGGCCGGATCGCCGCCCGCGACCACGCCCTGCTGAGAGAGCTCGGGACGACGACCTCCACAGCCGGCTCCAAGACGCACTTCGACGACTGAGCGCGGCGGCCGAGATGACCGTGCTCATCCTCACCAGTGAAGAGGACGTCACGGCGGACATGGTGGTCGTGCACCTGAACGCCGCCGGCGTTCCCGTCGTGCGGCTCGATCCCGCCGACCTGACCGGTTCCGTCGCGCTCTCCGGGGAGTACGTGCACGGCGCCTTCCGGGGCCATCTGTCGTCCGCGGGGCGGCTGGTGAGCATCGACTCGCTGCGCTCGGTGTGGGTCCGCCGGCCCGGCGCGGCGGCGGCCCGCGCCCCCGACCCGTCCGCGTGGCTCACGGAGGAGGCCTCGCAGGCGCTGTACGGGATGCTGCGCGGCGGTGAGGCGCGCTGGATGAACCATCCGGACGCCTCCCGGCGGGCGCGGCACAAGCCGTGGCAGCTGCGGCTGGCCCAGCGCAGCGGGCTGCCCGTGCCGGCCACGCTCATCACGACGTTCCCGCAGGCGGCGCGGGAGTTCGCCGAGCGGTACCCCGACCTGGTGGTCAAGCCGGTGTCCGGGGCGCATCCCCAGGATCCGCCCCGGGCGGTGCCCACCACCCGGGTTCCGCCCGGCACCGACTTCGCCGCCGTCGCCTACGGCCCGACGCTGCTGCAACGGCGGGTCGCCAAGCGGGCCGACATCCGGCTGACGGCGGTGGGCGAGCAACTGCTGGCCGCCCGCAAGGCGGCCTGCGGCGACGGCGACCCGGAGGTGGTGGACGTGCGCTTCGCACCGTCGACCGCGCCGTGGCGCCCGGTCGACGTCCCGGCGCGCCTGGCCGAGGCCGTGCGGACGTATCTGCGCGAGGCGGAACTGGCCTACGGCGCCTTCGACTTCGCGGAGGACGCCGACGGCACGTGGTGGTTCCTGGAGTGCAACCAGTCGGGCCAGTTCGGTTTCGTCGAGGTGGACACCGGCCAGCCGATCGCCCGCACCATCGCGGGGTGGCTGGCCGGAACTCCCCCGCGACGGCCGGCCCGGCCCGCGGACCGCTGTGGTTCGGCGGTGCCGTGAGCCGGGCCGGGGGCGACCTCAGACCGCCAGGGACAGGCCGCTCTCCTCGTCCCGCTCGCCGTCCCTCGTCGTGACGTCCTGCGCCGCGTCCTTCTCCTGCTTCGGCAGCCGGGCCGCCGGCGGCCGCACCTCGGCGGCGAGCAGGGCGTCCGCGGCGGCGACCGCCTCACGGACGTCGGACGTGGCCATGAGGACGCACAGCGTGTAGGTGACGTCCTCCAACTCGCGGGCCGTCTGCGGTGCCTCCCGCTCCGCCTGAGCGATCCTCAGCGTCGCGTAGCGGGTGAGCAGCGTCCTGACGGTCTTCGGGTCCGGAACGATCACGAGCGCCCCTTTCTCCAGGTGTGGTGGGCGTCGTGTGCCCGGACCCGGGTGATTCATGCGCGGATGCGGCGCGTGTCACCCTCCGGGGGTATGTTTTTCGCCATCCGGCCCAGCGGTTCTGGAGCCCCGGTCCTGTCGTGCCGATCCGGTGCCGCCCCGGAGGGCGGCCCCCGGCGTCAGGCCGCCTGCCCGCTGTGCAGGGCCGCGTAGGCGCCGTCCCGGCGCAGGAGTTCCTCGTGCGTGCCGGTCTCCAGGATCCGCCCCTCCCCCATGACCACGATCCGGTCGGCGCCGCGCACCGTGGACAGGCGGTGCGCCACCACGAAGGTGGTGCGTCCGTGCAGCAGCCGGGCCAGTGCCTGCTGGACCAGGGCCTCCGAGCGGGTGTCGAGCGCGGAGGTGGCCTCGTCCAGGATGAGCACCTTGGGGTCCCGGATCAGCGCGCGGGCGATCGCCAGCCGCTGCTTCTGTCCCCCCGACAGGCGTGCCCCCCGCTCGCCGACCAGGGTGTCGAGCCCCTGGGGCAACCGGTCGACGAACTCGAGGGCGTTGGCGTCGCGCAGGGCGGCGCGGACCGCTTCCTCGTCGGCCTCGTCCTCCATGCCGTAGGCGACGTTCTCGCGGACGGTGCCGTCGAAGAGGATCGACTCCTGCGGGACCACCGAGACGAACCGCCGGTAGGTGCGCAGGTCGAGGGTGTTCATGTCGGTGCCGTCCAGCAGCAGCCGGCCCGAGGTCGGCCGGATGAAGCCGATGACGAGGTTGAGCACGGTCGACTTGCCCGCGCCGGAGGCGCCGACCAGCGCGACGGTCTCGCCCGGCGCAACGGACAGGGTGAAGTCGCGCACCGAGGGCCGGCCGCCCTCGTAGGCGTGTCCGACGCCCTCGAAGCTCACCGCGCCGTGCAGTGCCGTCAGTTCGGCCTTGCCCTCGTTGTCCTCCAGTTCGGGCGCCTGGAGGACCTCGCCGACCGAGCGGACCGACTCCAGGCCCTTGGTGATGACCGGCGCCAGGCCGGTCAGCGTGGTCGTGGAGTTGGTCAGGGTGGTGAGGAAGGCGCTGAGCATGACGACGTCACCGGGGGTGACGCCCCAGACCTCGTAGTACGACACGAGGGCAGCGCCCGCCAGGACCAGCACGCCGACCACGTTGAGCACGACCCAGGAGATCGAGCCGAAGCGGCCGTTGACCAGGTCGAGGCGCATCCCGGAGGTCAGCAGGCGGCGCAGGGTGCCGTCCATGCGGGTGATGGCCTTGCCCTCCAGGCCGTGGGCGCGGGTGACCGGGATCAGCCGGGTCATCTCCGTGACGCGTGAGGAGAGGGTCTCCACCTCGTGGCGGAAGTGCTCGTTGTGGGTGCGCAGCCGGGACCGCAGGCGGGCCACGACGAACGCGGCGACGGGCACCACGATCAGGAAGACGGGCACGAACTCGGGGGTGCGGACGGCGATGATGACGAGGCCGCCGATGAGTACGGTGATCGCGCCGAGCCCGTTCTCCGCGGTCTGCTGCACCATCTGCTCGACGGCCTCGACGTCCCGGACGACCTTGGCCTGGAGCACTCCGGCGCTGACCCGTGAGTGGTAGCCGATGGACAGTTGCTGCATGCGGGTGCACAGGGCGGAGCGCAGGGTGGTGCCCATGCGGCGGACGCTGCCGTACAGGAGGCGGACGTAGAGCAGGTGGAGCGGGTAGTTGACGATCAGGATGAAGAGGATGACGCCGGTGCTGGTCCACAGGCGGCCGATGGGCTGGTGCTCGACGACGGTGTCGATGATGGACGCGGTGATGAGCGGCAGCAGCCAGATGGGGCTGTGCTTGACGGTGAAGACGACGACCGCGCCGGCCAGCCGGTGCCGGTCGGCGCGGAAGAGGTAGGCGAGCGTGCGGATCGGGTGCTCGTCGCGGTAGCGGTGGTCGAGGGGTCTGTCGAGCGACGACGCCATCGGCGGTGGTCCTTCCCCGGGTGCGGGATGCGGGATGCGGGAATCAGGTGGGGCGTGTGGCTCCCGAGCGTAGAGCAAGCGCTTTCTATCCCTGGTCGGCAGGGCTGCGCCGCCGGTGGCTCGTCCCGGCGGCGTGGCCCGTTTCTGCGTCCCGTCGGCGCGCCGGGTCAGGCCGCGTCCAGCTCCGCCAGCTCCTCCGCCGTGAGGACCAGCTCGGCCGCCGCGGCCGAGTCGCGGATCGTCTCCGGGCGGCTGGCACCCGGAATGGGCACCACCACCGGCGACTTGGCGAGCATCCAGGCCAGGCACACGCGCTGCGGACTCACCCCGTGCCGCTCGGCGATCCGGGCGAACGACGCGTGGGCGGAACCGAGTCCACCGGCACGGGAGATGCCGCCGAGCGGGCTCCAGGGCAGGAAGGCGATGCCCAGTTCGTCGCACAGGCGCAGTTCGGGCTCGCTGGAGCGGAAGGCGGGCGAGAACTGGTTCTGCACGGAGACCAGCCGGCCGCCCAGGATGTCGTTCGCCAGCCTGATCCGGCCGGGGTCGGCGTTGGAGATGCCGGCCGCGAGGATCTTTCCCTCGTCGAGCAGTTCGCGCACCGCGCCGACCGAGTCGGCGTACGGGACGCGCGGGTCGGGGCGGTGGAACTGGTAGAGGCCGATCGCCTCCACGCCGAGCCTGCGCAGCGAGGCCTCGCAGGCCTCCTTGAGGTGCCGGGGGCTGCCGTCGAGGGTCCAACTGCCGTCCCCGGGGCGCAGATGGCCGCCCTTGGTGGCGACCAGCACGTCGGCGCCCCGGTCGTGGGAGGCGAGGGCCTTGGCGACGAGGGTCTCGTTGTGGCCGACCTCGTCGGCGTGCAGGTGGTAGGCGTCCGCGGTGTCGATCAGGGTGACGCCGGCGTCCAGCGCGGCGTGCACGGTGGCGAGGGAGCGTGCCTCGTCGGGGCGGCCCTCGATCGACATGGGCATGGCTCCCAGCCCGATCGCGCTGACCTCGACGTCACCGATGCGGCGGGTGTGCATGGCTCGTGACCTCTCTCGGCGGTGGGCGTGACGAAGTCCGGTGCACCGGAAGGTGATCGCGGTGCACCGGACGCGTTCCAGCCTGGCCCCGGCGGGCCTCGGAGGTCCAATGGAAGAAAGCGAACGCATTCAGCAGCGGGGCCGCTGAATGCGGGCCCGGTTCAGGACTTCGACGCCAGGTACTCCTCCACTCCCGGCGCCTGGTGCGCGTCCTCGACGCCCACCACGCCGCCGGCCGCCTTCGCGTCCGGCTTCAGTACGTACGTCGACAGTGCGGCGGGCCGGTCGACGTCGGTGAAGTTCTGCGGGCTGCCGAGGCCGGTGTCGACGTCCTTCTGCGAACGGTGCGCCTTCACCACGTCCTCGCGGGCGAGGCTGCCGCCCTCGCAGGCCTTCTTCAGGTCGGCGCCGAGGAGCTGGGCCGCGTTGTAGCCGGACAGTGCCCCGGAGTCGACCGGGGAGGCCGGGTACTTCTTCGTGTAGGCGGTGACCATGTTCTTGACGCCGGGGATGTCGGAGCTGACGGCCGGGGCGCCGCTGACGATGCTCAGCATGGCCGTCAGGGCCGGTGCGGCGGGGGTCTTCATCAGCTGCGGGGCGAAGCCCGGCGCGCTGCTGACGACGGGGACGCGCAGGCCGCGGGAGGCGGCGACGCCGACCAGGGAGGCCGTCTGGGCGGGCCCGGCGCTGATCAGGATCGCCTTCACACCGTCCTTCTTCAGCGCCGTCACCTGGGCGGAGAGGTCGGTGTCCGTCGCCTTGATCTTCTGGCCCGCGATCTTCAGCCCGGCCTTCTTCGCCGCCCAGGTGGAACCCTCGAGCGCGTTGGCGCCGTAGTCGCCCTCGAAGTAGACGTGCCCGACGGTGTCGCCCTTGGCCAGGCCCTTGGTGCGGGTGAGGAAGTCGACCGCGGCGATCATGTCGAGGTCGTACGTGGTGGCCATGACCTGGACGGAGTCCTTGCCGAGCAGGGAGGCGGCCCAGGCCTGGGGGTAGGTGAGCAGGTGGTCGCGTTCGATGTCGTCGAGCAGGGCCGCGACGACCGGGGAACCGATGACCTGGGGCAGGGCGACGACGTCCGGGGAGATGTCGGCGTAGGCGGTGACGGCCTTCTGGACGTCGTAGCCGTGGTCCTTGACGACGATCTCGACCTTGCGGCCGCAGATGCCGCCCTTGGCGTTGGTCTCGTCGGCCCACATCTGCTGGGCCTGCACGATGGACTTGCCGAGCGTGGCGTAGGGGCCGGTGAGGTCGGTGAGGGCGCCCAGCCTGATGGCCCTGTCGGTCACTCCGGGACCGGACGTGACGCCGTCGGCGCCGTCGGAGGTGGTGCCGCCGTCCGCTTTGGAGCTACAGCCGGTGGCCGCGATCAGCAGGGCAGCCAGTGCCGCGGTGAGGGCGGTGCCGCGGGTGCGGTGCTTGGGGTTCACGGGGTGTGCTCCTTGGCTCGTGCCGGTGAGGCGGGCGGGGCGTCGGTGGTGGTCGGCGGGGGTGCGGACGGGGTCCGGCCGGGTGAGCGGGCGGGCCGCAGGCGGGCGCGTACCCGACGGGTCAGGCCGTGCAGTCCGTCGGGGGCGTACAGGAGGATGACGACGATCGCGGCGCCGTAGAGGTAGCGGGCGGCCTCGGTCGGGCCGACGGCGCCCTCACCGCCGGTGCCGGGAGCGGTGACCAGCGGGAGCCGGTCGGCGTACCGGGTCATCAGCAGGGGCAGCGCGGTGACGAAGAAGGCTCCCGCGGTGGCTCCGGCGACGGATCCGAGGCCGCCGATGACGATCATGGCGAGGTAGTCGACGGAGAGGGCCAGGCCGAAGTAGTCGGGTACCACCCGGCGGAAGGAGAGGGCCAGGAGGACCCCGGCCAGACCGGCGTACATCGACGACACGACGAAGGCGGCCGAACGGTAGCGGGCCACGTTCACGCCCATGACGGCCGCCGCGGTCTCGCTGTCGCGGACGGCCGCGAGGGCCCGGCCGGGACGGCCGCGCAGCAGTCCGCGCGCGGTGAACCAGGTGAGGGCGAACAGGGCGAGACCGAGGTACCAGAGGCGTTCCTCGGCGCCGAACGGCACGCCCAGCACGGTGAGTTCGGGGTCGTCGGCGGTGAACCCGAAGCCGCCGAGGGTGAGCGGGGGCACCGAGCGGCCGTTGAAGCCTCCGGTGACGGAGTCGGCGGTGAGCAGCAGATGGTGGCCGAGGAAGACCAGCGCGAGGGTGGCGATGCCCAGGTAGATGCCGCGCACCCGTCCGGCGACGGGGCTGAACAGGCCGCCCGCCGCACCCGCCAGCAGCACGGCGAGGACGGCGGCGAGCGCCGGCGGCAGGGCCGGGCCGGGGTCGCCGGCCAGCCAGGTGTAGCCGTACGCCCCCACGGCGAGGAAGAAGGCGTGGCCGAGGGAGAGTTGGCCGGCGGTGCCGCTGAGCAGGCCGAGGCCGACGGCGCCGATGGCGGCGGCCAGCGAGAACAGGCCGATGCGCAGCCAGAAGGCGTCGAGGTAGAAGGGCAGGGCGCACAGCACGAGGGCGGGCAGCAGCAGCCTGGCCCACTTCGGGACGATTTCAGACACGGACCGCTCCCTTCGCGCCGAACAGACCGGTGGGCCGCACCAGCAGGACGACCACCATCACGGCGTAGGGCGCGACGTCGCCGAACCCCTCGCCGAGGACGTGCAGTTCGGACTGGTAGCCCGCCACGAGGGCCTCGGTCAGGCCGATCAGCAGGCTGCCCGCGAGGGCGCCGGGCGGTGAGGCCATGCCGCCGAGGATGGCCGCGGGAAAGGCCTTGAGGGCTATCTGGCCGGTGGTGCGCTCCAGGCCCGGCGCCGGGAAGGCGGCGAGGAACACGGCGGCGAGCGCGGCGAGCGCACCGGCCAGGCACCAGGCGAGCATGCGGACCCGGCTCAGCCGTACGCCCATCAGGGCGGCGGCCTCCACGTCCTCGGCCGCCGCGCGCAGGGACAGGCCCCAGGGTGTGAACCGGAAGAGGGCGAAGACGGCGGCGATGACGACGGCGGAGACGGCGATCGCGGCGAGCCGGCTGTCGGCGACGGTCACCGGGCCGAGGCCGGTCACCGCGTCGCCCCACGGGTCGCCGAGGGTGAGGAGGTCGCCGCCGATGCGCCGGGACAGGTCGGTCACCAGCACGATGTCCACGCCGATGGTGACGATGGTCTGCACGTGGGCGGCCTTGGGGTCCGGGTCGCCGCGTTGCAGCAGCAGCCGGTCGAGGGCGCCGGCCACGGCCCCGGTCGCCAGGACGGCCACCGCGAGGGCGCCGGCGAAGCCGAGGTCGTCGTGGAGGACGGCGACGAGGTAGCCGCCGAGCAGGAGCAGCGAGCCGTGGGCGAAGTTGAGGACGCCGGAAGCCTTGAAGATGACCACGAAGCCGAGGGCGACGAGGGCGTAGACGGCGCCGAGGGCGAGGCCGTTGAGGAGGGTGTCGAGGAGGGTGGTCACTGAGCGTTCTCCCCGGGGGGTTCGGTCACGTCGGTCTCTTCGCGGGTCTCGGCCGTGTCGGCCGTGTCGGCCGTGTCGGCCGTGTCGGCCGTGTCGGCCGTGTCGGTGGTCCTGGGTGGTGTCCTGTCGGCTTCGCCGGTCCCATCGGCCTCGTCGGGGGCGCCGGTGCCCAGGTAGGCGCGCAGCACCTCGGGGTGGCGGCGGATCTCCTCGGGTGTGCCGTGGGCGAGCCGGCGGCCGAAGTCGAGGACGGTGACCTCGTCGGCGAGGCGCATGACGAGGCCCATGTCGTGCTCCACGAGGACGACGGACAGGCCGAGTTGTTCACGGACCGTGCGGACGACGCCGGCGGTGGCGGCGCGTTCGGCGCCGTTCATGCCGGCCACCGGCTCGTCGAGCAGCAGCACGCGCGGTTCCAGGCAGAGCGCACGGGCGAGTTCGACACGTTTGCGGTCGCCGTAGGACAGCAGGGCCACCGGGGTGTCGACGTGGGCGGCGAGGCCGGTGAGTTCGGCGATCTCGCGGACCCGGTCCAGGTGGGCGCGCTGTTCGCGTACGGCGCTCGGCAGACGCAGGGCGCTGGCGGCGAAGCCGGCGCGGGACAGGGCGTGCCGGCCGAGCATGAGGTTGTCGGCGACCGTGCCCTCGGTCGTGACGATGTTCTGGAAGGTGCGGGCCACGCCGAGCGCGGCGATCCGGTGCGGGGCGAGTCCCGTCAGGTCGGTGTCGCCGAGCAGGACCTGGCCGGCGGCCGGGCGGCACAGGCCCGACAGGACGTTGAAGCAGGTGGACTTGCCCGCGCCGTTGGGTCCGATCAGGGCGTGCACCGAGCCCGGGGCCACGGTGAAGGAGACCGAGTCGAGGGCGGTGAGACCGGCGAAGCGGACGGTGACGTCACGGACGTGGAGCGCCGGGGGTGCGGCCGGGGAACCGGCGGTGGCGCGGGCGGCCGTACGGCCGGTGGTGCGGATGTTCACGCGGCCCCCTGGTCGCCGGCCGGTTCGTCGGCGCTCTCGCCGAGGTAGAGGCGGCGTACGGCGTCCGTGCGGGCGAGTTCGTCGGCGGGGCCGGAGAGCCGGATCTCGCCCACCTCGAGGACGTGTGCGTGGTCGGCGAGGGACAGGGCCATGCCGGCGTTCTGCTCGACCAGCAGTACGGCGGTGCCCTGCTCGTTGATCTCGCGGACGACCTCGGCGATGCGGAACACCATGCGCGGGGCGAGGCCGAGGGACGGCTCGTCGAGCAGGAGCAGGCGGGGGGCGGCCATCAGGGCGCGGCCGATGGCGAGCATCTGCTGCTCGCCCCCGGACAGCAGGCCGGCCGCCTGCCGGCTGCGTTCGGCGAGGACGGGGAACAGGCCGTACACGCGGTCGCGGGACTCCCGGACCAGCGCGGGAGCGCGCCGGCCGAGGCCGAGGCCGCCGGTGCGCAGGTTCTCCTCGACGGTGAGGCCGGCGAAGACCCGTCTGCCCTCGGGGACCTGGACGACTCCGGCCCGGACCGCGGCGACCGGGTCGCGTCCGTCGAGTTCCGTGTCGCCGTAGCGGACGCGGCCCGCGGTGACGGTGCCGCGGTGCAGGCGCAGGGTGCCCGAGACGGCCCTCAGCAGCGTGGTCTTGCCGGCGCCGTTCGCGCCGAGCAGTGCGACGACCGCGCCGTGCGGAACGGTCAGGGACACGGAACGCAGGGCTGACAGGGCCCGCCCGTACATGACGTCGAGCCCCTCGACGTGCAGCGCGGGCGGATCCTGCGGTGGTGCTTCGGGCATCGCGGCTCCTCGGGTCCGTGCCGGCCGGTCACGGCACTTCGGGGACGGGGGCGCTCACCACAGCACGGGGCCGAGGGGCCGGTACAGGCGCGGGGGCGGGCTCGCTGCGCAGGCCCAGTGCGGGAGGCGGGGGGTTGTGCGGGTGCCCAGGCGGGCGACGCGTGCCGCCGTGGCGGCGGGGCGAGGGGGTGCGCGGGTCACGGGCGAGGCGGTGAGCGGCGGTACGGGCACGGGCGGTGCGGCGGTACGGCCCGCACCGCCGCACCCCCGCACCCCCGCACCCCCGCGCCGCCTCGCCGCGGAGGCCGTCAGCGGGCGGCCGGGCCGCTGGGACCAGGCCGGGCCCGCCAAGAAGCACCGGCCGGGAAGCACCGGCTGAACGCGCTCCGCCCCGGAGCCGGAGCGCGCACGCGGGCACGCGGGCACGCGGGCACGCAGAGACACACGCGGGGACGCGGGGACACGGGGACACGGGGACGGTTCCATGGCGGGGCGGCGGTCCGCACCGCCGTGCCGTCTCCCTCGCCCTGGCGGCCCGTCAGCGGGCGGGCCGGGCCGCCAGGGCGAGGGTGATCTCGACGACGTCCGTCGGGCGGGAGAGGCTGCGGCCGGTGAGCTGTTCGTAGCGGCGGAGGCGGTTGAGGACGGTGTTGCGGTGGCAGTAGAGGCGTTCGCCCGCCCGCTGGGCGGAGCCGTCGCAGGCCAGCCAGGTGGCGAGGGTGTCCAGGAGGACGGCCGCGTCGGCGGGTTCCAGGGTTCTCAGGGGGCCGAACACCCGGTCGGCGAGGGCGGTGGCGAGGTCGGGCGCGGAGATCACCAGGGCCGCGGGGAGGTGTTCGGTCAGGCGTATCGTGCCGCCGCTCCCCGGGCACATGCGCAGCGCGGTGTCCGCGAGCCGGCGGGCGTCGCCGACGGCGGCCAGGCCCGACACGGCCGTACCGACGCCGACGCGCGCGCCCGAGGGCGGGCCGCCGTCGACCGCCGTCCCGTCCTGGCCGTCGCCGAGCAGGACGATGCCGTAGTCCACCTCGACCCCGGTGTGCCAGTGCACACGCGCGCCGCGTCCCACCGCGGCACGTGCACCGGCCGCCTCCGACGGGGACCCTCCGGACACCGCGACGACGACGTAGCGGCCCTGCTCGGGCAGGTCCAGGGCCTGCGCGGCCTCGGGCAGGTCGGCGATGCGGCTGGTGCCCTCCAGGAGGGCGGCGGCGAGCAGCCGCAGCCGGTTCTCGCGCCGCCAGGCGAGCTGTCGTTCGACCTGCCGGTAGGCGTCCGCGACGAGCGTGCAGTGTTCGTCGACGAAGTTCCAGACGTCGGCGGCCACGTGCACGAGGAGGCGTACGTCCTCGGGGGCGGAGCGGGAGGTCTCCTCGACCAGGCCCTGCCAGACCAGGGAGCCGCCGAGCCGGAAGGCGTGCAGCAGGGCGTCCAGGGGCAGGCCCTGTTCGGCCCGGGTGGCGCCGATCTTCCAGGAGCAGCGGCGGGCGGCGTCCCGGTTGCCGCGCGGGTCGAGGAGCGAGTTCACGCTGTGCCGCAGTGAGCGGTGGACCTCCTGCCAGGTGGCGGCGGGGTCGCTCTCCACGGCGACGCGGTAGGCGGGCTCCTGCTCCTGGAGGACGGCGACGAGCCGGTCGGTGAGGTCGGGCAGGTCGTCGAGCAGTACCCGCGCGGCGCGGTGCAGCACGCGCAGGGCGTCGGCGTCGATCAGCGACCGGACGCGCGGCCGCGGCCGCGGGCCCGGTCCGGCGGGGCCAGCCGGTGCCGGGCGCACCGCAATCCGTGGCCGAAGGGCGTGGTGCATCGCGGTCCTCCCCCAGGGGTCGGTGACCCGGCGGCTCCCGCACGGTGGTGCTCCGTCCGGCTCGGGCCGGCCGTGGAGGTCCGCGCGGATCCCGCCGGCCGGCGGGTCCTGCCCCGAAGGATGACATACCGTCCGGTCGGTCCCTAGGGGTGTGCACCGGTCTTTTCCGCCTGCTCGACCAGCCGGGCCAGTTCCAGCCGGGACCGCACACCGAGCGTGGCGAACACCTTCCGCAGGTGGTAGTCGACGGTGCGGGTGCTCACGGACAGCGTCAGCGCGACCTCCCGGTTGGTCGCGCCCTCGGCGACCCGGCGGGCGATGCGCAGCTGCTGCGGGGTCAGTCCCGCCAGGTCGGCGGGCCCGTTCGGGCGCGGTCCGCCGGCCGCGGCGCCGCCCGCGCGCAGCTCGTCACGGGTCTGCTCGGCCCAGGCGCGGGCCCCGCACCGTTCGAAGCCGACGAGGGCGGCGCCGAGCCGGTCGCGGGCCTCGCGCAGACGGCGCCGGCGGCGCAGCCACTTGCCGTAAAGGAGTTCGGTGCGGGCCCGCTCGAAATCGCCGCCGGCCGATTCGTGCAGGTCGAGGGCGCGCCGGTAGAGGGTGTCCGCCCGGTCCTGCGGGGCCAGCAGGGCGCGGCAGCGCAGGAGCTGGGCGGGGGCCTGGGGGTCGGCGCCGAAGACCGCCCACCGGGCGAAGTCCTCGACGACGGTCCGGGCGCCCTCGGGCTGCCCGGCGGAGACGGCGGCCTCCACGTAGCAGGGAACGGCGAGCATCCACAGCGCGAAGTGCCCGCGCCGGGTGCCCGGCCGCACGAGGGGCCCGAGCCGGTCCGCGGCCTCCTGGGGCCGGCCGCGCCCCAGGTCGGCGCGGGCCGCCGCCCACTCCGCCAGCGTCGCCGCCTGCGCGAGGCCGTGCCGGCGGGCGGTGCCGAGCGCGGCCGCCACATGCCCGGCGACCCGTTCGGTCTCCCCCTCGATCGAGGCGGCCAGCGCCAGTACGGCGTGCTGGTGGGCGGCCGTGTTGCGCTGCCCGGCCCGGTGCGCGGCGCGCAGTCCCTCCTCGGCGTGGGTGCGCGCGAGCGCGTGCCGGCCGGCGCGCAGTTCGGCGTAGGCGAGGTACTCCCGCGCCCGGGGCACGGCCGCGACGGTGTCCAGGGTGCGGGCGGCGGCCAGGGCCCGCGCGCCCGCCCGGCGGGCGCCGGCGAGGTCGCCGAGCATGAGCGCCGCCGCGGCGGCCCGCAGACCGTCCTCCGGGTCGCCGGAGCCGTCCGGGTCCGGCACCACCCGCCGCAGCCGGACCGCGGCCTCCTCGAACCGCGCCTCCAGCAGGGCCCGTAGCCCCAGGCGGTAGTCGGCGCGGGGATCGCCCGGGGCGGGGACTTCCGTGACCTGCCCGCAGCGTTCGAGTGCGGCGAGGCATCCCGCCGGGTCGCCCGCCGCCCACGCCGCGTCGCAGGCGGCCAGTGCGGCGGTCGCGGCGTCGGCCGGGGAGTGGGCGGCGAGCAGGGAGGTGGCGAGCAGGAGGGAGGCCTGGGCCTCGTCGACGGGTCCGTCACGCAGCGCCGTCGTGCCGCGCAGCAGTGCGGCACGGCCGCGCAGGCCGGCGGGTGCGCTGCCGGTCCGGGCCGCGTCGAGGAGCCGCAGCGCCCGGTGCGAGCGTCCGTCGAGCAGGGCCTGGCCGGCGGCGGCCGTGTACCGCTCGGCGCGCCGCGGGCCGTCGTCGCACAGTTCGGCGGCACGGGTGTACGCGGCGCAGCGCAGCCGCCGGGACGGCAGGTCCCCGGCGACCGCCTCCAGTTCGTCCCCGCGTACGGCTCCGGCCCAGGCCCGGTGCAGCAGGGCCCGCGGGTCCCCTTCCTCCAGCTCGCGGGCCAGCGCGAGGTGCGCGGCCCGCCGCCGCTCGTCCGGCGCCGCCGCGTACACCGTCCGGCGCAGCAGCTCGCTGTGGAAGCGGACCTCGTCGTCGGCGACCGCGAGCAGATCGGGCAGCGGTGCGGCGCCGTCGTGCCCGAGGTGCCGAACCGCCCGCAGGACGAACCCGAGGCCGACGCCCGTGTCCTCGTCGTCGCGGGCGGCGGCCGCCGCGGTCAGCAGCAGGTCGCGGCGGCCGGGGGCGAGGCCGTCCAGGTACCCGCCGGCCAGGCCCGTCAGCACCTCGGCGCCGGGCAGCGGGCGGGGCGGGGGACGGTCCCCGCGCAGCTGGGCGGGCGAGAGCCGCCGTACGAGGGCCAGGAGGAGGGCCGGGTTGCCCTCGGCGGCGTCCACGAGCTCGTCCCGGACTCCCCCGTCGAGGGCTTTGCCGGTGACCTCGTCGAGGAGCACCGCCGCCTCGGGCGGGGTGAGCGGGTCCATCCTCACCACCGGCAGTCCGGCGAACTCCGGAGCGGGCGGGCGGTGTCCGGGGACCGTGAGCAGCAGGCGCGCCGCCGTCGTCGTACGGCACAGCTGCCGGGCGGCGTCGCCCAGCACGGCGCGGGAGACCGGGTCCCACAGGTGGGCGTCGTCGACGCACACGAGCAGCGGGGACGGAGCGGCGGACAGCGTGTCGAGCAGGGCCGGCCCGGAGCCGCCGGCCGGCGTGCGGCCGGTGGCGTCGCCGAGCGCGCGCAGCAGGGTGCGCAGGCCGCCGCCGGGGACGGCCGACCGGGCGGGGTCCGCCCGTACCCGCACGGCGGGCCCGGCGAAGGCGCGGGCGGCGCGCTCGAGGAACCGGGTGCGGCCGCAGCCCGGTTCGCCCGTGACGACGTGCACGCCGCCGTCGAGCCGGTCCGCGGCGGCGTTCGCCCGGTGCGGCGCCGGGCCGGGGGTCGCGGTCGTCTGTGCGGTCATTCCCGTGACGTTACGCACGCGTAACGTGAGGCGGAAGTCGCTCGTCCGGGTGGATGCGGCCCCGATTCCGGCCCGCCACCTGGGCGTTCGCGGGTGGGGCCCGGTGTGCGGGCTTGTGCCGGTGCCCAATCGCCGCCCGTCCGCGCCGTGATCGTGCACAACGGCGGCGACGGCGGTCGCGCGAGGGTGGGCGCGACCGCCGCCGTCGTGCGGCTTCGGGAGGTGTCGGGGGTGTCAGGAGGTGTGCGGGCAGTTGCCCCGGTACTCCTCGACGGTCGAGCTCGGGGTCGGCAGCGGGCACAGGAACTGCTCGTAGCGGGTGTCGTTGTCGATGAACCGCTTCAGCCAGGAGACGCTGTACTTCGCGATCGTGGTGTTCGAGCTGGTCGGGGCGGAGTGGGTGGCGCCGTTCAGCTCCAGGTAGGCGCGGTCCAGGGACGACGGCAGCGAGGTGTAGAAGGGCTCGGCGTGGCTGGCGACGGGGGCGACGGTGTCGCCGTCGGCACCGACGATCAGGGTGGGCGTGCTGACCTCCGGCCACGTCTTGTCGGTGTTCCACGGCGTCAGCGGGATGGCCGCCTGGAGGGAGGGGCGGGTCTTGGCGGCCTCGAGGCTGCCGCCGCCGCCCATCGAGTGGCCCATCACGCCGAGCCGGGTGCCGTCGACGCGGGCCCGGACCGAGCTGCGCCCGGTGAGGTAGTCCAGGGCCGCGAGCAGCTGCTTCCCGCGCGAGGCGGGTTGGTCGAGCGTCGAGGTCGTGTCGATGGTGAAGACGACGAAGCCCTGGGAGGCGAGCCGCGGGCCCAGCCAGGAGACGGAGGACTGGGTGCCGGTGAAGCCGGGCGAGACGGCGACCGCGCCGAAGGTGCCGTCGGCGGTGCTGGTCGGGTAGTAGATCGTGCCCCCGCCGAAGCCGGTGACGGCGGTGGAGGAGACCGTGGTCTGCGAGACGGCGTACGGGCCCCGTGCCGCCTCGATGCTCGACGTGGTCGGCGCCGGGCCGCGCTCGTAGGGGTTGTCCGCGGCCTGCGCCGCGGGCTGGCCGAGGGTGGTGAGACCGACGACAGCGGCGATCGCCGTCGCCAGGCCGGCGAACCGGCCGCGTCCGCGGTGGGGGGAACCGGTGGGCACCCGGTGGGCGGCACCGGTGCGCGCTTGCTGCTGCACGACGAGTCGTCCTCTCTGTCGTGGCGGCCCGCCCGGCCGGGCGGGCCCTCGTGGGGGCTGGCCGTGCCACTCTGGGGCACGGTCGCCGCCGGGGGACCGGCAATGTCGCCGGTCTCGTGCGGCCCGCCCGCCGCCCACGGCGTCGTCCGCGGTCGCCGTACTCCCCCGCCCGGGACGAAGCTGGAGATGACCGTCCCCGCCCGGCACCGAAGGAGGCCCTCACGTGGTGCTCCCCGCCGACGACGACACCCGCCCCACCGGCGGCACCCGCCCCACCTGCGTCGACCGTTCCGCCGGCTTCGACCGTTCCGCCCGCGTCCCGGCCGCCCTGCGCCGGGCCGTGGCCGACGGGCTGATCGGCGAGGACCGGCCGCTGGCCGCCTTCGTCGACGTGCAGGGTGTGCGCGACGGCGTCGCCGCCCTGCACGGGGCGTTCGCACACGTCCCCGACGTGCTGCACACGTTCGCGGCGAAGGCGTGCGCGCTGGTGCCCGTGCTGCGGCTGCTCGCCGACGCGGGGATGGGCTGCGAGGCGGCGAGCCCGGGCGAGCTGCGGCTGGCGCTGGACGCCGGTTTCGCGCCGGCCCGCATCGTGCTGGACTCGCCCGCGAAGACCCGCGCGGAGATCCGCGAGGCCCTCGCCCTGGGCGTGGCGCTGAACGCCGACAACCTGGCCGAGCTGGAGCGCGTGGCCGACCTGCGCCCGCCCGGCTGCGCCTCGGTCCTCGGGCTGCGGGTGAACCCGCAGGTCGGCGGCGGCACCATCGGCCCGATGAGCACGGCGACGGCGCATTCCAAGTTCGGTGTCGCCCTGCGGGACCCGGGGGCCCGTGAGCGCGTCGTCGAGGCCTTCGCGCGCCGCCCGTGGCTGACCCGCCTGCACGCGCACGTGGGGTCGCAGGGCTGTCCCCTCCCGCTGATCGCCGAGGGGGTCGCGGCCCTGCACGACCTCGCCGAGGAGATCGACGCCCGGTGCGGCCGTCGGCAGGTCACCAGCCTCGATCTGGGGGGCGGCCTGCCGGTGAACTTCGACGGCGACACCGTCACCCCCACCTACGCCGACTACGTGTCCGCGCTCACCGCCGTCCGGCCGGCCGTGCTGGACGGCCGCTACCGGCTGGTCACCGAGTTCGGCCGTTCCCTGCTCGCCAAGAACGGCTTCCTCGCGGCCCGCGTCGAGTACGTCAAGGACGCCGGCGGCCGCCGGGTCGCGCTCACCCACGCCGGCGCCCAGGTCGCCACGCGCACGGTGTTCATGCCGCGGGCCTGGCCGCTGCGGGTGTCCGCGTACGGCCCGGACGGCACCCCGAAGGACGCGCCGCGGCTGCGCCAGGACGTGACCGGGCCGCTCTGCTTCGCCGGTGACGTCGTGGCGCACGACCGCCCGCTGCCCGAACTCGCCGAGGGCGACCTGGTCGTCCTGCACGACGCGGGCGCCTACTGCTTCTCCGCGCCCTGGGCGTACAACAGCCTGCCCCGGCCGGGGGTGTACGGCTTCGCGTTCCGGGCCGGCGGCGTCGGGTTCGTCACGGTGCGGCCGGCCCAGACCCTGCGGGAGGTGTCGCAGGAGAGCGGGCTCGCCCAGGCGGACGCGCTGCTGGACGGTTTCACGGATCCTTCACGTCCCTGACGGCGTTTCCCGGTCGTCTGCGCGCATCAACGGCGTGCATCGGTGCACCCGGAGCGGGTCGCCGGACGAGGAGGGACGCCGTGCTCTGGGTCGCCGTACTGCTGCTGCCGACACTGTCCGTCCTGCTGGTGGTCGTGGACCGCGTGGAGGACCGGGTCCTCGCCCCCGCTCGGCCCAGGCGCCGGCATGCCGGGCGCAGGAGGCACCTGCACCTGGTCCGGGACACGTCGCGGAGCCCGGGACCGGCCGCGCACAAGGCCGCCCGCAAGGCCGCCGGCGAGGCCGCAGCGGGGACCCGCGCCGCCTGACGGCCGGGCCGCGGCCGCGGTGATCTCCCCGAGGGGTGCGTTCCGGGGCCGTTCGTGTGCGAGGCTCGCCGTGGACGGCGTCCGGCGCGGCGTCCGGCGTCACCCCGACCGGCAGCAGGGAGAGTCAGCGGCATGCGTATCGGTCTGCTCGGCACCGGCCCCTGGGCGCGGATGGTCCACGCGCCCGTCCTGAGCGCGCACGAGGGTCTCGACCTCGTCGGGGTGTGGGGCAGGCGCCCCGCCGCCGCGAAGGAGCTGGCGGACCGTCACGGCACCCGGGCCTTCGACGACGTGGACGAGTTGTTCGCGGAGGTCGACGCGGTGGCGGTGGCGCTGCCGCCGGACGTGCAGGCGGACCTCGCGGTCCGGGCCGCCGGGGCCGGTCGTCATCTCCTGCTGGACAAGCCCCTCGCCGCGACGGTGGCGGGGGCGCGTGACGTGGTGCGTGCCGTGCAAAAGGCGCGGGTCGCCTCGGTGGTCTTCTTCACCACCCGTTTCCTCCCCGAGCCCGAGGCGTGGATCGCCGAACAGGCGGAGGCGGGCGGCTGGTTCACGGGGCACGCGCAGTGGCTGGGCTCGGTGTTCACCGGCGAGGACCATCCGTTCGCCACGCCGTGGCGACGGGAGAAGGGCGCCCTGTGGGACGTCGGCCCGCACGCGTTGTCCGTGCTGCTGCCGGTCCTCGGCGACGTCAGCCGGGTGGCTGCCGCGGCTCCGGGGCCCGGCGACAGCGTCCACCTGGTCCTGGACCATTGCGGCGGTGCCTCCAGCACGCTGACGCTCAGTCTGACCGCCCCGTCGGCGGCGGCCGGTTCGGGCGTGGAGATCCGTGGGGAGGCCGGGGTGGCGCGTCTCCCGGAGAGTGCCGCGGACGCCTCGACAGCACTCGGCCGGGCCGCGGACGCGCTGTGCGCCGCGGCCCGTGACGGGCGTCCGCATCCGTGCGATGCGGGATTCGGCCTGCGGGTCACCGAGATCCTCGCCGAGGCCGAGGGCCTGACGGCCTCCGACTCGGGCTGAGTTCACGGCCGCGAAGGGCCGGTCAGGCGTGCCGGTGCGTCCGCTTGTTGCCGGTGACGGCCCGGTAGAGGACCAGCAGGATGAGCGAGCCGACGATCGCGGCGATCCAGGTGGACAGGTCGAAGAAACCGTCGATCGAGTCCACGCCGAAGATCACCTTGCCGAGCCAGCCGCCGAGCAGACCACCGACGACGCCGATCAGCATGGTGACGATGATGCCGCCGGGGTCCTTCCCGGGCAGGAGCATCTTGGCAATGGCACCGGCGAGCAGGCCTATCAGAATCCAGGCGATGATGCCCACGGTTCCTCCGATCTCCGTTGGAAAGTCTGTACGTCTTCCGAATGCACGGCGAGGGGCATCGCAAACCTGCCGGTGCGCGTCAACCGTCCTCGAAGGGCTCCTCGCCCCACCGGGACCAGGCCCGGTCACCTCGGAGGCGCCGCAGGAGTTCCGTGCCGTCAGCCCGAGTTCACGGACGAACAGGGGGCGTGAAGTCCACCCGCTTCCGTACGACCGGGTAGCCGGCCTTCGTGAAGTGCGCGGCCGTGGGGAAGCCGCCCCGGCCGGTCGCGCCGGCGGTGAACTCCGCGCCGCGGGCGACGAGGTGGTGGGTGCGCTCGGCGAGCAGGCCGTAGGCGTAGCCGTGGCCCCGGTGTTCGGGCACGACGCCGAGGAGGCCGATGCACGGTCCGGAGGGGTTGCGGGCCGGGATGCGGAGGCCGGCCGGGTCACCGTCCGGGGTGCGGGCGGTCCGCCACCGCTCGCGGGGACGGGCACCGGCGGAGGAAGCCGAGTTCCTCCCGGGCGGCCGGGCCGAGGCCGCCCTCGGCGACGGCCTTGCGGGCGTGCGCGTCGAGGGTGACGGAGTGGACGCGGCGCAGGGCGTCGAAGAACACGGCGCCGTCCGGTTCGGGGGGCGTGGGGCGTCCGGGGCGCTCGGGCAGGCCGCGCTCGCGGGTCGGACGCGGCACGCCGGGGCCACGGGGCGGGAGCGCGGGCACCGCGGGAACGTGGACCGCGTGGCGCTCGCCTCCTTCCGTGGTCGTCGGGCGTGCGGTCACACCGTAGGGACTCCCCCGCCGGGCCGTCCCCCGCTTTCCCCTTCCCCGGCGGCTGCGGGGCGCTCCGGCTCCGTCCGCTCCGGCGCCCCTCCGCCCTCGGCGTCGAGGTGGGGCAGGACCCGGTCCAGCCACCGCGGCGTCCACCAGGCGTGCCGGCCCGGCGGGGTCGTCACCGCCGGGACCACGAGCAGCCGTACGACGGTGGCGTCGGCGAGCACGCCGACCGCGAGGCCCGGGCCGGGCGTCTTCACGACGATGTTGTCGCCGACGACGGACATCCGGGGTGGAAGGGTCCTCGTCCGCCCCCGCCCCCGCCCTCCTGCGGTCCCGGCTCCCCGAACGCCGGAGGGGCTCGCGTCCGGCCCGTCCGGCGGGCACCGGGCCCCCGGGATGCACACTTCGCTCCGGCGATGAATGGTGTTAGTGGACCCCATGACCGCACCGGGGCCGCAGCAGCCCTCCGGACCGAGGAGCCGTGACCATGCCGACCACCGAGCCCGATCCCTCCCGGCCGCCCTCCGAGCGCGCCACCCCGGACAACCTGCTCCACACCCGCACCGGCACCGAGGTGTCGCCCGAGGACATGGTCCTGGCCGCCGGCCGGGACCTCACCCCGCGCAACCTCGAGTGGGCCCGGCGCAAGCTGGAGGCGGAGGGGCCGGACTGCATCGAGAAGATGCTTCCCTGACCCGACCCCGTGGTGAACCGGTTGCCGCCCGGTGCCGGACGCTGCCGGTTCACCCTCTTCCGGACGGGCCCTCCGCACTGCCGGACCCCGGAGGCGCCCGTCTTCGACGTGCTCGTCGGACCCGGCCCCGACGGCCGGAAGGCCGCCGTCGCCGCGACCGGCCCCGGCAGCCGCGCGGCCGTCGTCGACCGCCCCGTCGTGCCGGGCTGCGTCGCCTTCCCCACGGTCCTCGCCCGCCCGGCACCCGCCGCCTCCCGCGGGGCCGCCGCGCCCGACGCCACCGGCCGGCGGCGGAAGCCGGACCGCACCGCACCGGGGACCGGGAGCCCCTAGGGGAGGTCGTGGTCGTCCACGATGTGCACGGCGGCCTCCTCCGCGCCCGCGGCGCCGCCGTCGATGCCGACGTCCTCGGCGATCTCCTCCTTGGTGGCGTCCGGATGTGCGCCCTCGTCCGGCGCGACCAGGCGGCCGGCCCGTGCCTCGCCGGCCTCCGGGTCGACCGGTTCGCCCTCGCCCCGCGGCAGGTCGCCGACGCCGTCCCCGGCGGGCTCGGACACGTCCGGGACCTCCTGCGCCAGGCGCTGGTCGAGGCTCTCCCCCTCGTGCTGCTCGGCCGCGGTGGTGCCGTACTTGGTGACGCCGAGCGGCTTCTCCGGCGGGGAGTAGCCCTCGTCCAGCATGTCGTCGTAGGTACGTTCGTCGAGCGCGTCCTGGAGGTCGAGCGGCGCCGCGTCCTCCTGCTCCTCGTTGGTGCCGGTGGGCTGATAGGCGTCGTCTGCGGTCGTCTCGGGCTCCGTGCCCATGAATGCCTCCCGGGGCTGTTCCGGCTGCTCTGTCCCCGTCCGCGTATCCCGTCGCACGCGCCCCAACCGTGGCACATGGCCACCGCACGGGCGGACGCGGACGTCACCCGTGCGTCCCTCCCGGAAGACCGGACGGTGGGGCGGTCGCCACTCGCGCACCCGGGGTGACCGTCCCCGACGCGGCGGCGGGACGGTGTGCCCCACGCCCGTCCCGCCCGCGTGGCGAGGCCGTCCGCCGCCGGTCCGCCGCGCGCGGCGGTCATCGTGTCCGGCCGCCCGGCGGCGAGGGCGCGAGGTGCAGGTCGAGTCCGGCGGACGGACGGGTCCGCCAGCCGCGGGCGTACGGCGGCGGTGGGCCGCCGGGCGGGGAGAGGGCGGCGGTGGGGACCCGGTCGGCGGTGCGCGCGATGTCCGCCTCGGTGGTGTTGGCGTTGTGGCCGCGCGGGTTGGCCGAGGAGCAGCCGGCGTAGTAGGCGACCGGGATGGCCTCCGTGCCGGTGACCAGACAGGGCGGGCGTACCCCGAACCGGTGCAGGTCGGCGGCGGTGCGGGTCCAGTCGCGGCGGTCGGCGGCGATCCGGTCCACGGCCCGGTCCAGGACGACGTACTGCACCGCCAGATGTCCGGCGAGGGCGAGCGCGAGGAGTCCGGCGGCGACCGGGCGCACTCGGCCGTCCCGCGCGGTGACCAGGTGGGACAGCGCGTCGGCGACCGGGACGGCGAGCAGCGCGTACACGGGCAGCAGGAAGCGCGGGGCGGCGTAGCCGATCAGGAAGAGGTACGGCACGGCGGCGGTCGCGGCGCAGGCCAGCGGCAGCAGCGTCGGCGTGGTGCGGCGGGCCCTGGCCGCGACGGCGAGACCGGCGGCGGCCGCCAGGGGCAGCAGGCACCACCAGGCGACGATCACCGGGTCGGGCATGGAGCCGGTGCAGGGGCGGCACAGGGTCCGGCCGACGAGGCTGCGCAGCTGGTCGTCGACGGCGACGTGCCAGCCGAGGCCGCCCTGGATGCGGGAGGCCTCGGAGAGCCGTTGTGCGAGACCGCCGTGGCTGAGCTGGGCCTCGGCGATCCACTGGCCGCCGCCGGTGGCGAGGCCCGCGAGGAGGGCGAGGGCCAGGCGGCCGCTGCGGGCCGGGATCAGCAGGACGAGCAGCGGGAGGGTGGTCCAGACGGCGTCGGTGGGACGCATCCAGGCCATGAGGGCGGCGCCCGCCGCGACGCCCCACAGGGCCGCCCGGTCGGCGTGGTCGGCGCGGGCCCGCAGGAAGCAGCCGACGCAGGCGAGGGCGCCGATCGCGACCCAGTGGTTGGGCATGGCCGCAGGGCCGTAGAACAGCGTCACCCACAGGGACGCGAAGAGGGCGCCCGCGCCGGCCAGGACGCGGGGCGGGAAGAAGGGGCGCCAGACCCGCAGGGCCAGGTAGAGCCCGAGCCCGGACAGCACGGCGAGGTAGCCGCGCAGCAGTCCGGTCGAGGTCGACCAGGACGTCACCGGCGCGACCAGCAGGGAGACGCCGCGGGCGCGCGGCGCGCTGAAGAAGGCGGGCGGGGCCTGGGCGGAGATCTGGCTGACGTACACCGTCTCGTCCCAGCCGAGGCCCAGGCCCGGCCCGACGAGGACCAGTTGGGCGACGGTGAAGGCCGCGGCGACGGCCGCGAGCGGCCCGGAGCCGTGCGCCCGCCAGGACGCGCCGGGCACGCCCGTCGGCGCGCCCCGTCGCGCGCCGACGAGCGTGGCGTTCCTGCCGTCGGCCATGTCCATCCCTTGCCCGTCGGTTGCCCGTAACCGGAAAAACATGGCCAAACTAACGCGGGAGGGGCGGGCACGCAGGGGATGTACGGCCAGGTGCGCGCACAGCGCGCAGCCGCCGGACCCACCGGATCTACCAGATCTGACGGATCTGACGGATCTACCGGACCTGGCGGACGTGCGGGCGGCGGTGCCGCGGCTGCTCGGGGGCCGGGCGTGCGGGGGCGGGCGGGACGGGCCGCACCGCGGGTCCGTCGCCGTTGAGGTGGACCGGCGTGCCGTGGTGGTCGATCGTCAGCGGCGGCCCGGACAGCAGGGTGTACGTGGCCTTCTCGGGGCCTATCTCCACGTGCAGGCGGCGGCCGAGGAACTGGAGGGAGAAGGCCAGGCGGCTGAACGCCTCCGGCAGCCGGGGCGAGAAGTACAGGGTCCGGTCGCCGTCCCGGCGCAGCCCGCCGAACCCGGCGACCAGTGCCATCCAGGTGCCGGCCAGCGAGGCGATGTGCAGTCCGTCGCTCGTGTTCTGCTCCAGGTCGGCCAGGTCCATGAGGGCGGCCTCGGCCGTGTAGGCGTAGGCCAGTTCCAGATGGCCCGCCTGGGCGGCTATGACGGCCTGGCAGCAGGCCGAGAGGGAGGAGTCGCGGACGGTGAGCGGCTCGTAGTAGGCGAAGTTGCGGGCGATCTGCTCCGCGTCGAAGAAGTCGCCGCAGGTGTACATCGCCAGCACCAGGTCGGCCTGCTTGACGACCTGTTTGCGGTAGAGGTCGAAGTAAGGGAAGTGCAGCAGCAGGGGGTACTGGTCGGGGCGCGTGCCGTCGAAGTCCCAGCGCTGGTAGCGGGTGAACCCGGCGTGCTGTTCGTGGACGCCGAGTTCGTCGTTGTAGGGGATGTGCACGGCCGCGGCGGCGTCCCGCCAGGCCGCGGACTCCTCCTCGTCGACGCCGAGCCGGGCCGCCGCCTCCGGGTGGCGCTCGACGGCGCCGGCGGCGGCCAGGAGGTTCGCCCGCGCCATGAGGTTGGTGTACGTGTTGTCGTCGGCGACCGCGCTGTACTCGTCGGGGCCGGTGACGCCGTCGATGTGGAAGACGCCGTGCGCGTCGTGGTGGCCGAGGGAGCGCCACAGGCGGGCGGTCTCCACCAGCAGTTCGACGCCGGTGTCCCGCTCGAACGCGGTGTCCCCGGTCGCCGCGACGTACCGGACGACGGCGTCGGCGATGTCGGCGTTGACGTGGAAGGCGGCGGTGCCGGCAGGCCAGTACGCCGATCCTTCCGAACCCTCGATGGTGCGCCAGGGGAACGCGGCGCCGCCCAGTCCGAGCTGGGCGGCCCGCTCGCGGGCGGCGTCCAGGGTGGACTGCCGCCAGCGCAGGGCCTCGGCGACGGCGTCGGGCGCGGTGTAGGTGAGGACGGGCAGGACGAAGGTCTCGGTGTCCCAGAAGGCGTGGCCGTCGTAGCCGGAGCCGGTGAGGCCCTTGGCGGGGATGGCGCGCCGCTCGGCGCGGGCGCCGGCCTGCAGGACGTGGAAGAGGGCGAAGCGGACGGCCTGCTGGATCTCCTCGTCGCCGTCGACCTCCACGTCGGCGCGGGCCCAGAAGTCGTCGAGGTAGTCCCGCTGTTCGTCGAGGAGGCCCTGCCAGCCGCTGTGTCCGGCCGCCGCGAGCGCCGCCTCCACCTGGTCGCTCATCGCGGGCCGGGAGCGGGCGCCGGACCAGCCGTGCGCGACCAGTTTCTCCACCCGGAGCGTCTCGCCGGGCTCCAGCACGGAGGTGACGGTGAGACGGGAGACGTCCACGTTGCTCTCGCTGCTGGTGGTCGTGCTCCCGGGGCCGGTGATGGTGTGGTCTGCGGCGACGGCGACGCGCAGTCCGCTGCGCCGGGTGCGGTGCACCAGCCGCAGCCGGCGGCCGACGGCGACGTCCTCCTCCGGTTCCAGCGGCGACTTCAGCGCCCGCGCGGCCCGCGGGTCGGCGGTGGGCTCGGGCAGGCTCTCGTTGGCGACGAGTTCGGACTGGACGACGACGCGGCAGCGGCTGTCGACGGCCTCCACCTCGTAGGCGACGGCGGCGACGGCGCGCTGGCTGAGGGAGACCAGCCGGGTGGAGCGCACCCGGACCGTCGAGCCGGCCGGCGAGGTCCATTCGCAGGTGCGTTCCAGGACGCCCCGGCGCAGGTCGAGGACGCGTTCGTGGGAGACGAGCCGGCCGTAGCGCAGGTCGAACGGCTCGTCGTCGACCAGCAGCCGCAGGATCTTGCCGTTGGTGACGTTGATCACGGTCTGGCCGGACTCCGGATAGCCGTACCCCGCCTCGGCGTAGGGCAGGGGGTGCAGTTCGTGCACGCCGTTGAGGTAGGTGCCGGGCAGGCCGTGGGGTTCGCCCTCGTCGAGGTTGCCGCGCCAGCCGACGTGCCCGTTGGACAGGGCGAACACCGACTCGCTCCGGGCGAGGGCGTCGAGGTCGAGGTGCGTCTCGCGCACCCGCCAGGGCTCGACGGCGTAGGGCCGGTCGGCGATCACTCGTGTTCCCCCAGTTCCCCCGGTGCGGCCAGGTCGGCCAGGTCCTTCACGACGACGTCCGCGCCGTGGGCGTACAGGGCGTCGCTCTGCCCCACCCGGTCGACGCCCACCACGTACCCGAAGTGCCCGGCGCGGCCCGCGTCCATGCCGGCCAGCGCGTCCTCGAAGACGGCGGCCCGCTCCGGTGCGACGCCGAGTTCGCGGGCGGCGGCGAGGAAGGTGTCGGGGTGCGGCTTGCCCGGCAGTCCCCGCTCGGCGGCGACCACGCCGTCGACGCGCACCTCGAAGAGGTCCTCGGCGCCGATCGAGCGCAGCACGTCACGGGTGTTGGCGCTGGAGGAGACGACCGCCGTGCGCAGGCCCCGCGCGCGGGCGGCCCGCAGATAGCCGAGGGTGCTCTCGTAGGCCTCGACGCCGTCGGTGCGGATCTTCGCCAGGAGCAGCTCGTTCTTGCGGTTGCCGAGGCCGTGGACCGTCGCCGCGTCCGGCGGGTCGTCAGGGGAGCCCTCGGGCAGGTGGATGCCGCGGGAGGCGAGGAAGGTGCGGACGCCGTCCGCGCGCGGGCGGCCGTCGACGAACTCGTCGTAGTCGTGGGGGTCGAACGGCCGGTGGTCCGGGCCGTCGCGTTCGCGCAGGAACGCGTCGAACATCTCCTTCCAGGCCGCCGCGTGCACCACGGCCGTCCGCGTGACGACCCCGTCGAGGTCGAAGAGGCAGGCCTGGATCGTGTCCGGAAGACCGAGCGTCGTCGTCATACAGGTCCCGTTCCCCTTCCGCGGGCTCCTCACCGGGTGGCGCGCGCCACATGGTGGTGCGCGCGGCCGTGCATGTGGCCGTGCGGTGGCCGTGCGGTCACACCTGGGGTCAGTCGTGCGGGAACGAGTGGTGCTCGTGGGCGATCACCCAGCGGCCGCGCAGCTTGCGCAGACCGAACGTCAGCCGCAGCCGCAGGGTGGGCCGTTCGGCCAGTTCCCCGGGGGTGCCGCAGCGCAGCAGGGTGTGCGCGAAGGCGACCTCCGGGTCGGCGGTGACGTCGAGGACGTCGATCTCGAACAGCGCGCCCCGGACCTGCCGGGCGAAGAACGGCGGCCACAGCGCCCGGTGGGCGGCGAGTCCGCGGATGCCGTCGTCGGGCGGGGTCACGTGGTACAGCCGGAGGTCCTCGGCGTGGTCGGCGAGCACGGCCTCCAGGTCGCCACGGTGGACCGCGTCGGCCCAGCGCGTGATCAGCGCGCGGATCCGCCTCTCGTCCTCCGGCATGTTCCGTCCCGCTCCTTGTCCCCGCCCGGCCCCTCCGGGTTCCCTGCCGGGCTGCGACACTGTGCTGTGTGCTCACCCATGACGACCTGCTGCCCCGCGCGCGTGCGCTCACCCGGCCGGGGCGGCGCGCGATCCTCGGCATCGCCGGCGCTCCGGGCTCGGGCAAGACGACGCTCGCGAAGCGCCTGGTGCGGGAGCTGAACGGCACCGGGGAGCCCTGGGCGGCGCACGTGCCGATGGACGGCTTCCACCTGGCCGACGCCGAACTGGACCGGCTCGGCCGCCGCGACCGCAAGGGGGCGCCCGACACGTTCGACGCGGCCGGGTACGCGGCCCTGCTGCGCCGGCTGCGGGAGGAGGCGGACGGCGACGACGTCGTGTACGCGCCCGGCTTCGAGCGGGTCCTGGAGCAGCCGGTCGCGGGCGCCGTGCCGGTGTCGCCGGGCACCCGTCTCGTGGTGACGGAGGGCAACTACCTGCTGCTGGGCACGGGCGCGTGGGCGCGCGTGCGCTCCGAGCTGGACGCGGTGTGGTTCTGCGAGGTCGACGAGGAGGAACGCGTCCGCCGACTGGTCGCCCGTCACGAGGAGTTCGGCAAGTCCCACGAGGAGGCGGTCGCCTGGGTCCGGGGCCCGGACCGGCACAACGCCGACCTGGTGGCGGCCACGCGCGACCGCGCGGATCTGGTCGTGCGGGACGCCACGGGGCGGCAGGACGGCCCCGGAGCGGGAGCGGACCCCGCCGGCTGAACGGGCGGGCCCCCGCCGGGGGGCCGCGCGGGACGTACGGCGCCGTGCGGCCCGGCCGGCGGCCGGCCGGGCCGCACGCTCAGAGCGCGCTCAGGGTCAGCTCCGGTTCTCCGTGGGCGTCGTCACCGCCGAGGACGGCCGTGAAGGCGGCGGTGCGGATGACCAGGCCCGACCCGTCCCGGGTGGCGGACACCGTCAGCGGGTCGGACGAGCCGTACCGCACGGCGAAGACGTGCAGGTCCTCGGGGGTGTCCGGGACGGGGCCGGCCTCCAGGGCCGTCGAGTCGACCAGGTGCCGCCAGCCCTCGTCCGGGTTGCCGTAGCCACGCGGGTCGGCGGCGAGGGCGAACGCGGCCTGTTCCTGAGTGAGTTCGCCCCGGGCGTCGAAGTGTTCCGGGCCCTCGGCCCGCGGGTGCGTCAGGCGCAGGGGGCCGGCCGAGGCGACCTCGCCGCGTGCCGTGCGCCGCACCCGGTCGCCGTCGTCCTCGGCGTACGGCAGGCCGGCCAGCAGGTACGGCGTGCCGTCGAGGCGTTCGACGGCCACCGTCGTCCACAGCAGGGTGCCGTCGGTGACGTACAGGGAGCGGACGTACCGCAGGACGTGGTCGCGGCCGACGACCGGCTTGGTGACCAGCTTGGCCGTCAGGCCCCCGGCGCGGACGTCGCGGACCCGGACCTCGCCCATCGGGCGGCACAGCAGGAAGCCGTCGGTGACGGGGCCGAAGCCGTGCTGCCGGGCGACGGCGGCGGGCAGCCAGTAGGTGCCGCCCGCCTCGACGAGGGAGGGGGTCATCCGGTCGTCGAAGGCCACCGAGACCGTGCCGGCGCGCAGTTGGTGGCGTGCGGTGCCCACGGCGGGCCCGCGGTGCCAGCGGGTGGTGTCCTGGATCTGCCATACCAGCATCCACGCGAAGTGACCGTCGACGCCGCCGTCGGTCTTCACCGCGTGCCGGCCCCAGCGGGTGTCGCCCCGGTAGCGGCCGAGGTCGGAGCCGATCCGGTGGCCGAAGTAGCGCAGGCCGAGGACCGACTCGAAGCCGGAGTGCTGCTCGCTGTATCGGGGGCCGCCGTTGTCGAAGCCGCCGTTGGTCAGCCGGGCGTCGAGGTAGCGGGCGAGCGCGTCGCCGTCGCGGGCGAACACCTCCTCGCCACTGACCCGGTGGGCCTGGGCGAGGAAGGACAGCGAGATCGGGCCGTAGTTGTTGTCGTAGGCGCCGCCGTGCTCGGGGGGCAGGAGGGCACCGCGGTCGCGCACCCGGTGGGCGCGGATCTCCTGCTCGTACAGGCTCATGGCCCGGGCGCGCACCGACTCCCCGTCGGGTTGCGGTAGTTGCCGGGCCAGCATGAGACCGCCGACGACGCAGCCGATGGCCTGGTTGGCGGCCTCCTGCGGGTTGAAGAAGGTCGCCTCGGTCAGCCAGCGCCAGTAGCCGTGCGCGACCTGGAGCAGCTCGTGGCGGAGTCCGTCGTCGAGCAGGCCGGCCGCCGCCTCGGTCACGTTCACCGCCTGGAGCAGCGCCCAGACCGTGCTCGGCCAGTCCCCGACGGGGTGCGCGCCCGGTGCGAGGGTGTAACGGGCGTAGGGCAGGCCGGAGTCGCGGATCCTCAGGTTCGGGTAGCCGGGGTTGTCCCGGCGGTAGACCCGCTCGCGCAGATGGAAGCGGACGCTGCGGCGCACGGCCTCCGGCAGGCGCGGGTCCCCGGAGCGCTGCCAGGCCAGGGCCAGCAGGGAGGTGACGCCGAGGGAGGTGTCGCCGATGTCGTCGACGCAGTCGGGGTGTTCGAGGCTGCCCTCGGGCGTCAGCCGGGCCAGGGCCTGCTCGGTGACGTCGGCGAGGACGGCGTCGTAGGCCTCGGGGGTGTCCGGGAGATCGTGCAGCGGGCCGCGCTGGTGCGGGAGGTGCATGTCGGCTCAGCCCTTCATGCCGGAGGTCGCCAGGCCTTCGACCAGCCGCTTCTGGAAGATGAGGAAGCAGATGAGCGTCGGCAGGAGGGCGAGGGTCGACATGGCGAACATGGCGCCGTAGGAGGAGCCGCTGGTCTGGTCCAGGAAGAGGGTCAGGCCGAGGGGGACGGTGAACTTGTCGTTCTGCTGGAGGTAGACGAGCTGGTGCAGGAAGTCGTCGTAGGTCCAGATGAAGGTGAAGATGGTGGTGGTGACCAGGGCGGGCTTCATCAGCGGCAGGATGATCTTCCAGTAGATCTGCCAGGGGTTGGCGCCGTCCATCATGGCCGCGTGGTCGAGTTCACGGGGGATGGAGCGGATGAACTGGACCATCAGGAAGATGAAGAAGGCGTCCACCGCGAGGAACTTCGGGACGATCAGCGGCAGGTAGGTGTTGATCCAGGTCAGGTTGTAGAAGATCGTGTACTGCGGGATGAGGACGGCCTGGGTGGGCAGCATCAGCGTGCCGAGCATCAGGCCGAACCAGATCTTCTTGCCGCGGAACTCGAAGCGCGCGAAGGCGTAGGCGGCCAGCGAGCAGGAGACCACGTTGCCGATCACCGCGCCGATCGTGACGATCAGCGAGTTGGTGATGTAGAGGGAGAAGGAGTTGCCGGACCCGCTCCAGCCGTCGGCGTAGTTCTGCGGGTTCAGCTCGTTCGGGATCAGCCCGGGGTGGGTGAAGATCTCGGTGTCGGGCTTGATCGAGCTGCTGAGCATCCACAGCAGCGGGTACAGCATGACGACCGCGACGCCGATGAGCAGGGTGTGGAGGAAGATCCGGCGGGCGCCGGTGGCCGAGCGCAGCTTCTTCAGCGGCGAGGCTGCGGGGGTGGTGGTGACGGACATGGTGGGAAGGACTCCTCGCTCGGACGCCGGGCGTCAGTCGTCGTAGTGGACCCAGTAACGGCCGGCGATGAAGTTGACCGCCGTGAAGCCTGCGATGACCAGGAACAGCACCCAGGCCAGGGCCGAGGCGTATCCCATCTGGAGGTCCGTGAAGCCCTTCTTGTACAGGTAGAGGGAGTACAGCATCGTCGAGTTGAGGGGTCCGCCGCTGCCGTTGCTGATGACGAAGGCGGGGGTGAACGTCTTGAACGCGTCGATGATCTGGAGGACGACGTTGAAGAAGACGATCGGGGTCAGCAGCGGCAGGGTGATCCTGAAGAAGCGGGTGGCGGGTCCGACGCCGTCGATCGCGGCCGCCTCGTAGACGTCCTTCGGCAACTGCTTGAGGCCGGCGAGGAAGATGACCATCGGGGTGCCGAACTGCCAGACGGCGAGCAGGATCAGCGTGTAGATCGCGGTGTCGGGGCTGGAGATCCAGTCCTGGCCCTCGATGCCGAACCAGCCGAGGAAGTCGTTGAACAGGCCGTCGCCGCCGAAGACCTGGCGCCACACGATGGCCACGGCCACCGCACCGCCGAGCAGCGAGGGCAGGTAGAAGGCGGCCCGGTACAGGCCGATGCCCTTCAGGTCCCGGTTGAGGAGCATCGCCACCCCGAGCGCCAGGGCGAGCTTCAGCGGGACCGACACCACGACGTAGAGGAGGGTGGCGTGCACCGTGTCCCAGAAGACCGGGTCGTCGGTGAACATCCGCTCGTAGTTGCCGGTGCCGGCCCACTGCGGCGGCGTCAGCAGGTCGAAGTCGGTGAAGGACAGGTACAGCGAGTCGAGCATCGGGTAGATCGTCAGGCCGAACAGGCCGACGAACCAGGGGGCCAGGAAGACGTAGGGCCACCAGCCCCCGCCTCGTTTTCTGGCGAGGCGGCGTCGCATCCGTTCGCGTTCCCGCTGGCCGGAAGGGGTCGCCGGGACCGGCGTCTCCTTCACGACCTCGTCGGACTTCGCGGTGGTCATACTCATCTCCCTGACCCTCTCCCGGTCTTCCTGCGTGCGGTGCGGGTTACGCGGACAGGACGCCTGCCGCCTGGTCGAAGAACTGGCTGGACTGCGCCTTGATCGACTTCTTGCCGAAGGCGACGGCGAGGTTGGACTGGAACAGCAGGTCCCAGACCTGGTCGGCGCCCTGCGGCGGGGGCACCGGGTTGGGCAGCGCGTCGGTCGCCTTCGCCACCCGCTGGGAGATGTAGTCGGCGTTGGCCATGTTCAGCTTGTCCGTCTCGGACAGGCCGGCGGAGATCAGGTTGCGGGCCTTGTCGGTCGGCGGGATGCCGCGCAGCAGCTGGAAGTCCTTGATCGCGGCGTCGTCCTGCGCGATGAACGAGATGATCTTGACGGAGTCGGCCACCCGCTTGCTCTTCTTCGTGGCGCTCAGCAGCACACCGCCGTTGACGAAGTTGCCCTCGCGCGCTCCCGACCAGTCGCCTCGCGGGGTGGGCAGGAAGTCCAGCTGCGCGTCGGTGATCGAGCCGCCCGCGCCGTAGACGCCGGAGTCGAAGGTGAACAGGGCCTTGCCGATGACGACCGCGTTCTTGGTGAGGTCGTTGTGCGCGGCGGAGGTGACGGCCGGCGGCGGGCAGGCGTTCAGCTTGCGCATCTCGGCCCAGTACTCCCACCACTCCTGGAGGGTGTCGGCGGTGAAGCCGATCTTCTTGCCGTCCTCGGAGAAGAAGGTCTGGCCCTTCTCCCGGGCGAAGATCTCGAAGCACTGGAGGGTGCTGCCGCCGCCGTCGTCGACGCCGTAGGTCTTGCCGCCGCTCTTCTTGTGGACCTGCTGGGCGATCGACCTGAGGTCGGCCCAGGTCCACTCGCGGTCCGGCAGCTCCAGACCGAGCGCCTCCAGGCCGCTGCGGTTGACGGTGAGCTGGTTGACGCCGATGCCGGACGGGACGCCGTAGAGCTTGCCGTCGACGGTGCCGTTGGCCAGGAGCGTCTTGGAGAAGCCGGTGAGGTCCAGGTCCTTGCCGACGTACTCGTCGAGGGGGGCGAGGACCCCCTTGCGGGCGTACTGGGCGACCAGCGCGGTGTCCATCTGCATGAGGTCGGGCGCGCTGCCGCCGGCGACGTTGGTGTTGAACTTGTCGAAGTACCCGTCGTACCCGGAGTAGGTCTCCTGGATCTTGATCTTCGGGTTGGCCTTCTGGAATGCAGCAAGCGCTTTCTTGTAGGCCGCGTGCCGCTCGTCGCTGCCCCACCAGGTCATGGTCAGCTTGCTGGTGGTGCTGCCGGCCCCGGTGCCGCCGGAACAGGCCGCGAGCGAGCTGCCGAGCGCGCCGGCGACGGCGAGACCGCTCGCGGTGCGGAAGAGGGTTCTGCGCGAGATCTGGTGACCCACCGGGTCCTCCCTGAGGTGCGTGATGGATGTCCCGGCCGGTCGATGCGGCACGGGCATGCTGCTCGGAATGACGCCTTCCGGTGGAGCGGCCTCGCCCGGCCGCGCCATCCTGACGGGTGAGGATCCCCGGCTGCCATGGCCGTCGTCACACGAGCACGCCCTCGTGCGGCTGCCGTACCTCGGGTACGGGCGGGACGCCTGCCCCAAGCCGGCGTCCCGGCCGGCTTAGAAAGCGCTTGTCCGGACATTGGCAGACCGAGTCGGAGGCCGTCAATCCTTCGTCCGCGCCGCCTCGGTCACGGTTTGGACTCCCCGGGCCACCGCGAGCCGGGCCGCGCCGACGACGGTGCCCAGGTCACCGACGGTGCTGCTGACCACCTCGGTGGGCCAGCTCAGCCGCTCCACCTCGGCCCGCACACCGGGGAGCAGCAGCGGGTCGGCGCCGGTGCTGCCGCCGAGCACGACCAGCCCCGGGTCCAGTACGGCGATCACGGCGGCGGCGAGCCGCCCCACGTCCACGGCGTGCCGGTCCAGGACGGCGCGGGCCGGGGCGCTGCCCTTCGCCGCCAGGGCGAGCAGCCGGTCCGTGGTGCGCGGGCACGGCCCGTCGTCCTCGCGCCAGACCCCGGCGGCGCGCCGCAGCAGGGCGCGGGCGCCCATGTACTCCTCCAGGGCCTCGTGCCGCGGCTCGCGGCCGTCGGCCCAGGGATAGGGCAGCCGGGCCAGCTCTCCGGCGGCCCCGTTCGCCCCGCGCAGCACCCGTCCGCCCACCACGATGCCGAGGCCGATGCCGACGCCGATCCGCAGGTAGCCGAAGGTGTGCCGGCCCCGCGCCGCACCCTCGTGCAGCTCCGCCAGCGCGGCGCAGTTCACGTTGTTCTCCAGGTGGACCGGCACTCCCGGCGGCAGCGCCACGGCCACGGCGTCGAAGACCGGACCGGCCTTGGCGGTCGCCGGGCGCACACCGCCGCCCCGCTCCCCGGGCGCGGTGACATCACCCACGGCGACGACGATCGTGCGCAGCGGGGCGTCCGCCGGCAGCGCGTCGAGCGCCTCCCGTACGACGTCGGCGGCGCCCGCCCGCGGGCCGGTGGCCTCGGCGAGCAGCGTGCCGTCCAGGGCGCAGCCGCGCACCCGGGTCAGGGCCGGGCCGAGATCCACGGCGAGTACGGCCCCGGCGGCCGGACCGAGCCGGTAGACGGCCGCCGAGCGGCCCGTACCGCCGGAGGAGGTGCCGGAGTGGGCCGCGAGGCGGACGCCCTCCAGCTCGGCGACGGCCGAGGACACCGTCGGCTTGGACAGGCCCGCCATGGTCGCGAGCTGCGGCCGGGTGGCGCTGCCCGCCTCGGCCAGCACGGCGAACACCGCGCCCGCGCTCTCGGTCAGGCGGGGGGCTCTTGCCACGACGTGTTCCACGGTTCCCCCACTCAAGGTCACGGGCCACTCAGGTCACGGGCCGCGCTCACGAAGGCGATCATCCCTGTGATCGGCCCCGCGGAACACGGCCGCGGAAGGGCCGGCGTCACGCACTCCCGGCCCGGCCGGAACGCGCCCGGACCCGAGCGCGCGACGACTCTTGACGCACTGTACTTCGTTAGTTAACTTCCTAACGAACATCACGGTACTCGCCTGCCGTGCTCCGCCAGAGGCCCGTCCCGGGGCTTCGCCACCTTTCCCTTCTCCTGCTTTTCTCCTGTCCCCAGGACACGGTTCGCCCGCCGTCGCAGCCCAGCGCAACGACGAAAGAGGATCCGTGCAGGAATCCCCTCCCGCGTGCCCCCTGCTGGTCGGCATCGACGTGGGCGGCACCAAGACGCATCTCCGCGCGCTCGCGGGCGGCGACCTCGTCGCCGACCACGTCCGCACCAGCGGCGGCTGGCGGCCGCACGACCCGGCCGCCGCCGCCGACTGGCTGGCCGCGCTGGTGCGCGGCGCACTGCCGGCCGGCGCCCGCCCGTCCGCCCTCGCCGTCGGCGCCCACGCGTGCGAGACCCCCCGCCAGGGCGCCGCGATCGGCGCCGCCGTCAGCACCCTCCTCGGCGTGCCCGCACGGGTCGTCGGCGACGCCGAACTCCTCGTCCCCGCCGCCGGACTCGACAAGGGCGTCGGCCTGGTCGCCGGCACCGGCTCGGTGGCCGTGGGCCGGCTGCCCGACGGCACCGCCGTCCAGGTGGGCGGCTGGGGCGCGGTCCTCGGCGACGAGGGCGGCGCCGCCGGTCTGGTGCGGGAGGCGGCCCGCGCCGTGTGGGCCGCCCACGACCGCGGGGAGCGCCCCGAACGCCTCGCGCGCGGGCTGCTCGACTCGGTCGGGGTGCCGGAGGTGCCGGCGCTCGGCGCGGCCCTGGAGGCCGCCGCCGACCTCTCCGCCGAGTGGGGCCGGCACGCCCCCGCCGTTTTCGCGGCCGCCGCCGACGGCTCCCCGCTCGCCCGCACCGTGATCACCGGGGCCGGCGGGGCGCTCGCCGCACTGGTCGCCCGGCTCGCCGCCCGCGGGGTCGTCGTGGACGACGTCGTGGTCGCGGGCGGCACCGTGCTCGCGCAACCGGCGCTGTTCGAGGCGTTCACCACGGCACTCGCGACGGCCCTGCCGAAGGCGCGGGCGAGAGCGCTGCGGGTACCGCCCGTGCAGGGGGCGATCGCGCTGGCCCGAGGCCTGCCGTGACGGGGTGTCCGTGATCCGGCGGTCGCCGCAGCCCTCGCAGCGGCCCCGTCTCCCCGGCCTCCCGCTGCGCCCCCTCCTCACCCCGCCCGCCCGCTCACGCCCCGGGACACCGGCGGCGCGTTCACCCGTGAGACATGCCGTGGTCGCCGGAGCCTCGCCGACGGGACACGACACGGCCGTAGATCTTCGCACGTACGCACCGACCGGCTCACGGCTCGACACCACCGCTCAGAGCCGCACCCGATCCCTCGACCTCCCCGGCCGCACGGCCGAACCATCCCAGAGAGGCACCTCCATGCCGTCAACCGCCGGGCCCCGCACGCCGTCCGCCGTGAACCGACGCGGCTTCCTCAAGGCGTCGCTGGGCGGCTCCGCCGCGCTGCTCGCCGCCCCCACCCTGGTCTCCTGGCTCGCCGCCGCCGACGCCAAGGCCGCCACGGCCGCACCGGCGTTCGTCGACGACTACCGGAGCAACGTCATGGCGAACCTCACGCCCGAGACCAACGCCGTGGTGCGGGTCCTCGGCGGCATGGCGCAGGTCTGGAAGACGGGTGCGGCCTGGGACACCGGCACCGCGCTGCGGCCCGACGTGCTGCGCGCCAACATGCGCTACTGCGCCCGCGTCACCGCCGCCCGCACGGAGGCGCAGGCCAGGGAGGCGTTCGTCCACGACCGCCAGCACCAGAGCTACGCGATGATCGGCGCCCTGGGCCCGCTCGCCGACCTCTACCGCGCGGGCGCCAGGGCGGTCACCTCGATCACCACCGCCCCCGACACCACTCCCCCGGCCACGGTCAGCGACGCCGTTCCCGCCGACGCCCCGCCCGGTTCCGCGCTCGGCGCCGGGTCGCACACCTCCGACCTCGGTCAGGTGGCCAGGCTCGTCGACACCGTGCGCGGCCCGTTCGCCTCCGGCAACCCCGGCAAGTACGCCTTCCAGTACCCGCGTCCGTGGCGCATGAACGAGGACAGCGAGGTCGTCGACACCGGCCGCACCGACGCCCTCGGCTACCCGGTCTACGACTCGGAGGTGGTCGTCGTCACCCAGCTGCTGCGGCAGCGCAGCACCTCCCCCGTCGACGACGGCGGCTTCCCCAGCGGGCACACCAACGCCTTCCACCTGGCCGCGCTGGCCTTCGCGTACGCGGTGCCCGAACGGTTCCAGGAGCTCGTCACGCGCGCCTTCGAGCTGAGCCACACCCGGATCGTCTCCGGCATGCACTCCACCGTCGACGTCATCGGCGGGCGCGTCATGGCCACCGCCCTCGCCGCCGCCGCACTGGCCGACCCCGCCAACGCCGAGCTGAAGAAGGCCGCGCGGGCGCAGGCCCTGGCCTACTTCACCCGGCAGACCGGCACCACGGCCGACACCCTGTACGCCCACGCGCACTCCGACGCCGGCGACCGCTACGCCGACCGGAGCGCCAACCACCGTGCCGTGCGGGACCGGTTGACGTACGTGCTCACCCGCGAGGGGCGCGACGAGCCGCTCACCGTGCCCAAGGGTGCGGAGGTGCTGCTGGAGACCCGGCTGCCGTACCTGACCGCGGCCCAGCGCCGCGAGGTGCTGCGTACGACGGCGCTGCCCGCCGGGTACGTCCTGCTGGACGGCTTCGAACAGTGGGGCCGTCTCGACCTGTTCACCGCCGCGGACGGCTACGGCTCCTTCGACACGGACGTGACGGTCGCGCCGGACGCGTCGGCGGGCGGCTTCCAGGCGGCCGACGCCTGGCGCAACGACATCGGCGGCCGGGGCGGTCTGACGAAGGGGGGCACCGGCACGCTCACCCTGACCGGCCGCAACCGGTACACCGGCGGGACCGTCGTGCGGGACGGCGTGCTGGTGTCGGCGTCGGCGCACGCACTGGGCCACGGTGACGTCCGGGTGCTGGGCGGGACCCTCCGCGTCGACGAACCGGTCCAGGTGCACGGCCTGTTCGCCCAGGAGTCCGGCACGCTGGAGCCGACCCTGCGCGCCGGCCGGCACAAGGCGGTCCTGACCGTGACGCGCCGGGTCGTGCTGGGCGCGGACAGCGTGCTGTCGCTGCGCCTGGACGAGGAACACCCCCCGGCCGTGGGCAGTACCGTCCGCGTGATCGGCGCCCCGGCGCTGCGCGGCCGCTTCGACCGGGTCGAGCTGAGCTCGGGCTCCGACCGGCTGCGGGCCGTGCCGGTGTACACGGCGGACGGTCTGTCCGTGCGCATCGAGCGGCGCTGACGCCCTGACGGGCGGGAGCGGTCCGCCGACGGGCCGGCGTCCGTGCCCGTGCGCGCCTGCACCTGCATCTGCACCTGCATCTGCGGACCGCTCCCGCCCGCACGCCGCCGCTCCCGTCCCGCCGGGCCCTCCCGCCGCACGCCCCCGCTCCCCTCCCCCGCACACCTTCGCCCGCATCCCCCGCACCCCTTCGCCCGCACCTCCTCGCTTCCCTCCTCCGGACCCCTCCGGCCCGCCCGCGCGTCCCGCCCCGTGCCGCGGGCCGCCTCCCTCCGACCTGCCGCCCGCTCCCCGGCCCCGGTCCCGCCTCTCGCGCACCCGGCCGGGCACGGTCCGTGAGCTATGTTGAGCTTCGTGGGAGAACACGGAGGAGGACCGGTGCCATCGCCTCAGCAGGCACGCGCACAGGCGACCACGATCACCTCGGGCAAGACCGATCCGGAGGCGGAGGTGTCCGCGACCTCCCGGCTCAGGGCGCTTTTCGACGGGCCCCATCTGTCCCCGGGGCAGCGGCGCATCGCCCAGTACCTGATCGAGCACCTCACCGAGGCGGCGTTCCTGTCGATCACCGACCTCGCCGAGCGGGTCGGGGTCAGCCAGCCCTCGGTGACCCGGTTCGCGGCGGCGGTCGGCTTCAGCGGTTATCCGGCGCTGCGGGAGCGGCTCCAGTCGATCGCGCTCGGCACGCTCTCGGGCGGCCCGGCGGCGGCCGAGGAGAACCGGAGCAACGAACTCCAGGCGGCGGTCGACGCGGAGCTGGAGAACCTGGAGAACCTGCGCCGCGACTTCGCCGACCCGGACCGGGTCATCGACGTGGGCCGGCAGCTGTCGGCCTCCACCCCGCTGACCATCCTGGGCCTGCGCATCTCGGTCTCGCTGGCGGAGTACTTCGCCTACGCGGCCCGCCGCATCCACCCGGACGTACGGCTGGTGACCCGGGGCGGCAGCGTCGCGTACGACGCCCTGCTGCAGTCCCGGGAGGCGGGCGGGACGTGGGTGCTGGCGTTCTCGATGCCCCGGCACGCGCAGGAGACGCTGACCGCGGTGCGGGTCGCGCGCAGCGCCGGCCTCAAGGTCGCGCTGGTCACCGACCTGGCGCTGGGTCCGGTGGCCGACGAGGCCGACGTCACGTTCGCCACCGGGACCGGCTCCCGGCTGGTGTTCGACTCCTACGCCGCCCCCGGCGTGATGGCCGCGGCGCTGCTCCAGGCCATGACGGACGCCGGTCCGGAACGGACCCAGGCGCGGCTCGAGGAGTACGAGCAGATCGCCGAGCAGCACCAGTTCTTCCTGCGGGAATGACCCGGCGCCGGCCGCCGGCTCCCCCACCCCCCGCCCCTCGGAATCGCCTGCGGATCATTGCGAACAAATCGCGCATGAATGTTTTCATACGTCTTGCAAAGCAGACGGCATATATAAATACTGCTCACGGCCGCACCCGCCCGCCAAGGGCACCAGAACGAGCACCCGAAGCCGCCGTCCCCTACCCACGCCGGCGCCCCGGGTGCCCGGGGCCTCGCCGGAGCGAGCTCCCGCGGCGGCCCCGGCCATCCCCTGGGCCGGGGCCGCCCAGAACCGTCGGACCACCCGTCACGACGACACACACCCGGAAGCGATCACCATGCCTGTGACGACGACGCGCATCAGCCCGGACTGGCCGTGCCAGGTCAAGACCCCCGGCAGCTACGACTGGGAACGCTCCGCCGCCAAGTGGCTGCGCGAGCTGGTACCCGCGCGCTACGCGAGCTACCCCGCGCTGCTGCGCCACCCGGTGCTGCTCGCCCGCCATGCGCAGATCCAGGTCCAGCACGAGATCCGGGTGGCCCGCACCGCGCTCCAGACCGCCCGCGCCGACCTGCCGCGCCTCGGCCTGCCCGAGTCCGTCATCGAACACACGATCAAGCTGTACGCCGCCGAGGCGATGCAGCTCCAGCACATCGCCCGCAGTGTCCGGGCCGTCTCCGACGCGCTCGTGGAGAGCGGCTCCGGACGCTGAACGGCATCTTCCGCTTCCCCGCTCCGCCCGGCATCACCGCTGGCGGGAGCGATATCGGAAGACCGTGCTCGGCCCCCGGCCGGTATGCGATGCTCAAGACGTGACGAGCGAAGCCGCCCGGCCCTCCGAGGCCGGTGCCGTACCCGATCTGGCCGCCCTGGCCAAGGTCGTGGCGCGCCAGCGCGCCGAGCTCGACCGGCTCCAGGAGACGGCCGCGACCTCGGTGGTGCTGGAACGCGCCAAGGGCGCCCTCATGGCCCGCACCGGCTGCTCCCTGGACGCCGCCCACGAGGAGCTTCAGCAGCGGGCCAAGGACGCCCGGCGGACCCTGCTCGAGGAGTGCTGGATCACGCTCGGGGGCCTGGCCCCGTCCGACCGCACGGCCGTGCGGCAGCCCCGGGCCGACGACGTCACCGACCGGCCGCCGTCGCCCGCGCCGCCCGGCGCGGAACCCGACGGCGAGGCCCTGGCCCGTTTCGCCCGGGCGCTGGTCCGGGTCGGCGGACCGCAGGACCTCGCCCGCTGCCTGCTCGACCACCTCCCGTCGGGCATCGGGGCCGAGGCCGTGATGATCTTCACGCGGCTGCCGGTCGGCGGACTCGAACTCATCGGGCACGCGGGCGTGGACGACGTCCTCGCCGAGCAGTGGCGCCGGGTGCCGCCGCTGAGCGGGATCGCCGCGCTGGACGTCCTCGACTCCGGTGAGGCGTGCTGGCTGGAGAACGCGCAGGCGGACCGGTGGCGCTACCGGCTGATCGGGGAACCCGCCGAGCGGTGGCCGACCCGCGCCTGGCTGCCCGTGACCGACGCGGGACGGCCCGCCGACGTCGCCATCGGCGTACTCCGGCGCCGCACGGAGCCGTTCGCCCCCGACGCCCGTCAGCACCTGCTCGCCGCCGCCCGGCTGTGCGCGGGTCCACTGCGGATGTTCGGCATCCGGCAGAACCCCGCGATCGGCGCGGACGCGGACGCGGTGCGGACCGTGTTCGACCGGCTCCCGGGCACCTCGGTACTGCTCACCCCGCTGCGCTCCCCGGCCGGGGACGTCGAGGACTTCCGCATCGACGCCGCCACCGCGGACACCTCGGACACCGTCGGCCGCCGCGGCCGGGAACTGCTCGGTCTGCGCTTTCGGGAGTGCTGGCCGGGGACGGCCGGGGAACCCCTGTGGCAGGGCTGCCTGGACACCCTGGCCTCCGGACGGCCGTACGAGAGCGAGCCGTTCGCCCGGCAGCACGTCGTGGCCGGGGTCGGCGAGCTGGCCACCTACTCGGCGCGGGTGGCGCGGCTGGGCGACGGGCTGGTCCTCAACTGGATCCGGCACGCCCCCTCGGACCGGCAGGAACAGCGCCTCGCGGACGTGCAGCGGCTCGGCAACCTCGGCTGGGCCAACTGGCACCTGGCCACCGACGAGGTGAACTGGTCCTCACAGGTCTTCGCCATCCTCGGCCGCGACCCCGCGCAGGGCGCCGTGCCGCTGGCCCAGCTGCCGAGCCTGGCGCTGCCCGCGGACATGCCCGCGGTGGCCCGCGCCGTCACGGACCTGGTGCTGGAGGGCCTGCCGTGCGACGTGCCGTTCCGGATCGCCACCCGCGACGGGGCACGGCACCTGCGGGTCGTCGCCGAGGCCGTGCCGGACGACCGGGGCACCCCGGTCGAGGTCCACGGTTTCGTCCAGGACATCACCGCACAGCGCAGCGCCGAACTCGCCCTCGTCGCCAGCGAACGGGCCGTCCTCACCCAGCGCGGCGTGCTCCAGGCCGAACGCACGATGGCGGCCCGGCTCCAGGACGCGCTGCTCCCGCTGCCGAAGCAGCCCGTACGGCTCTCGGGACTGCGGGTCGACATCGCGTACCTGCCCGCCCAGTCGGGCCTCAACGTCGGCGGCGACTGGTTCAGCGCCATCGAACTGCCCGACGGCGACGCCCTGTTCGTGGTGGGCGACGTGGCCGGGCACGGCGTCGACGCGGTCGCCGCGATGGCCCTGCTGCGCTTCACCGCCAAGGGCATGGTCATCACCGGCTCGTCGCTGACCGGCGCGCTCGCCCGGCTCAACGCCCTGCTGCTGCACTCCCGCGATCCGCAGGGCACGGCGACCATGGTCCTGGCCCGCTACAACCCCCGCGAACGGCGGCTGGTCTGGGCGCAGGCGGGCCATCCGCCGCCCCTGCTGGTGCGGGACGGCAAGGCCCGCTACCTCGACCGGCCCTTCGGGATGCTGCTCGGCGCGGCCGACACCGCGCGCTACGAGGAGTCCGAGTGCCGCCTCGCGCCCGGCGACCGCCTGGTGCTGTACACCGACGGCCTGGTCGAGCAGCCCTCGGAGTGCATCGACCGCGGCCTGGAGCGGCTGGCCCGCGCCGCCGTGCTGCCGGGCGGGGGCGGCTCGGCCCCGCTGGACCGGCTGCTCGGGGCGCTGCTGGAGCCGGAGCGGCGGGACGACGTGTGCGTGCTGGACATCCAGGTGCCCGGCGAGAACGAACAGCCCTGACGAGCCGGTGCACGGTGGGCGGGGGGACGTCGAGCCTGGACGGTTGGTCATCGCCGGGTGGTGGGGAACCCGACGCGTGCGGTGATCATCGGCAATCGGCGGATCACGGGTCCGACCACCGAAGTGGAAGTGATCGCCGGTCCCGTCGGCGGGATCGGACCGTTGCTGCATGAGCGTCACCGGGCGAGGGCTGTCCCCGACCGCGGAGGCGGGCCGTGGGCGCCGGTGCGAAGCACCGACCGGTGTTCGTCGACCGGCCCTCGGCCACGCTCACCCCTCCTCGTCACGGGGTCCCCCATGCCGTGCCGGCCTGCTGGTTCGGAGTGGACCGCTCCACCCTCACCCGGACCATCGGTGAGGTACGGCCCCTGCGCGCCGAGCGAGGCCGCACCGTCACCACCGACGTGCGGCTGCGCTCTCCGGCCGAGGTCGTCGACCGTCCCGGCGCGAGCGGGACGACCGGCATCGTCGACGGCACCGAGATCCGGGGCGGTCGGCCCGTCCCGGAAACTCTGCGGACACCACCCGCGCCCGCCGGTCGGGGCTGGTCGGGCTTCTGGCCGACGGGCCTGCGGCCGGGAACCCCGCTGATGCCGGCCACCGAGGAGTGGGTGCCCGGACCGGTGGCCGGGCGGTGACACCACCGCACCGCAGGTTCGGGAAGAACGCCCCGGACCGGTACGGGGAACGGACCCGGGTCGATGCGCCGCGTCTCAGCCCCGAGGACTGTCGGCCCCGGCGGCTGCGGGCCGGGAGACCCTCGCGGGGCAGCAGCCGACCGGGCAGCGGTCGTGACTCGCGCCGAGGGAACCGAGGACGCAGCGCTCGGCATCGATGCCGCGTTCGGCGGCGGCCCGCTCCAGCAGGAGGTCACGGACGGCGGCGGCGAAGCGGGGGTCGGCCCCGACGGTGGCGGAGCGGCGCACCGGCAGTCCCAGTTCGGCGGCCTTGGCGGTGGCCTCGGTGTCGAGGTCGTAGAGGATCTCCATGTGGTCCGACACGAAGCCGATCGGGACCATGACCGCCGCCGGCGCACCGGCCCGGTGCAGCTCCTCCAGGTGGTCGCAGATGTCCGGCTCCAGCCACGGGATGTGGGGGGCGCCGCTGCGGGACTGGTAGACGAGCTGCCAGGGGTGCTCGACCCCGGTCTCGTCGCGGACGGCGTCGGCGACGAGACGGGCCACCTCCAGGTGCTGGCGGACGTAGGCGCCGCCGTCGCCGTGCTCGTCCTCGGGCCCCGAGGAGTCGGCCGCGGAGGTGGGGACGGAGTGGGTGGTGAACGCCAGGTGCGCCCCGGCCCTGGCCTCCTCGGGCAGCTCCGCCAGCGACGCGAGGACGCCCTCGGTCATCGGGCGGACGAAGCCCGGGTGGTTGAAGTAGTGGCGCAACTTGTCCACCCGCGGCGGGCGCAGTCCCTCGGACTCCAGGACGGCGATCGCGTCGGCCAGGTTCTCGCGGTACTGGCGGCAGCCGGAGTACGAGGCGTAGGCGCTGGTCACGAAGACCGCGACGCGCCGGTGTCCGGCCTCGGTCATCTCGCGCAGGGTGTCGGTCAGGTACGGGGCCCAGTTGCGGTTGCCCCAGTACACCGGCAGGTCGAGGGCGTGGTCCGCGAAGTCCTTGCGCAGCGCGTCCAGGAGCGCCCGGTTCTGGTCGTTGATGGGGCTCACGCCACCGAAGAGGAAGTAGTGCTGCCCCACCTCCTCGAGACGCTCCGTGGGAATGCCGCGGCCACGGGTCACGTTCTGGAGGAACGGGAGCACGTCGTCGGGTCCTTCGGGACCGCCGAAGGAGAGCAGCAGAAGGGCGTCGTAGGGCGCTGGATCACGCAGATCGGACATGTGACAGGTGCTTTCTGCAGGGTTCTGACGGTCGGGACGGCGCGACGGACGGTGCGCACCGGGGCGGATGCCTGCCGTGGTCAGGGCATCCACCCCGGGGGTGGACGGTGGTCAGCAGAGCGGTTCGGGGCGCTGGACGCCGCCGTCCTGACGCGTCAGGCGCAGCTCACAGGCATCGGCACCGGCGGCGGTGAAGGCCTGCACCGCCGCGGCCGTGTCCGCGGCCCCCAGCGCCGGCGTGCGGGAGAGGAGGAACCCCGCGGAGCGGTCGTCGTTGGTCACCGCTGCCCACGTGTAGTCCGCGGCAAGTCCCACGATCACGTAGTTGGCGTCCTTGCCGTTCAGGAATCCGCCGCCGGGCCGGGGCACGAACGAGACGTTCAGGCGCGTGTTGGAGGCGTCGAGCGGGCGCGCGCCACCGTTCACCGCGCTGGTCGATCCCCACCAGGTGGTGCAGGTGTTGCGGACCCCGACGCTGCCGTCGGCCTGCGGGGTGTACAGGGCCTTCACGTTCTTCTTGCACTGGATCTCGAACAGCTGGGGCACTGCGGCCACCTGATACCAGGCTCCCGCGTACCGCGTCAGGTCGACGGCGTCGACCTGACGGTCCACGGAGGCAGGGGCGGCGGTGGCGGTCGCGGTGGCGGTCGCGGTCAGGGACAGCGCGGAACAGGCGAGGACGACTGCTGCACGGCGAGCAGGACGGCGAACGGGCATGCTTACTCCTCGGTCGAGAACGACGACACGCTGTGTTCGCCGCCGGGAGTCGTTTCGGATTCACCGTTTTCGAGGCAACCCATGCCGGCACGCCCCGCGGCGGCCGCTCGCCCCTTCCCGCATCCGGGCCGACAACCCGTCGGACACCGGCGTTCCGAGGCGAGTCGCAGTGTTCCGTCAGAAGTTCCGAGCGTTCTCGCCGAGGCCGGGCCCGGCACGGTCCCGGCGGCACAGGGCGTGTCAGCCGGTGCGCGACTCCAGGTCGCGGCGGGTGTCGTCGCCGTAGACGCCGCTCTCGTCGCCGCGGATGCCGTACCAGAGCTGGAAGCGGGCCACGGCCTCGGTGAGGACGGTGTCGTAGCGGCCGTCGGTGGCGCCGTCGTCGTAGACGTTCGGGATGCGCCGCAGGCGCTGCTGGAGGTCGGTGACCTCGGGGCCGGTGGCGCCCTCGCGGAGGGTGCCGGGGCCGTCGGGGTCGGCCGGGGGCGCGGTGGTGACGGGCACGGTGGTGACGGGTGTGGCGGCGCCCGGGAGGGTCCGGGCGGCGGTCTCCCGGCCGTCGTCCGGCAGCAGGAGGGCGCAGCCGAACCCGACGAGCGCCGCCGTGAGCACGGCGGCCGCGGCGACGGCGGCCCGGCGCGGTCGGGGGCCGCGGGCGGCGGGCGGCTTCGCGGCCGGCACCGGCGGGAGTTCCTGGGTCCGTTCGTCGGCCGGCAGGGGGACGCTGTCGTAATCCTCGGTGTCCTCGGTGTCCTGGGCGTCCTGGGCGAGCTCGGTGAGCTCGCGGAACAGCTCCGCGAGGGCGTCGGTGTTGCGCGGTCTGAGGACCCGTACGGGTTCCAGGACCGGGCGCTCGTGCGGCCTTCCGGGCTCGTCCGCTGTCGGCACGCTGCTCTCCCTCCGTACCGGGCTCCGTACCGGGTTCCGTACCGGTCTCCCCGCGTTCCCGGGGAGAGATACGGGCGCGGGGTCGGCGGGGTTCAGCCGGCGAGGAAGCCGTGCAGGGAACGGGTCACGGCGACGACGAAGGCGTCCCGTGTCCTGTCGTCCAGAACGTCCAGGGAGAGGTACGGGTTGAGGTCCTCCAGCTCGACCAGCAGCAGCTCGCCGTCCGGGGCGCGGCAGGCGTCGACGCGCTGGATGCCGTGCGGAAGGCCGTTCCAGTCGACGAAGCGGCGGGCGAACTCCAGGTCCCGCGCGGAGGCGTCGTACGGCTCCAGCTGCCAGCGCCGGTCGGGGTGCGGGGCGTACAGGGCGTACTGGAAGTCGTCGTCGACGAAGTAGAAGGAGATCTCGTGGGCGAAGTCGACGCACGGCTGGACGAGGGTGGCGCCGTCGGCGAGGGCCGGCAGGGCGTCGGGGGCGACGATCCGCAGGCCTATGGAGTCGGCGCCCAGCTTGGGCTTGACCACGTAGCGGTCGGACTCGGGCAGCAGGTGCAGGTCCTCGGGGCGGTCGACGGTGGGGATCACCGGGAAACCGGCGGCGCTCAGGTCGAGGAGGTACTGCTTGCCGGCCATGTCGGCGCGGCCCGTGAGCGGGTTGTAGACGCGGGTGCCGGCGCTCAGCGCCCGCTCGCGGAAGGCGTCGTACTCCTCGCGGTGGCCGAGGACGGGGCCGCTGTTGCGGACGACGACGGCGTCGAAGGCGTCCATCAGCGCGGCCGCCTCCAGGGGGTGGCACAGGGCGAGGTCGAAGTGGGCGCGCAGCCGGGAGGTGAGGAAGACGTCCTCGTCGCCGTAACGGCGCCCGCGGGCCTCGTAGGCGAGGTCGGTGACGTAGAGGAGACGGCGGCGGACGGCGGACATGCGGGACTCCTCGGCGGTGCGGGCGGTGCGGGCAGCGTACGTCGGGGGCCTGGGGAGGGTCCGTCCGGGGCCCGGCGGCGGGCGTCCTCGCCGGGGCGGGCCCGGTGCGGGCGGGACGTACGATGACGGGGTCGGGTGTCGGATCGTGTGAACCGGTCCGGGACAGCGTCGTCTCCCCCCGTCGTCTCCGCTGTACGTCTTCGGTACTCCTGAAGGGCTCGCGACTTTCGTGACCACCGCAACACTCCTGGACGGCAAGGCCGCCGCGGCCGACATCAAGAACGAACTCGCCCTGCGCGTGCAGGCGTTGAAGGAGCGCGGCATCACCCCGGGGCTCGGCACGATCCTCGTCGGCGACGATCCGGGCAGCCGCTCCTACGTCGGCGGCAAGCACCGCGACTGCGCCCAGGTCGGCATCGCGTCGATCCGCGTCGAGCTGCCCGCCACCGCCTCGCAGGCCGACGTGGAGGCGGCGGTGCTGCGGCTGAACGCCGACCCGGCGTGCACCGGGTTCATCGTGCAGCTCCCGCTGCCCGCCCACATCGACACGCACGCCGTGCTGGAGCTGATCGACCCGGTGAAGGACGCCGACGGTCTGCACCCGGCCAACCTGGGCCGGCTGGTGCTCGGCATACCGGCGCCGCTGCCCTGCACCCCGCGCGGCATCATCGACCTGCTGCGCCGCAACCACGTGGCCATCACCGGCCAGCAGTTCTGCGTCATCGGCTGCGGGGTGACGGTGGGCCGGCCGCTGGGCCTGATGCTGACCCGCAGCTCCGAGCACGCCACCGTGACCCTGTGCCACGAGGCCACCCAGGACGTCGCCGCGCACGCGCGCGTGGCGGACGTGGTCGTCGCGGCGGCCGGTGTCGCGCACATGGTGACGCCGGACTGGATCAAGCCGGGCGCCACCGTGCTGTCCGTCGGTCTCACCCGCACCGTCGAGGGCATCCTCGGTGACGTCCACCCGGACGTGAGCGGTGTCGCGGGGTCGTTCGCGCCGTCGGTCGGCGGGGTCGGCCCGATGACGCGGGCGATGCTGCTGACCAACGTGGTCGAGGCGGCCGAACGGTTCTGACGGCGCCACCCAGGCGACTGCACTCGGTTCCCCACGGGAGGGAACTGAGTGCCATCGCCGCCGGTCGGGTGTTACGTTCCCTGCCATGAGCTCCAGTGACAGCGCCGAGGCGGCCGGCGCCAAGCCGCCCATGCGGGACGCCCTGGTCGCGGCGGCCTTCCGGCTTTTCCTGGAGCGGGGCTACGAACAGACCACCGTCGACGACATCGTGGCCCTCGCGGGGGTGGGACGGCGGTCGTTCTTCCGCTACTTCCCCTCCAAGGAGGACGTGGTCTTCCCCGACCACGAGCGCTGCCTGGCCGACATGACCGCCTTCCTCGCCGCGAGCGACGAGGGTCACGAGCCGGTGCGCCGGGTGTGCGACGCCGCCCGGCTCGTGCTGCGGATGTACGCCGAGAACCCCTCCTTCTCCGTGCAGCGCTACCGCCTCACCAAACAGGTGCCGGGACTGCGCGCGTACGAGCTGTCGGTGGTGTGGCGCTACGAGCGCGCCCTCGCCGAGTACCTCCGGGGCCGCTTCACCGGCCGGCCCGACGGAAACCTGCGGGCCGACGTGATCGCGGCAGCCGTGGTGGCCGCCCACAACAACGCGCTGCGGTCCTGGCTGCGTTCGGACGGCACGGGCGACGCGAGCACGACGGTGGACCACGCCCTCGGCTACGTGCAGTCCGCGTTCGGCACCCCGCCCGCAGCTCCGGACACCCCGGCCGCCCCGGCGCCGGGGCGGCCGCAGCGCCCCGGCCGCCCCGGGGGCGTCGAGGACCCCGAACGCCCGGAGGACGTGGTCGTCGTCGTGTCGCGGCGCGGAGCCCCCCTGTGGCGGGTGGTGCAGGAGATCGAGACGGCCCTCGGGCGCGGGTAGGGCGGCAGCGACCCCCGCCAGATTGGGGGTACGCAGTACCTTTACGGGTGGCACTGAGTGCCATACCCTGTGGGCGTGCACGGTGGCACGGCGAACCGCGCACGCCCGTGCCCGGGTGCGCCGCGCACGGCGCATTCCGGCCGAAGTGCAGGGAGTTGACCAGCGTGTACCACCACTCAGGAAGCGCCGTTCAGCAGGCGGCGGGCACCTCGGCGAGCCTTCTCGACCGCAAGGCCGCCACGGACACGGACGCGATCCTCTTCCAGCGCTGCACCTGGTGCGGCACCGCCATGTACCACCGGCTGCTGTGCCCGGTGTGCCAGGGCAGCGACCTGCGCACGGAGCGCAGTGAGGGCACCGGTACGGTCCGCCACGCGACGGTGGTGCACCGCAACACCCCGTCCGCGCGCAACGTGTCCCTGGTCGAGATGGCCGAGGGCTTCGTGGTGCGCGGCCGGGTGACGGGCCCGCTCATCGGCATCCACAGCGGCGACCGGGTCCGGCTGTCCACGGCCAAGGACCCGGTGCGGGGCGAGCCGGTCTTCCAGCTGCTCGACGAACCGTACCGGGCCTGGCACTGACCCTTCGCTCCGCCCGCTCGCGGACGGCCCGGTCCTCGCTGGTGCGGCGGCACCTGGCGAAATGGGCCGGCCGGGCCGCCCGCCCCGGCACCTCCCCGGCACCGCCCCGGCGGCCGTGCGCGGCGCCGTCGTCGGCTCCTACCGGGGCGGTGTCACCGTGGAGAACGACGACCCCGAGCCCGAGGCGACCCTGGCCCCGGTCACGGACCGGGTGACCGAGGGCGGAACGCTGACCTGGCGGACCTCCCTGTCCGAGCCGGCGGACGTGGAGTTCTGGCAGCCGGTGCGGGTGCTCGCGGTCGCCGAGGGCGCCGAGCCGTCCACCAAGGACGTCGGCCAAGGACGTCGACCCGCGGTGGCTGATGGACCGGACCGGTGAACTGCCCGACCCGGAACGCCCGTTGTCACAGGCGGGTCTGTGGGTCTGGGTGAACGTCCCGGCCGGGACCACCACCGCCGACTTCACCGTGGTGACGGCGGCGGACCAGGTGGCCGAGCCGGCCGAGTCGGTGCGCCTGGCGCTCACCGACGACGAGGGCGAGCCGCTGCCCGGCCGTCCCGTCCGCACCGGAACGGTGACGGACACGCCATGACCCCCGCGGCCGCGGGGAGGCGACGTAGCCCGCGCGGCCGTGGGCAGGAGGGGGCGGGGCCGGACGGTCCCCGCCCCCTCACCCGTTCAGGGTCACGCGGATCCCGACCGTGCCGTCCGGGCCCCGCCGAAGCCTGCTGCCGAGCAGCGTGAGGCGGCCGACGACGCCGTACTTGCGGGCGAGCAGGGTGCGGTAGCGGGCGGTGGTCCGCGCGTCGCAGATCTCGGCACGGGCCGGGATCTGCTCTCCGGTGGGGTTGCCGCGCACGTCGCAGGGACCGACCATGACGTCGCCGCGGGCCCTGATCCGCTTCACCTTCCAGGAGTCGGCGACCGTCCAGACCCCGAGGGCGTCCCCGTCGCGCACCACCCACACCGGGGTGGCGACCCCGGTCCCGTTCTTCCGGTAACTGGTGATCAGCAGGTACTTCCCTGCTCCGAGCCGGTCGAGCGCCTTGTCGTCCATGCCCGCAGTGTATGCAGGTGCGCCAGTGGTCAGCGCAGTGCGGCGGCCATCCTGCGCACCCCCTCGGTGAGGATGTCGGGCGAGGTCGCGAGGTTCAGCCGTACGTGCCCGGCGCCGCCGGTGCCGAAATCCGGGCCGGGGCTGAGCGCGACCCGGCCCCGCTCGAGGAAGACCCGCGCCGGGTCGTCGCCGAGGCCGAGCGCCCGGCAGTCCAGCCAGGCCAGGTACGTCCCCTCGCCGGGCCGGTACCCGACGCCGGGCAGCTGGTCGGCGAGGAGGGCGGCGAGCAGCCGGCGGTTGTCGTCGAGGCCGGCGAGCAGCGCGTCCAGCCAGGCCGTGCCGTCGCGCAGGGCGGCGGTGTGGGCGAGGACGCCGACATGGCTGGGACCGTGCCCGACCTCCTCCGGCAGCCGTGCCAGATCGGCTTCGGCCGCGGGGCCCGCGACGGCGAGGGCGGCCTTGAGCCCGGCCAGGTTCCACGCCTTCGACGCCGACATCAGCGACAGGCCGCTGTCCGCGCCGGGCACGCTCAGGTACGGCACGAAGTCGACGCCGGCGGCCGTGAGCGGGGCGTGGATCTCGTCGGCGACGACACGGACGCCGTACCGGTCGGCGAGGGCGGCCACGGCGGCGAGTTCGCCGGCGGTGTGGACGGTGCCGGTCGGGTTGTGCGGGCTGCACAGCAGGTGCGCGGCGCGCCCTCCGCCCGCGGCTGCCCGCCGGTAGACCGCTTCCAGGACATCGAGGTCGAGCCGCCCGTCCGCGCCGAGCGGCGCCTCGGCGATCCGGCGGTCCATGTGCTCGACGAACGCGAAGAACGGCGGATACACCGGCGGGTTGACCACGACCGGGTCACCGGGCCCGGTCACGAGCCGGAGCATCTCGACGACGCCCAGCATCACGTCGGGCACGATCGCCGTCCGCTCGACCGCGAGGCCGTGCCGGCCCCACCGTTTCGCGGCGAACGCGGCCAGCGCCTCGGCGTAGCCGCTGCCCGCCGGATAGCCCGTGTCGCCCAGGGTCATCGCGTCGCCGACCGCCCGGACGACCGGCTCGGCGAGCGGGACGTCCATCTCGGCGACCCACAGCGGCAGGACGTCGTCGGGATGGGTGCGCCACTTCATGCTCGTACGGCGTCGGAGGCGGTCGAGGGTGAGGGCGCGCAGCGGATTCGGTTCACCGGACGATTCGTGCGGGATCCTGGTCATGGGCTCACGATAGGGCGCCGCCGTCTGCGGCCGGCAGCGGCGGCGGCGCGAAGCGGCGGACGGGGCCCGCTTCTTCGGCGGCCCGGAGCTGCTGGAGCCGGGCGTGGTGTCCGGCTCGCGCCGGCGGCCGGAGGAGACCGGCGGGGCGGAGCCGGCCGGGGTCGCCGTGTCCGGCGGGGCGGCCCGCGAGCCGTGAGGTGATCGTTTCCGGGCTGAACGCGGCCGGGCCCCGGCACGTAAGGGAGTGAGGGTCCTCGACGACCGGAGGACCCCGCGGTGTCGGTACCGCGCGTTCGCTGTTCCCGGGAGCCAGGCATGAGGCACGTACGACGACGGATCGTCAGGCGAGCGACACGGCTGGCGGCCGTCGGCGGGCTCCTCCTGGGGGGCGCCATGGTCACGCAGGCCGCCATGGCGAGCGAGACGCCCGCCACCACGACCGTGCCGGGCGGCGCGGCGCGGTCCGTCGCGAGCACCGGCGCGGATCTGGTGAAGCGGCTCGGCACCTCACGGACGGCGGGCACCTGGGTCGACTCCGCGGGACGTCCGGTCGTCGCGGTCACCGACGAGGCCACGGCCGCGACGGTCCGCGCGGCGGGCGCCGAGGCGAAGGTGGTCGGGCACAGCATGAACGAGCTGAAGTCGGCCGCGGCGGCGCTGCGTTCGGCTCCCCGGGTGGCCGGCACCGCCTGGGTGATGGACTACAGGTCCAACCAGGTCGTCGTGCGCGGCGACAGCACCGTGTCCGCCTCCGACTGGGGGCGGATGACGGACGTGGCGTCGGGCATCGGCAGTTTCGTCCGCATGGAGCGCACCGAGGGCACCTTCACCACCCGGCTCAACGGCGCCCAGCCCATCCTGTCGACCGGCGGGCGCTGTTCGGCGGGCTTCAACGTGACCAACGGGTCGAACGACTTCATCCTCACCGCCGGACACTGCGGCCCCGCCGGGGCCAGCTGGTTCGCGGACAACCAGGGCACCCGGCAGGTGGGCAGGACGGTCAACTCGACGTTCCCCGGCTCCGACTTCTCGCTCGTGCAGTACGCCGACGGGGAGGCCGGCCCGGGGGCGGACATCGTGGCCATCGGCGACGGCAACGGTGTGCGGATCACGGGCGTCGGCGACGCGGCCGTGGGACAGCGGGTGTTCCGCAGCGGCAGCACAACCGGCCTGCGCGACGGCGAGGTGACCGGCCTCGACGCGACGGTCAACTATCCGGAGGGCACCGTCTCCGGCCTGATCGAGACGACCGTGTGCGCCGAGTCCGGCGACAGCGGCGGGCCGATGTTCTCCGAGGGCATCGCGCTCGGCGTCACCTCGGGCGGCAGCGGTGACTGCACGACGGGCGGTACGACCTTCTTCCAGCCGGTGACGAAGGCGCTGGCGCAGCTCGGGGTGCAGCTGATCGTGGCGGCACCGTCCGACGCCGCGGGGAACGGCGCCTCGCCCGCGCCGTCCGAGGGCGCTCCCGAGCCGTCGTCGTCACCGACGCAGGCGGCGGTGGCCCCGGGCTCGGTCACGCCGGGCTCGACGACGCCGGTGGCGGGCGGCACGGACGCCGTGTCGCTGGCGGCGCGGCTCACCGATCCGCGCAACATCGGGCCGGGCCTGCTGGTGATCGCGGGCAGTCTGGTCGCGCTGGTGGCGACCCGGTACATCCGGGCGGAGCAGGACCGCAAGGCGTACCAGCGGCAGTACTCCGCGAGTTGGGGGTGAGGTGACGCAGGGCACGGTGGCACGGGGTCCGGTGACGTCCCCTCAGTGACGCAGGGCACGGTGACGCGGGACACGGTGACGTGGGGCGCAGTGGCGCGGGACACGGTGACGTGAGGCAGAGTGATGCCGGGCGGCTTCGGTGTCGCCGGACAACGAGAAGGGCACCCGCGAGGGGTGCCCGGACGGATTCGCGGGGGCGGAGCTGCGAGGCGGAAGACCCCGCGGCCGGAGGGCCGTCAGGCCGCCTCGACCGATTGCGGGGCCACGGCGGCCCACTCCAGGACGAGCCGCCGGTACTCCTCGCGCTGCTCGCCCGTCAGTGTCCCGCCCGACCGGAGCCACAGGGCCCTGATCTCCTCGTTGACCTCCGCGGCCGATCGCGCCGAGCGCTCGGAGAGGTGTTCAACAGTGGTGGACATGGTGTGAATCTTACGGTGCCCGGGGTGAAGGCGAGGTGAGTAATACACGAGTTAAACAGACAAAACGGACGTGTCACTGATCACGTCCGTTCTGCCGCGTCCGCTCGCCCGCCGCCGGTCGAGTGCCGGTCAGGTGCCCGGCTTGCGGCCGTACACGAAGACGTCGTCGCCGGTCTTGAGCAGGGACCAGTACTTCTTCGCGGTCGTCTTCGTCATGTTGACGCAGCCGTGCGAACCGGGCGGGTTCCACATGCTGACGCCGACCGAGTGGAAGGCCTGGCCCCCGTCGAAGAACTGGCTGTACGGCATCGGCACGTTGTAGATGCTCGACACGTGGTCGATGTTGCGCCAGTAGATCTTCTTCAGGCCGGTACGGGTCTCGTAGCCGTCGCGTCCGGTGCGGACCGGGACCGGCCCGTAGACGAGGCGGCTGCCGTCCTGGATCCAGCTGATCTGGAGGGTGAGGTTCACACAGGCGATGCGGCCCTTGTTGGTCGGGCACTTGCCCGCCTTGTTGGGCTTGGTGCCCACCGCCTTCTGCTTGTTCATGAGATCCATCACACCCCAGGTGACGGGTCCCGCGTAGCCGATGTTCGGCGTGATGCCGTGCTTGTTCTGGAAGGCCTGGACGGCCTTGCAGTCGGCCGACGACTGCTTCCCGTCGACCGGCCGGCCGAGGAACTTCTCGACCTGCTTCTGGTACGGCCCGGCCTGCGTGGTGCAGCTCGCGGCCTGTGCGGGCGCCGCGCCCAGCGCGAGCGTCAGCGGCGCGATCAGCCCCGTGACCCCGAGCGCGACGGCACCTCGTCTGCGTATGTCCCCCATGACTGCCACTGCCTCTCCCTGGCCCGATTCCGGCGACTCCACCCACTAGACCCGTTCGCCGACGCTTCGGTTGTGGTGCGGCCCGTTCTGTGACGAAACGGTGAACTTCCCCGCGGTCCACTTCCTCGTGAGTGGACCGGGCGCGGTGGCCGGCTCCCTGCCCGGGTCACCGCATGGACCGCATCCTCGCAGACGGCCTCGCCCGGCTTCCCGAGCTCCTCCGGTCCGCCCGTGACTTCGCCGCCCGTGACTTCGCCGCCCGTGAGGTGAGCGGTCTCGCCGGGCGCCCGGCTGACGGGGCGCCCGGCCGGGGGCCGCTGCCGGCCACTGGCGTACGACGGCGGAGGACTGCGGAGGACGGCGAGCGGGTGCTCGCGGCGCTCGCCGCCGCACTGGCCGGCCGACCCCGGCCGGTCCCGCCCGACCGCGGCTGATCCCGGCCGACCCCGGCCGATCCCGGCTGCGGGCCGGGAAGCGCGGGCTCGGGCCGGGAAGCGCGGGCTCGGGCCGGGAAGGGCGGGCCGGCGTCCCGGCCGGGGCCGGGTCACCCGTGGGACCGGTTCACCGGTAGCCCGTCGTGTCCGCCGGCCTGCCCGCGTCCTGGACCTCGACGAGATAGCGCCAGGCGTCGGGGCGGCTGCCGTCGAGGTCGGTGAAGCCGTACTCGGCGGCGAGTGAGCCGCTGGACAGCGACTGCCCGTTGCGGCGGGCGACGTCGGGGTCGGCGGCGAGGGCGGCGACGGCGCGGCCGACGTAGCGGGGTGTCTCGGAGATGGCGAAGTGCGGGACCGTCTCGAGGGCGTCGCGCCAGTTGTCCTCGCGCACCCCGAACTGGTCGAGCATGATCTCGGAGCGCATCCAGCCGGGGGTGAGCGCGAGGGCGGTGGCGCCGCGCGGGCCGAGTTCGTGGGCGAGGGCGAAGGCCATCCGCAGGACGGAGGCCTTGGCCAGGTCGTAGAAGAAGTTCACGCGGTAGGTGTCGCGGTTGTACTCGGCGGTGCCGTCGGTGAGCTCGACGACCAGGCCGCCCGGCCGGCGCAGCAGGAGCGGCAGGGCGTGGTGGCTGGTGATCGCGTGGGTCTCGACGGCGAGCCGCAGCAGCCGCAGGCCGTCGTCGAGGTCGTGCTCCCAGACGGGGGTGTCCCAGGCGAAGAGGTTCTCGCCGCCCCAGATGTCGTTGACGAGGAGGTCGAGGCGGTCCTGCTCGGCGGCGATCCGGTCGACGAGCGCGCGGACCTGGGCGGGTTCGAGGTGGTCGGTGGGTACGGCGATGCCGTGGCCGCCCGCCTCGGTGACCAGGTCGGCGGTGTCCTCGATCGTCTCGGGGCGGTCGTACTCGGAGCGGCGGGCGCGGGTGGAGCGGCCGGTGACGTAGACGGTGGCGCCGGCCGCCCCCAGTTCCACGGCGATGCCCCGCCCCGCTCCCCGGGTCGCCCCGGCGACCAGGGCGACCCTGCCTTCCAGCGGACCGGACATGTGCGACCTCCTGTGGGTGTCTGCGTCGACGACGTCATCGCCGTCGATCGAGGATCACGTGGAAGCCGGACATCTTCTGTCGCCTTTTGCGGCGGGGTCGCCCGGTCGGCCGAGGACGGGGGCCGGGCGGGCCGGTCAGTGGCCCCGTGCGATCCATTCCTGGAGGTGGGGGGCCTCCGCGCCGATGGTGGTCGGGTCGCCGTGGCCGGTGAGGACCTTCGTCTCGGGCGGGAGGGTCAGGAGGCGGTCGCGGATGGAGTCGATGATGGTCGGGAAGTGGGAGTAGGAGCGGCCGGTGGCGCCGGGGCCGCCCTGGAAGAGGGTGTCGCCGGTGAAGAGGACGCCGAGCCCCGGCTCGTACAGGCAGACCGCGCCGGGGGCGTGGCCGGGCGTGTGCAGCACGGTGAGGTCGGCGCCGGCGGCCTCGATGACCTGGCCGTCGACCAGGTGGGCGTCGGGCTCGCGGTCGGGGTGGGTCATCCGCCACAGCGGGAGGTCGTCGGGGTGCAGCCAGACGGTGGCGCCGGTCGCGTCGGCGAGGGCGGGCGCGGCGTCGATGTGGTCGTTGTGGGCGTGGGTGCACACGATGGCGGTCAGCCGGCGGTCGCCGAGGGCGGCGAGGACTGCGTCGGCGTCGTGGGCGGCGTCGATGACGACGGCCTCGTGGTCGTCGCCGACGATCCAGACGTTGTTGTCGACGTCCCAGGTGCCGCCGTCGAGGCTGAAGCTGCCGGAGGTGACGACGCGTTCGATGCGGGTGGCCATCACAGCACCACCACCGAGCGCAGCACGTCGCCGTGGTGCATCCGCTCGAAGGCCTGTTCCACCTCGTCGAGTCCGATGGTCTCGGTGACGAACGCGCCGAGGTCCAGGCGGCCTTGCTGGTGCAGGTCGATCAGCATGGGGAAGTCGCGGGAGGGCAGGCAGTCGCCGTACCAGGACGACTTGAGCGCGCCGCCGCGTCCGAAGACGTCCAGCAGCGGCAGTTCCAGCTTCATCTCCGGGGTGGGCACGCCCACCAGCACGACGGTGCCGGCGAGGTCGCGGGCGTAGAACGCCTGCCGGTACGTCTCCGGGCGGCCGACCGCCTCGATCACCACGTCGGCGCCGAAGCCGCCGGTCAGCTCGCGGATCGCCTCGACCGGGTCCGTCTCCTTGGAGTTGACGGTGTGGGTGGCGCCCATCGTGCGGGCGGTGGCCAGTTTGCGGTCGTCGATGTCGACGGCGATGATCTTCGCCGCGCCCGCCAGGTTCGCCCCGGCGACCGCCGCGTCGCCGACCCCGCCGCAGCCGATGACGGCGACGGTGTCGCCACGGCCGACGTTGCCGGTGTTGATCGCCGCGCCGATGCCGGCCATCACGCCGCAGCCCAGCAGTCCGGCCACCGCGGGCGAGACGGACGGGTCGACCTTGGTGCACTGGCCGGCGGCGACCAGCGTCTTCTCCGCGAAGGCGCCGATGCCCAGCGCCGGGGACAGCTCCTGCCCGGTCGCGGCGAGGGTCATCCTCTGGGTCGCGTTGTGGGTGTCGAAGCAGTACCAGGGGCGTCCGCGCAGACAGGCCCGGCACTGGCCGCACACGGCCCGCCAGTTCAGGATAACGAAGTCGCCGGGGGCCACGTCGGTGACGCCCGCGCCGACCGCCTCCACGACGCCGGCCGCCTCGTGGCCCAGCAGGAAGGGGAAGTCGTCGTTGATGCCGCCCTGCTTGTAGTGCAGGTCGGTGTGGCACACCCCGCAGGCCTGGATCTGCACCACGGCTTCCCCGGGTCCGGGGTCGGGTACGAGAATCGTCTCCACCCGCACCGCTTCGTTCTTCCCCGGTGCGATCACTGCGCGCACTTCCTGCGCCATGGTGCTGTTCCTTTCGTCGGCGGCCGACCGTCCGCCTCCGACCCTACGCGTGACTGATCGGTAGGCGACACACATCGAGCCAGGTCACCGGCCGGAAGGCCGTTCCCGGGGCCGGTCGCGCGGGGCGCGACGTAGCCTGAACGCCGCAACCCGACCGGCATCGAGGAGTCTCGTGAGCATCGCAGAGACGGCCGCCGTCCAGCCCCCGTGGCGGCTGCTGCTCCACTACGTCAGACCGCACCGCTGGACGCTGCTGGCGGGGGCGCTGCTCTCGCTGGTCACCGGAGCGACCGGACTGCTGCTGCCGCTGGTGGCCAAGGGGTTGATCGACGACCTGTCCCACGACCGGGCGATCACCGGCGCGTTGGTGCTGCTGTCGGTCCTCGTCGTCGCCAACGCGGCGGTGGGAGCGCTGGGTTCGTACGTGCTGCGGCGCACGGCCGAGTCGGTGGTGCTGAGCGCGCGGCGGGCGCTGTCGTCGTACCTGCTGCGGCTGCGGATCGCGGCGGTGGACCGCAGCGAGCCCGGTGACCTGATGGCCCGCATCACCTCGGACACGACCCTGCTGCGGGAGGTCACCACCGACTCGCTGGTCGGCCTCGGCACCGGCGGGCTCACGCTCGTCGGGACGGTGGTGCTGATGGGAGTGGTGGACCCGGTGCTGCTCGGGGTGACCCTCTCGGTGATCCTGGTCGCCGGGACGGTCATCGGGGTGATCGTGCCGCGCATCAACCGGGCCAGCCGCCGGGCGCAGGACGCGGTCGGGGTGATGGGCGCCTCGCTGGAGCGGGTGCTGGGCGCGCTGCGCACGGTGAAGGCGGCGGGTGCCGAGGACCGTGAGGAGAAGGCGCTGCACGCGGCGGCACAGGACTCGTGGCGGCAGAGCGTGTCGGCCGCGAAGTGGTCGGCGGCCGCGGGCAACACGGCCGGTCTGGCGATGCAGAGCGCATTCATCACGGTGCTGGCGGTGGGCGGGGCGCGGGTGGCCACGGGCGCGATCGACATCGCGACGCTGGTGGCGTTCCTGCTGTACGTCTTCTACCTGATGTCGCCGATCCAGCAGGTGATCGGCGCCGTCGTGCAGTACCAGGCGGGCTCGGCGGCGCTCGGCCGCATCCAGGAGACGCTGCTGCTGCCCGCCGAGCCGGCGTCCCGTCCCGCGCCCCTGCCCTCGCCGACGGCCGAACCGGCCTCGCTGGCCTTCACCGACGTCCGCTTCCGGTACGCCGACGATCTGCCGTACGTCCACCACGGGGTGACGTTCGACGTGCCGGCGCGCGGCATGACCGCGTTCGTCGGCCCGTCCGGCGCCGGCAAGACGACGGTGTTCTCGCTGATCGAGCGGTTCTACGACCCCGACTCCGGGGCGATCACCCTCGACGGCCGTGCGCTGCCGGACTGGGATCTGGGGGCGCTGCGCGCGGCCATCGGCTACGTCGAGCAGGACGCCCCGGTGCTGTCGGGGACGCTGCGCGACAACCTGCTGCTGGGAAACGCGGAGGCCGACGAGGACACCGTGCGGCGGGTGCTGAAGACGACCCGCCTCGACACGCTGGTCGGCGGTCTGCCGGACGGGCTCGACACGCTGGTCGGGCACCGCGGGACCAAGCTGTCCGGCGGTGAGCGCCAGCGGGTGGCGATCGCCCGCGCCCTGCTGCGCAGCCCGCGGCTGCTGCTGCTGGACGAGGCGACCTCCCAGCTGGACGCGGTGAACGAGGCGGCCCTGCGCGACACCGTCGCGGACGTGGCCCGCACGACCACCGTCCTCGTGGTGGCCCACCGGCTGTCGACGGTGACGTCGGCCGACCGGATCGTGGTCATGGAGGCCGGGCGGGTGCGGGCGGTGGGCACCCACCGTGAGCTGGTGGCCGCCGACCCGCTCTACGCCGAGCTGGCGGCGACGCAGTTCCTGGCGACGGCGGGCTGAACGCCGGTGGGGGCCGCCCGGACGCGGGGCGGCCCCCACCGGGGCACCGGGAACACGCGGCAGCTGTCAGGCCTGGACGGCCGGCAGGAGCCCGGTGACGGGGGCGACGAGGTCGGTGACCTGGTGCAGTTCGTTCAGTTGCCGGAGCTGGTTCACCTTGTTCAGCTCGTTCAGCCGGCCCGAGACCGGTGGCAGTTCGCCCCGCTGCGCGGCGGGGACCTGTGCCTCGGCGAGCGAGTCCAGCGCGCTGAGCGGGTTCAGCTTGCCCGTGGACGGGGCTTCGGTGGCGCTCGCCAGGGGTGCGGCGAGGCCGGTGACCCCGGCGGCGAGAGCGGCGACGGCGAGGATGCGACGAGTGGAGATCATGTCTGGAGCAACGCGCGGGGCGGCCCCGCGGACACGGGTGCCGGGCGGCGCTCACCCGACGGACGCAACGGCGGGTCTGCGCTTGCCGAGCGCGGTGCGGCGGAGGAGTCTCGAAGGGTGAGGGCCCGCCGGGCCGTCCCCCGCGGTCCGTGGTCCTCGAAGGAGGTCACCATGGGCACCGCGACAGGTTCCGCCTTCGACTCCGAGACCCTGCGCAGAGGTATAGAAGGCAAGACGCCGGCGACACTGCTGTCGCTCTACGCGGACGACGCGGAGATCCGCGTCGTGGACCGCAACAGCCAGCCCAGCCACCCGGCGGTCCTGCACGGCCGCGACGAGATCGCCGGGATGCTCGAGGACGTGTACAGCCGGGACATGACGCACCGGCTGGAGGACTGCGTGGTACAGGGCGACCGCGCCGCCTTCAGCGAGTCGTGCGAGTACGCGGACGGCGTCCGCGTCCTGTCCGAGTCGATGATCACCCTGCGCGACGGCAAGATCGTCGGGCAGACGATGATCCAGGCGTGGGACGAGTAGGCAGAGGACGCCGGCCGCGGACGAGACCGGGGGCGGCGTGAGGGGGTTACGTGAGGGGGTCAGGTGAGGAGGCCGGCCCGGCGGCCGGTGCGGCAGTGCGGACCGGCCGTCAGCGGGTCCCCTCCGGGTTTCCTTGCGGGCTCCGTTCCGCGGGCCGCAGGATGCCCAGCAGCTGCCGCACCAGTTCGTCCACCACCTCGTCGAGGGTGGCGTCCACCCAGCCCGCGCTCCAGTCGTGCAGGAGGCCGTTGACGCTGCCGATGAAGGCCGTCGCGGCGAGGCGGTAGTCGCGGGGGGCGGCCTCGCCCCGGCCGGCGGCGGCGTCGGCCTCGGCGCAGATGAGCTCGACCCAGCGGGCGCGCCGCGCGAGGCGCTGTTCCTCCATGCGCGGACTGACGCCGACGATCTCGACGAAGGTGATGCGGATGCGGCGCGGGTCGGCTGTGACGCTGCCGGCGTAGGCGCGGAAGAACGCGGCGACCCGCTCCGCGAGCGGCAGGTCGCGGGCGGCGGCGAAGGCGGCCACGACCGCTTCCTCCGCCCAGTCGTTGACCTGGAGGTGCAGCGCGGCCAGGACGTCCTCGAGGGTGCGGAACTCCTCGTAGAACTGCCGCGTCGACAGGCCGGCCGCCTCGCTGAGCGCCGCGACCGTGGTGCTCCGGTAACCGGGGGTGTCGCCGAACAGCCGCAGCGCCGCGTCCAGGAATCTGCGCCGCCGCTCGGCCTGCCGCTCCGCGGCGGACTTGCCGGCGTATCGGCCGGTCGGCGCCCTCAGCCTGCCCGCCACGGTTCCTCCCTCGTCGTTGCGTCTCCCGATTTTGTCGTGCACGTGGTCTTGTGGCGAAGGGCACCCCTTCCTTACTTTCCAGTAAGTCAACTTTGAACGCTTCCGTGTTCAGATTCGGGACCTCCCTGCACAGCTGCCCGCACGTGCCCCCACCCCAGAGGAGAGAGCAGCCATGGCTGCCTTCAGAACCAGGCACCTTTGCTCCGTAGCCGCCGCCCTCGTCCTGACCGTCACCGCCCCCACCGCCGTCGCCACCGCCGCGACCTCCGCCACCGACGCCGCCGCGCTGCGCCAGGTGCTGCTGGTCGCCAACAACTGGGACGGCACCGCGGACGTCATCAAGTCCACCGGGGACTACGCGAAGATCGGCCGGATCAACGTCATTCCCGACAAGGACCAGCGGATGGCGGAGATCAACGCCGACCCGATCCGGTGGATCGCCTTCATGACGATCCGCAACAGCGTCGGCGAGGGTCACGACCAGTTCGTCGACGACATGTACTCCACCCCGGACGGCGCCTCCGTGGTGGTCTCCCGGCCCAGCTTCGCCGACGTCGTCTCGATCGACGTGGCGACGGGAGCCGTCAACTGGCGCTTCCCGGTGTCGGGTTACCGGGCCGACCACATGGCCGTCTCCCCCGACGGCAAGCGGGTCGCGGTCTCCGCGTCGACGTCGAACACCGTCCACGTGCTCGACATCGACACCGGGAAGCAGCTCGGTTCGTACTCCACGGGCGACAAGCCGCACGAGAACATCTTCACCAAGGACGGCAAGTACATCTGGACCATGTCGATCGGCGACGTGACCACCGCCCTCGACGCGCCCTGGCTGGACTGGACCAAGGGCGACCGGCGCATCACCGTCGTCGACGCGACGACGTACCGGCCGGTGAAGACGATCGACATGCGGCAGCGGCTGGACGCGATCGGACTCTCGGACCACTCGGACGCCGTGCGCCCGGCCGCGTTCTCGCCGGACGAGTCCAAGCTGTACTTCCAGGTCTCGTTCTTCAACGGGTTCTTCGAGTACGACGTCGCCACGGACCGGATCACCCGGACCAAGACGCTGCCGGAGAACCCCGCCACGAACGACGACCGCACCACGTTCGTCAACGACTCCCGGCACCACGGGCTGTCGATGCGGCCGGACGGCAGCAAGCTGTGCGTGGCGGGCACGATGGACGACTACGCGACCGTCGTCGACCGCGCCACCCTCCAGGAGGGCCCGCTGGTCCCCGTCTCCAAGCCGTACTGGGCGACGGTCGGCGGCGACGGCAAGGACTGCGTCGTCTCCGAGAGCGGGGCCGACCAGGTCACGGCGATCGACTTCGCCACCGGCCGCAAGGTCGTCTCGGTGCCGGTGGGCGACCACCCGCAGCGGGTGCGGCTCGGCCACGTCGCGGCCGACTGGACGTCTCCGGCGGGCTGAGCCGGGACGGCCGCCCGTGCGCCGGGGCCGGACGGGCCCGGCGCACGGGCGGGCCCGTCACCCGCCGATCCGCTGCGCCGCCCAGGCGGCCAGCTCACCGCGGGCCGCGGCCAGCAGGGCCGGGGCCGGGGCGGTGGCGCCGTTGGTCACCAGGGCGTAGTGCACGGTGCCCGAGTCGGTGTCGGTGAGCAGCAGTCGCCGGCTTCCGGTGCCGCCCGGCTCGGCGGCGACACCGACCGGGGTGGTGCCGCTGTACGCCGGTGGGGCGTGGGCGGTGCCGAGGTCGGAGACCACGGTCGTCGACCCGGTCGGGAACGAGGCGGGCAGGTGCAGCTCGGTCGGCGCCGAGCCGCTGCCGGAGCGCCACACGAGCAGCCCGTACTGCCCGGAGCCCACGAGCTGCGCCACGCCGGGCAGCGAACTCGGCACCGGGTTCCAGGTGAGGGTGGTCGAGCCGTCGCGGGAGCGGTCCTCGTAGGTGAAGGCCAGGGTGGTGCCGGAGGTGGCGCTGGGGTAGATCCGGTCGAGCAGCCGCGCGTCCTGACGGAGCGTCGCCCTGCCGCCGTCGTCGAGACGTACGGCGGAGAGGTCCTCGTCGTTCCAGGCGTCGCCGGTGGTGAGCACCTTGTCGGGGTTGCCGTTCATCGGCTCGTGATGGCGGCCGTGGTAGATGTCCCACTGCCACTGGTTGCCGGAGAGGACCGGTCCGGAGCCGGCCGGGTTCGTCCACCAGGCCGCACCCTTCACCCGCGAGTCGAGGGCCTGGTACATGGCCTTGAGGACGGTCGGCGCCTTGTCGGAGACCGTGCCGGCGAGGGGATGGCCGAACTCGCTGACCACGGCGGTCGTCCCGGCCGCCGCCGCCCGGTCGCGGACGGCGGTGAAGTCGGTGACGTACTGCCCGTCGGCCGCCTTGCCCCACATCAGGATCGCGGAGATGGCCTTCTGGTCGTAGAAGTGGGTGTTGAAGACGTAGCGGGAGCCGAGGGTGCCCGCGTCGAGGAGGCCGCCCTCCTGTTTCTGGGAGGCGATGTTGGCGTTCCAGAACATGTTCGGCTCGACGAGGGCGGGCTTGTCCTGCCAGCCGGCCGCGTCCATCCGGGCCCGGAACCTCACGTAGAAGGGCCACAGCAGATCGCGTTCCCAGGTGCGGCTGCCCTGGCCGGAGTCGTAGGTGCCGGCATAGGGCTCGTTGTAGGGGTCGAAGCCGACGACGCCGGCGAACTCCTCGGCGCTCAGGTGCTGCCGGACGTACGTCATGGTCTGCTGGGCGGTGGCGAGGAAGGCGTCCTGGAGGCCGTGGGCGTTGTGCCAGAAGTCGTGCTGGGCGGCCTTCACCGCGCCGTTCTGGGTGATGTTCTGGCCCCAGAACAGGCAGATCCCGCAGGACTCGTCGGGGTAGTCGCCGAGTTCCACCGCCCACCGGGGGGCGCCGTCGCCCGTGTACCAGCTGTCGGGGTCGAAGAGGTGACGGGAGTGGAGGTCCTGGTGGAAGTCGGGGTAGACGCGGATGCCGGCGTCGAGGAAGGCGCGCAGCTGGTCGGTGGCGGCGGCCAGGTAGGCGGTGTCGACCTGGCCGCGCACCGGCTCGGCGTAGGCCCAGGAGAGCAGGAAGCGCACGGAGTTGCCGCCGCCGAGGGCGCGCAGGGCGGCCGCCGACTTCTTCGCGTCGGCGACCGAGGCGAAGGGCAGGCCAGCGTTCTCGGCGAGCTTGGTCTCGCCGGAGACGTTGTAGCCGCGCAGCACGACCTCGCGGCCGGTGCCGTCCACGAAGCGGCCGCCGGACACGGTGAGCGCGGTGCCGTCGAAGGGGAGGGAGTCGGGGAGGGGGGCGGCGGTGGCGGCCGGGGTGCCCGCCGCCGTCAGGAATCCGCAGAGTCCGCAGAGGACGACCAGAACAGCGAGCAGACGTGCCCGAACATTCGGCATGTCCACTACAGTCCGGCCCTTTCCGGACACCGTCAATACCTTCTGACCCAGGAGTAAGTTGATTGCCCGTCACCACTGCTCGCGCCTCGACGGTGATGCCGCGCCGGCGTTCCGGTGCGAGGGTGTCGGTGGGTGTGCCGACGGCGTCGACGCCGCCGGGTTCGCCGGTGGCGGGGCGGCAGCGGGGTCGCGCCGACGGCGACGACGGGGGCGGTCCGCCCCTCGCGCGCCGCGCGTCGGCCGCTCGCGTCAGCGGGGCGGCAGCCGGTGCAGGACGACGTCCGTCAGCCGCCCCGCGTCCACGGCGGCCGTCAGGCAGGTGTGGTGCGGTTGGCGCCGGCGGTCGGTCGGGGAACCCGGGTTGAGCAGGCGCAGCCCGCCGGGGGCGGTGGTGTCCCACGGGATGTGGCTGTGGCCGAAGACCAGGACGTCGACGTCGGGGAAGCGGGCGGCACAGCGGGCCTCCCGGCCACGGGCGGGGCCGGTCTCGTGGACCACCGCGAGGCGCAGCCCGCCGAGGTCGGCGTACGCGGTCCCGGGGAGGCGGGCGCGCAGTTCGGGGCCGTCGTTGTTGCCGTACACGCCGATCAGGCGGCGGCTGCGGCGCTCCAGCAGGTCCAGGGTGGCCGTGTCGACCCAGTCCCCGGCGTGCACGACGACGTCGGCCTCCGCGAGCGCGTCCAGCAGCGGCGCGGGGAGCACCTTGGCACGCCGGGGGAGGTGGGTGTCGGACATCAGCAGCAGGCGCACGGCGTCAGCGTACGGCGGCGGGTTCCCGCGGGGTCCTCTCAGTCCTCACCCCTGACGATGTTGCCCTCCGGGCCGCCGCGCGTCGCGGGCGCGGCGCCGGGGAGTTCCACGGCCGGTATCCAGGTGCGGAGCCCGGCCTTGCCACCGCGCAGCCGGCGGGCCGTGGCCCAGCCCGTCTCGGGCCCGCGGGCGGTGGGCCGGTCGGCCAGGGGTGAGGTCGTCACGGTCGTTCATCGCCTTTCTGCGTCACGGTCAGCGGGCACCGGGGCCGCCGCTGCCGAAGGAACCGCCGGACCCGGAGTTCCAGCGGGGGCGGCTCTGGTCCTCGCTCTCGCGGCCGCCGGTGGGCCGCAGCTCGTGCGGGGTGAGGCGCTCCCCGTTCTGCGACCGCGGCATCTCGTTGGGCTCGCGCGCCCCGTGGCTCTCCCGCACCGGGCCCGACGCGGGCATCCGGGGCTGTTCCTCGGGACGCGGCGGGGCGGGCTCGCGGCTGCGGATCCTGGCGCCGAGCCGGAAGGCCCAGATCAGACCGCCGACGAGCGCGACGCCCACGACGACGAAGGCGACGGTGGCCAGAGCCGACTTTCCGGAGGCCGCCAGCACGGCGGTGGCAAGGGTGTTCATGGACGCCGGGTACCCTGCGTGCGCTCAGGAACACCCGGAGCACCGCCGGGACTCCTGCGGCTCGTCCCTCCCGCTCATCCCTCCACCAGCAGCTCGCTCCACACCTGCTTGCCGCCGCTGACCGGCAGCGCTCCCCAGGTGTCGGACACGGCTTCCACGAGGAGGATGCCGCGGCCTCCGGTGGCCTCCCAGCCCAGGCTGGTCGGTTTGACGGGCGTACGGGGCGAGGCGTCGGTGACGGAGATGCGCAGCCGGTGGCCGACGAGCACGAGGTCGAGGCGGACCGGGCCGTCGGTGTGCACGAGGGCGTTGGTGACGAGTTCGGAGACGACCAGCAGGGCCGCGTCCATGGCGTCCGCCGGCACCCCCCAGCCGCGCAGGGTGCGCCGGGTGAAGCGGCGGGCGTGCCGGGCGGCCTCGGGAACCCGCCACACCGTCCAGCCCTCGCGCAGCGGCTGTACGGCCATGCCGTCGTAGCGCATCAGGAGCAGGGCGACGTCGTCGTCGCGGTGGGCGTTGCCGAGCAGGGCGTCGGCGACGAGACCCAGGTGGGCGGGGTCGGACACGGACAGTTCGTGCGCGAGGCGGTCCATGCCGGTGTCGATGTCCATGGCGGCGGTCTCCACGAGCCCGTCCGTGGTCAGGGCGATCACAGTGCCGGGCACCATCCGCAGCGGGGTCATCGGGAAGTCTGCCTGGGTGACGACGCCGAGCGGGGGGCCGCCGTCGGACTCGGCGATCTCCGTTGCGCCGTCCGGACGGCGCAGCACGGGCGGCGGGTGCCCGGCGCGGACGCACCATGCGGTGCCGGCCTCCAGGTCGACCTCGACGTAGCAGCAGGTGACGAAGAGGTCCGTCTCCAGCTCCATCAGGAGCCGGTTGGCGTGCGAGACCACCACGTCCGGCGGGTGCCCCTCGGCCGCGTAGGCACGCAGGGCGGTGCGCATCTGGCCCATGAGCGTGGCGGCACCGGTGCTGTGCCCCTGGACGTCGCCGATGACGAGGGCGACGCGGTTGTCGGGCAGCGGGATCACGTCGTACCAGTCGCCGCCGACCTCCAGACCGGCGGTGGCCGGCAGATAGCGGGCGACGGCGACCGCGCCGGGGAGTTTCGGCAGCCGGCGGGGCAGCAGCTGGCGCTGGAGCATGCCGACGAGTTCGTGCTCGGCGTCGAAGGCGTGGGCGCGCATCAGGGCCTGGCCGACGAGGCCGGCGGAGGCGGTGAGCAGGGCGCGTTCGTCGGGCCCGAAGTCGTGCGGGGTGTCCCAGCCGATCAGGCAGGCGCCGGCCATGCGGCCCCCGGCGGACAGCGGCAGGACGGCGAGGCCGCCGGGGCCGACGTCGGCGAGGGCCGGCTCCAGGGTGGTGCCGGCGGGCCAGATCCCGGCCCGCCCCTCACGGAGGGCGGCGGCGAGGGTGGGCATGCTGCGCACGGGCGCGTCCGGCCACTCGGTGCGCCACTCCAGCCGCCACAGTTCGGGCCAGGACTCGGGTTCGGGAGGGTCGAGGACGGTCACGACGAGGCGGTCGTTCTCCAGCTCGGCCAGCGCGATCCGGTCGGCCCGCAGCGGGAGCCGCAGCGCGGACACGACGGCCTGGCTGACGTCACGGACCGTGCCCGCGGTGGCGAGGGCGGCGGCCAGCCGTTGCACGCGGGCCACGTCGGTGACGCCGGAGCGCACGGTGGAGACGTCGGCGACGGTCCCGGCGAGCCGGGCCGGGTGCCCCTCGCCGCCGGGCAGGAGACGGCCGCGCAGCCGCAGCCAGCGGGGCGGGCCGCCGTCGGCCCGCAGCACCCGGAACTCCAGCTCGCGTTCGCCGATGGACATGTGGTCGGCCTCGACCACGGACATCAGCGCGGGCAGGTCGTCCGGGACGGTGTGGCCGAGCAGGGTCTCGACCCGGCCGTCGAAGTCGGTCCGGCGCAGGCCGAACAGGTCCAGGATCTCGTCGCCGACCTCGACCCGGCCGGTGTCCATGGCGAGGCTGAAGGAGTTGGCGCGCAGCTCCTCGACCGCGTCGGGCTCGCCGGGGGCGGGCAGGGAGACGGCTTCGGCGACGAGTTCCAGACAGGCGCGGTCGTCGGTGTCGAAGCCGCGGGGATGATCGCTGACGGCGATCAGGCAGCCGCCGTCGCGCACGGGCAGGACGGCGAGGTGGACGCCCGCGGCGGGCATCCGGCGCGAGTCCGCGCAGTCGGCGAGCTGCTCGGGGCCCAGCCAGAGGGGAACCCCGGTGCGGTGGGCGTCGGCGGCCGGGGACCGTGCGTCGAGGGGATAGCTCTCCCGCAGCCCGTACAGGGTCCTGGGGGCGCCGGCCGACTCGATCAGACAGAGCAGGTCGCCGTTCTCGCCGGGCGTGTAGACGGCGGCCAGGCTCGCGCTCGAGAAGACCAGGGCCTGTTCGAGAACGCGCCGCATCCGGTCCGGTGAGGCGGGGCCGCCCGTGACCGTCTTCAGGGCAACTTCGACACGCAGGGCTCTCGCCTTGCGCTCCGCAGCACCCTGACTGACCACGACCGTAATTACAGCGCTTATGCGACGTTCCCGCAGCCCTTGCGACGACACGCACAGGTCGCCGGGGGCGCGGGGACGGGGGCCAGGCAGGCCTGCGGACGCATGCGCGGCCCGGCCGCTCGCCCCTCACCGCCCCTTCCTCCCCCGCCCTGCCGGCCCTGAGCGGACCGGGCCCCGGACCCCGTGCCGGTCCACGGCGTACGGCCGCTCGACCGCCCGCGCCGCTCTCGCCGTGCGCTCACGGTCGGCAGGGGGCAGATTTGGTTGCCCGGGATCGTACGGTCGGGCGAGGAGGTGGGCGCCGTGTCCGAGGGACAGCGGGCCGGCCGGACGCCCGGGGATCCGGTCGGGCGGGCGGTGCTGTCGCCGGCGCTGACGGCGATGATGGACGCCGTCGGGGCGCACTCCGGTGCGGTCTACCTGCTGCCGGGCGAGGAGCCGGTGCTGGAGATGGCGGTGATGGCGGGGCTGCCGCGGTCGTTCGCGGCGCCCTGGGAGCGGGTGGGGCTCGGTGCGCCGGTCCCGGTGGCCCGCGCGGTGCGTGAACGGCGGCTGGTGTGGGTGGGCGGCGAGGAGGAGATGGCCCGCTCCTACCCGCGGATCGCCGTCGTCCTGCCGTACCCGTTCGCGCTGGCGGCGCTGCCGCTGGCGACCGGTTCGAAGGTGTACGGCGCGGTCTTCGTGACCTGGCCCGGCTCGCACCCGCCGGAGCTGTCGGACCGGGAGCGGCACGAGCTGCAGACGGGCTGCGAGCGGCTGGCGCTGCGGCTGGAGCGGGCCGCCGCCGAGAACCGTCCAGTACGCGCCGAGGCCGATCCGCCGGCCGCGGGGCGGGACAAGACCGCGGACACGCTGGGCACGGTGGAGGCTGCGCGGCTGGTGGCCCGGCTGCCGTACGGGCTCTGCTCGCTGGATCCGACCGGGCGGGTGGGGTTCGCCAACCAGGCCGCGGCCGACCTGCTCGGTGTCCCGGTGGACGGGCTGCTGGGCGCCCCGCTGTGGGCGTCGGTGCCGTGGCTGGCCGATCCGATGTACGAGGAGCGCTACCGGGCCGCGTTGATCAGCCGGCACGTCACCTCCTTCGTGGCGCTGCGCCCGCCCTCGGACTGGCTGTCCTTCCGGCTGTACCCCAGCGCCACGGGGACCACCGTGCGGGTGGTCCGGGCACGGGCGGTGTCGGTGACGGCCCCGCCCGCGGCCGTGCGCGGCGAGGACACCCCGCCCCCGCTGGTGTCGATGTCCCAGGCGCTGAGTCTGGCCGGGGCGCTGACCGAGACGGTGAGCGTGCAGGACGTGGTGCGGCTGGTGGCCGAGGAGATCGCGCCGACCGTGGGCAGCGGGGCCCTGGCGCTGCTCGGCGCGCGGGCGGGCCGGCTGCACGTGCTCGGGCACCACGGCTACCGGGACCCGCACGTGGTGGAGCGGTTCGACGGGATGCCGCTGGCCTCCCCCACCCCCGGAACGCACGCGGTCACCCACGGCGTGCCCGCCTTCTTCGGCTCCCGCAGCCGGCTGGAGCACTTCTACCCCGCGCGGCAGTTCACCGCCGACGGCTTCGCCGCCTGGGCCTATCTGCCGCTGATCGCCTCGGGCCGCCCGGTGGGGGTGTGCGTCCTGGCCTACGCCGAACCGCACGACTTCTCCACGCACGAACGCGCGGTCCTGACCAGCCTGGCCGGGCTGATCGCGCAGGCCCTGGACCGGGCCCTGCTGTACGACGCCAAGCACCGGCTCGCGCACGGCCTCCAGGCGGCCCTGCTCCCGCACTCGCTGCCGTCCCTGCCCGGCATCGAGGCGAGCGCCCGCTACCTGCCGGCCTCCCACGGGATGGAGATCGGCGGCGACTTCTACGACCTGGTGCCCTCGTGGCCGCTGCCGGCGGCCGTGATCGGGGACGTGCAGGGGCACAACGTGACGGCGGCGGGCCTGATGGGGCAGCTCCGCACGGCCGTACGGGCGTACACGACCGTGGGCCAGGAGCCGGCCGAGGTGATGCGCAGCACCAACCGGCTGATGATCGACCTGGGCACGGACCTGTTCGCGAGCTGCCTGTACCTTCGGCTCGACCCGGCGCGCGGTCGGGCGGTGATGGCGCGGGCCGGGCATCCGCCGCCCCTGCTGCGGCGGCCGGACGGGCGGGTGCGGGTCCTCGACCTGGCGGGCGGCCCGCTGCTGGGCATCGACCCGGAGGCGACGTACCCGACCACGGAGATCGAGCTGTCGCCCGGCTGTGTGCTCGTCCTCTACACCGACGGGCTGATCGAGTCGCCGGGGGTGGACATCGAGGAGGCGGTGGCCGGCCTGGGGCGGCGGCTGGGCGAGGCGGGCGATCTGCCGCTGGAGGAGCTGGCCGACGAACTGACGGGGCACGACGCGGCGGCGGAGGAACGGATCGACGACGTGGCGCTGCTGTTGCTGCGCGCGACGGGCCGGGATGGTGACTGACGGTCCGTCAGGAGGGTTTTCGCGACGGGGAGACGCCACGGTCCGGCCCTCCCGTCGGAGGGCCGGACCGTGGCACCGGCCGGACCGGTGGAAGCGTCCGGAGAACGGTGCTGGTGCTGTGACCGGGTCGAGCGGTGCGTCAGTGGGTCTCGGTCAGCCCGGAGTCGTCCTGGACGCCGCCGCCGTTGTGGCCCTCGGCACCGACACCGGCGTCGGCACCGGCATCACCGCCGGCGTCCTGGCCGCCCGCTGCCTGACCGGCCTCCTCAGCGGCGCCGTCACCGGCACCGGCGTCACCGCCGGCCTCCTCAGCGGCACCGGCACCCGCGTCGGCCCCGTCACCGGCGCCGGCATCCGCGCCCGCGTCGGCACCCGCGCCGGCCTCCTCGCCGCCGACGCCGTCGTCGGCACCGACCCCGGCGCCGGCCCCGCCGTCGCCGAGGGTCGCACCGACCGCCTCCAGGGCGGTGGTCACCGGCTGGAAGAAGGTCTCGCCGCCGGCCGTGCAGTCGCCGCTGCCGCCGGAGGTCAGGCCGATCGCGAGGCCGTCCTGCGTGAACAGCGAGCCGCCGCTGTCGCCGGGCTCGGCGCACACGTCGGTCTGGATGAGGCCCGTGACGGTGCCCTCGGGGTAGTTGACGGTGGCGTCGAGACCGAGGACCTGTCCGTCGGCGAGGCCGGTGGTGCTGCCCATCCGGAAGACCTGGGTGCCGACGGTCGCGTCGGCGGCCTGCGAGATCTGGACGGTCTGCTGGCCGAGATCGACCTCGCTGGGTGCGACCGTGGCCGGGTCGTCGTACTTCACGAGTGCGAAGTCGCCGTTGCCGGGGAAGACGGCCTGGTCGACGGTGGCGATGGGCTCGCCGGCCTCGGAGTCGGACCAGGCCTCGGCCGCGACCCCGCAGTGACCGGCCGTCAGGAAGGCCGGGGAGCCGTCTCCCGCGGTGACGTTGAAGCCGAGCGAGCAGCGTGCGCCGCCGGCGAAGATGGCGTCGCCGCCCGAGGCGAAGGTCTTGAAGGTGCCGGCCGACTTCTTGATGGTGGCCGTTCCGTCGCCGAGGCCGCGGACGGTCGACTCCAGCCGGTCCCACTTGCCGCCGGTGACGGTGGAGTCGGCGGTGACGAGGATCTTGTTGGTCCGCGGGTCGACCGCCCAGGCGGTGCCCGGGATGGTGGCGTCGGCCTTGAGGGTCTTGGCGGCGGCCTCGAGTTCGGCGGTGCTGTTCTCGACCTCGCGTATCTTCGCGCCGGCCTTCTCGGCCTGGACGATGACGTTGTTCCGGTCACCGGAGACGTCGACGACGTTGACGACGAGCTGCTTGCTGCCGGTGTCGTAGTACGAGCCCGCGAAGGCTTCGCCGAGGAGGTTCTGCAGCTGGGAGGCGAGGTCCGAGGCGTCCGCCGCCTTCAGGGTCTTCGGTGCCGCGGCGGCCGTGTCGCCGCCGTCCTGGGAGGCGTTGGCGTGCGGGAGCAGGAGTGCCGCCGCTCCGAGCGCAGCGACACCGCCCAGTGCTATCGCGGCCTTGCGCTTCGGAATTCGCTTGTGACTCAAGAAACTCGACCTCCTGGGGGGACGGGGTCCGGCTGCCGGGGGCGGCAGCTCCGTACAGCGGCGCCTGGTTGCCGATGGGTACGCAGGAGGAGCGCGGTGTGTTCAACGCCGTTTGCCAACTTCCTTTGCGAACCCGTGAATCGGCCATGACCGGAGCCCGGGACCGCCGACCGGGAGCAACCGCCCGCACGTCGATGACGACCGCCGAGGCCGACAGGGTCCTTTCCGCCTGCTTCGCGCCCCGGGCGCGCACGCCGAGGCTGTCCGTGGCAGCGCGGGAGGAAGACCGGGCGACCCTGTGTCCGCCCTGGCCGACGGAGTCGGCCCCCAGGGGGGCGGCGGACCGTCGGGGAAGGTCCTGACGGCGGCCGCCGTCTCGGCGGCCCGGGGAGACCCTCCTGCCGAGGACGGCGGTGCAGCGGTCGACGTCCTTCCGACGCGTGGCGCGCTGTCTGCGGCGGACTTCCTCACCTTCAACACGTCGATGACGATGCTCCTCACCTCGGTGACCTCGCTGACCGGCGCATTCGTGTCGACGGTGCTGGACGCCGACCGGGTCGTGGTCATGGAGGACGGCAGGGTCGCCGTCCCAGTTGCTCGCGGACACCGGCGGCCGGCTGCGCGAACTGGTGCGGCGGCAGCCGGCCTGAGGCGGCGGCACCCGTCGTCGGGCCGCGCGGTCCCCGGCGCCCGCGGCGTCCGTGTGAGGAAGTCGGCAGCCGCGGCGCGACGTAGGGGGCGGCCCCGCCGGGTACTCGCCCGGCCATGAGAATCAGCGTGCTGGACGTGGGATCCACCACCGTGCGGCTGGTGGTGGCGGACGCGCAGGACGGCGTACCGCTGCCGGTGCACACGGCGAAGTGGCGGCTGCGGCTGTCCGAACGGGTCAAGCCGGGCGAACCCATACCCGACGAGGCGATCGAGTACCTGGTCGACGCGGTCGCCGCCGCGAACCGTACGGCGGCCCACTGGGGCGCGACGAGCCCGCTGGCCTTCGCGACGGCCATGGTGCGCAACGCCCCGAACCGGCGGGAGGTGCTGCGCACGGTCACCGCGCGCAGCGGTGTCCCGCTGTGCACCCTGCCCGGCGAGGTGGAGGCCGAGCTGACGTTCCTCGGGGCGCGGCGCTGGATGGGCTGGCGGGCGGGGCCGCTCGCGCTGATGGACATCGGCGGCGGCTCCTTCGAGGTGGCGTTCGGGCGGGGCCGGCTGCCGGACTTCGTGGCGTCGTTGCCGCTGGGGGCCGGACGGCTGACCCACGAGTTCTTCGCGGACCAGGACCCGCCGCCCTCGCACCGGGTGCGCGAGCTGCGCCGCAAGGTCCGCCACCAGCTCCGGGACGTGGCCGCCCGGATCCGCTGGGAGGGGCCGCGCACCGCAGTGGTCACCTCCCGTACGTTCCAGCAGCTGGCCCGGTTGTGCGGGGCGCCGCCCGGCCGCCACGGCCCGTTCGTCGCCCGCACGCTGAACTCCGCCGATCTGGGCGAGGCGGTGATCCGGCTGGCGCAGCTGCCCGCCGCGGCGCGTGCCGAACTGCCCGGCATCTCCGCGCCGCGCGCCGCGCAGAGCCTGGCCGGCGCGGTGGTCGGGCACACGGCGATGAAGCTGATCGGCCTCAGGACGGTCACCGTCTGCCCGTGGGCGATCCGCGAGGGCGTCCTGCTGCGGCACATCGAGGACGGCTCGTCCTGGTGGGCGGAGGTGATCCGGCGCTCCGAGGAGCCGGCGCCCGTGGAGTTGACGCCCGTGGAGTTGACGCCCGTGGAGTTGACGCCCGTGGAGTTGGTGCCCTTGCGGGTCGCGGCCGCCGCCGCCACGAACTGACCGAAACCGGCCGGAGACCGCGCGGAAGCACGCGGCCCGGCATCGAGAGGAAGGGAGCCGTCCATGTCAGAGGACGCCAAGCACCCCGGGGACCGGCACGAACACAAGGAGCAAGACGTCGGCAAGGACCGGCGGGACCCGCCCCGGACCGCGCTCGAAGAGGTGCTGCGGGAGATAGAGGAGGCCGAGCGCCGCACCGACGAGGAGCGGGAGACCCGCCGCGGCCGGGGTGAGGCCGCCGAGGCCATCACCCCGAACACCCAAGCCCAGGAGGAGTCCCGCGAGGACTGACGGCGCCGTGGGGCCGGAGCCGCCGGGCGACGCCCCGGGGCGGGTCCGGGGCTCGGCCCTGGCGGGCCGGAGGGTCGGCCCGACGGCTCCGGCCGACGGCTCCGGCCGACGGCCGACCCCACGGGGTCGGCCCGGCGGTGGCGACCTGGCCGGCTCGGCCGGCGGGCTCGGCCGGCGGGCTCGGCCGGCGGGCCCGGTGGCGGCTCAGCCGGGCGGCGCCCCCAGGGGCCGCCGGGCGAGCGCCCGCGCGACCCCGGCCAGGTCGGCGGCCACCGCCCGCCCCGTACGGTGCGACCGGTCCCGGCCCCGCTCGTCGTCGAGGTGGCCGGGGGCGGCTCCGGGCCCCGGGTGCCGGCAGTGCCGGGTATCCCTCCGGGCCCGGTCGGCCCGGTCGGCCCGGTCGCCCGGGTGGGTGACCGGCGGCCAGGGGGGTACCCGGCGCTCATGGCACACGAAGGACCACGGCTGCCCGCCGCCCGCGGCCCCGTCTCCGCGGCTGTCCGGGAGTATCTGCGGGGCGCGGGCCCCCTGCCGCCCGCCGGGGCGGTGGCGGGTGCGCCCGCGTACGGTGACGACCTCCAGCTGGCCCTCTACCTCTGCTACGAGCTGCACTACCGCGGCTTCGCCGGGGTGAGCGCCGGCCTGGAGTGGGATCCCGACCTGCTGCGGCTGCGCGCCGCGCTCGAGCACCGCTTCCTGACCGCCCTGCGCGCCGACACGCCGGTTCACGACAGCGTCGAGGACGCGCTCGCGGAACTGCTGGTCGAGCCGGTGGACGGCAGCGGCGTCTCCCATTTCCTGTGTGACGAGGGCGAGTTGTGGCAGCTGCGCGAGTACGCGGCCCAGCGCTCCCTCTACCACCTCAAGGAGGCCGACCCGCACGCCTGGGTGCTGCCGAGGCTGTGGGGGCGCGCCAAGGCGGGGATGGCGGCGGTGGAGTTCGACGAGTACGGCGGCGGCCGCCCCGACCGGGTGCACGCGCGGTTGTTCGCTGACCTGATGACGGACCTCGGCCTGGACACCACGTACGGCCGCTACCTGGACGCCGCGTGCGCCGAGACGCTGGCCACGGTCAACGTCATGTCGCTGCTCGGCCTGCACCGTGGTCTGCGCGGTGCGCTGGTCGGCCACTTCGCGACGGTGGAGATCACCTCCTCGCCGGGTTCCCGGCGGCTCGCGGAGGCGATGCGCCGCACGGACGCCGGCCCGGCCGCCGCGCACTTCTACGACGAGCACGTCGAGGCGGACGCGGTGCACGAGCAGGTCGTACGGCACGACGTGATCGGCGGTCTCCTCGACGAGGAGCCGCATCTGGCCGCCGACGTGGCGTTCGGCATAGGCGTCACCACCTTGCTGGAGGACCGGCTGGCTGCACGGCTGCTCACCTCCTGGCGTGCCGGCCGTTCCTCGCTGCGCACTCCCCTCCATTCCGAAATGGCTCATATTTCTTGATTGTCGGGGTACTCGGCGGGCGTGAATCCGCTGGTGCTTCCGGGCGTGTACGCCCCTCAGGAGGACACCGACCTGCTGGCCGGGGCGCTGTCCGAAGAACCTCTGCCGCCGGGTGCCGACGTCCTCGACGTCGGCACCGGCTCCGGCGCGCTGGCCCTGGAGGCCGCGCGGCTCGGGACCCGTGTGACCGCCGTCGACGTGTCGCGGCGAGCGGTGTACGCCGCCCGCTGGAACGCCCGGCGGGCCGGGCTGCCGGTGCGCGTGCTGCGCGGGAACCTCTTCGAACCGGTGCGCGACCGGACCTTCGACCTGGTCCTGGCCAACCCGCCCTACGTACCCGCTCCGACCGGCGGGCGCGCGCCGCGCGGACCGGCCCGCGCCTGGGACGCGGGCGGCGACGGCCGGCTGGTGCTGGACCGGATCTGCCGCGAGGCGCCGGGGCTGCTGCGGCCGGGCGGGGTGCTGCTGCTGGTGCACTCCGCGCTGAGCGATCCGGACCGGACCGTCCGGCATCTGTGCGCGGCGGACCTGAAGGCGTCCGTGACGCGCAGGCGCCGCATTCCGTTCGGGCCGGTCCTGCGCTCCCGGGAGGAGTGGCTGCGGCGGCGGGGCCTGCTGTCCGGTGACGAGAACAACGAGGAACTGGTGGTCGTCCGTGCCGAACTCCCCCGCTGACCGGCCGCGCCGGATCGGTGTGCAGCGCAAGGGGCCCCTGCTCGTCGAGGGGCCCGTCGAGGTGGAACTGGAGGACGGTTCCACGGTCGTCTCCGACCGCTTCCGGGTCGCCCTGTGCACCTGTCGGCGCAGCCGCCGCTACCCGTGGTGCGACACGAGTCACCGCGACCGGGCCTGAACCGGCCCGCTCCGCGGGACTTCGCGCACCCATGTGCCAGGGCCCGGCGGGCGGCCCCACTCCGCCCGCCGGCCCCTGCCGCGGGATCGCCGTGGCTGTCCGTGTCAGTGGCTCGCACTCCCCACGTCACGAGCCGTTCGCATTGCCCACGGAGCCACGCGAGCCCGGTCTCAGAACGCGAAGAGGGCACTCCCGGAGGAGTTCTTCACGCACTCGTTGGAGAAGGTGCGCTCGTAGGAGACGCGCCGGCCCTGCCAGACGCCGTCGACGGTGATGACCACCGGGTCGTACTGCCTGGTGCACCAGACGTCACCCGGGTCGGCCAGCACCTCGAGGTCGCCGCCCGTCGCCCGCAGTTCGGCGCAGGCCAGGGCAGGGGCGGGATGGCTGCCGGAGGGTCCCGGCGCGCAGGTGAGGGTGACGGCACGGGCCGGGCTGACGGCGGCGGCGCTCTCTCCGTGCCCGAGGGTCAGCACCAGGGCCGACGGGGCGTAGAGCGAGGCCGGGGCGGCCGGGGCGGCGAGCGCGGACCCGGTGAGGGGTCCGCAGACTGCGGTGGCCGTGAGGCCGAGGGTCGCTGCCCAGCGCGCGGTGTTCCGCATTGTGTGCATCCTTCCGCTCGTTTCGGGGGTGTGCCGGTCCGACTCGGTCGGTGCCGAACGCGGCGAGCGCGAGTCTGCCGACTCCGCCGCCGGAACTCACATCGACCCCACGGGTTTCAGTAACCTTGCGTATTGAATCAGTGGCGTGAAGTAACGGAATTCGAACGTTCCAACCGCCGGGGCAAGCGCTTCATGATCCCTTCGCCGGTCGGGGTGTCCGGTTTCCGTAGGCCCGTCAATCGTCCGGAAACATTCCCCGTGAAGCGGCGCGCCTCCTCCGCGAGAGGGCGGCCGCTCCTGTGCTACCGGCCGGTATGGTCGCCGTGGAGCGCGGCTCGACGACGAGAGGCGGGGCGTACGGATGGCCAGGCACTGGGCGGACTTCCAGTACGAGATCTATCTGAACGGCATGACGGGCGCGGTGCCCCGGCTGCCCACCGACCTGGGCCGGCTGGAGGAGCTGACCGAGCGGCGGCTCGGTCCCGGACCGGTGGGCTATGTGGCGGGCGGCGCGGGTGACGGCAGCACCGCCCGCGCCAACCGGGCGGCCCTGGAGCGCCGCCGGATCGTGCCGCGGATGCTGCGGGACGTCGCCGAGCGCGATCTGTCGGTGGAGGTGTTCGGCCGCTCACTGCCCGCGCCGGTGGCCCTGGCGCCGGTGGGCGTGCTGTCGGTCATGCATCCGCAGGCCGAGCCGGCGGCGGCGCGGGCCGCCGCCGCGCAGGGCGTGCCGTTCATCCTGTCGTCGGCGTCGAGCACGCCGATGGAGGAGGTCGCGGCCGCGATGGGGGACGCCGAGCGCTGGTTCCAGCTGTACTGGTCCAAGGACCGTGAGGTGGTGCGGAGTTTCCTGGGCCGGGCGCGGGCGTCGGGTTTCTCGGTGCTGGTCGTCACCCTGGACACTCCGCTGCTCGCCTGGCGGCCGCGGGACCTCGACCGGGCGTACCTGCCGTTCCTGCACGGGGCGGGCACCGCCAACTACTTCAGCGATCCGGCGTTCCGGGCGGGTCTGGCCAGGCCGGTGCAGGAGGACCCGGACGCGGCGGTGATGCACTTCGTGAACCTGTTCGCGGACCCCGGCAGGACCTGGCCGGACCTGGCGTTCCTGCGGGAGCACTGGGACGGGCCCATCGTGCTGAAGGGCGTGCTGCATCCGGACGACGCCCGGCTGGCCGCCGACGCCGGCATGGACGGCGTGGTGGTCTCCAACCACGGCGGGCGGCAGGTGGCGGGTTCGGTCGCCGCCGCCGACGCGCTGCCGCGGGTCGCGGCGGCGGTCGGCGACCGGCTGGGCGTGCTGTTCGACAGCGGGGTGCGCGGCGGCGCCGACGTGTTCAAGGCGCTCGCGCTCGGCGCCCGGGCGGTGCTCCTGGGCCGCCCGTACGTCTACGGTCTCGGCCTGGACGGACAGCCCGGCGTGGAGCATGTGATCCGCTGTCTGCTGGCCGAACTGGACCTCACGCTGGCCCTGTCCGGTCACACCGGGCCGGCGACCGTCGGCCCGGCGGACCTGGAGGAGGACGCCGGGTGACGGCCGGTGGTCCGGCGGGCCCGGCGCTCAGGCGGTGTCGTCCGGCAGTTCGACGGGCCGCGCCGCGGGCGGTTCGGTGCCGGTGATCGACAGCGAGCCGGTGGCGGCCGGGATCGCGTCGGTCTGCCAGCGCTGTCCGTCGGAGCGGTCGCGGACCTTGACGACGACGTCCGCACCGGGGTCCGCGCCGGCCGGGGCGAGGGCGAGGGAGTCGCTCCAGCGGGGCAGCAACTCCCCCCGCGGCGTGAGGTCGTAGCGGACGTCGTCGGCGCGCGGGGCGTCGGCGCCCGTGCACGCCTCGAGGATGACGACGCCGGCGTCCGCGTGGGAGTCCACGCACAGCTGCGGCTCGGCCAGGCTGCGCAGCTGCCCGTCCTCCTCGTACGACCACTGCTGGGAGCGGTCGTTCGAGCAGTCCGCCAGCTCCAGGGCGGCGCCCGCCCTCACCTCGTCCCGGACGTCCAGGCACAGGTCGGCGGCGAGGTTGCGCAGCCGGGTCTGCCGCGGCGCGTCGGGGAGTTGGGCGGTGCCGGGGCCCGAGGGGACCGTGGGGGCGGCCTGGGACCCGGCGTCGGAGGAGGCCGTGCCGCCGACCGGGGAGGCGTCCGGGCCGGCGGTGCCGTCGTCGGTCCACAGGCCGGCGGCGAGCAGGGTGGTGAGCAGACCGGCACCGGCGAGGCCCACGCCCGTGAACAGGGCTCGTGGGGAGCGCGGGCCGGCGCCGGGTTCGCGGCGGCCGGGCGAGGGGGTGCGGGTGAACAGCGCGGCGGCGCGGCGCGTGCCGCGGGGGCGGCCGCCGCGGTGCCGGGCGGAGCCGCGCAGGCGCACGGGCTGCCGGTCGGCGCGGCCGGGCCGGGACTCGACGTAGCGGCGGGCTCCCCAGCCCAGGACCGCCTCGGCGAGCAGGATGCCCAGGCCGCCCTCGAAGTGGCCGAGCTGTTCCGCCGCGGCACGGCAGTAGCGGCAGGCGTCCAGGTGCCGGCGGACGTCCGGCAGGAGCTCGCCGCCGCGGCCTATGGGCACGTCGAGGAGACGGTTGTAGAACCGGCATTCCTTGCTGGGTGCGAGGTCCCGGTGGGCGCGGACGCACCCCTCGCGCAGCTTCTCCCGGGCCTGTTCGTGGACGCCGGTCACGGTGTCGGTGTCCATGCCGAGCAGGCCGGCGGCGACGGTGACGCGCTCGGCCTCGACCTCGATGTGCCAGAGCACGCAGCGGGCGACCGGGGGCAGGGCCTCGAAGGCGCGTTCCGTGAGCAGCCGGTTCTCGGGGGTCAGGGACGTGGCGGCCTTCATCCCCCGGGCGCCGGCCGGCTTCCCGAGGTCGGGCAGGGCTCCGGAGAGCGACTCGTCGGCGGCCCACCGGCGGACGGTGTCGCGCACGGTGAGCAGGAGGCGGGGGCGCAGCGCGGTGCCGGGCTCACCCAGCTTCAGCCGGTCGAGGACCTGGTGGAAGGCGGCGGTGGTGACCATGGAGGCGACGCCGGTGGACGAGGCGAGGCAGATCACCGCGTAGTCGTGCACCGGCTGCCAGTGCCGCGCGATGAGCATCGCGGTGGACTGGGCCACCTCGCTGTCCGTCCCTCCGCGGGTCCCCGCGGCGAGGGACTCGTCGGATTCCCCGGGTCCCGAGCCGGGCGGGGGGTAGGGCGGGCGAGGGGGCTGGGGGGTGAGCACGGTGCGGCTTCCTTCGGTACGTACCTGTCCGGCGCGTCGGGAGCACGTGTTCGCCTCCGCCGGCGAACACGGGACACCCGGCCCCGGCCCCCGCACGAGTGGCTCACCTTCGCACAACCGAGTCGCGCGCAACAAGCCGCCGGAGGTTCCCGGCCACTGTTGAAAAGATGTCGACAGGTGGCGCCCTTTTCACCCCGCTTTCGCCGGTTCCGGCTCTCCCGGTGCGCCGTTTCGCTTTCGCCGGCTCCCCCTCCCCCGCCCGCACGCCTTCCCGGGTCCCGTGCAGCCGTGCGCCCCGTGTGAAGCACGCGCACACGGCGGTGCGGCGCACACGTTCCCGGCGTGCGCGGCGCGTAGTGGACTGGGAGCGGCCCTTCCCCGGAGGCCACGCGCGGGACGGCGGCTCTCCTCGCGCGAAACGGCCGCCGGCCCTGTTCCTCCCGCCCTCGGCCGGCGGCCCGGGAAGGCCCCTTCCTCAGATCTGCCAGGAACGCAGCCGGTCGGCCGCGCCGTAGACGTCGGTCTTGCCGTCGATCAGGTCACGGGTCAGGTCGACGAGGGCGCCGTAGGGCGGGTCGATGCCGACGCCGCTGACGAACATGTAGGCCACCGCCGTCGCGCTGGCGAAGCGGGCGTTGGCCGAGGGCAGGGGCTTGAGCAGCGCGAGGGTGTGCAGCAGCGCGGCGGCCCGCCAGGCCGGGTCGGAGTCCACGCCGAGCCGCGGCGGGTCGACCCGGTGACGGGCGACGGCGGCGACGAGCGCGGAGAAGTCGTTGATGGTCGGCTGGTCCGGCAGGACCTCTTCGTGGCGCTGGAGCAGCCAGGGCACGTCGATGTGGATGACTGGTGTCATCGGTCAGGCGACCCGCCCCTCGCCCCTGACGGGCGCCTCGTCGTCGGGGAACGCCGCGGCGAACTCGTCGGCGTGGGTGGCGAAGAACCTGCGGAAGGCCTCCGCCCCCTCCTGGAGCGCCCGGTGCCTGGCTATGTCGGCGGCGGCGGCCTCCCGGACGAGCGCCTTCATCGACGTACCGCGTTCCTTGGCGATCTGCCGCAGGTCCTCCAGCTCGCGATCGCTGAATTCCACGTTGAGGGCTGGCATGTCCTTCACGGTACCGCTCGGGTACTTACTCGTAAATATCCCCTGTTCACACCAGCGGGAAGACGGTACCGAACGGTGCCCGAGCGATCCTGCCGCCGGTCATTTCCGGGCAGGCTCGGACACCGTTCGGCCGCAAGCGGTCCCTCTGCGGCTCTTGCCGCCGGCCGCTACCCCTGGTCGGCCACGAAGGAGGCCATCCGGGCCAGGGCCGCGTTCCAGTTGATCGCCGTCTCGTTCGTCGACCAGGACTGGATGTCGTCGATGTAGCAGAACTGCCCGACGCAGCCGCCCAGTTTCGCCTGGGCGAGGGGGTCCTGGATGCTGGAGTTCGGGCCGCCCGCGAGCGTGCCGTCCGGAGGACTCGGCAGCTTGGGGTCGAGCTGGTGGGCGTACCAGCGGCTGTGCTGCTGATGGGCGGCGACGTCGCCGTAGCCGGTGACGTAGGAGATGTTCAGCGCGTTGCGGCCGAGGATGTTGTCCATCGCCTGGACGGCTCCGTCGCGGTACTTCGAGGCGCCGGTGATGTCGTAGGCGGTGGCGACGACCACGGCGTTGTTGAGGACCTGGTGGGCGGAGCCCCAGTCGTAGCGGTTGCCCTCCGGCGCGTACGGCATCCCGTACGCCTGGTCGCGCAGCGTTGCGAGGTAGGCGTCCGCGCCCTTGACCACCGAGCGGCGCACCTTGTCGCGGCCGGGCAGGCGGCTGGGGACGGTCGCGAGGTCGAGGCGGGCCGCGGCGGCGGTCCTCGACCAGTCGAAGCCCCTGGGGACGAAGACGTCGGCCGTGTGCACCGGGGAGTTCAGGACGTGGTCGGCGAACTGCCCCTCACCGGTGGTGAGATACAGCTCCGCGGCCGCCCAGTAGAACTCGTCGCTGACGTCGTCGTCGTTGTAGGCGCCGCCGCCGGTGCCGTCGGCCGGGTCGGCGTACACGGCTGGGTGGGCGAGCGCGGCCGCATAGGCCTTGCGGGCGGCGGTCAGCGCGCGGGCGGCGAAGGCCCTGTCGTAGGGCTTGTACAGGCGGGCCGCCTGGGCGGCGGTCGCGGCCAGGTTCAGGGTCGCGGCGGTGGTGGGCGGGTGCAGTTCGCGCTTCTGCGGGTCGTCGGCCGGCAGCAGCGGCAGGCCGGTCCACTGCTCGTCGTGGACCTTGTGGTGGGCCATGCCGGCCAGCGGCCGGCCGTCCGGCACCTGCATCTTCAGCAGGAACTCCAGTTCCCAACGGGCCTCGTCGAGGACGTCCGGCACCCTGTTGCCGCTCTCGGGGAGCGCGAGGGTGCCGTCGCCGAGCTTCGCCGGGTCGCCGGTGCGGGCCGTCAGGGCGCGTTCGTGGGTGCTGAGCAGCTCCCAGGTGGCGATGCCGCCGTTCACGACGTACTTGCCGTGGTCGCCGGCGTCGTACCAGCCGCCGGAGACGTCGAGGGTGTAGTCGCACACGCCCGGTTGGCACGGCACGGAGGTGTCGCCCCGGTTCGGGGCGACGCCGAGGTGACCTGCGGCCCTGCCGTAGCCGGGCCGCAGGTCGTTGCGGATCGCGATGCCGCTGCGCTGCGGGTAGTAGTACTTGACGGCGTCCAGGCGGAGCCGTTCGTAGGCGGCCGTGCCGATGTCGAAGGGGTGGCTGGTCTCGCCGTCGACGACCAGCGTGAAGCCGGTGCCACGGGTGCGGTAGGCGCCGAAGTCGACGGAGTGGACGTTCTGCCCGGAGGACGCGTCGAGGCCGCGCGGCACGGTCCAGCCGCGCGCGACGGTCGCGCCGGCGGCGCTCCTCAGCTCCCAGGGCAGCTTCGCGGTGGCGTCGGTGACCAGGGTGGCGTTCTTCGGGCCGGCGGGCAGATAGGCGACCTGGTTGACGCGCACCCGCGGCCCGGTGTCCGGCTCGTACGCCTCCGGCGGCACTCCGCCCAGCAGGGACACGTCGTCGAGGCAGAACCGCCACGGGTCGGCGCTGCCGCCGACCTGGAAGGCCACCTGGCCCTCGGTGGAGTCGACCTGCGAGGTGAAGGTGTAGGAGTACGACCCGGCCGGCTCGCCCAGCACCGGGCTCGCCTCCTGCCAGGTGTCGTACGGCGCGACGGCCTGGCCGACGATCGCCCGCACCACGTGCCCCTCGGGCACGCCGGACGCCTTGAAGGAGAACCGGTAGGTCTCCCCCGCGACCAGGGTGATGCCGCTCTGTCCGACGGCGGAGTCCCAGCGGTTGACGGTGCCGCCCGGCACGTCCGCGCACAGCCGGCCCTCCGACGGGGCGGCGGTGACGTTGCTGGACCACCACGCGTCGGCGCCGGCGTCGAAGGTGCCGTTCCTGATCTGCTCGACCTCCTCGGCCCCGGCCTGCGGCACGGGCAGCGCGGTGAGGGCCGCGCCCAGCAGGGCCGCCAGGGACAGCAGGGTGGTTCTGCGTCGTTTCACGTCCGGGCTCCTCCGGGAGGGGCGGGAACGCTCGGCAGCAGTGCGGTGGGAGCGCTCCCAATGACGGTCGGAGGATATGTTTGTTGCAGTCATGACACCCCGTCAACGGTCAGGACGGGACGGTTTGGCCGGCACGCCCGCCCGCCCCGCCCGGATCCGGCCGGTTCCTTTCCGGCGTGCCGACGGTGACGGCCTCTTGGACCTCCCCGGGGCGACTGCCCGTCGGGGTGGGCCGGGACCGGGGGCCGCGGACGGCTTCGGAGGCGGTCACCGGCGTCCGGTCCGGGGCGTCCGCCCACCCGACGGCCTGCCCCGGTCGAAGGGCCGCGCCTGAGCCGGACGGTCTAGGCTGGAGCGGACGTGGCGCGCCCGTTCACTGTGAGTTCCCGCGATGGAGTGGCGACGATGAGCCCGGAGTACCCGTTCGACGAGGCCGCGACGGCCCGGGTGGTCATCGACGACACCGGCACGGTCGTCGGCTGGAACGAGGGTGCGCGAGCCCTGCTGGGCTGGGCCCCGGCCGAGGTCGTGGGACGGCCCGCCGGTGAGCTGCTGGCCGAGGGGGACCTCCCCGCGGCCGCCGCCCCCCGCTGGGACGGCACGCTCACCCTGCGCCACCGGGACGGCCGGTCCGTACGGGTCTGGCTGCTCGCCCACCACCGCCCGCCCCGCGCCGGCGCCCCGGCCACCTGGCTCGTCGTGACCCCGCTCCCCCGCGCCGGCGCTCGCTCCCACGACGACGTCCTGGCCACGGCAGCGCTGACGCAGTCGCCGTGCGCGGTCGCCGTCTACGACGAGCGGCTGCGGCTGGTCCGGATCAACGACGCCATGGCCCAGGTCATCGGGCTCCCCGAGGAGCGCGTCAGGGGGCTGAGGGTCTCCGAGATCGGCGGCCGGCCGCAGAGCGCGGAACTGGAGGGGCACATGCTCCGGGTGCTCGCCGACGGGCGGGCCAAGGACGTCGAGATCCACACGCGCACCGGCGGCGAGAAGCGCGCGCACGCCTGGCTGGCCAGGTTCGCGCCGGTCACCGACGCCGCGGGCCGCGTGCGCGGGGTGTGCCTGGCCGCGCACGACTTCACCGAGAACCACCTCGCCCGCGCGCGGCTGCAACTGGTCAACGAGGCGAGTGTGCGGATCGGCAGCACCCTCGACGTCACCCGGACGGCTCAGGAACTGGCCCAGGTCTGTGTGCCCGCGCTCGCCGACTTCGTCAGCGTCGACCTGCTGGACCCGTGGGAGGAGGCGGACCCGCCGGCCCGGTTCGCCGCTCCGATCGGCCTGCGCCGCACCGCTCACCACTCGGTCGATCCCGGCAGTCCGATAGCCGTGACCGAGCCGGGCGAGGTCCAGGAGTACCCGGCGGGATCGCCGCAGACCGACTCCCTGGTGGCGGGACGCACCGTCGTCGCCTCCGGGGACCGGCTCGACGCCTGGCTGACCTGGGACACCCTGCGCGGTGAGCGGGTCCGCGAGTTCGGCGTCCACGCCACGATGTCCGTACCCGTGAAGGCCCGCGGCGTGACCCTCGGGGTGGCGGTCTTCACCCGGTACCGGCGGCCGGACCCCTTCACCCCGGACGACGTGCTGCTCGCCGAGGAGATCACCGCCCGGGCCGCCGTCTGCATCGACAACGCACGCCGCTACTCCCGCGAACGGGACACGGCCCTCGCCCTGCAGCGCAGCCTGCTCCCCCGCACCCTGCCGGACACCCTCGCCGTCGACGCCGCGTCCCGCTACCTGCCGGCCGCCCGCACCGGGGTGGGCGGCGACTGGTTCGACGTGATCCCGCTGTCCGGGATGCGGGTCGCCATGGTCGTCGGGGACGTGGTCGGACAGGGCATCCAGGCCTCCGCCACGATGGGCCGGCTGCGGACCGCGGTGCGCACGCTCGCCGACATCGACCTGGCCCCCGACGAGCTGCTCACCCACCTCGACGACCTCGTCGTACGGCTGTCGGAGGAGGCCGGCGGCGAGGGCAACCCCGGCGAAGTGGGCGCGAGCTGTCTCTACGCGGTGTACGACCCCGTGTCCCGGCGCTGCACGCTCGCACGGGCCGGGCACCCCCCGCCGGTGCTGCTGCGGCCGGACGGAGAGCCTCGCCGGGTCGAACTGCCCGCCGGTCCCGCCCTGGGGGTCGGCGGACTGCCCTTCGAGTCGGCCGAGCTGGAGCTGGCCGAGGGCAGCGTGCTGGCCTTCTACACGGACGGCCTGATCGAGTCCCGCGAGCGGGACGCGGACACCGGGCTGCGGATGCTGAACAAGGCCCTCGCCGCGTACTCGGACTCCCTCGACGAGACCTGCGACCGGGTGCTGCACGCCCTGCTGCCGCAGGGCGGGGCCTCCGACGACGTGGCCCTGCTGCTCGCCCGCACCCGCGGGCTGCCCTCCTCGCAGGTCGCCACCTGGGACATCCCCGCGGACCCCGCGCTCGTCGCACCGATCCGCAGGCAGGTGGTTGAGCAGCTCGGGCGCTGGGAACTGAGCGAGCACTCGTTCACGGCGGAGCTGGTGGTCAGCGAGCTGGTCACCAACGCCATCCGGTACGGCGCCAAGCCCATCCGGTTGCGGCTGATCCACGACGCGACCACCCTGATCTGCGAGGTCTCCGACACCAGCCACACCGCGCCGCACCTGCGCCGGGCGAAGACGTTCGACGAGGGCGGCCGGGGGCTGCTGCTGGTGGCCCAGCTCACCCAGCGGTGGGGCAGCCGGCACAACGCGGAGGGCAAGACGATCTGGGCGGAGCTGGGACTGCTCGGGGACGACTGAGAGCGGTCGGGGCCGACGGGTGAGCGGTGTGTCGGCCGCGCCCCGGCGGGCACTCGCCCGGGGTACCCGGAGCGGGATGACGCGGCATCGGAGGGTGGAGTGATGACGGATTCGGCTCTGGCGCATGCGGACCGGTCGTCCACGGACCTGGCACGCCCGTCCCCGGCCCGGTCGTCACGGGCTCGCCCGTCCCCGGCGCGCCGGTCGCGCCGGGGTCGGCGTCAGGCCGTTCTGGCGGCGGGCGCCCTGGCGGTGCTGGGGTCGCTGAGCGCCTGCGGCGGAGGCGGTGCGGACGGTACGGGCTCCGCGTCCGCACCCGCGTCCTCGTCGTCGGTGTCGTCGGCGTCGGTTGCGTCCCCGCCGTCCCCGTCGACGGCGACGTCCGCGCAGGTGTCCACGGCGCCGGCCGCCGCCTCCACCGCCCCCTCCCCCGCCCGGTCCGCCGCGGGCGGTCGCTGCCACACCTCGGAGCTGCGTGCTTTCGTCGGACGCAACGATCCCGGGGCCGGGCAGGAGAACTTCCCCGTCGTCCTCACCAACGCCTCCGAGCGGACGTGCACCGTGCGCGGCTACCCCGGCGCCGCCTTCCTGGACGCCTCCGGCAGGCAACTGGGCCCCGATCCCCGGCGCGAACCGGGGTCCGGGCCGGTCACCGTGACGCTGGCGCCGGGCCGCAGCGCGTGGGCGGGGCTGACGTTCTCCAACCCGGAGGTCAGCGGGGCCGAGGCGGCGACCCCCACGACGCTCGTGGTGACCCCGCCCGACGAGCGGGACCCGCTGCGGGTGCCGTGGACGGGCGGGAAGGTCCCCGTGGCGGGCAACGCGTCCTCGGTACGGCTCACCGTGCTCGCGCCCGGCACCGGCCCCTGACCCCGCGTCCGGCCCGGTCCACGACCGCGGCGCCCGGAGGTGCTCCGGGCGACCGCGCCGTCAGCGGCGGCCGTCCGAGCCGAAGTCTCCGTCGCCGGAGCCACCGTGGCCGTAACCGCCGTAGCCGTACTCCGGGGTGCCGCCGCCCGAGCAGTAGGTCCCGTAGGGGTATGCGCAGACGGTGGCTCCGGGGGCGGGGGTGGCGCTCGGGGCCGCGGCGGACGTCGGGGCCGGCTCCGGGGCGGGCGTGGGGGCCGGGGGTTCCGACGCCTCGGGGGCGGGCGGCGGGGTCGAGGTCCGGGTGTCCGAGAGGGCGCTGCCGGTGCCCCAGTTGACGACCTGCATCTGGGGGTCCGGCTGCGAGGTGTCGATCACCCAGCGCTGGGCGCCGCTGTCCGTGCGGTTCTTCAGGACGAGGGCGCCGGAGCCGTCGGTGGCGGCGGGCGCCAGGGCGAGGTTCTGGTTGGAGCGCGGGACGAGCGTGCCCTGGAGGGTGAAGTCGTAGCGGACGCTTCTGGCGTCGGACTGCGAGGCGCCCGCGCAGGGCGACAGCCGCACCGAGTATCCGAGGCGGGAGTCGAGGCAGAGATCCGGGTCGGCGGTGCTGCGCAGCTGCCCGTCGCCCTCGTACGACCACTGCTGGCCCGCGTCCGAGGAGCAGGTGGCCAGCTCGGTCTCGGCGTCCCTCACGGCCTTCGCGCCGACGATGCCGATGCACAGCCCCGAGGCGACGTTGTGCAGGCGGCCGCGCAGGGTGCCCTGGGTCTCCTCGCCCGCGCCCGCCCAGGACGGGCCGGGGGTGGAGGCGTCCGTGCCGGGTGCCGGGGTGGCCGCTGTGTCGTCGCCGGAGGGGGCGGCGTCGCCGGACAGCGCCGACCACAGGACCAGCGGGAGGACGACCAGCCCGCTGACGGTGAGCACGGCGACGGCGAGATTGCGGCGCCGGGCCCGGCGGGCCGCCTTGTGGGCCGAACGGCGGGAGACGGGGCGGGGGTTCCCGCCGGAGCCGGAGGGGGCGCCGGCGTGCGGTTCCGTGCCCGGCGCGGGTGCCCCGGTGCGCTCGTCGGTGCCGGTCGTCCCGGCTGGGGGCGCGGCAGCGGGCGTGTCGTCGGTGAACGCCTCGCCGACGGAGGCCGGCCGCAGCGGGGGCGGTGGCGCGGGGGCGTCGGTGGAGGGTTCCGTCCTGGCCCGCAGGTAGGCGGCGGCGCCCCAGCCGAGGACGCCCTCGGCGAGGGCGATGCCGAGGCCCGCGCCGAACTGGCCCAACTGGTCGGCGGTGTGCGCGCAGTGCCGGCAGTGACCGAGGTGGGCGCCCAGGTCGGGGTCGACGTCGATGCCGCCGCGGCGGCAGGTCACGTCGAGAAGCCGGTGGTAGCGGTGGCAGTCCTCGTCGACGGCGAGTTCATGGTGGCCCTGGAGGCACTCCTCGCGGAGGCGCTCGCGGGCCCGGCGCAGTTCGACGCGGGCGCCCTCCTCCTCGAGGCCGAGCAGCCCGGCCGGGACGGCGAGGGGTTCGGCCTCGATCTCGGTGTGCCACAGCAGGCAGCGGGCGGACTGGGGCAGCCGCCGGAACGCCCGGGACAGCAGCCGGCGGTGCACGGGCGGCAGCAGCCGGGCGGCCGGCCGTTCGCCGTCGTCCTCGGCGGCACGCAGGTCGGGGTGGAGCAGGTCCCGGCGGCCGTCGGAGTCCCACTCCGCGGCGATGCGGCGCACGGTGACCAGAAGGTGGGGGCGCCAGGCGGAGGTCGGACCGTCCTGGCGAAGGGTCTCACCGAAGAGCCGGGTGAAGGCCGCCGTGGTGAGCATGCCGGCCGCACGCTCGCCGTCGGCGCACAGCCGCGCGTAGGCGAAGGCCGCCTCCCAGTGCCGGTCCAGCAGTTCACCGACGGGGTGCAACGCGGGCGAGGCGCCCGTCCAGTCCTTGAGCTCGGCGCTCAGTTGTTCGTCCGTCACCTCGAAGCGGCGCGCCGAAGAGATTTTCGACAGGCCTGCGTCTTTCACGGCTGCATTCCTCCCGGGGGCATGCGGCATAAAGTCCGTACCAAACCAAAGGGGCGCACGAACCCGCCCTCGCAGTGACGGGGTTCCTTGCGCACGGCGTTCGGCATCCCGAACGTCCGTCGGGTGCGGCTCTTTTGGAGTGTGGGGGTGAGGACGGGGATGCCTCGTGCGCACAGCCGGGGAAAAGGCTCCCCGTGCGCCGACAAGGCCCCACCTTGACACAGGCGGACCAGACAGAACAAGTGATCCCACGGTTTCGCGCATTACTCACCGCGGCAATGGTTTTGACAGTCCGTCAATTGCGATCGCCATTCGGGGCGGTCGCGGTAATGGTGTCCCTTTTCGGGAGGTAATTGCGGGCGCATTCCGTCCCGGATGCGGCGGGCGCCGGACAGCGCCTGCCGGATGAACGGCCGGGACGCGCCCGCACCGAGGGTCCACTCGCGCGTGCCCCGGCCGGGGAGTCCGAAGGCCGTACGGCCAAGACGGATCCGCGACACGTCCAGACCCGCCGAACCGAGCTTCACGCACCGCATCGCCGTCACCCCTGACGTCGGCCTGGTCGCGGGATACGGCATCGCCGTCCCCGTCGGCGCGATCGGGACCCACCTCGTCGCCCTCACCGCCCGTACCTCCCTGCGCACCGGTGCGAGCGCCGCGCTCGGCGTCGCCACCGCCGACAGGCTCTACGCCCTGCTCGCCACCCTCGGCGGCTCGGCCCTGGCCGCCCCGCGGTGCGCCCCGTGCTCGGTCCGCCGCGCTGGACCTCGGCCCTGGTGCTGCCGGCCCTCGCGGCCGGGGGCGCGACGACGGCCGTACGCCGCTTTCGCGCCCGTCTGCTCACCACCCGGACGGTCCCTCCCCCACCGGGCCCGGCGCGGGCCTGGCTGAGCCCGTTCGGCCTCACCCTCCTGAACCCGACCACCGTGGTCTACTTCACGGCACTCGTCCTCGGCACCGGCACCGGCACCGCGGACGCCGTACGCCCCTCGGAGCAGGGCGTGTTCGTGCCGGCGGCCCTCGCCGCGTCCGCGAGCCGGCAGCTGCTGCTCGCCGGGAGCGGCGCCCTGCTGGGCCGGGCCCCGACCGGCCACCGGGGGCGGCTGCTGACCGCGCTCGGGTCGAGCGCGGTCATGACCGTGCCGGCTCTGCGCATGGTGGTCTGACCGTGCCGGCGCGGGATGGGGTGGGGTGGGGGTGTGTCGCGCGGCGGATGAAACGCGCCGGTGCCAGTGTTGAGGGTGGTTGCCGGTCGACGACATGACGAAGGGACGGATGCCATGCCTCTCGAGGGCGAGTACGAACCGAGCCCGACCCAGTGGGTGCGCGAGCAGGTGGAGTTGTACGAGAGTTCAGGCGGCACCCGGGGGACCACGCTCCTGGACACCGGAAAGCCCGTGATCGTCCTGACGACCGTGGGCTCGAGGAGCGGGAAGATCCGCAAGACGCCCCTGATGCGGGTGGAACACGAGGGACACTACGCCGCGGTCGCCTCGCTGGGCGGGGCCCCCAAGCATCCGGTCTGGTACTTCAACGTGAAGGCCGATCCGCGCGTGGAGCTCCAGGACGGGCCGGTGAAGCAGGACATGAGGGCCCGTGAGGTGAGCGGCGAGGAGAAGGCGCGGTGGTGGGAGCGCGCGGTCGCCGCGTTCCCGCAGTACGCCGAGTACCAGGAGAAGACGGACCGGGAGATCCCCGTGTTCGTCCTGGAGCCGGTCGACCGGCCGCACTGATCCTCCGGCCTGCGCAGTGACGCCGGCCGGCAAAACGGCCGGCGTCCGCCGGAGGGCTCCCGGGGAAGAATCTGCCCACCACAGGCATGGCCGTCTGCGTGCCGGGCAGTCGACTGTCAGGCCCCGCCGCGCTCCCCCGTCGCGGCGGGGCTTTCGTCGTGCTCCCGGCAGGCGCGGTCGGTCACGTCGAGGAAGATCTGGTCGGCCTCGGGGACGACACCGGCGAGGGAACGCTTGATGCGCATCGCGACCTCCTCGACGCGCTCGCTGTCCATCCCCGGCACCAGGTCGACGCGGGCGGCCACCAGCGCCGAGTCGACGCCCGTGCGCATCGTGAACAGTCCCTCCACGCTGTCGATCTCCGGCTGCGCGTCCAGCAGGGCGCGGATCCGGCCGGCGGTCCCGGGGTCGGCGGCCTCGCCGATCAGCTGGTCGCGGGCCTCGCGGCCGAGGCCGTAGGCGACGCAGACGAGGAGCGCGCCGATCGCGAGCGAGGCGGACGCCTCCCAGACCACCTGGCCGGTGACCATGTGCAGGGCCATGCCGGTCGCGGCGAGGGCGACGCCGAGCACCGCGGTGCCGTCCTCGGCGAGGACCGTGCGCAGGGCCGGGTCGCGCAGCCCCTCGGTGCCGCCCTGGCGGCGCGCCTGGTGCAGGGCCCGCAACAGTGAGGCCCCCTCCGCGAGGAAGGCCACGCCGAGCACGGCCAGGCCGGCCACATAGCCGCTGAACTTCTCCTCGGTTTCGGCGTGCAGGGCCTCGACGCCCTGGAAGAAGGAGAAGCAGCCGCCCATGACGAAGATGCCCACGGCCGCGAGGAGCGACCAGAAGAAGCGTTCCTTGCCGTAGCCGAAGGGGTGCCGGCGGTCGGCGGGGCGGCGGCTGCGGCGCAGCGCGGCGAGCAGGAAGACCTCGTTGAGGCTGTCGGCGACGGAGTGCGCCGCCTCGGACAGCAGCGCGGGCGAGCCCGCGAGCAGGCCCCCGACCAGTTTGGCGACCGCGATGACCAGATTGGCCGCGAGCGCCACCAGCACGGTGACGCGGGTACTGCGGTCGGCGGCGGGTTCGGCGGTGCTCTTCGCGCTCGCCCCTCGGGCCGCCGCGCTGTCCGGGCCCGTGTTCCGCGCGGTCGTGCCGTCCGGGGCCGCCGTCTGCGAGGTGGCGGCTTCCGCGGTCGTGGCTTTCGATGAAGTACCGGTCACTTCCGCCGGTTGCCCCGGCCGATCCGACTCATACCGTGCGGGCGGCGGAAAACGGGGAACGCGGTGGACGACGTACGCACGCACCACGAACGGGAGGAACCATGGCGGGCCGGGCCGACGGCAACAGCGCCTACGGGCACGAGGCGTTCGAGCGGGCCGAGAGCCACTTCGCCGACCGGATCACCGCGGACGGCCGCGACGGGTGGCCGGTGGCGGCCGGCCGGTACCGCCTGGTGGTCAGCCGGGCCTGCCCGTGGGCGAGCCGCGCCGTGATCTCCCGGCGGCTGCTCGGGCTGGAGGACGCCCTGTCGATGGCGGTCGCCGGCCCGGTCCAGGACGACCGCAGCTGGCGTTTCACCCTCGATCCCGGCGGCCGGGACCCGGTGCTCGGCATCCGGTTCCTCGCCGAGGCCTACGAACGGCGCGCGAAGGACCACCCAGGCGGGGTGAGCGTGCCGGCGATCGTGGACGTCACCGACGGGAAGCCGGTCACCAACGACTACCGGCGGATCACCCTCGACCTCGCCACGGAGTGGAGCGCCCTGCACCGGGAAGGGGCGCCCGACCTCTGCCCGGAGCCGCTGCGCGACGAGATCGACACGGTCGTGGCCGAGGTGTACGAGGACGTCGACAACGGTGTGTACCGGGCGGGGTTCGCCCACGGGCAGAGCGAGTACGAGGAGGCCTGCGCGGCGGTCTTCCGGCGGCTGGAGCTGCTGGCGACCCGGCTGGCCGGGCAGCGGTACCTCGTCGGCGACACGATCACCGAGGCGGACATCCGGCTGTTCACCACGCTGGTGCGGTTCGACGCCGTGTACCACGGTCACTTCAAGTGCAACCGGTGGAAGCTGACGGAGAACGAGGTGCTGTGGGCGTACGCCCGTGACCTCTTCCAGACGCCGGGGTTCGGTGACACCGTCGACTTCGATCACATCAAGCGCCACCACCACCAGGTCCACACCGGCATCAACCCGACCCGGATCGTCCCCCTCGGACCCGACCTGTCCGGCTGGCTGAGCCCGCACCACCGGGAGCGGCTCGGCGGGCGGCCGTTCGGCGACGGGACGCCGCCGGGTCCGGTACGGCCGGGTGAGGAGGTCCCGGCGCAGGGCCGGCCCTGACCCCCCGCACACCCCTTTCCGTCCCTACTTTCCGTCCCCGAACATCAGGAGGTACACGTGGGAAAGAAGCAGAAGCTCCCGCTCGTCTACCAGCCCGTCGGATTCGTCTTCGGCTGGGCCGGCGGCGCACTGGCGGGGATGGCCTTCCGCAAGATCTGGAAGGCCGTCCGTCACGAGGACGACGCGCCGGACGCCCTGGACCGGGACCGCAGCTGGGGGGAGGTCATCCTGGCCGCGGCGGTCCAGGGGGCGATCTTCGCCGCGGTCCGCAGCGCGGCGGACCGTACGGGCGCGAAGGCCATCGAACGGTCGACCGGCGTGTGGCCGGCGAAGGACAAGAGCGGCCGCGACTGACGGACACGGCCGGCGCCGCCCCTTCGCGGGGCGGCGCCGCCCCTTCGCGGGGCGGCGCCGCCCTCAGTCCTGCTTGGGTGCCGTGGACGGCCGCAGGCGCAGGGTGAAGGAGTGCCCGGCCGGATCGGCGTACTGGCGTTCCTCGTGCGCGCCGGCGGCGCCCTTCGTCTCCAGGGGGCGCCCGGCCAGGCCCACGATCCGGCGTTCCGTCTCGTCCAGGTCCTCCACCAGGAACTCGAGGTGGGCCTGGAGCGAGGCCTCGGGGCGGGGCCAGCTGGGCAGGGTCGCGTTGACGTCGCGCCGGAAGCCCAGCCGGGTGCCGGCGGCGCCCGTGATCTCCACGAGGTTGGCGGACGCGTGGGTCACCTCGGCGTCCAGCAGGCCCGCGTAGAACTCGGCGAGCTTCTCGGGCTCGGCGCAGTCGAGCACCACGGTGCCCGCTTTCACCAGTGACATGTCTCCTCCGCGAGGTTCAGGTGGCGGGGCGGACCCGTGCCGCCCCCGAATCCTGCGGTTACCCCGGATTCAGCCGGCCACCAGCCACTCACCGTCCCGCATCAGCTCCCGTCCCGCCGGTTCGTCCGTCTCGCGCCAGGCCTGGATCCGGCGCGGCCGGACGTAGAAGTACAGGTGGGGCGTGGCCAGTTCGCGCGGGTCGAAGCCGGTCTTGGCAGCGAAGATCTCGGCGTCCTCCTCCGGCAGGTCGGCGGGCTCCACCGCCAGGACGGACCCCTCGACGAGCACGACGTCCCGGGTGGAACCGATCCCGAGGCGGGCGACGCCGGTGGCGCGCAGGTTCCGTCCGGTGCGGCTCGCGGCCGGGGTGGCGATCAGCAGGGTCGCGCCGTCCCAGACGTAGGAGAGCGGGATCAGGTGGGGGGCCGCGCCGTCCTCGGCGGCGGTGGCGACCCAGGCGTCGACGTCGTGTTCCAGCCGGTGCAGGGTGTCGTGCTTGCGCTGCCGCGGGGAGCGTGCGGGTGCTGAGGTCATGATCCCAGTGTGGCCGCGGACCGCTGTCCGCGCAGGGCGCCCCGGCGGCCGGCCTTCTTGGACACCCGTCCAGCTATAGTGGACACCTGTCCAAGAAATGGGGAAGACGATGGAAGCCGTCGCCGACGTTCTCGTGGGGCTGGTCGCCGCACTGCACGCCTACATCCTGGTGCTGGAGATGTTCCTGTGGCAGGGGAAGCGGGGGCGCGCCTTCCACGGCTTCGACGCGGAGATGGCCCGGGCGACCGCCGCGCTGGCCGCCAACCAGGGCCTGTACAACGGGTTCCTGGCGGCAGGCCTGGTCTGGGGGCTGGTCGCCGGTGACCCGACCGGCTTCCGGGCGCAGGTGTTCTTCCTGTGCTGCGTGATCGTCGCGGGCGTCTACGGCGCGGTGACGGCGAACCGCCGGATCCTGGTCGCGCAGGCGCTGCCCGGCGCCCTGGCCCTGACCGCCGTGCTGATCGCGCGGTGACCCGCGGCGAGCCCGAGGACCCGCGGGCGGCCCGCACCCGGGCGAGGCTGCGCGCCGCGCTCCTCGACGAGTGCGCGGAGCGGCCGCTGGCGGAGGTCGGTGTCGCCGCGCTGGTCCGCCGCGCCGGCGTCGGCCGGGCCACCTTCTACGTCCACTACGACGACCTGGAGGCCCTCGCCGTCGACGCCTGCGCGGACGTCGTGGGTGAGGCGGTGGAGGCGCTGCACGCCTGGCGGGGGCGGCCCGACCCGGTGCACGCCCCCGCGGCGCTCGCGGAGTTCTTCGCGTCGCTGACCCCGCACGCGGCGCTGTACCGCGCCCTGTTGACACCGGGTGGCGGGGGCCCGCTGGGCCGGGTGCTGCACCGGGACCTGCGGGCGTACAGCCTGCGGGAGCGCGAGCGGGCGGGGGCGGCCGACGCGCCGCTCGTCGCCTCGGCCGTCGCCGCGACCTTCGCCGGGGTGCTCGCGGACTGGCTGCACGGCCTGCTGGACGCGGGGCCCGCCGAGATCGCCGACCAGGTGTGGCAGTTGCTGGTCTCCCTGCACGCGAGCCGCTGAGCCCTCACATGCAGGCCGGCACGTCCGTCGCCGCGGGCCAGGCCTCGACGCCGCCGGGGGTGCGGACGTACGCCGTCCTGTGGTCGTCCGTCAGCCACAACTGCCCTTCCCCGTACCGGTACCCGGTGTCGCGCGCGTCGGCGGGAAGCGGCGCGTCGGGGTCGTACGGGGCGGTCAGCAGGTCGGCTCCGAGGGTGCCGCCGGGGTCGCGGACGTAGGTCGTGGCCGTCTCGCCGCGGCCGAGGGTCAGGAAGCGCGCGGACTGCCAACCGCAGTGCTCCGGGCCGGTGGAGCTGTGGATGCGGGCGACGGGCTGCCGCTCGCCCCGGGCGTCCGTCCAGAACTCGTACCGCCCCGACCCGGCGAAGTCGGCGGGGAGTTCGGCCGGGTCGCAGGAGGCGCTTGTCTCGGGGCCCCAGCCGGGCCGGCCCTTCTGGTCGTGGGCGACGACGACGGCCACCTTGGTCCGGCCGCCGACGTCGAAGGAGTACAGCACCCGTTCGTCCTCGCGGCGTTCCACGCGGTAGCCGGAGCGGGGCACTTCGGGGTCGAGGAGCGCGAAGTGGAGCCGCAGGCCGTCCTGCGGGGTGTCGCCTCCGTCTCCGCCGCTCCAGCCGTCGGGTCCGTTGCCCTCGAAGATCTCGCCCTCGCACTCCAGGGCCCGGCCCGCGGCGCCGGTGACGGCGAGCAGGGCCTGCGCGGTGCTCCCGTCCTCTTCCCTGGTGGGGAGGTCGAGCGGGCCGCTGTACGGGGTGGCCGGCGCGGTCCCCTCGACGACCAGGTCCTCACCCCCGGCGCCGCATCCCACGGCCACGGCCGCCAGCGCCGTCACCGCCACAAGTCCTCCGCGCATTCCCGCTCCCGTCCCTTCGGCCGTCCTCACGCTTCTGCGACGCGGCGGGGGCCCAGAACGTTCAGCGGGCCGCCCGGAACGTCCTCCGGTACGCCCGGGGCGGGACACCGGTCGCGGCGCGCAGGTGCCGGCGGAGGTCGGCACCGGCCCGGCGGCACCGGCCGGGCCGTCGGCAAACCGGCCCCGCCCGTCGCCCGACGCCCGACGCCCGGCGGAGCGTCACTCCCCGGCGGCGGGCACCGGCTCGACGGTCCCGCCCCAGGGACGACGGTGCCGCCCCGGTGATGTCCCGTACCCGCGGCAGACCCTTTCGCAGGCCGCCGTACGCCCGCCGTAGGGGTATCCTTCACCACTTCGTTCACGACACGAAAAAACTCGGTCGAGACACGCCGTTATTTCGAAGACATATGTCAACCGAACATGCTGGAATTCACTCGTTCGGGGGTAACTTGCTGGGTGGGGAACTGCCTTGCGCACCCCCGCCGTTGGAGGCTCCCGACCGGTGGAGCTGTGTGGGAGGCGATGTCGTCGTGCAGCAGGAACCCTCCGCGGACACCCCGCATCTGCGCGTCCGCGAGGACCGGGGGTACACGGTGCTGGAGTTCCGTGGCGAGATCGACATCGTTGCCGCGGCGGAGATCGGCTCCCGCCTGGACAGCGCGACGGCCGGCCCCGCACCGCGCGTCGTGCTCGACCTGAGCGGGATCGAGTTCTTCGACTGCTCGGGGCTGCGCCTGCTCTACCGCGCCCGAGCCCGGGTCCGCGACCACGGCGGTGACCTGCACCTGGTCTGCACCCACGCGCTGACGCTGCGCGTCCTGCGGGCCACCGGCCTGTCCCGGCTGCTGCCGCCCGCGGCCAGCCTGGAGGCGGCCCTGGAGCGGCCGGGGGCCACGTCCGGCTCGTTATGACCCCGCCCGGGGTCTATTCGGTACGGTCCGCGTCGAAGAGGGCGCTGACCGACTCACCGTTGTGAATGCGCCGTACGGCCTCGGCGAGGGCCGGGGCGATGGACAGCACGCGCAGCTTGTCCGTGTGTTCCTCCGCCGCCACGGGCACGGTGTTGGTGCACACGATCTCCAGCACGTCCGGCTGCTCGCTGAGCCGTTTGAGGGCACCTCCCGCGAAGAGTCCGTGCGTGCAGGCCACCCGGATCGACCGGGGCCCCGACTCCCTGAGCCGGTCCAGGAGTTCGAGGACGGTGCTGCCCTTGGCGATCTCGTCGTCCAGCACGATCACGTCCCGCCCGGCGACCTCGCCGATCACCGTGTTGATGCTGACCCGGTCGTCGGCGTACCGCTGCTTGGCCCCGGCCGCCACCTGCGCGCCGAGCATCCGGGCGAAGGCGGCGGCCTCCTTGGCGTTGCCGAGGTCGGGCGAGACGACGGTGGTCCGGGTGAGGTCGTAGCGGCGGAAGTGGGCGGCGAGTTCCCGGTGGGCGTGCAGGTGGTCGACGGGGACCGAGAAGAAGCCGTGCACCTGGGGCGAGTGCAGCGTCATGGTGAGGACGCGGTGCACTCCCGCCGCCGCCATCAGGTCGGCGACCAGCCGTCCGCCCAGGGAGATGCGGGGCGCGTCCTTCTTGTCGGAGCGGGCGTAGGAGTAGTGCGGCATGACGACGGTGATCCGGCCCGCGGACGCCCCGCGGGCCGCGTCGCACATCAGCAGCAGTTCCACCAGGTGCTCCTGCACGGGCCGGACCAGGGGCTGCACGAGGAAGACGTCGCGTTCCCGGCAGTTCGCCCGGAGCTGGACCTCCAGGCAGTCGTTGGCGAACCTGCTGAGCCGCGACGGGCTGAGGGGCACGCCGAGGTGGGCGCAGACCTCGGCGGCCAGGTCGGGATGGGCACTGCCGCTGAACACGGAGATGTCACGCACTGGGGCTCCTCGGATGAACCGGGTCCGGCGGGATCTCCCATGCTGGCCGATGTCACCCTCCCCGTCACCCTCACCGGTACGCCGTCCGGGCCGCCCCCCTCGCCCGGAACCGTCCCGGGCGCCCGTGTCACAGCTCCTCAACAGGCGTGCCTGTCAAGGCGTTTGACGGGCATCAGGTGAGCAGGAAGGAGGGAGCGCCGACATGACGACTTCCATCAAGCGCCTCCCCAGGCGCATGCCCGGTTGGGCCAAGGTGCTCACCGCCGTCGCGGTCGTGCTCGTCGTGATGTTCGCAGGGATCCGGTTCAGCCTGCTGCCGGGACTGCGCGACGTCTTCGGCACCGAGACCCACGACCGTTCGGGGCCCGCGCTGCTCAGGTCCATCCAGGACATGAGCCGCTACGAGGCCGCCTCCGGCAACTTCCAGGTCGTCGTCGACCTGGAGAAGGACGCCAAGTACCTCCCCGACGCGCTCCGCGGCACCAGGACCCTGTACGTCGGGGCGGGCACCGTGGACGCCTACGTCGACCTCGGCAAGGTGGGCGACAAGGACGTGACGGTCGACGGCGACCGTACGTCGGCCACCCTCCGGCTGCCGCACGCACGGCTCGGCACACCCGCCCTCGACCCCGACCGCTCCTACGCCGTCTCCAAGCAGCGCGGCCTCCTGGACCGGCTCGGCGACCTCTTCTCGGACAATCCCAACGGTGAGCAGGCCGTGCAGAAGCTCGCGGTCCGGCACATCGGCGACGCGGCGAAGGACAGCGAACTGACCGCGCGCGCCGAGACCAACACCACCGCCATGCTCCAGGGCCTGCTGCGCTCCCTCGGCTTCAAGGAGGTGCGCGTGACCTACGGCACGTGACCCGATCCGCCGCCCGGCCCGCGGGACGACCTGACCTGGCCGGCCCGCGGCGGGCGGTCACGGGGGCAGCCGGCGCCGCGGGCACCAGGAAGGACGACGGTCCCGGAGGGGAGCCGGCACCGCGAGGACCAGGCAGGGCGAGCGCGGCGCGGAGCGCGCGAGCGGAAGCGGCGGGGGCGGGGATCCCGGCCGCGGGCCCTCGCATCCTCCGCGCATTCGGGGGTAACCGCCCCACCACGCAGGGAAGTTGAAGACTGGAGGACCGCATGGACCGTGCAGCCCTACGTCCGCGTGCCGCCGCGTTGCGCGCACGCACCGCGTTTCGTCTGCGCACCGCGAAGCCCGAACCGCCGGCGAAGCCCGAACCGGCCGCGGCGACCGGGCCGGCCGAGCGCGGCAAGAAGGCGAAGTCCGCCGGGCGGGCGAAGTCCGGCAGCGCCGAGCAGGGCGGGCGCCGCCCGTTGCCGCTCCCCCTGCGGCTGCTGGCGATGCTGATCGCCTTCGTGTTCATGGTGGGATTCGCCGTCGTGCTGGCCCGGCTCACCCTGGAGCCGTCCCCCGCCTCCGAGGCGCTCGTGCACTCGAATCTGCGGCCCGGCCAGTCGCTGAGGGCGTACCTGGACCAGCCGGAGCTGCGCGACGCGGTGAAGCAGATCGGCGGGAACCTGCTGCTCGGCGTGCCGTTCGGCGTGCTGGTGCCGGTCGTCGCGCCCCGGGCGCGCGGACTGGTACGGGTCCTGCTGCTGACCGCGAGCGTGATGCTGCTGGTGGAGTTCGCCCAGGGCGCGCTGGTCACCGGGCGCGCCTTCGACGTCGACGACGTCATCCTCAACACGACGGGCGCGCTCATCGGATATCTGCTGGTGGGCCGGCGGATGAGCCGGGCCGTGCACGCGCGGGAGCGCCGGGTGACGACGCGGGTGTGATGACGCGCGGGGCGGTGAACCTGCGTCTCCAGCTGTGGCGCTGTGGCCGTGCCGGTGTGTGCGCCAGCGGCGCTGTGCCGGCACGCTGCCGTCCGTGGCCTGGCCGCTGATCGCTCAGGTGTGCCGCAGCGTCGCGGTAGCGATCTCCTGGAAGTCGCGCAGCAGCTTCTCGCGCCGGTCCGCGAGGACGGCCAGGCACGTCTCGACCCCTGGGACGTCCGTGACGGGGAGGTGGGCGAGGTCGGGGCGGGAGTAGGAGCGCGCGACGCTCAGCGGGATGAGCGCGATGCCGTGCCCGGAGGCGATGAGCTCGAATTTCTCTTCGAGTGAGGACGTTCGCCGCGTCGGTGTGTCGAGCATCCGCTCGTCGGCGAGGTCCGCGGAGGTGAGCTCGCCACGGCACGCCAGCGAGTGCGCCGCGGGCATGCAGGCGACCCTGGGTTCGTGGCCGATGGGGGTGATGTGCAGCCCCGAGTCGTCGAACGGCCGCCGCAGGTAACCCACCTGGGCCCGGCCGTCCCGGAGCGGCGCGTCCTGCTCCCACCAGCGCGCCGGGACGACGTCGGTCTCGACATGCGGGTGGCGCAGTGTGAACGCCCGGATCGCGTCCGACACATGCAGCCCGGGGGAGAAAGCCACAACGAGCCGTTGGACGCCGTGGTCGACGTCGTGCACGCGTCGCACCGCCGCCGCGACGGCCGCGAGGATGCCCTGCGCCTCCTCGTAGAGCTGCTTCCCGGCGGGGGTCAACTCCACGCTGCGGGTGGTCCGCACGAGCAGAGTGCACTCCAGCTCCTGCTCGAAGGCCCTGACCTGACGGCTGAGAACCGGCTGGGTGATGTACAGCTGTTCCGCCGCCCGGCCGAAGTGTCGGTGCTCGGCCACCGCGACGAAGTAGCGGAGCTTGCGCAGGTCGAGATCCATGCCTTCAAGGTATCAATCGCCGGGAAGGGTATTGGACGTCGCAGGTGGCACGCGCCGAGACTCGAAACATGATCGTCATCACTGCTCCCACCGGCCAGATCGGCAGCCGGCTCCTGGACATCCTGCTCAACGAGGCCCCCGCTCGCGATGAAGAGCTGCGCGTCATCGTGCGCGACCCCGGGAATCTCCCCGACGCGGTCCGCGCCCGCGTCGACGTCGTCACCGGCTCGCACGGCGATGCCGAGGTCGTCGACCGGGCCTTCGCCGGCGCGGACGCCGTCTTCTGGCTGGTCCCGCCGGCCGCCCCGCAGCCACCGAGCCTGGACGCCGTGTACTCCGGGTTCACTCGCGCAGCCGCGAAGGCGTTCACGACCCATGGAGTCGGACACGTCGTCGGCGTCTCGGCGCTCGGCCGCGGCACTCCCGTCGCCGGCCGCGCCGGGCAGGTGACGGCGTCGCTGGCCATGGACGACCTCATCGCGAGTACGGGCGTGGCCTACCGGGCGCTCGCAAACCCGACTTTCATGGATAATCTTCTGCGGCAGGTGGCTTCGATCCACGACGACGGCGTGTTCACCGACACCGTCGCCGCCGACCGCAAAGCACCGATGGTCGCCACCCAAGACATCGCCCAGGCCGCCGCCGGCCTGCTGCTCGACAGGTCGTGGACGGGCACGGGCGAGGTCCCGGTGCTGGGCCCCGAGGACCTTTCGGCGAACGACATGGCGCGCATCATGTCCGACGTACTCGGCCGCCCGGTCCGCTACGAGCGGCAGTCGCTCGACGACTTCCGCGCCGCACTCGCCGGACGCGGCATCGGGGACGCGCTCGTGCAGGGCTACGTCGACATGATGCGCTCCAAGGACGACGGCCTCGACGACGGCGTGCGGCGCACCCCTCGGACCGCGAGCCCGACGACCTTCCGCGAGTGGTGTGAGGAGGTCCTCAAGCCGGTGGTCCGGGCATGAACGCCAAGACCGCTCTCATCGTCGGGACATCCCGCACCCTCGGACTCGGCCTCGCCACCGAGTACGCGCACCGCGGCCGGGACGTCATCGGGACTGTCCGGGGGGATCGGCGCACCGGCCTCCACGACCTGGCCGAGGAGGCGTCCGGGGGTCGAGCCACTGTCGAGTCGCTGGACATGACGAAGCCGGAGCAGGTCGCCGCGCTGCGCGAGCGCCTGGCGGAGCGCACCCTCGACCTGCTGTTCGTCGACGCCGCCGTCACGAGGGGCAGCATTCCGATCGGCGACGTCCCCGCGGAGATGTTCGTCGAGGTCATGGTCACGAACGCGCTCAGCCCGATGCACATGGCCGAGTCCTTCCGCTCGCTGGTCGCACCGGGCGGGACCAGCGGCATCATCTCCTCGCGCCAGGGCAGCGTCAGCTTGAACACCAACGGCGGTCAGGACGTCTACCGCGCCGGCAAGGCCGCCCCTGAACCAGCTGATGCGCAGCTACGCCGCCCGGTACGCCGACGCCGCGCACACACTGCTGCTCATCCGCCCCGGCCATGTCCGCACCGAACTCGGCGGTCCGGACGCACCGCTGACCATCGACCGGTCCGTCCCAGGCGGGTGGACACGATCGACCGCGACAGCGGCGAACCGGGCCTGAAATTCCTCAACCACCAGGACCAGCCAGTGCCCTGGTAGGGGCGCCGGTAAAGCTCGAAAGCCATCCCTGCGCATCCCGGACGGTGCCTTCCAGACCATCAGGCTCCGGAGCATGCGCCATGGATGACAGGGACGCTGGTCCACGCGGAGCCGTTCTGGCGGCATGACGCAGTCGGCCTCCGTGCTCCCGCAGCTGTGGGTCCGACAGGTGGCGGAGCAGAACGATCGTCCGGACGGCACGGCCGACCTCACGGAAGACCCTGTAGATCCGGTTCTTGCGGGAGTGGTTGTTCATGCGCCGCAGGAGGGTGACGGAGGACACGGCGCCTTCCCCTACCGACAGGCCGACCTGCATGAGGTCTTTCCAGCCGCTCTCGATGAGCTGCCAGTCGATGCAGGTACCCGGATCGGCGGAGAACAGCGCGTCGATCCGCCGGTGGCGCATCCGGGAATCGGGGCGGTGGAAGGTGAGGTCCTGGAAGTTCCGGATCCGCGGCAGCAGGTCGATGCCGCGCAGGGCGGTCAGCACGTCCCGGAAGGCGGCCAAGAGCTGCTCGGTGGTCTCCTTCTGCCGCTTCTCGATCTCCAGCAGCCCTTCCTGGGCCCGCTCGAGGTGCCGGGACATGCGCTTGGAGAGCATCACCACGGTCTCGTCCCGCACCGCCGCCTGCACCTGCGCGAGCAGGCACACGGTCATCGCGGTGCGGCGGGGCTCGGCGATCTCCTTCATCTCGCCCGCCGACAGCACTCTCGCCTGCTCTGCCGGCGCGGCCACCTTCGCCGGCGGTGTCTTCCCCACCCAGAAGACGGCATCTCCCAGGCCGTCCACCCTCTCCATCCGCTCCGCATGGGCCCGGAACCGCGACCAACGGAGCCAGGGGCAGATCACGGAGCGTGTGCACACTCACCGTATTCGAGTGTCGCGCTCTGCTACGAAGTGGCGGCTATTACGCGTATCTCCTCCGCCCTCCCTCAACGGTGTCGGGGTTTCCAGGTGTACCGGTCACCACCCACCCAGCGCACCACGTCCGGGTCGTCGAGGTCGTGGACGGTGATGCCGTACGCGGCGGCTGTCTCGAGGACGTCGGTGACGTCCCTGGCCTTGCCGACCACCTCTCCGTCGATTTCCACGATGCGGAACGGTGACTCGCACGGCTGTACCCCGAGCACCGTGATCCGCGGTTGGGAGATGTAAGGGCTCGCGCTTTCGGTCATGTCATAGAGCGTAAATCGCAACCGGCCGGTATGAATCACCTGATTCTTCCGCCGTCTCCGCAGCCCTCGCCGTCGGGCAGGTCCAGCACCGCCGCCTCGACGGCACCCTGGACGGCGGGCCGCCCGAAGGCACCGCGTTCACCCGTTCGGGTGAGCGCGAGAACGACGGTGCGGCCCTCGTCGAACAGCCCTCGTCGAACAGCTCGAAGACGCGCGGGCCGGTACGGGGCCCGGCAGACGGCGGGCGTGGCGGGCGTGGCGGGCGGCTGACGTGGTACCCGGTGCGGGCCGCGCAAGCGGGCGGAACCGCCCCGCGCGGGTGATGCCCCGTACGACGAAAGGAACCCCGGATGGAACGCGCCGCCGTCTTCGACGTCGACGGCACCCTCGTCGACACCAACCACCTGCACGTCGTGACCTGGTGGGAGGCCTTCCGCCAGGCGGGCCACCGGGTGCCCATGCACACCGTGCACCGGGCGATCGGGCTCGGGTCCACCGACCTGATCGCCCATGTGCTGGGCGAGGACCGGGACGGGGACCGGGACGCCGGGCTGAGCGCCGCCCACAAGGCCCTGTACGGCCAGTACTTCGACCGGCTGCCCGCGCTGCGGGACGCCGGGTCGCTGCTGCGGCGGCTGCACGAGGACGGGTGGAAGGTGGTGCTCGCCACCTCGGCGAGCGGTACGGAGCTGGCGGCGCTGCGGCGGGCCCTCGACGCCGACGAGGCGATCACCGCCACGGCGAGCGCGGACGACGTCGAGGAGGGCAAGCCCGCGCCCGAGCCCGTCGAGCACGCCCTGGAGCTGGCCGGGGTCCCCGCCGGGCGGGCCGTCTTCGTCGGCGACACCGTGTGGGACATGCGGGCGGGCCGCCGGGCCGGGGTCCGCTGCGTCGGCGTGCTGTCCGGCGGCATTCCGCACTCCGACCTGGAGGAGGCGGGCGCCGAGGCGGTCTACGACGATCCGGCCCACCTGCTGGCGGCCCTGGAGGACAGCCCGCTGGCATGAGCGTCCGCGGTGGAACAGAGGCGGAGGAGGCGCCCCGGGGGCGGCGCCTGACGGAGGCGGTACGACGGGAGGCGGCCGGCGTCGGCAGGGCCGTTGCGCGCGCTGCACCGGCTCCCCATGGACGTGCCGCCGGAGACCGAGGACGCCCGCTGGGGCCGGGTCACCGACCATGTCGTGGCCCTCACCCGCACGCTGGCGGTGGCGGCCGACGGCGAACGCGCCTCCGCCCCGCCCGGGACGGCGGCGCTGCGGACGTACGCCCGGCTGCTGGAGCTGCTCGGCAACGCCTGCCGGGCCGCAGCGGAGCGGGCCGGAACCGCCGGGGCGGACAGCGCGGAGAGGACGGCGGAGCCGGACGAGCCGGACGAGCCGCGGCTCCGTCTGCAGGACAGCCTGCGCGACCACGCCGCGCGGGGCGCGGCGCACACGGCGGTCCTGGGGGCGTTGCTGCTCCAGGCGGAGAACCTCTGGGCCGAGGTCCTCCCGGCCCCCGGGAGGCGGACCGGAGCCGGTGACCCACGTCACCGCAGGGGGCGGCGGGGCCGGGAACACCCGCGGGCGGTTCGCCGTTGAACAGACCGTGGGTGCGGACGGAACAGTGTCCCCGGGCCTCACCTTTCACCCACAGGGAAGATCGTTCGGCTGAAGCCCTGTGGAGTCTTTCGCCGAGAGGCGACCGCCGTCCGTGCCCACACCCGGACCGCCCCGGCCGTGATTCCCCCGTCACGGCCGGGGCTCTTCGCTGCCCGCCCCCTCTCCCCAGGTATCGACCCCGTACCGGCCGGCCGCGGCGAGGTGGAGTGGCGGCGCCCATCTGCTCCGGTCGTTCGCGTGCCCCGCACGGAACGGGGGTACTCGTCGCGCTCAGCCGACGGCGGCGAGAGGAGTCGAAGGTGAGCAGCGGGTCGGGCAAGAGGGTCGTGGTCACCGGGGCGACCGGCAACGTCGGCACGAGTGTGGTGCGGCTGCTGGCGGAGGATCCCGAGGTGGAGTCGGTGGTGGGGCTGGCCCGGCGGCTGCCGGACCGGAGGCCGCCCGGCACGCAGTGGTCGACGGTCGACCTGGGTGCCGAGGAGGCCGGTCTCGCCGAGGTGTTCGAGGGCGCGGACGCGGTGGTGCATCTGGCGTGGGCGTTCCGGCCGACGCACGATCCCGCGGTGACGTGGCGGACCAATGTGCTGGGCAGCCTGCGGGTGTTCCGGGCGGTGGCGGCGGCGGACGTGCCGGTGCTGGTGCACGCCTCGTCGGTGGGCGCGTACTCGCCGGGGCCGAAGGAGCGCGCGGTGGGCGAGTCGTGGCCCACGCACGGCTGGCCGGACGCCGCGTACTGCCGGGAGAAGGCGTATCTGGAGCGGGTTCTGGACACCTTCGAACGCGATCATCCGGGCATCCGGGTGGCCCGGATGCGGCCGGCGTTCCTGTTCAAGCGGGAGTCCGCGAGCGAGCAGCGCCGCATCTTCGGCGGCCGGTTCCTGCCGGGGCCGGTCCTCCGTCCCGAGCTGCTGCCCTTCCTGCCGGACGTGCCGGGGCTGCGGATGCAGGCCCTGCACACCGAGGACGCCGCGGAGGCGTACCGGCTCGCCGTGCGCACGGACGTGGGCGGACCCTTCAACCTCGCGGCCGACCCGCCCCTGGACGCGGCGCTGCTCGCCGAGATGTTCGGCGCCCGCCTCGTGCGGCTGCCCCGGCCGGCGGCACGCGCGGCGATCGCCGCCGCGTGGGGCCTGCGGCTGCTGCCCGCCTCCCCGCACCTGTTCGACGCGGTCCTGCGGCTGCCGCTGATGGACTGCACCCGCGCGCGCGTCGAACTGGGCTGGCGCCCGCAGCGTACGGCGACGGAGGTCCTGGCGGAGTTCCTGCACGGAGTCCGCGCCGGCGCGGGCGCGCCGACGGAACCGCTGCGAGGGCGCAAGGTGGGCTGACCGCCGGCCCGGACCGGCTCGGGGGTCGGCGCGCCCGGACCGGACACGGCCCACCACCGCGTCCCTCTGCCCCCAGGTACGGCCGCCTGCGTCCGGCCGGCCGGGAGCCGTCGTCCGGCCGCTGCACCCCGTGCCGGGGCCCGCTCCATGGGTGCGGCCGACGCCCGGCCCACGTGCGCCTCCGGCGGCACGACGGAGCCGGGGGCCGCACGGGAGTGCTCGTCCTCGTCCCCACGGTCCGCCCGGAGGCCGGGCCGCCCACCCGGGACACCGGGCGGCCGTCTCCCCGGCCTGCAGAAGCGCGCCGACCGGCCCTCCTCGGCCGGCTCCCGGGGCGGCCCGGCAGGCGAGGGGCCGGGCCGCCGTCGAGTCGGGCCTGCGTGTTCGGAGAAGGCCCGCCGCTTCACGGGGGTCGTCACGGCGCCGCGGGCGGGCGCGACCGGACGGCGGGCAGGGCCGTGCCGGGACCGGCCGGCAGGTCGAGGCCGAGCCCGCCGCGCCGGGGCGTGCCCCGTTCGGCTCGTGCGTGCCCGGTGCGCCGTCCTGCGGCACCGCGACGAAAGCCGTCCGGTCGGCCGTGCGGACGATCGTCGCAAGGCGCCGGACGGCAGGTCGTCGGGTTCGTGCGGGGGCGCCGGTCTCAGCCGGACGGCTCGTCGGGGGTGGGGTGGTCGGGGTCGACGGTGGCCGGGCGGGGTGCGCCCCGACGGCCGGTGCCCGCCTCGTCCGTGTCGGGGACGTCGGCATCGGGGTCGGCATCGTGGGGGTCGTCGCTCTTCCCGGGGTTCTCGTCCGACCGGACGGGGGCGATGTCCCAGCGGTCCTCGCCTCCGTCGGCCTGCTGGTCGGGCAGGTCGCGCGGGACGGGGGTGCCGTTCTCTCCGGGTCCTTCGAGGCGGTGATCGGCCACGACGTCCTCCCTCCGGGATCGTGTCGTACGGAGCGGAACGCGAGTACCTCCCGGCTGACCGGCGAAACCTCGCTGACCGGCGAAACCTCGGTGCGGGGCGCGTTCCTCCAGCGCGGTGCGCCAGGCGGGCGCCGGACCGCTCGGCAGGGGCTCGGGGCGCCGGCCGCCGCGGGAGAAGAAGTCGGCGAGCGGCAGGATCGCGGCGCCCACGGTCACCGCGTCGGGCCCGAGCCGGCCCAGTTCGACGGTGACCTTCTCCGCCGGGTGGCGCAGCGCGTACGCCGTGGCGTGGCGGCGTACGGCGGGCAGGAAGCGGGTGCCGAGCTGGAGGCCGGCCCAGCCGCCGATGAGGATGCGCTCGGGCTGGAAGAGGTTGATCAGGTCGGAGAGCCCGGCGCCCAGGTACTCGGCGGTCTCCTCCAGCACGGCGAGCGCGACCGGGTCGGGTTCGGTGCCGTCGGCCGGGTAGGCGGCGGCGAGCATCGCGGTGAGCGCGGTCTCCTCGTCGGCGCCGCGAGGGGGCCGGCCGCCCTCCTCGCGCCAGCGGTCGAGGAGCGCCTCGGCGCCCGCGTACGCCTCCAGGCAGCCGAGCGCCCCGCAGCGGCAGCGGCGGCCGCGCACCCGCACGGTCAGGTGCCCCCACTCGACGGCCCGGCCGTTCTCCACGTCGGGGGTGACCAGGCAGGCGCCGACGCCCGAGCCGAACAGGACGACGCAGGCGTTGTGGGCCCCGCGGCCGCCGCCGAACCACATCTCGGCCTGGCCGAGGGTCCTGGCGCCGTTGTCGATGAAGTACGGGACGCTCTCGGGGAGCGGGGAGCCCGCCCGCAGCAGTTCCTCCAGCGGGACGGCGTCCCAGCCGATCGTCTGACCGTGCACGACGGCGCCGTGCTCGGGGCCGCGTTCGACGATGCCGGGAACACCGATGCCGACGCCGAGCAGCCGCTCGGGGGCGAGGTCCGCGGCGGCGAGCACCTCGGCGAAGCCGTCGCGGATGTGGCCGACGATGCCCTCGACCTCGTACCGCCGCTGTTCCAGCGGCCGTTCCGCGCGCGCGAGTTCGGTGAGGGTGAGGTCGAACAGCTCGACGCGCACGCGGGTCTCGCCGACGTCCACGCCGATCATGTGGCCGCTGGCGGGCGCCACGCGCAGCAGGGTGCGGGGCCGGCCGCCGTCGGAGTCGACGCTGCCGGCCTCCTCCACGAGCCCGTCGGCGACCAGGTCGGCGACGACATTGCTGACGGAGCCGGAGCTGAGGCCGGTGGCCGGGCCCAGCTCGAAGCGGCTGAGGGGGCCGTCGAAGTAGAGCCGTTGCAGGACGGCCGTGCGGTTGGCCCGCCTGAGATCGCGTACCGTACGCCCGCTGCGCCCCGCCATGTCGGCCCCCTTAGAACCCTGCCCGACCTGCAACATACCTGTGCGGGTGGGGTCTGCGCGACATTCGTCCGACCCTTAGTTCACGGTGTGAGCTAAGAGACGGCAGCCTTCTCGGCCTCCTCGAGGGCCGCGAGCGGCGCGGGGGCGAGCGTCCGCGGCGCTTCGCGCGCCTGCGCGGCGGGCGTGCCGGTGGCAGCGGTGCGGGCCGCGGCATGGCGCACGGCTGCCCGCGCCCATGGCGAAGTGTCCTTATGGAAAAACACTGGCTACCCTTCGGGTAATGCCTTTATGCTTAGGACATAACCTAGAGCCCCAAGGAAACGGCAACCCGGCCCGCCGGTCACCGCGGGCCGCGGGCCGCGGGCCGCACAATTCAGGAGACTCCCGATGAGGACACTCACCGAGCACGACATCCGCAATTCCTTTGTGAACTGTTCCAAGGGGGAGGCCAAGCGGCTGGCGGTGCCGCGGGACCTCGACTCGCGGCCCTGGGCCGATCTGGACTTCCTGGGATGGCGCGATCCCGGTGCTCCCGACCGCAGCTACCTGGTGACCGAACGGGACGGGCGTCCGACGGGTGTGACCCTGCGGTTCCCGGCCTCGCAGCGCGGCTTCCTGCACCGCAGCATGTGCTCGCTGTGCCTGACCACCCACCCCGGCGGCGGGGTGTCGCTGATGACGGCCCGCAAGGCGGGCGCGGCGGGGCGCGAGGGCAACTCCGTGGGCCTCTACATGTGCACCGACCTGGCCTGTTCGCTCTACGTGCGCGGGAAGAAGGTCCCGGAGTCGGGGGGCCGGTTCGAGGAGAGCCTCACCCTGGAGGAGCAGATCGCGCGGACGACCGGCAACCTGGCCGCCTTCCTCGACAAATTGTTCGACTGACCTCCGGACCGGTCCCCTGTCCGGCATACGGCCCGGCCTCCTGTCCGGCCTCCGGCCCGCCGACTCCGTCGCACGCCTCCGTTCGAGGTGGGTGACGGAAGAGACGTTCGAGGCAGGTGAGGAACGGGAACTGGCCAAGGGATGCTTGATGTACGTGAGCGTGCCGCACCGCTCGTGCGGTTCGTGCGGCGCCGCCGGGAACCCGCGGTCGTCCAGGCCCTGCGATCCTCCGCAGCCGCGACGATCGCCTACGTCATCGCGCTGCACCTGAGCCCCGAGGCCGCCCCCCTCACCGCGCCGCTGACCGCGCTGCTGGTCGTCCAGGTCACCCTGTACGCCACGCTCACCAACGGTGTGCGGCGCGTCAACGCGGTGGTGGCGGGCGTACTCGTCGCCATCGCGTTCAGCCTGCTCGTGGGGCTGACCTGGTGGAGCCTCGGGCTGCTGATCGTGGCCGCGCTGGCCGTCGGCCATCTGGTGCGGGTCGACGAGTACGTGCCCGAGGTGGCGATCAGCGCCATGCTGGTGCTGGGCGTGACCACGGTCGGGGACACGGCCTGGGCGCGGGTGCTGGAGACCCTGATCGGGGCGGTGGTCGGGCTCAGCATCAACCTGCTGCTGCCGCCCCCGGTGTGGGTGGAGGAGGCGGGCGAGTCCATCGAGGACCTGGCCCGCCGGGTGCGGCAGCTGATGCTGCGGATCGGCGAGGAGGCCACCGGCCGCATGCCCGCCGAGCAGGCCGCCGCCCGGTTGCACGAGGCACGCCGCCTGGACCACGACATCATCGAGGTGGACGCCGCCCTGCGGCAGGCGGAGGACAGTCTGCGGCTCAATCCCCGGGTCCGGGAGGGCGTGCTGCACCGGGTGGTGCTGCGCACCGGCCTGGACACGCTGGAGATCTGCACGGTCGTCCTGAGGGTGCTCGCCCGCACGCTCACGGACCTCACGAAGGAGCGCGAGGCCCGGACGCTGTTCCCGGCGGAGACCGGCACCACCCTGGAACGGCTGCTGTCGGAGATCGCGGACGCGGTGGTCAGCTTCGCGGTACTGGTCACCACGCACGTCAGCGAGAACGCGGAGTCCGCCGAGGAGCGCCTCACCTCGCAGTTGCGGCAGGCCGCGGCCACCCGCGACAAGCTCGCCCAGCTGCTGCTGGAGCAGCTCCAGCACGACGCCCGGCAGTGGCAGTTGCACGGTGCGGTGCTGACCGAGGTCAACCGCATGATCGACGAACTCGACACCGAACACCGCTCGCACCGCCTCCTGGAGGAGCTGGACCGCGCCACGCGGGAGCAGGACCGGCGGCTGCCCTGGCTGTCCCGGCTGCGCGGGCGCATCCACCGGCGGCTGCGTGTTCCCGACCGGCTGCGGTGGAACCGGCGGGGGGACTCCCGTCGTTCCAGGTGATGACGCCGTCCGGGCTTGGCGTCCGGGCTTGGCGTGCGGTCTTGGCGTCCGGCTTTGCGTTCGACTGTCCTCGCGGGCCAGGGTGGCGGTCACGACGGCGGTGGACGACGACCCGAGGTGCGGCACATGGGCAGTGGGACGGAACCGGCACGCGCGGGCTGGAGCAGGCGCCGTTTCGCGGGGGCCCTCGCCGGGGCCGTCGCCGCCCCGGCCCTGGCCGGCTGCGGGGACGGCGCCCCGCCGCCGGCCGTGGCTCCGGGAGGCGGGCCGGCGAGCGGCACCCCGGCTCAGCCGTCCGTCCCGTCCCGGGCCCCGACGGCTCCACCCGGTCCCAGGCCGCTCTACCTCGGCACCTACACCTCCGTGGAGGGCGGCGGCAGCGGCATCGGCGTCGCCGCGTACGACCCCGCGTCCGGCCGCGTCACCGGCTCCGGCACGATCACCGGCGTCCCGGATCCGTCGTACCTCGCGATCCACCCGGACGGCCGGACGCTGTACGCCGTCCAGGAACGCGAGCGCGGGGCCGTGACCGCCGTACGCACGGCGGACCGTGAGGTGCTGGGGAGCCGCGCGACGGGCGGGGCCCACACCTGTCATCTGTCGGTGCATCCGGGCGGGCGCTGGCTGCTGAGCGCCGACTACGGCTCGGGCACGGTCGCCGTGCACCCGATCGACGCCTCGGGGGCGCTCGGCGAGCGCACCGACCTGGTCACCCCCGGCCGTCCGGTACCCGGACCGGGTCAGCAGGGCCCGCACGCGCACCAGATCGTCACCGCCCCGGACGGCGGGCACGTCCTCGCCGTGGATCTGGGCACCGACACGGTCCACACCTACCGGCTGGACGAGAGGGCGGGCACGCTGACCGAGGTCGCCAGGGCCCGCACCCGGCCGGGCGCCGGTCCGCGCCACCTCACCTTCCACCCCGGCGGCCGGTACGCGTACCTGGCCGACGAGGTCGACGACACGGTCGCGGTCTGCTCGTACGACCCGTCGTCCGGCCGTCTGACGATCGGCGGGGCGCAGTCCACGGGCGCGCGGGCGGGCACCAACCACCCGGCGCAGTTCGCCGTCACACCGGACGGCAGGTACGCCTTCCTCGCCAACCGCGGTGACGACACGATCGCGCGCTACGCCGTCGGGGCGGACGGGGCGCGGCTGCGGCTGCTCGGCACGGTGCCGTCCGGCGGGGAGTTCCCCCGGCAGCTCGCCCTCTCCCCCGACGGCGGCCTGCTGTTCGCCGCGAACCAGCGCTCGGGCACGGTCGCCGTGTTCCACGTGGACGGCCGCGACGGCGGCCTGCGGCGCGCGGGCGAGCCGTTCGCGTCACCCGTCGCGGTCTGTGCGCTGCCGCTGTAGGGCGCGGGGGCAGGACGCGGTGCCCGCCTGCGCGAGGAGGACGTGGATGCGTTCGGTGAGCTGCCCGACGTCGTCGGCCGGCGCGTGGAAGGGCAGGCGTACGTCGCCGTGGGCGCGGGCGCGTTCGATGCGCAGCGTGAGTCCGTGGCGGTCGACGGCGAGCGGCTGGACCCGGACGGCTCCGTGCAGGTTCTCCTTGCGGACGAGCCGGGTGAGGCGTTCCACGGCGTCGGGGTGGGCGTCGGCGAGGTGGGTGAGCAGCCGGGCCTCGGCCGCCGCCAGCGGGTCGGGCGCGGCGGCGGCGAATTCGTCGAGGGCGACGACGACCGCGCCGGAGGACTCCTTCAGCACGACGCGGGTGGCGCGGAAGGCGAGCCGGCCGTCCTCGGGGACGAACCAGCCGGCCAGCCAGAGCCGGGCGCGGACCCGGTCGCGGACGGGGACGGGTGCGACGTCCGCGAACTCCAGCACGGCGGACGGCTCCCCGCGCGGCGCGCAGATCGCCGCCGTCAGCAGCGCGCTGTCCTCCGGCACGCGGAGCAACACCCGTCCGTCGTCGGCGGCGGTGTGCGCGCCGACGAACTCCTCGCGGCCGCCCTGCGCGGTCACCGCGCAGGACCATGCCGCGGCGAGCACGGACCGGGCCCGTTCCGCCACGCCGGGTACGGCCGTCCAGTTGCCGCTGTCACCCATCCCAGGACCTTCTTAGGTAAGCCTTGCCTAACCTATCGGAGATCGGGGTGTACGCCAACCGGGACCCGTGGCCCCGTACGGCACCCGTCAGCGGGTGATGACGCCGAGCAGCGCCCGCGCGCACAACTCGCGGACCTGCTCCCGGGACAGCGCGTCCTCGGACCCGCGCAGCCGCTCCAGGCACACCGCCGTGGTGAACGCCAGCCGGCCGCGCACCGCGAGGCACACGTCGGCGCGCTCGCCGAACAGCGGGCCGAACTCGGGGTCGGCGGCGAGGGCCGCGAGGATCTGCCGCTCCCGGGCGGCCGGCGCCCGCCGGTAGACGCGGCGCACGGCCCGGTCGCCGGCCGCGTCCGCCCGGTGGAAGGCGCGGTAGCCGTGCGCGTGGGCGCGGACGTACTCCAGGTACGCGTCCGGGCCGGCGCCGAGGAGTTCGGCCCGGACCGCTTCGAGGCGGCAGCGATACGCGCGCGTGCCCCGCACACCTTCAAGCCGTTCGGCACCGGGGCACGGGCCTGCGTCGGACGGCAGTTCGCGCTGAACGAGGCCACGCTGGTGCCCGGTCTGCTGCTGCGCCGCTGCGAGCTGGTCCCCGACCCCGGCCACCGGCTGCGGGTGACCGAACGGCCGACCCTGATGCCGGAGGGACTGCGGCTGCGGCCGGAGCGGCGCACGCCGGCGGCCACGGCGACGGGCGTGCGGGGAACCGGCGCGCGGGAGCCCGCCTCAGCGCCCCGCCGTCCAGTGCGCGGGCCGGTCGACTGATCCCGGCAGCCTGGTCCCGGCGCTCCCCCGGGCCGCGGTGAGCTGCGGCTGGGTCAGGAAGATCGCGCCGGTCAGGTCGGCGTCGGCGAGGTCGGCGTCGCGCAGGTCGGCACCGATGAGGTCGGCACCGCGCAGGTCGGCACCGCGCAGGTCGGCGGCGACGAGCAGGGCACCGCGCAGGTTGGCGCCGCGCAGGTCGGCGCCCCTGAGCCGGGCACCCATCAGGTCGGCTCCCCGGTGTTCCCTCCGGCGGCCGGGCCGGCCCGCGCGGGCCAGTTCGCTGGTGCGCAGCAGCAGGGCGCTGACGGTCTCGCGGTGGGCGGGCACGTCCAGCGCGGCGAGTTCCTCCGGGGTGCCCAGGGTCAGTTCCTCCGTGCGTTCCAGGGCCCGGCGCAGCTCGGGGCGGAGCGGGGCGGCCGCGGGGAGGGCGAGGGCCTCGGTGAGGTACCGGAGCAGCTCGTGCAGGTGCCGGACCACGGGGAAGACCTCGGTCATGCGGCGGACGTGCCCGCGGGGCCCCGTACGCCAGTCCCGGCCGCCGAAGGTGACCTGCGAGACCTTCTGGCCGGCGCCGAAGCAGTCGTAGACCGTGCAGCCGTTGAAACCCTGCTGCCGCAGCCGGGCGTGGATGCCGCAGCGGTGGTCCTCGCCCAGGTTGGGGCAGGGCGTGCCGGCGTCCTTGTCGATCGCGAAGTCCGCGGAGCGGGCGAAGGGCAGGGCCACGCAGCACAGTCCGAAGCAGTTTGCGCAGTCGCCGCGCAGGTCTTCCCGGTCCACCGTCTGGTCTCGCATTCCGTCCACCCTACTGACCTGCCCTCCCGGTGCGCCGGCCTGCCCTCCCGGTGCTACGGCCCTGTCGCGCCGGTGCGCCCTACCGGCCGAGGAGTTCGAAGGCCACCGCCGGTGTGCCGCCGAAGCGTTCCCCCACCGACCGGGCCACCTCGGTCAGGAAGTCCCGTGCGTAGGTCTCGGGCTCCTCGTCGGTCAACGCCTCGATGTAGGAACGGTGTTCGAGCAGCGAGGCGACGGCCCGCTCCAGTCCCGTCGTCGCGTCCACGGCGTGCGTGGGGGTCGCGGACCCGGCGACGGCGACCCAGCGGACGCCGTTCCACGGTTCGAGGCCACGCTCGGCCAGTTCGGGGAAGATCCAGCGGTTGCCCGCGTCCGCGGCCGCGTCGAGGACGGCGCGGCCCACGGCGACGTGGTCGGGGGTGTTCCAGGCCACCCCGCCCCAGGTGTCGCGGTGGTTCAGGGTGATCAGCAGTTCGGGGCGGTGCCGGCGGACGGCGGCGGCGATGTCCCTGCGCAGGGCGGGGCCGTACTCGATCACCCCGTCCCGGTGGTCGAGGAACTCCACCGTGGAGACGCCGACGACGGCCGCGCTCGCCCGCTGCTCGCGTTCGCGCAGCGGGGCGCACCGGGCGGGCGGGATGGTGTCGATGCCGGCCTCGCCGCGGGTCGCCAGCACGTAGGCGACCTCGCGGCCCGCGTCCGTCCAGGCGGCGATCGCCGCCGAACAGCCGTACTCCAGGTCGTCCGGGTGCGCGACGACGGCCAGCGCGCGCCGCCAGTCCTCGGGCATGGGGGTGAGCTGAGGGGTCGTCGGCTCGGTCATGGTCCGCACCCTAACCGGGGCCGGCCGCCCGGCACACGCGGCTTTGCCGGGCGGGTCGGATCTCGTCGCGGGTCAGATCTCGTCGCGGGTCAGGGCCAGCAGCCGGTCCAGGACGCGGGGGCCGCCCGCGCGGACGCCGTCGTGCTCGAACTCGTCGGTGACCCAGGTGCGCAGACCGCGGACGGCGCGGGCGGTCCGCAGCGAGTGCGCGGTGTCGACGTAGAGGTCGTCGTGGTAGACCGCCGCGGCGACCGGGACCTCGTTGGCGGCGAGGCGGGCCGGGTCGTACAGGGGGGTCCAGTCGGTGCGGGCGGCGAGGAGTTCGGCGGTCTCGCGCAGCGGGCGCAGCGCCGGGTCACGGTCGAACGTCCAGGGGTGGACGGTCTCGCCGGTCAGCGGCAGGGGCCCGTCACCCGCCAGGGCCTTCGCCGCGTCGAACTGCGGGAACTCGGCGCGCACCCGCTCGGCCGACCAGGCCGTGGGCCGCTCGTCCTGGCCGTAGATCGACTCGTGGACGAGGGCGTAGAGGGGGTGCGAGGCGTACGACAGGAGCCCTTGGACCTCCTCCTGGAAGGCGTCGGACAGGGCGGGGCCGCCCGGTGTGGGCACGAAGGCGTCCTCGAGGAGGAAGTGCAGCCGGTGGCTGCCCTCGCTGCCGCCGAGGAGGATGCCGAGACTCTGGAAGGCCTCGACGCCCAGGCGGTAGCCGTTCGGGAGGGTCACCTCGTGCGCGAGCAGGTGCTCGGCGATCCGGCGGGCGCGGGCGACGTCCTGCGGGTAGCGGGCGTAGTGCGCGGCCGTCTTGCGTTCCATGCGCGGGTAGGCGGCCCGGTAGACGTCGTCGGCGTGGGCGTCCAGGGCGGGCAGCCCGCCGGTGATCAGGGCCGCGGCGAGACCTTCGGGGGCGAGGGAGAGGTAGGTGACCGTGCAGAAGCCGCCGAAGCTCTGGCCGAGGACGGTCCAGGGGGCGCCGCCGGTGACCTCGCGGCGCACCAGCTCGCAGTCGCGGACGATGGAGTCGGCGCGGAAGCGGGTCAGGTACGCGGCCTGCTCGGCGGGGCCGCCGCGCAGCGGGAGCGTCTGCCGGTTGGCGGGCGTGGAGCGGCCGGTGCCGCGCTGGTCGAGGAGGAGGACGCGGAACTCCTTGAGGGCGCGGTCGAGCCAGGCCTGCCGGCCGACGAACCGGTGGGCGCCGAAGCCGGGTCCGCCCTGGAGGTAGACCAGCCAGGGGAGGTCCTGCCGCGCCTTGTCGCTCGCGACGACCTCGCGGGCGTACAGCTCGATCGTCTCCCCGGCGGGGTCGGCGTGGTCGAGGGGCACGGTGAAGCGGCGGTCGGTGAGGACGACGCCGGGCTGACGGTAGCTGTCGGACAACGTGAGGCTCCCGTGACGATCGAGGTGCGGGCCGCGTCCCAGTTCAGCACACGTCCCGGCGTCGGCGGAGGCCGGGGGACCACGGGCCGCCACTGAACGACGGGTCAGGCCGCCGCCAAAAGGCGAATCGTCACTGCTGAACGGCCGGTCAGCGCGACGACAGGCTGGACCGGCGCACCACCAGCTCCGGCTGGAGCACGACCCGCCGGTGCTCGTGCGGCCGTGCCCCGCCGCCGGGCCCCTCCTCGGTCTCCTCCAGGAGCATGTCGGCGGCCAGGGCGCCCATGGTGACGGCCGGCTGGCGGACGGACGTCAGGGGTACGGCCGCGGCGGCGGCGAACTCGATGTCGTCGTAGCCGACGATCGCGAGGTCGTCGGGGACGTTGACGCCGGCCGCGTACATGGCCTGCAGGACGCCGAGGGCGAGCAGGTCGTTGGCGCAGAACACGGCGGTCGGGCGGTCGGCCAGGCCGAGGAGGCGGGCGCCCGCGTCCCGGCCCGCGGCCACGTCGAGCCGCTCGGTGGGCAGCTCGCGCAGGCACTCGGGGCCCAGGCCCGCCTCGGCGAGGGCGCTCAGGGCGCCGGTGCGGCGGTCGCGGATCTGGGTGAGGCCGGGCGGGCCGCTGACGTAGGCGACGGAGCGGTGTCCGGCGTCGACCAGGTGGCGCACGGCGAGCGCGCCGCCGGCCACGTCGTCGACGGAGACCGAGCACTCGGTGGTGCCCTCGGAGACCCGGTCGACCAGCACGAACGGGATGCCGTGCCGGCGGAACGCGGCGATGTTGCGGCCGGTGGCGTCGGCCGGGGTGAGCAGGACGCCCCGCACGCGCTGCTCGGCGAAGAGGGACAGGTACTCGGCCTCCTCGCCGGCGCTCTCGGCGCTGTTGCAGACCATCACGCCGAGGCCCGCCTGCCGGGCGGCCCGTTCGGCGCCGCGGGCGACGTCCACGAAGAAGGGGTTGCCCATGTCGAGGACGAGCAGCCCCATGATGCGGCTGCGGCCCGCGCGCAGTTGGCGGGCGGACTCGCTGCGGACGTAGCCGAGCCGGTCGATCGCGGAGAGCACGCGGGCGCGGGTCTCCGTGGCCACGGTGTCCGGGCGGTTGATGACGTTGGACACCGTGCCGACCGAGACGCCGGCGGCGCGGGCGACATCCTTGATTCCCACCGACTGGGCCATCAGGCAGAAACCTCCAGAGAGTCAGGGACGAGGGGGCGGGGGGGACGGCGGGGCCTTCACATTACCGCCATCCCACCGCGCACCGGACCGGTCAGGCGGGGAGCCGGAAGTCGACGACGTGGAGCGCCGAGGGGGTCGTCCCGCTCGACTTCTCCTGGTACATGACGGACAGGACGCCGTCCTGCGCGATCCGGGTCTCGTCGACGACGACCTCGCCGAAGGCGTTGAGTCCGGCGCCGTCGAACAGCAGCTTCCAGTCGGTGTGTCCGGAGGCCTTCGAGGCGCCGGCGATCCGGCCGAAGGGGAGGATCGCGTAGGCGTTGTCGTATCTGTCGAGGATCAGTCCGGTGCGCTGGCTGGAGTTGAGCGGGATCGGGATCTCGGTCTTCTGCCAGGTGCCCGAGGCGTTCTTGCGGAGGTGGAAGGCGCGGCCGTTGGCGGTGCGGTCGGCGACGTAGTTCGTGGTGCACTGGCCGAAGCGGCCGGGGACATAGCTGATGATCGCGTGCGGGCGGCCGGCCGAGTCGGTGGTCTGGCTCTCCTGGTTCATCAGGGAGTGGTCGGGGTTCAGCGGGTCGACGACGAGTCCGGCGTCGGTGACGGCGACCTTGTCGGAGCCGCCCGTGGTGCCGACCACGGTGCCGGCGTCGTTGCGCCAGGTGCGGCCGCGGTCGTCGGAGTACACGTAGCCGGTGTCGTGGTTGGTGATGCCGCCGCCGCTGCACATCACGGCGCCGTTCTGCTCGCGCCAGGTGAAGAAGGCGTGCAGCCGTCCGCCCCGGTCGTAGTCGATGCCGTGCAGGTACATGTTGCGGGCCGTGCTGGAGCCGTGCTCGCTGGTGTAGGTGCCGGTGGCGGCGGACCACTCACCGAGGGCGGTCCACCGGGTGCCGTCGTACTCGGCGAGGGCGTTGCGGCCGTTGCCGGAGACGGCGACCCGGTGGCTGAGCTGGAGCCTGCCCTCGGGCGTGGAGACGAACTGCGGGTAGGTGAACTGGGAGGTGAGGGCGAGTCCGTCGAGCGTGGACTGCGGTGCGCCGAAGCGGCTCGCGGTCCAGGTCAGTCCCGAGGGGTCGTCCATGAGGCCGGCGACCGACTTGACGTAGGTGAAGCCGTCGCTGTGCGAGTCCATGTTCAGGTGGAGCCGGCCGTCGGCCCTGGAGACGCCCATGGAGATGACGTTGTGGGAGTCGTCGTAGCGGAGCGTGTGGCCGACCTTCACGGTGGACCAGGTGCTGCCGCCCAAGGCGCGGCGGCCGACGACGGCGTTGCGGTCGGCGGTGTACCAGACGGCGTACTGGTGGCCCTTGTAGGTCAGCAGGCCGTTCTTCTGGAACGAGTTGTTGTTGACCAGGCCGTCGTAGGAGACGAAGAAGAGCGCCTGGCTGTCGAGCGTGGTGGTGCCGGTCCTCGTCACCGAGGGGCCGGGGTCGGCGGCCCGTGCGGTGCCGGCCGCGAGGGCGGGCGTCGTCACGGCACCGGCCAGGGCCGCGCCGAGCAGCGTGCGTCGTCTCATCTCAGGACTCCGTTCATCTCGGGGACTTCCGTCGTCTCGTACGAGGGGAACGCGGGGAGGGGGTCAGGCGAGGTGGAAGACCTCGGTGAGTGGTTTCATGGCCTCGTCGGGCCGGGCGCCGTCCAACGACTCGAAGAACGGCGCCATCTCCGCCTGCCAGCGGGTGTTGACGTCGGTGGCCTCCATGCCGGCCTGGGCCGCGGCGAAGTCCTCGGTCTCCAGGTAGCCGACGAGCAGTCCGTCCTCGCGCAGGAAGAGCGAGTAGTTGTGCCAGCCGGTGGCCGAGAGGGCGTCGAGCATCTCCGGCCAGACGGCGGCGTGCCGCTCGCGGTACTCGTCGAGGCGGTCCGCCCGGACCTTCAGCAGGAAGCACACGCGTTGCATCAACACCCCTTGATTGGTCAGAAGTTGAACTGGTCGATGTTCTTGGCGTCGAAGACGGTCGGCTTGCCGAGGCTGATCACGCCGTCCTTGCCGATGGTGTAGCTGGTGCCGCCGGCGGTGAAGGTCTCGCCCTCCTTGCCGGTGATCTGGCCGGACACCAGGGCCACCGCCGTCTGCGCGGCGAGCGCGCCGAGCTTCGCCGGGTCCCACAGCTCGAAGGCCTCGACGGTGCCGTTCTTGACGTACTTGCGCATGTCGTTGGGGGTGCCGAGGCCGGTCAGCTTGACCTTGCCCTTGTACTTGGAGCCGGACAGGTACTGGGCGGCTGCCTTGATGCCGACGGTGGTCGGGGAGATGATCCCCTTCAGGTTCGGGTACTCCTGGAGCAGGCCCTGGGTCTGCTGGAAGGACTTCTGGGCGTCGTCGTCGCCGTAGGCGACCTTGACCAGCTTGATGTCCTTGTACTTGGGATCCTTGAGTTCGTCCTTCATGAACTCGATCCAGGCGTTCTGGTTGGTCGCGGTCTGCGCGGCGGACAGGATCGCGATCTCGCCCTTGTAGCCGATCTGCTCGGCGAGCAGCTGGACCTCGGTGCGGCCCAGGTCCTCACCGCTGGCCTGCGAGACGAAGGCGTTGCGGCACTCGGGGTTGGTGTCGGAGTCGTAGGTGACGACCTTGATGTCACTGCTCATGGCCTGCTTGAGCGCGGTGCACAGCGCCCCCGGGTCCTGCGCGGACACGGCGATCGCGTCGACCTGCTGCTGGGTGAGCGTGTTGACGTAGGACACCTGGCCGGAGGTGTCGGTGCCGCTGCTGGTGCCGACCTCCTTGTAGCTGGAGCCCAGTTCCTTCAGGGCCGCCTCGCCGCCCTTGTCGGAGGTGGTGAAGTACGGGTTGTTGACCTGCTTGGGCAGGAAGCCGACCGTCAGGCCCTTCTTGGTGGCCGCGTTCGGGTCGGCCTTGCCGGCGGAGGCGGCGGCGCCGGTGCTCTCGTTCTTCACGTCCTCCTTGGTGGTGCCGCCGCAGGCGGTGGCGGCGAGCGCGAGGGAGGTGACGGCGGCCAGGGCCGCGCAGGTACGGCGGAGGGACGACTTGCGCATGAGAGAGGGTCCTTTGTGAGTACGGGGGGACGCGGGGGGCGGCTGGGGGGTCACGGGGCCGGGGCGGGTGCGCCGGCCGGTGGTGGTGCCGACGCGGCTCGCCGGCCGGCCCGCGCGACGGCGATCTGGCGGGCGACGCGGGGGCCGAGCACCGAGAGGACGAGCAGGACGCCGGTGACGACGATCTGCGACTGGGCGGAGACGTCCTGGAGGCTCATCACGTTCTGCAGGGCGCCGAGCAGGAAGACACCGGCGACGGCTCCGCCCAGGGTTCCCTTGCCGCCGTCGAAGTCGATGCCGCCGAGCAGCACCGCGGCGACGACGGACAGTTCGAGGCCGGTGGCGTTGTCGTAGCGGGCGCTGGCGTAGTGCAGGGCCCAGAAGATGCCGGTGAGGGAGGCCATCAGGCCGGTGAGGGTGAACAGGATCAGCTTCTGGCGCCTGACCCGGATCCCGGCGAACCGGGCGGCCTCCTCGCTGGCGCCGATCGCGAACAGCGACCGGCCGAACGGGGTGGCGTGCAGGGCGACCACGGCGATCGCGAGGAGGACCACGAAGGGCAGGAGGGCCTGCGGGACGAAGGTGTCCCCGATGCGTCCGGCCGCGAAGTCCAGGTACTGGGCGGGGAAGTCGGTGACCGCGTCGGAGCCGAGCACGATCTGCGCGATGCCCCGGTAGGCGGCCATGGTGCCGATGGTGACGGCGAGCGAGGGCAGTCCGAGGCGGGTCACCAGCAGTCCGTTGACCAGGCCGCAGACCACACCGAGCAGCAGGCAGACCGGGATGATCGCCTCGATGGTCATGCCCTGGTTCCACAGGGCGCCCATCACGGCGCCGGACAGGCCGGCCGTGGAGGCGACGGACAGGTCGATCTCGCCGGAGACGACCAGCAGGGTCATCGGCAGGGCGATCAGCGCGATGGGGAGCGTGTTGCCGATCAGGAAGGACAGGTTGAGGGCGTTGCCGAAACCGTCCACGAACGAGAAGGACAGCAGGAGCAGGACGACCAGGAGGGCGCCGACGACCGTGTCCCACCGGATGGCGCGGGCCAGCGACTCAGGCATGGCGGGCGTTCCTCTTCTTCAGGGCCGACGCCACCCGCAGTGCGACCACGCGGTCGACGGCGATGGCGAGGAGGAGCAGGATGCCGTTGATGGCGAGCACCCAGACGGAGCTGACGCCGAGGGCGGGCAGCACGCTGTTGACGGAGGTCAGCAGCAGGGCGCCGAGGGCGGCGCCGTAGACGCTGCCGGAGCCGCCGGTGAAGACCACGCCGCCGACGACGACCGCGCTGACGACGGTGAGTTCGTAGCCGTTGCCGGTGCCGGAGTCGACGTTGCCGAACCGGGCGAGGTACAGGGCTCCGGCGAGGCCGGCGAGGGCGCCGCAGAAGGTGTAGGCGACGAGGATCCGCTTGCGGACGGGGATGCCGGCGAGGCGGGCGGCCTCCGGGTTGGAGCCGAGCGCGTACAGCTCACGGCCGCTGCCGAAGTGCTTGAGGTAGTAGGCGGTGGCGACCAGGACGACGAGCGCGATCAGCGCGAGCCAGGGCACGGCGGAGATGCCGCCGGCGCCGAAGTCGACGAAACCGCCGGGCAGGTCGGCCGCGGTGATCTGCCGGGAGCCGACCCAGATGGAGTCGATGCCGCGGATGATGTACAGGGTGCCGAGGGTGACGACCAGGGCCGGCACCTGGCCGAGGCTGACCAGGAGGCCGTTGAGCAGGCCGAAGCCGATGCCGAGCAGGACCGCCAGCGCGACCGCGACGAGCGGGTCGCCGCCGTCCTGGAGGTAGACGCCGGCGGCGAAGGCGCTGATGCCGAGCGTGGAGCCGACGGACAGGTCGACGTTGCGGGTGATGACGACCAGGGACTGGCCGGTGGCGACCAGGACCAGGATGGTCGCGTTGAGCAGGAGGTCCTTGATGCCCTGTTCCGACAGGAACTCGCTGTTGCCGGCCTGTGTGACGGCGATCATCACCAGGAAGACGACCAGGATGGCCAGTTCGCGCATCTTGAAGACGCGGTCCACCAGGCGGGTGCTGCTGGACCCGGCCGCCTCGGCGGCGGGGGCTTCGGGAGCGGTCACCGTCATGCGGCTGCCCTCCCCGTGGCTGCGGCCATCACGGTTTCCTCGGTGGCGTCGGAGCGGGGGATCTCGGCGGTGAGCCGGCCCTCGTGCATCACCAGCACGCGGTCGGCCATGCCGAGGATCTCGGGCAGGTCGGAGGAGATCATCAGGACGGCGACCCCGTCGGCGGCCAGCTCGGACAGCAGCCGGTGCACCTCGGCCTTGGTGCCGACGTCGATGCCGCGGGTGGGCTCGTCGACGATGAGCACCTTCGGCCCGGTGGCCAGCCACTTCGCCAGGACGACCTTCTGCTGGTTGCCGCCGGAGAGCGTGTTGACGGTGTCGGCGATCCGGGCGTACTTCACCTGGAGCTTCACCGCCCAGTCGAGCGAGCGGCTGCGCTCGGCGCCCCGGTCCATCAGACCGGCCTTCACGGTGGTACGGAGTCCGGTCAGGCCGATGTTGCGCTCGATGGACATGTCCATCACCAGGCCCTGGGCGCGCCGGTCCTCGGGGACCAGGGCGAGGCCCGCGGCCATGGCGGTGGACGGGGCGCCGTTGGTGAGGGTGCGGCCGTCGACCTCCACCTCTCCGGCGTCCCAGCGGTCGATGCCGAAGACCGCGCGGGCGACCTCGGTGCGCCCGGCGCCGACCAGTCCGGCGAGGCCGACGATCTCGCCGCGCCGGACCTCGAAGGAGACGTCGGTGAAGACGCCCTCGCGCGTCAGCCGGCGCACGCTGAGGGCGACCTCGCCGGGATCGACGTGCTGCTTCGGGTACAGCTCGTCGAGGTCGCGGCCGACCATCCGGCGCACCAGGTCGTCCTCGCTCATGCCGTCGAGGGGCTCGCCGGCGATCCAGGCGCCGTCCCGCAGGGTTGTCACCCGTTGGCAGATCGCGAAGATCTCCTCCAGCCGGTGCGAGATGAACAGCACGGCGGCGCCCTCCTCGCGCAGGGTGCGCACGACGCCGAAGAGGCGGGCGACCTCGCTGCCGGTGAGGGCGGCGGTCGGCTCGTCCATGATCAGGACGCGGGCGTCGAAGGAGAGCGCCTTGGCGATCTCGACGATCTGCTGGTCCGCGATGGACAGGCCGCGCGCCGGGCGGTCCGGGTCCAGGTCGACGCCGAGGCGCCGCATCAGGGCCGCGGTGGCCTCGTGGGTGGCCTTGTGGTCGATGCGGCCGAGGGCCCGCCGGGGCTGGCGGCCCATGAAGATGTTCTCGGCGATCGAGAGGTCGGGGAAGAGCGTGGGCTCCTGGTAGATCACGGCGATGCCGGCGTCGCGGGCGTCGCCGGGGCCGTGGAAGACGACGGGCTCGCCGTCGAGCAGCACCTGGCCGGCGTCCGGCCGGTGCACTCCGGCGAGCGTCTTGATGAGGGTCGACTTGCCCGCGCCGTTCTCGCCTGCGAGGGCGTGCACCTCGCCGGGGAACAGCTCCAGGGAGACGCCCCGCAGGGCGCGTACGGCGCCGAAGGACTTGGAAACGTCCCTGAGCGCCAGCACCGGGGCAGGTCCCGTGTCGGACGGGTGGGTCATGGATGGCTCCTCGACGACGTCCGCCGACAGTCCCCGAGGGGCCGCCACGGCGTCGTGAAAGGTTTCAACTGGATTGCCGGGACGTTAGGCACGACGGACATGTCACGTCAATGGGTCCGCCTCGAAAAGTTTTCGATAGCCGAAGGTCACGCAACGGTCACGGAGGCCGGACCTGGGCAGAGGGGTTGACACACCCCCGACGGCCTCATAGCTTCCCGTTCTGAATCGTTTCACCCGGAAGCCTTTCCGGAAGCCGATCAGGATGTCTTTCCGGACCGATGTCACAGGAGCACTGAGTGACCGACCTCGCCGCGGTGAAGGCCGCGCTGAAGACCCAGGCCGTAGAGACGCCGTCGTGGGCGTACGGGAACTCTGGGACCCGCTTCAAGGTGTTCGCCCAGGAGGGCGTGCCCCGCGACCCGCGGGAGAAGCTCGACGACGCGGCGAAGGTGCACGAGTTCACCGGCGTCGCCCCGACCGTGGCCCTGCACATCCCCTGGGACAAGGTGGAGGACTACTCCGCACTTGCGAAACACGCCGGGGACCGGGGGGTCAAGCTGGGGACGATCAACTCCAACACCTTCCAGGACGACGCCTACCGGCTGGGCAGCGTCTGCCACCCGGAGGCCTCGGTCCGGCGCAAGGCCGTCGACCACCTCCTCGAGTGCGTCGACATCATGGACGCGACCGGCTCCGCCGATCTCAAGCTGTGGTTCGCCGACGGCACGAACTACCCCGGCCAGGACGACATCCGGGCCCGGCAGGACCGGCTGGCCGAGGCCCTGGCCGAGGTCTACGGGCGCCTCGGGGACGGGCAGCGGATGCTGCTGGAGTACAAGTTCTTCGAGCCCGCGTTCTACACGACGGACGTCCCGGACTGGGGCACCGCGTACACCCACTGCCTCAAGCTCGGCCCCAAGGCCCAGGTGGTCGTCGACACCGGTCACCACGCGCCGGGCACCAACATCGAGTTCATCGTGGCCACGCTGCTGCGCGAGGGCAAGCTCGGCGGGTTCGACTTCAACTCGCGGTTCTACGCCGACGACGACCTGATGGTGGGGTCGGCCGACCCGTTCCAGCTGTTCCGGATCATGTACGAGGTCGTCCGCGGCGGGGGCCTCGGCTCCGAGGTGGCGTTCATGCTCGACCAGTGCCACAACATCGAGGCGAAGATCCCGGCGATCATCCGGTCCGTGATGAACGTCCAGGAGGCCACGGCGAAGGCCCTGCTGGTCGACCGGTCGGCGCTGGCCGCCGCGCAGGCCTCCGGGGACGTCCTGGAGGCGAACGCGGTGCTGATGGACGCGTACAACACCGACGTACGGCCGCTGCTGCGCGAGGTGCGGGAGGAGATGGGGCTGGACCCCGACCCCATCGCCGCGTACCGCGCGAGCGGGTGGGCCGAGAAGATCGTCGCCGAGCGGGTCGGTGGGGAGCAGGCCGGCTGGGGCGCGTGAGCGCCGGCCGCGTTCCCGCTGTTCGCGGGCCGCGCACGCCGCGGCCGGCCGCCCGGGCGTCCGCAGCCCGCGGGCCGGGGGTCGTCGTTCCCGCCGCGCACGGGGCACCGGCCGTCGTCCCCGCCCCGCACGGGCCGCGCACGCAGCGGCCGACCGCCCGGGCGTCCGCAGATCGCGGGCCGCGGGGCGTCGTGACCGGTCGCGTCCACGCCGGCGGGCCGCACCTCGGCGCGGCCCCGCGCCCCTGGAAGAACCGCACTCACCTCTCTCTCACGTAAGGACTGGAAGTTCATGGCACCGCATCCCGAAGCCGCCGCACTCCTCGCCCGGTCGCACCGGCTCGGCGCCGACCCCCGCAACACCAACTACGCCGGCGGGAACACCTCCGCCAAGGGCACCGGCACCGACCCCGTCACCGGTGGCGACGTCGAGCTGATGTGGGTGAAGGGGTCCGGTGGGGACCTCGGGACCCTCACCGAGGCGGGACTGGCCGTGCTGCGGCTGGACCGGCTGCGGGGGCTCGTCGACGTCTACCCGGGCGTGGAGCGCGAGGACGAGATGGTCGCCGCGTTCGACTACTGCCTGCACGGCAGGGGCGGCGCGGCCCCGTCCATCGACACCGCCATGCACGGCCTCGTGGACGCCGCCCACGTCGACCACCTGCACCCCGACTCGGGCATCGCGCTCGCCTGCGCCGCCGACGGGGAGAAGCTGACCGCCGAGTGCTTCGGGGACAGCGTGGTGTGGGTGCCGTGGCGGCGGCCCGGTTTCCAGCTGGGGCTGGACATCGCCGCCGTGAAGGCCGCCAACCCGCAGGCCGTCGGCTGCATCCTCGGCGGGCACGGGATCACCGCCTGGGGCGACACCGCCGAGGAGTGCGAGCGCAACTCGCTCCACATCATCCGGACCGCCGAGGCGTTCCTGGCGGAGCGGGGCAAGGCCGATCCGTTCGGGCCCGCCCTCGAGGGCTACGGGGCGCTGCCCGAGGACGAGCGACGGGAGCGGGCCGCCGCCCTCGCGCCGTACGTGCGGGCGATCGCCTCGCAGGACCGGCCGCAGGTCGGGCACTTCACCGACTCGGACGTCGTGCTGGACTTCCTGGCCGCCGCCGGGCATCCGCGGCTCGCCGCGCTCGGCACCTCCTGCCCCGACCACTTCCTGCGGACCAAGGTGCGGCCCCTCGTCCTGGACCTGCCGCCCACCGCCCCGGTGGCGGAGGCGGTGGCGCGGCTGAAGGAGCTGCACGCCGCCTACCGCGAGGAGCACGCCGCCTACTACCGGCGGCACGCGGCGCCCGACTCCCCCGCGATGCGCGGCGCCGACCCGGCGATCGTGCTCGTGCCCGGGGTGGGCATGTTCTCCTTCGGCAAGGACAAGCAGACCGCCCGGGTGGCCGGCGAGTTCTACGTCAACGCGATCAACGTGATGCGGGGTGCCGAGTCGGTGTCGACGTACGCGCCGATCGAGGAGTCGGAGAAGTTCCGCATCGAGTACTGGGCGCTGGAGGAGGCCAAGCTCCAGCGGATGCCGAAGCCGAAGGCCCTGGCCACGCGGGTGGCGCTGGTGACGGGCGCGGGCAGCGGCATCGGCAGGGCGATCGCGCACCGGCTGGTCGCCGAAGGCGCGTGTGTCGTCGTCGCCGATCTGAACGGGGACAACGCGGCCGCCGTGGCCGAGGAGCTGGGCGGGCCGGACAAGGCCGTCGCCGTGACCGTCGACGTCACCTCCGAGGAGCAGATCGCCGACGCCTTCCGGGCCGCGGTGCTCGCCTTCGGCGGGGTCGACCTGGTGGTCAACAACGCCGGCATCTCCATCTCCAAGCCGCTGCTGGAGACCTCCGCGAAGGACTGGGACCTCCAGCACGACATCATGGCCCGCGGCTCCTTCCTCGTCTCGCGCGAGGCGGCCCGCGTGATGATCGCGCAGGAACTGGGCGGCGACATCGTCTACATCGCGTCGAAGAACGCCGTCTTCGCCGGCCCGAACAACATCGCCTACTCCGCGACCAAGGCCGACCAGGCCCACCAGGTGCGGCTGCTGGCCGCCGAGCTGGGCGAGCACGGGATCCGCGTCAACGGCGTCAACCCCGACGGCGTGGTGCGCGGCTCGGGCATCTTCGCGGGCGGCTGGGGCGCCCAGCGCGCGGCGACCTACGGGATCGAGGAGGAGAAGCTGGGCGAGTTCTACGCGCAGCGCACCATCCTCAAGCGGGAGGTGCTGCCCGAGCACGTGGCGAACGCCGTCTTCGCGCTCACCGGCGGCGAACTCACCCACACCACCGGTCTGCACATCCCCGTCGACGCGGGTGTGGCGGCCGCCTTCCTCCGGTGACGGCCGTGAAGTCGTACGCCGCGGTCGACCTCGGCGCCTCCAGCGGGCGCGTGATGACCGGCCGCGTCGGCCCGGACACGCTGGAGCTGACCGAGGCGCACCGTTTCCCCAACCGCCCCGTGCGCGTGCCGGAAGGCCTGCGCTGGGACGTGCTCGGGCTGTACGCCGGGGTGCTGGAGGGACTGCGGGCCGCCGGCCAGGTGGACTCCGTCGGCATCGACAGCTGGGCCGTGGACTACGGCCTGCTCGACGCCGACGGGGCCCTGCTGGGCAACCCGGTGCACTACCGCGACGCCCGCACCGAGGGCGTCCCGGAGAAGGTGTGGGCGAGCGTCCCGGCCGCCGAGCTGTACGCGGCGACAGGACTGCAGTACGCGCCTTTCAACACGCTGTACCAGCTCACGGCGGCCCGCGAGAGCCGTCAACTGGCCTGTGCACGAAGGCTTTTGCTCATCCCCGATCTGCTGTCGTACTGGCTGACCGGGGAGCAGGGCACCGAGCTGACCAACGCCTCCACCACCCAGCTCGTCGATCCCCGGACCCGCGACTGGGCGTACGACCTCGCCGCGCGGCTGGACATCGACCTCGGCCTGTTCGCCCCCCTGCGGCGGCCCGGGGACGCGGCGGGCGTGCTGCGGGCGGAGGTGCTGGAGGAGACCGGGCTGGCCGGGCCCGTGCCGGTGACGGCCGTCGGGTCGCACGACACGGCGTCCGCGGTGGCCGCCGTGCCGGCCACGGGCGAGCGCTTCGCCTACATCTGCACGGGCACGTGGTCCCTGGCCGGCCTGGAACTCGACGCACCCGTGCTCACCGAGGACAGCCGCGCCGCCAACTTCACCAACGAGCTGGGACTGGACGGCACGGTCCGCTACCTCCGCAACATCATGGGGCTGTGGCTGCTCCAGGAGTGCGTACGGGCCTGGGGCGACCCGAACCTGAGCGGGCTGCTGCGCGACGCCGCCGAGGTGCCGGCGCTGCGGTCGGTGGTGGACGCGGGGGACGCCGCGTTCCTCGCGCCGGGCCGGATGCCGGAGCGGATCGCCGAGGCGTGCCGCGCCTCCGGGCAGCCGGTGCCGGGCACCCCCGCCGAGATCACCCGCTGCATCCTGGACTCCCTCGCGCTCGCCCACCGGCGGGCGGTGGAGGACGCCCAGCGGCTGGCCGGCCACCCCGTCGACGTCGTGCACATCGTCGGCGGCGGCACCCGCAACGCGCTGCTGTGCCAGCTCACCGCCGACGCCTGCGGGCTGCCGGTGGTGGCCGGTCCGACGGAGGCCGCCGCGCTCGGCAACGTCCTCGTCCAGGCCAGGGCGCACGGGCTGGTCGGCGACCGGCAGGACATGCGCGGGCTGCTCGCCAGAACCCAGCACCTGACGCGCTACGAACCGCAGGGCGGCACCGGCCGCTGGCGGGACGCGCAGGCCCGGCTCGCCACACAGTGAGCCGGGCCGGCCCCCGGTCCGGGCTCGCCACACGGTGAGCCTCGGCCCGGCCCCGGCCCGGCCGCCGGACTACCCTGCACCCATCCGATGACCGACCCCGAGGAGCCGCGATGCGTGTCGCACTGTTCCTGACCTGTGTCAACGACACGCTGTATCCCGACACCGGCCGCGCCGTGGTGAAACTCCTGACCAGACTGGGTGTCGAGGTCGACTTCCCGATGGCCCAGACCTGCTGCGGCCAGGCCCACTACAACACCGGCTACCGCCACGAGGCCGAACCTCTCGCCCGCCACTTCTCCGATGTCTTCGGGGAGTACGAGGCGATCGTGACGCCGTCGGGATCGTGCGGGGCGATGGTGCGCGAGCTGTACCCGCGGATGGGTGAGCGGGCGCGGGCCGAGGGCCGCGGCGACACCCTCGCCGCGGCCCTGGCGCCGGTGGTGCCGAAGACGTACGAGCTGACCGAGTTCCTTCTCGACGTGCTCGGCGTGACGGACGTCGGGGCGTACTACCCGCACACCGTGACCTACCACCCGACCTGTCACGGGCTGCGCGGTCTCGGTCTCGGGGAACGGCCCCGGCGGCTGCTCCGGGCGGTGAAGGGGCTGCAACTGGTCGAGCTGCCCGGCGCCGAGGAGTGCTGCGGCTTCGGCGGGACCTTCGCGCTGAAGAACGCCGACGTCTCCGCGGCGATGGGCACGGACAAGGTGCGCAACGCCGAGTCGACGGGCGCCGAGGTGCTGTGCGCGGCCGACAACTCGTGCCTGATGCACATCGGCGGCACGATGACCAGGCTCCGGTCCGGCCTGCGGCCGGTGCACATCGCGGAGATCCTGGCGAGCACGGAGGAGGAACCGGCCGTATGAGCGGTACGTATCTCGGAATGCCGGCGTTCCCGAAGGCCGCCCACGAGGCGGTCGGCAACACGACGCTGCGGGGCAATCTGCGGCACGCCACGCACACCATCCGCGCCAAGCGCGCGGCGGCGGTCGCCGAGGTGTCCGACTGGGCCGAGCTGCGGGAGGCCGGCAAGCGGATCAAGGATCACACGCTCCGTCATCTCGACCGCTACCTCGAGCAGTTGGAGGAGTCCGTCACGGCGGCGGGCGGCACCGTCCACTGGGCGGCCGACGCCGACGAGGCCAACCGGATCGTCACCCGGCTGGTCAAGGAGACCGGTGAGTCGGAGGTCGTGAAGGTCAAGTCCATGGCCACGCAGGAGATCGGGCTCAACGAGGCCCTGGAGGCCGAGGGCATCCGCGCCTACGAGACCGATCTCGCCGAGCTGATCGTGCAGCTGGGCAAGGACCGGCCCTCGCACATCCTCGTCCCCGCGATCCACCGCAACCGCGGGGAGATCCGCGACATCTTCGCCCGCGAGATGGGCGAGTGGGGGCGTCCGGCGCCCGAGGGGCTGACGGACACGCCGGCCGAACTAGCCGAGGCGGCCCGGCTGCACCTGCGCGAGAAGTTCCTGCGGGCCAAGGTGGGCGTCTCCGGCGCCAACTTCATGGTCGCCGAGACGGGCACCCTGGTGGTCGTCGAGTCCGAGGGCAACGGGCGGATGTGCCTGACCCTCCCCGAGACGCTGATCTCGGTGGTCGGCATCGAGAAGATCGTGCCGTCGTGGCGTGACCTGGAGGTCTTCCTCCAGACCCTCCCCCGTTCCTCCACCGCCGAACGCATGAACCCCTACACCTCGACGTGGACGGGCACCACCGACGGCGACGGCCCGCGGACCTTCCACCTGGTCCTCCTCGACAACGGCCGCAGCGACACCCTCGCCGACGAGGTCGGCCGCCAGGCCCTGCGCTGCATCCGCTGCTCGGCCTGCCTCAACGTCTGCCCCGTCTACGAGCGGGCGGGCGGGCACGCCTACGGCTCGGTCTACCCGGGGCCGATCGGCGCCATCCTCAGCCCCCAGCTGCGGGGCACCCAGAGCGAGATCGACGCCTCGCTGCCGTACGCCTCCTCGCTGTGCGGCGCCTGCTACGAGGTCTGCCCGGTCGCCATCGACATCCCCGAGGTGCTGGTGCACCTGCGGGAACGGGTCGTCCAGGGCGGGCCGGTGACGCGGGAGGGCAACAAGGCGGTGCTGAAGCCGGCCAAGGGGCACGCCGCCGAGCGGGCGGCGATGCGGGCGGCCCGCTGGGCGTTCAGCCGCCCCGGCGCCCTGCGCACCGGCCAGCGGCTCGCCTCCCGCACCCGCCGGCTGCATCCGCGCTCGCTGCCGGGCCCCGGCAAGGCGTGGAGCGGCACCCGGGACCTCCCGGCCGTGCCGGCGGAGCCCTTCCGCGACTGGTGGCAGCGCACGCACGGCGGGAACGACGGCAAGGGGGCCGCGAAGTGAGCAGCAGGGAACGGATTCTGGGCCGGGTGCGGCGCGCGCTGGCCGACGTGCCGCGGGACGACTCCCCGTACGAGGACGCCGTCGGGCGGGAGTACCTGCGCGAGCACGGCGACCGGAGTGTCGCGGAGACGGTGGAGCTGCTCGCGGAGAACCTGGCGGACTACCGGGCGGTCGTGCACCGCACGGACGAGGAGGGGCTGCCCCTGCTCATCATGCGGCTGCTCGCCCAGCGGGGGCCCCGGTACGTGCTCGTGCCCCCGGGTCTCCCGCCGGCGTGGATGTCGGCCGCCGATCCCACCCGGGTCCACGACCGCGCCGTGAGCACGTCTCACGAACTCGACGAGGTGGAGAGCGTGGTCACCGGCTGCGCCCTGGCCGTCGCCGAGACCGGCACCATCGTCCTGGACGGCTCCCCCGACCAGGGCCGCCGCCGCATCACCCTCGTCCCCGACCACCACATCTGCGTCGTGCGCGTCCCGGACCAGGTGGTCGCCTCCGTCCCGCAGGCGCTCGAACGGCTCGACCCGGCACGCCCGTTGACGTGGATCTCCGGCCCCTCGGCGACCAGCGACATCGAACTCGACCGGGTGGAGGGCGTGCACGGGCCGCGCACCCTGGAGGTGATCCTGGTCGGCTGAGCGGCCGCCTTACCACTCCTTTCGTTCCAGAGGCTGTTGGGCAGGTCCCTGGATGACCTTGCCCTCCCCGTCGAAGCGGGAGCCGTGGCAGGGGCGCTCCCAGGCCCGCTCCGCGTGGTTGAAGGCCACCAGGCAGCCCAGGTGGGTGCAGCGCGCGGAGACGGCGTGCAGCTGTCCGGCCTCGTCGCGGTGGACGGCGCGGCGTTCCCCGGCGACGTGTACGACCGCACCGTCGCCGGGGGCGATCCCGTCCACCGTCGAGCCGGTCCCCGTCGGCAGCCGGTCCCCCACGAAGTGGCGGGCCACGTCGGCCTGCTGCTTCAGGAAGGTGGCGCCCTCACGGACGACGGAGGCGATACGGCGCGGGTCGTAGAGGTCGCTCCAGGCACAGTCGTGCCCGGTGATCCGGTCGCCGAGCAGCCGGCCCGCCATGATGCCGCCGCTCATTCCCCAGCCGCCGAAGCCGGTGGCCACGTACACGTTCCGGCTGCCGGGGTGCAGGGCGCGGACCAGCGGGACGGAGTCGGTGGAGTCGTTGTCCTGGGTGGCCCGGCGATGGGTGGAGGTCAGGTCGCCGAAGTGCTCGGTGGCCCAGCCGGCCAGCCTGTCGAACCGTTCCTCGACGTCGCCGCCCGCGCCGGGGGTGAAGTGCTCGCCGGTCACGACGAGGAGCCGCCGGCCGTCGGGCAGGGGCGCGGTGCGCACGGAGCGGGTGTTGTTCTCGGGGGTGATGTACGTGCCGCGCGGCCGGCGTCGATCGGCGCGGCCGATCCGGAGGGCCTCGGTGGCTGCATCCGCGCGGAGGCGACGCTGACCGGCTGGCACGGCAGCGGCGACTACGGCGTCGCCCTGGGCGAGTTCGCCGAGCGGTGCGCAGCGGCGGTCGGGTCCCGCACGACGGTCTTCGTGCCCGGCGACGCCCGCGCGAACATGAGCGACCCGAGCCTGCCCGCCGTACGGCGGATCGTGGCGCGGGCGCGCCGGGTGCACTGGCTGAATCCGGAGCCGCGTGCGCAGTGGGGTACGGGGGACTCGGCCGCCCCGGACCACGCCGAGCCGGTCGCGATGCACGAGTGCCGCACCGCTCGCCGGCTCGGCGCGCTGGTCAGCCCTGCCCTCCCGGTCTGACTCGCGATCCGGCCCCCGACCTGGCTCCCGGTCCGGCTCCCGGCCCGACTCCCGGTCCGACGGGGCCGGTCTCAGTCGGACTTCGCGTACTCCTGGGCCATCTGCCCGGCGAAGTCGTACGCCACCACCTGCTCGTCGCCGACCACCCAGGCGTCGTGGCCGGGCGAGCAGACGAACACGTCACCGGGGCCCACCTCGCTCTCGGCTCCGTCGTCCATACGGATGCGCATGCGGCCCTGGACGACGTAGCTGTTGTGGTGGACCTGGCAGCTCTCGGTTCCGGCGATCGGTGCCACCGACTCGGACCAGCGCCAGCCGGGCTCGAAGGTCGCCACGGCGAAGTCCAGGCCCGTCATGTGGACGGCTTCGAGATGCCCCCGCGGGAAATCGCGTCGCTCGTCCGGCTTGTCGAGCGTCTTCACTTCCAGCATGACGCTCCTCCCTTCCGGCCGCGTTCGACCGCGGCCGGGGCCGGTCTCCCCGGCGGCACCGGACGTCACCGGTGGGGGCCGGTCCCCACACGTTCATCCTCCGCCCGCGACCCGAGGGCCGCCATTCGGGTGACTCCGGCGTCCCCGGGCGCCCTCGGGCATCTCCGGACGTCCTCGTGGATCTTCCTCAGGCGCCGTCCCGCGCGCCTTCGCCGCAGAGCCGGGCGAAGCGTCCGGCGTCGATGTTGCCGCCCGAGACGATCACCCCGACCCGGTCCGGCAGGGGTCCGGTCCGGCCGAAGAGCAGGGCGGCCAGCGGGGTGGCGCCGCTCGGCTCGACCACGATCTTCAGGCGTTCGAAGGCGAACCGCATGGCCGCGCGGATCTCGTCGTCGGAGACCAGCGCGATCTCGTCGACGAGCCGCCGGTTCACCGAGAAGGTGAGTTCACCGGGCGTGTGCAGGGCCTGGCCGTCGGCGATGGTGCGCGGCACCGGGATCTCGACGCGCCGGCCCGCCGCCAGCGACCGCCTGGTGTCGTCACCGGCCTCCGGCTCGACGCCGACGATCCGGATCCCCTCGTACAGCGCCTTGGCCGCCGTGGCGCTGCCCGCGACGAGTCCGCCACCGCCGACGGGCGCCAGCAGCGCCCCCAACTCGCCTACCTCCTCGAAGAGTTCGAGGGCCGCGGTGCCCTGTCCCGCCATGACGTGCGGGTGCTCGTAGGGCGGGATGACGGTCAGGCCCCGCTCGGCGGCCAGGGCCTCGGCGATGGCCACCCGGTCGCCGCCGTAGCGGTCGTAGGTCACGATCTCGGCGCCGTACCCCTCGGTCGCCTGCCGCTTGGAGCGCGGGGCGTCGTCGGGCATGACGATCACCGCGGTGGTGCCCAGTTCCCGGGCGGCGAGGGCGACGGCCTGGGCGTGGTTGCCGGAGGAGTAGGCGGCGATGCCGTGCGCGAGCTGCGCGGGGGTGAGCCGGGAGGCGGCGTTGTAGGCGCCGCGGAACTTGAAGGCACCGACCCGCTGGAAGTTCTCGCACTTCAGGAGGACTTCGGAGCCGACGAGCGCGTCGAGGGTGCGGGAGCGCAGGACGGGGGTGCGGTGGGCGACTCCCTTCAGCCGGGCGGCCGCGTCACGGACGTCGTCCAGGGTGATCGGCAGGGGTGTGGTCGTCACGGGCGGGCTCCCTCGGAGGTGGGGTGCGGTTCGGGTCCGGTGGCCGTCCGGGCCTGGGACAGGTAGCTGTAGGCGGAGGCGCGGGAGATGCCGAGGCGGGCGGCGACCTGCTCGATCGCCCTGCGCACGGCGAACACGCCACGTTCGTCCAGGGCGCGGAAGAGAGCGAGGCGCCGGGGCCTGTCCAGACCGGCCCAGGTCAGGTCGCGCGGCAGGTGGGTGTCGAGGAGGGTGTCGACGACGGAGTCGATGTCGTCGCCGAAGGTGGTCACGGGCGCGTCCGCGGACGGGCCGGCGGCCCCGGCAAGTGCGGCGAGGAGGGTCTGCGCGCGGCCGACCTCCGTGACGTCCACGTTGACGCACAGGGCGCCGAACACCGTGCCGGCGGAGTCGCGCAGCACCATCGTCGAGGACTTCACCGTCCGGCCGGTGGCGGTACGGGTGACGTAGTTCAGTTCGTCGTCGGCGTCGTCACCGCGGGCGAGGACGCGCAGGCCGATCTCGCTCATCGCGCCGCCGACGGCCCGCCCGGTCACCTCCCCGGCGACGGCGACCACGGAGTTCTCCGGACGCCGGTAGTCGTGCAGCACCACCTCGCACACCGGCCCGAAGGTGGCCGCGACGCCGTCCACGACGGGCACGAGGGCGCGCAGGACGGCGTCCCGTTCGGCATCGCGGGCAGGTCCGGTCCGAAAGTCCTCGTCCACCGTGCGGTTTCCCCTCTGTGTCCCGTCCCCCCATTAGACCATGGTTCCAAGTGTTGGACTGGAAATCCAGAAGCTGTCCGGGCCCGCCGAACCTTCACGGGAAGCGGGAGATCGCGGGAGATCAAGGGGTGGCATCGCCAATTGCCGTATCTCTAGGATGGGTTGCCAACCGCGCCAGCCCTCGGCGCGGGCCCGCACTGGGGGAAGAGATGCAGCCTGGAAAGCAGCTGTCCACGTCGATCGATGCCGCGGTTCCGACGGCCGCGCGCATGTACGACCACTATCTGGGCGGCAAGGACAATTACGCGGCGGACCGCGCGGCGTGCGAGGAACTCGACAAGGTCGTCCCCAGCACGCGCGCCCTCGCCCTGAACAACCGGCGTTTCCTGCAGCGGGTCGTACGGACCCTGACACAGGAGTACGGCATACGGCAGTACCTCGACCACGGGTCGGGCCTGCCCACGCAGAACAACGTGCACCAGGTCGCGCAGAGCATCGACCAGACCGCACACGTCGTCTACGTCGACAACGATCCGATGGTGCTCGTCCACGGCCGTGCCCTGCTGGAGCAGGACCGGCGCACCACGGTCATACACGCCGACATGCGCGAGACCGAGGCGATCTTCACCCACCCCGACACCGAGCGTCTGATCGACTTCTCGGAGCCGGTGGCCGTGCTGTTCAACTCGGTCTTCCACTGCATCCCGGACAGCGAGACCGACGGGCCGCCGGCAGTGGTCCGCCGCGTGGCCGAACGCCTCGCGCCGGGCAGCTTCCTGGTGATGTGCCAACTGGTCAGCGAGGACCCGGAGGTTCGCGAGTTCGTCACGAACTTCATGGACCAGGCCACGCAGGGCCACTGGGGCCGGGTGCGCACGGAGAAGGACGTGGAAGCGCTGTTCGAGGGTCTGGAGATCCTCGACCCCGGCCTGGTGGAGGTCTCCACCTGGCGGCCGGACACCGAGGTGACGCCCCGTCAGCTCACCCGGGAGTGGATCGAGTTCGGCGGCGTGGCCCGGCTCCCCTGACCGGCGCCGAACCCCCTGCCCCCGGACGCCGGGGTCAGGGGGTTCGGTAACGGGTCTCCGCCGTCTCGCGCAGGAGCGCGAGGGACTCCCGCGGATCGAGCGCCTCGTCGGCCAGCCGGTCCAGCGTGACCCGGTACTCCTCCGTCTCGTCCTGGTCCTCCAGGAAGGTGGCGCTCCTGATCTGCTCGAGGTAGACGACATCGGGCAGGTCGGAGCCTCCGAACCGCAGATAGGTCACCGGGATCGCCGGCGCGGACGCGTGGGTGACGTCCAACGGCACGACCTGCACGGTCACATGGGGCAGCGAGGCCATCCGCACCAGGTGGTCGAGCTGCTCCCGCATCACCTCGCGGCCGCCGAGCACCCGCAGGAGCACCGACTCGTCGACGACGGCCCACAGTTGCGGGGCGTCCGGCCGCTCCAGGAGCTGGGTGCGGCGCATGCGCAGTTCCACCCGGCGCTCCACCTCACGGGCGGGCGCCGTCGGCAGGCCCCGCTCGACGACGGCCCGGGTGTACGCCGAGGTCTGCAGCAGCCCCGGCACGTACTGGATCTCGAAGGTACGGATGGCGGTGGCCGCCTCCTGGAGTCCCACCAGCCGGTCGAACCACTCGGGCATCAGCCGCTTGTCGTACCGCTGCCACCAGCCCGGCTCCCCCGCCCGCCGCAGCAACTGGAGCAGGACGGAGGCCTCGTAGGCATCCGTCCCGTACAGGTCGAGGAGTGCGCGGACGTCGGTCTCCGTGGGAGGACGGCGCCCCTTGCCCGCCTCTATCCGCGACAGCTTCGCCGGGCTGAACCCGAGCGCCCGCGCGGCCTGGTCCTGGGACAGCCCGGCACCCTCACGGATACCCGCCAGCTGCACGCCGACCAGCATTTTCAGCAAGGTCGGGGCGGGCTCGGCCCGGTTCAGATACGGTTCGAGGCGGGAGACGCGAGGCGAATCGGCAGACATCCTGACTCCCCGTTCCGGCTTGCGTTGACATGCGGAGGACAAACTCCATTGTCGCACCCGAAGGCCACCGACCGCACGCCGCAGGGGAATTGAGTCCGTCCGCGCCGCCCCGGCACAGGTGGCCGCAGACCGTCACAGCAGGTGGTCGAACTCCCCGTCCTTCGCCCCTGCCACGAACGCCGCCACCTCGGCCGGCGTGTAGACCAGTGCCGGACCCTCCGGGTCACGGGAGTTGCGCATCGCGACCCCTCCCCCGTCCAGGACGGCCACCTCGACACAGTTGCCCTCGGCATTGCTGTGACTGCTCTTTATCCAGCGGGCGCCGAGCACGCTCGCCCGGACTCCGTTCGGCACCGACGACACTGCACTCTCCTCGCCAGTACGCGCAATTTCCCGTGAAATTGCACGAGGACATCGTCAGCGTGGATAATAGCCCTGTCGTCAACTGCACTTCTGCTGCCCCGTACTGACGTTGCCTCAGGGAGATGCCGTGCCATCACCTGCGCAGTTCCGGAGTCACGAGTCCGTCGTCCACGACTCGCCCAGAACAGCCGTGCTGCACCTCTCGGGCTGCCGGGAGGGTTTCGCCGCGGCACGGGAGTTCACCCACCGCACCCTGGACGGCTGGTCACTGGAGCACTGTGCCGACGACGCCCTGACCGTCGTCACGGAACTCGCGGCCAACGCCGTCCTGCACGCCCTGCCGGACCCTTCCGAGGGCGCCGGGGACGTGCGGCTCAGGCTCTCGCTGCGCCGTTCCCACCTGGTGTGCGCCGTCACCGACCCGAGCGACGACCTGCCCGTCTACCCGCGCGCCGGGGATTCCCTGCTGGAGCACGGCCGGGGACTGCACATCATCGAGGCCCTCTCGGAGCACTGGGGCTGGACCCGCCGCTCCCCGGTGGGCAAGACCGTCTGGGCCATGCTCCCGACCCGCATCCACACCTGACATGACCGCCATCAAGAGATCCACGCCGCTCGAGGACCTGGGAGGCGTCCCCTGGCCCGAGATGGCCGACTCGACCGGGTCCGCCGAAGCCATCCCGGTCCTGCTGACCACCGTCGCCCGCGGCGACGCCGACACCGCCGGGCCCGCCCTCGGCCAACTGCGCCGGCGCATCTGCCAGTACGGCTTCGTGGTGGGCCAGGCGACGGCCGCCACGGTGCCCTTCCTCTGGGAACTCGTCCGGCTCCCGCAGGTCAGCTGCCGCGTCGAGATACTGCACCTGCTCAGGAGCATCGCCGACGCCCGGCAGTGGGAGACCACCGCCGCCGCCTACCCCAAGCTGCTGCGCCACCGCGAGAAGTACGTGGAGTGGGAACGCGACGCGCGCCACGCCGTCCGCGCCCAGCGCGGCGTACTGCGCCACCTGCTCGACGAACCGGACCACGAGATCGTCCGCGCCAGCAGGGAACTCGCCGCCGCCCTGACCGACCGGTGACCCGTTAGGTTGTGGGTCATGAGCAACCTTGACCGTTCGCCCGTGCCCAGCGTGTGCGGCGGACGCGGATTCGTCGTCGCCGAGCCCGTGCGGGAACTGCTGAGTCCCCGGCACGTCCGGCTCGGGGAGTCGACCGAGGTACGCCGGCTGCTGCCGAACCTCGGCCGGCGCATGATCGGCGCCTGGGCGTTCGTCGACCACTACGGCCCCGACGACATCGCCGACGAGCCGGGCATGCAGGTCCCGCCGCACCCGCACATCGGTCTCCAGACCGTCAGCTGGCTGCACGAGGGCGAGGTGCTGCACCGCGACTCCACCGGCAGCCTCCGGACGATCCGCCCCCGCGAACTGGGCCTGATGACGTCGGGGCGGGCGATCAGCCACTCCGAGGAGAGCCCCAGGTCACACGCCCCCACCCTGCACGGCGCCCAGCTCTGGGTCGCCCTGCCCGACGCCCACCGGCACACCGACCCGCACTTCGAGCACCACGCCACGCTGCCCACGGTCACGGCCCCCGGCCTCACCGCGACCGTGATCCTGGGCGACCTCGACGGCGCGACCTCGCCCGGCACCACGTACACCCCGATCGTGGGTGCCGACCTGGCGCTCGCCCGCGGCACCGACGTCCGGCTGCCGCTCGTCCCCGACTTCGAGTACGGCGTCCTGGCGATGTCCGGCGAGGTGCACGTGGACGGTGTCCCCGTACTGCCGGGCTCCATGCTCTACCTCGGCTGCGGTCGCCGTGAACTGCCCCTGCGCGCCGAGTCCGACGCCGCGGTGATGCTCCTCGGCGGCGAGCCCTTCGACGAAGAGCTGATCATGTGGTGGAACTTCGTCGCCCGCTCCCAGGCCGAGATCGAACAGGCCCGCGAGGACTGGATGAAGGGAGCACGTTTCGGCGAGGTGAAGGGCTACGACGGCCGTCCGCTCCCCGCGCCCGAGCTGCCCCCGGTGCCGTTGAAACCCCGCGGAAGGGTGCGCTGACCCGGGGGAACGCCTGACAGGTACGCCACCACGTGCCCGGCATCCGGGTACTCCTCGCCCGGCTGTGCCGGCATGAGGCGGCCGGGGAGGCAGGAGAAGGCGGCAGGGGAGGCAGGTGCAGCGATTCCCAGGTGTGCTGCCAGGCCCCGCCGGAGATGGCCCGGGCGTCGAGGACGACGAAGTCCAGGTCTTGGCGGCGCAGGTGGTGGCCGGCGGCGAGCCCCGCCTGGCCGCCGCCGATCACCACCACGTCGGCCTACCGCGTCATGTCGCCCGCGCCGCCCCGCACGTCGTACACGTCGTGCACGTCGTGCACCGAGCGGTGCGGGGCGTGGCCGTGCCGGTCGCTCCCCGTGCGCGGCTGTAGAAGCGGCGCGTCAGCGGTCCCCTCCCGGGGTGGCCGGCGCGGACGGGACGAACTTGTTGCGCCAGGCCAGCGAGACGTAGACGAGCGCCACCAGGACCGGTACCTCGATGAGTGGTCCGACGACGCCGGACAGGGCCTGGCCGGAGGTGACGCCGAAGGTGGCGATGGCGACCGCGATGGCCAGCTCGAAGTTGTTGCCCGCCGCGGTGAAGGCGAGTGTGGCGGTGCGGTCGTAGGCCAGGCCGATGGCCTTGCCGAGGGCGAACGTGCCGAACCACATCACCGCGAAGTACACCAGAAGCGGCAGTGCGATGCGGGCCACGTCCAGCGGCCGGGAGGTGATCGTCTTCCCCTGCAGGGCGAAGAGGACGACGATCGTGAAGAGCAGGCCGTACAGCGCCCACGGGCCGATCTTCGGCAGGAAGTTCGACTCGTACTTCTCCTGGCCGAGCCTCTGTTCGCCGATGCGGCGGGTGAGGAAGCCGGCCAGCAGGGGGATGCCGAGGAAGACGACCACGTTCAGGGCGATCTTCCCCATGGAGATGTCGAGGTGCTCGCCGTCGCCCAGGTTCAGCCGGCCGGGCAGCAGGTCGAGATAGAACCAGCCGAGCAGGCCGAACGCCAGGACCTGGAAGACCGAGTTGAGGGCGACCAGGACGGCTGCCGCCTCGCGGTCGCCGCACGCGAGGTCGTTCCAGATGACGACCATGGCGATGCAGCGGGCGAGCCCGACGATGATCAGGCCGGTGCGGTACTCGGGCAGGTCGGGCAGGAAGATCCAGGCCAGCGCGAACATCACCGCGGGGCCGACGATCCAGTTGACGACCAGCGACGAGGTCATGAGCCTGCGGTCGCCGGTGACGGCGTCGAGCCTGTCGTAGCGGACCTTGGCCAGGACCGGATACATCATGATCAGCAGGCCGATGGCGATCGGCAGGGAGATGCCGCCGATCTCGACCTCGGCGAGGGCGTCGTTCAGCCCCGGAACGGCTCGGCCGAGGCCGAGGCCGACAGCCATGGCGATGAGGATCCAGAGGGCGAGGAAGCGGTCGAGCGTCGACAGCTTCGCGACGACCGACGACTCTTCTACGGCCGCGGATGCTTCGGTGGGGGTCACGGACAGGCCCTCTTGTTCTCGGCTGCGTCGCGAGCGGACTCGGCCAGGTCGGCGAACTGACCGGCGAGCTGGGCGATGACGTCGGGGCGCAGCTTGTAGTAGGTGTACCGGCCGCACGGCTCCGTCTCGACCACCCCGGCCTCGCGCAGCACCCTCAGGTGGTTGGAGAGGTTGGTCTGCTTCGCACCGGTCTCCTCGATCAGGTGCGTGGAGCAGAGCGTCTCCTTGGCGAGAAGGGTGACGACCCGGAGGCGGAGCGGGTCGGCGAGGACCCGCATCAGATCAGTGTCGACTGACGTCATCATGGACTGATATTTTCACATCAGTGGTGGCTGACACCACCTGGTGCTGAACTCATCCGCGCCTGATGCCGTCGTGAGACAAGAGAGACCTCGATGCCCGACAAGCCCTCCGTGCTCTTCGTCTGCGTCCACAACGCCGGCCGTTCCCAGATGGCCGCCGCGTGGCTGACCCACCTGGCCGGGGACCGCGTCGAGGTCCGTTCCGCCGGCTCCGACCCTGGCGCCGAGGTCAACCCGGCCGCCGTCGAGGCCATGCGCGAGGTCGGCATCGACATCTCCGCCGAGGTCCCGAAGGTGCTCACGGTCGACGCCGTCAAGGAGTCGGACGTCTGCATCACCATGGGCTGCGGCGACACCTGCCCGGTCTTCCCCGGCAAGCGGTACCTGGACTGGCGGCTGGAGGACCCGGCGGGCCGGGGCGTCGAGGCCGTACGCCCGATCCGTGACGAGATCAAGGTGCTGGTCGAGGGCCTGATCAAGGAGATCGCGCCGGAGCCGCAGGTGTGAGCACGGCGACCGAAACGACCGCGGACGTACGCAACGTCATCACCGCACGAACGTCCCCGGCGTCTTCGGCGCGGACCACGTCGTCGACCACACCTGCCGTCAGGCGATCATCGCAGCCGGCTCCGGCCGCGCGGCGGTCCCGGACGCCGCGCGGTACCGCGCGGCCCTTGCCGACGCGCCCGGAGCCGCTGCGGCCGTCGCCGCCGTCTGACGGCGCCCGCCCGACCCCTCTTCTCACGAGGAGACCGGACGGCGCCGAGCGCGTGCCCCGGGTACGAGGCGGAGTGGTCGTGACGCCGGTCGGCGGCCGCCAGGCCTGTCGGCGGTTCCGGGGCCCGCCGTCAGGACGGCGGTTCCCCCCGGGTGCGGGCGGCCTGCAGATCGGCGAGCAGTTCGGCCTGACCGGCCAGCACCCCGGACAGGATGGTCCGCGCGACCCGGAGCAGCTCGGCGATGTACGGGCTGGTCAGCGAGTAGTACACGGTCGAGCCCTCCTTGCGGGTCACCACCAGGTTCGCCCGGCGCAACACGGCGAGCTGCTGCGACAGGTGGGCCGGCTCGATGCCCACCTCGGGCAGCATCTCCGCCACCGCGTGCTCGCGTTCGCTCAGCAGCTCCAGGACGCGGATGCGCGCGGGGTGGCCCAGCGTCTTGAAGAACTCGGCCTTCAGTTGGTACAGCGGCGTACTCATCGTGCCGTCCCCTTCCCGGCGGAGCAGCACGGCCGTACCGGCCGGTCCGCGGCGCATCGCATCCACCCGCTGGTAGCACCGTGCAGAGCGGTGACCACCTCGACAATTGCCAAGATTAGCAACTCCGTACGGGACGTCACGGGGCCGTGGGCCGGTCCTCGTCGTCCGGTCAGAGGGGAAGGGTGATCCAGATGCTCTTGCCCTGGCCGTCGGCGTCGGTGCGCACGACCGCGGTGCCGCCGAGCCCGAGGGTCAGCTCCATGACGGTGGCCGGCCCGCCCGTCCCGCCGGCGGCCGCGCCGTACAGCAGGGGCTGACAGGGGTGGCGGTCGTGCACGGCGAAGGCCAGGGTGTCCTCGCCGGCCGCGTAGAGGACCGTCAGCTGCGGGGAGAGCGCCGCGGCGTGCCGGACGCTGTTGGTGACCAGCTCACCGAGGATCAGCAGGGCCGGGTCGACGGTGGGGTGGCGCAGGCTTGTCCCCCACTCGGTCAGGGCCTGCTGGGCGGTCTCCCTGGCGGTACGGACCGCGGACGGCACGGTGAGCAGCGTGAGCACGTGCCGGTGGGGCAGGGCTTCGAGCCGGGTGAACGTCACGAGCGCTCCGCAGGGGCCGTGCGGGACACGGGCACCGTCGTGGGGCGCGGGCGTGACAGGGCGTCGTACGGGCCGCGGGTCCCGTGGGCGAGGACGCACCGGACGGGGGCGTCTTCCCTGTCCCCGGCCGTCGCGGTGGCCGCGGCGGCCGGCTCCCGGCGCGTGTGCGCGCGCCGTCCGGGCGTGCCGCCTTCCGGCGGCCGGGGGGACGTGGCACCGCGGGCCCCGGCGGCTCGCGGTGATGCGGGCGGAGTGCTCATCCGGCGGTCCTCTCCGATTCCTCGCCGAGCGGCCGGGCCCGCCGGCCGTGCGGGGACGGTATGAGGCCGGCGCGCTCCAGGTAGGTGTGGGCGGCCCGGATCGCCTCCGGCGTGTCGGCGTACTCGCGGCCCTCCAGGCGCAGCAGTTCCAGCGCGCCGACCGAGTCCAGGACCTGCCGCTGGCCGGCGCGGATCCCGGACGTCATGACGACGATGCCGCGCCGGTGGAGCTTGTCCACCGCGTCCTTGAGGACGAGGGCGCCGGTGGCGTCGACGGTGGTCACGCGGGACATGCGCAGGATGACGACGCGTACGTCGGCGACCTCCGCCAGTTCCAGCAGGAAGCGGTGGGCGGCGGCGAAGAACAGTGGTCCGTCGATGCGGTACGCCACGATGTGCTCCGCGAGCAGCCGGTGTTCCTCGGTGCTGTGGTCGCCCCGGTCGAGCGGGACCTCTTCGAGACGGGCCTCGTTGGCCACCGCGCGCAGGGCGAGGACGCCCGCGACGGCCAGGCCGATGATCACGGCGTACACGAGGTCGAGCGCGAGGGTCGCGACGGCGGTGAGGACCAGGATCAGCGCGTCGGAGCGGGTGGCCCGCGCCATCGCCCGCAGCGAGCCGACCTCGACCATGCGGATGGCGGTGGCCAGGAGCACGCCCGCGAGCGCGGCGAGCGGGATCGCGGAGACGAGGGGCGCGGCGGCGAACACGATGACGGCGAGGATCGCCGCGTGGGTGAGGGCGGCGAGCCGGGACCCGGCGCCGCTGCGGACGTTGACCGCGGTGCGGGCGATGGCCCCGGTGGCGGGCACGCCGCCGAACAGCGGGGCGGCGATGTTGGCCAGGCCCTGGCCGAACAGCTCGCGGTCGGGATCGTGGCGCTGGCCGACCGTCATGCCGTCGGCGACCGAGGCCGACAGCAGCGACTCCAGGGCGGCCAGGGCCGCGACCGCGACGGCGGGGGCGAGCAGGGAGCCGAGGGCGCCCGGGTCGAGGAAGGAGAGGGAGGGCGCGGGCAGGCCGGACGGCAGGTCGCCGATCGGCTCCGCCGCGTCCAGGCCGGCCACCCGGGCCACGGCGGTGGCCGCGATCACGGCGAGGACGGAGAAGGGGATCGTGGGCCGCAGGCGGGCGCCGGCCAGCATCGCGGCGGCGACGGCCAGGGCGAGGGCGGCGGCGGTCCAGTTCGGTGTCCTGGCGAACTCCACCACGGCACGCCAGGTGACCACGAGGACGCGGTCGCCCTCCGGCTTGGGCACGCCGAGCGCGTTCGGTATCTGTTGCAGGCCGATCACGCAGGCGATGCCGAGGGTGAAGCCCTCGACGACGGGGGCGGGCACGTACTGCATGTACTTGCCGGCCTTGAGCAGGGCGAGGGCGACCAGCATCGCGCCGGCCATGAGCCCGACGGTCAGTACCCCGGCGGGGCCGTGAGCGGCGACGATCGGCACGAGCACCACGGTCATCGCACCCGTCGGACCGGACACCTGCAGGTTCGAGCCGCCGAACACGGCGGCGAGCGCGCCGGCGACGACCGCGGTCGCCAGGCCCGCCTCGGCGCCGAGTCCGGAGGAGACGCCGAATCCGAGGGCGAGGGGCAGTGCGACGATCGCCACGGTCAGGCCCGCGAGCAGGTCCCGGCGGGGGTCGCGGCGCAGTTCCGCCAGGTCGCCGCGGCCGGGGAGCAGGGCGGCGATCCGGCGCCGGATCCGGATGGGGACGGCCGTCATCGCGCGGTGACCTCGCCTTCCCGCAGCTCGGCCAGCAGCTCGTGCTGCCCGGTGAGCACGTCGGTGAGGATCCGGCGTGCGGCCTTCATCAGGTCGGCGACGTCGCCGCCGGCCAGCGCGTAGACGACCGTCGAGCCCTCCCGCGTCGCGGTGACGATGCCCGACCTGCGCAGGGTCGCCAGTTGCTGGGACAGGCTGGGGGGTTCCACCCCGATGGCGGCCAGCAGGTCGCGCACCGGTGCGGGGCCGTCCTGGAGCAGCTCCAGGACCCGGATGCGTACCGGATGACCCAGCATGCGGAAGAACTCGGCCTTGGCCTGGTACAGCGGAACGGACACGGACTCCTCGGTTCTCCTCGACGGCGCCCCACCGGGGCGGGCGCGGGCCGCGCCCACCACTGTCTGCGAGCACAGTAAATCCAGCATCTAACCAATTGCTAAATTTTGCAATTCTGCATCCGGTGAGGGTGCCGTGGATTTCCCGGAGAGGGGAGGGTCAGCCCTTCTTGACCACGCTCGACTTCAGTTGCATCGCACCGAACCCGTCGATCCTGCAGTCGATGTCGTGGCCGTCGACCCCCTCGACCAGCCGGATGCCGCGCACCTTGGTGCCGGCCTTGATGCCCGACGGACTGCCCTTGACCTTCAGGGCCTTGACGACGACCACCGTGTCGCCGTCCGTCAGCACATTGCCGACGGAGTCCCTGACGACCCGCTCCGCGGGGCCGCCGGCATCCGCGCCGCTCTCGGCGGGCACCCGTTCGTGGCCGCACTCCGGGCACACCACCAGGGCGTTCATCTCGTAGGTGTACTCGCAGGAGCACTTCGGACAGGGAGGAAGGTTCTCGTTCACCGCGCCAGCGTATCCGGCACACGGCGTGGCACCGGCGGGCCGGCAATACAGTAGCCATGTACATAATGGCCATGTACTGTACGGCCCATGAGCATGGGTTCCGAAGGGGCCACGCCCGGCTATCTGGTGTGGCGGCTGTCCACGAAGTGGCGCGTGGCGGTGGACCGGGCGGTGGCACCGCTCGGCCTCACCCACGCGCAGTACGCGATCGTCGCGTCGCTGCACGGCATGCGGCGCGCCGGTGAGCGCCCCAGCCAACGGCGCCTCGCCGACCACACCGGGCTGGAACCGCTGTACGTGTCGAAGCTGGCCCGCGCCCTGGAGTCCGCCGGACTGATCGAGCGCACCCGTGATCCGCGCGATCCGCGCGCGGTCCAGCTGACACTGACCGAACAGGGCGAGGACGTCACCCGCCGGGCCGTCAAGGTGGTGCACGCGCTGCTGGAGCGGCTGACGGAACCGCTCGGCGGCCTGGACAGCACTCGCACCCGCACGTTCACGGGCGAACTGGCGCTCCTGCTCGACACGCCTCTGGAACCTCCGTACGACAGCACCGCGGAGACCACCGCGGACGGGAACGACGACAGCGACCACCACGACCAGAGCGACAAGGGGACGTCATGACCGCCACCGCACCTCCCTTCGACAGCCGCGTCATCGGCCTGGCCCACTACGCCGCCCGCGCCGTCCTCGAACGCGTCCTGAGCCGCCACGACGCCACGTTCCCGCAGCAGATCACCCTCCGGTCGGTCGTCGTGGCCGACCAGCCCCTCGCACGGGAGGCGCTCGTCGCCCTGGTCGCGGCCTCCCTCAAGGCCGACCGGGCCGAGGTGCACGCCGTCGTCGACCAACTGCTGGCCAAGGGCCTGGTGTCGGCCGACGGCGGGACCGTCCGCGCCACGGACGCCGGGCGCGCGCTGTACGAGACCGTGAGCGCCGAGTCGGGCGCGGTCTCGGCCCGGATCCACGCCGGCATCCCCGCCGAGGACCGGGCCGTCGCCGGACGGGTGCTCGCCCTGATCACCGAACGGGCGGACGCGGAACTGGCCGCCATGTGAACCCGCGGAGCGACCCCGGCCGTACTGGTGGAATTTTCAACCATCGGTGGCGGTTGTGCGACGCGAAGGAGGCCACGAGTGGACACGACCTACGACACCGAGTACTACGCCCACGGAACGCCGGCCGAGCGCTGGGAGCGCGCGCGGTTGTTCTTCGACGCCAAGGAGTACACCGCCGCCGCGCGGGTCCTGGCCGGGCTGGTCGAGGAGGTGCCGGAGCAGACCGGACCGCGGCTGCTGCTGGCCCGCGCCTACTACCACTCGGCTCAACTCGGCCGCGCCGAGAACGAGTTGCGCGCCATCGTGGAGCGCGACCCGGTGGAGCAGTACGCCCGGCTGATGCTGGGCCGCACCCTGGAGCGGCAGGGCCGGCACGCGGAGGCGGGCCCGCACCTGCGGATCGCCTCGGCGCTGACGGGTGACTTCGAGGAGGCCTGACACACGGGCTCGCGGCGGGCCCCGCAGGCCGGGCCCGGACGAAGGGTCCGGCACGGCGGGGAGCGGCCCGGCGGTGGACACACGGGTTTCTCCCGTGGTCGTGGGGCGTGGTCGGTGGGGACGTCGTCGCGGGGACGCGGTCGATGGGGACGTGGCCGGTGGGGGCACGGCCCTTGAAGGCACGGCCCGTGGGGACGCATCAGCCGTGACGGACCAGTAGTCGGACCGCGGCCCCGCCGAGTTCCCGGCCGCTCCGGTGACCTGCGTCACAGGCGCCGTGGTCGTGGCATGCTGACGGGATGGCATCTCCCAGTTTCCGCGCACCTCTTGCCGAGCGGGTCGAGGAACTCCTCGCCGCCGGCGGCCCGTTGCCGATCGTGGCGGCCGGCGACCCGGTCCTGCGCACCGGCACCGAGCGCTACGACGGTCAGCTCGGCCCCGCCCTGCTGGCGCGCTTCGTCGAGGCGCTGCGCGTCACCATGCGCGCGGCGCCGGGGGTGGGCCTGGCCGCGCCTCAGGTCGGCGTGGAGCTGCGGATCGCGGTGATCGAGGACCCGGCGCCGGTGCCGGAGGAGGTGCGGGCGGCCCGCGGCCGGGTGCCGCAGCCGTTCCGGGTCCTGGTCAACCCCGCCTACGCGCCGGTGGGTTCCGGTCGTGCCGCCTTCTTCGAGGGCTGTCTGAGCGTGCCCGGCTGGCAGGCGGTGGTGGCCCGGCCCGCCGAGGTGCGGCTGACCGGCCAGGACGAGACGGGCCGGGCGCTGGACGAGGTGTTCGGCGGGTGGCCCGCACGGATCGTGCAGCACGAGACGGACCACCTCGACGGCCTGCTCTACCTGGACCGGGCCGAGCTGCGCTCGCTGTCGGCCAACGAGACGGTGGCGCGCCGGTGGGCGCAGCCGACGCCGGAGCAGGCAGCCCGCGCGCTGGGCTTCGGGCTGCCGTAACCGGACGTCGCTGCCGGACGTCGCTGCCGGACCGTCAGTTGTCGCGGAACGCCTCCAGCAGGCGCAGCCACACCTCGCTGATCGTCGGGTAGGACGGTACGGCGTGCCACAGGCGGGCTACGGGGACCTGGCCGACGACGGCGACGGTCGCCGAGTGGATCAGTTCGCCGACGCCGGGGCCCACGAAGGTGGCACCGAGCAGGACCTCGTTCTCCAGGTCGACGACCATGCGGGCGCGGCCCTTGTAGCCCTCGCCGTACAGGCCCGCCCCGGCGACCGAGGAGAGGTCGACGTCGACGGCGCGGACCCGGTGTCCGGCCTGTTCCGCCTCCGCGAAGGAGAGGCCGACCGCGGCGGCCTCCGGGTCGGTGAAGACGACCTGCGGGACGGCGGCGTGGTCGGCGGTGGCCGCGTGGGCTCCCCACGGACCGGCGTCCAGGTCCGTCTCCCCCGAGGCGTGGGCGGCGATCGCGGCACCGGCGATACGGGCCTGGTACTTGCCCTGATGGGTGAGCAGGGCACGGTGGTTGACGTCGCCGACCGCGTAGAGCCAGTCGTTGCCCACGACGCGCAGGCTGTCGTCGACCGGCAGCCACGAACCCGGCTCCAGGCCGACGGTGTCGAGGCCGATGTCGTCGGTGCGCGGGGCGCGGCCGGTGGCGAAGAGGATCTCGTCGGCCTCGATCCGGTCGCCGGCGCCGGTGACGACCACGACCGTGCCGTCCGTGCGGGTCACCGACGTCACCGAGGTCCCGGTCCGCACGTCGACGCCGGCCGCGGTGAGCGCCTCGGCGACCAGTTCGCCGGCGAACGGCTCCATGCGGTTGAGCAGCCCCTTGCCGCGCACCAGGAGGGTGACCCGGGAGCCGAGGGCCTGCCAGGCGGTGGCCATCTCGGTGGCGACCACGCCGCCGCCGACGACCACCAGGCGACCGGGCACGGACTGGGCGCTCGTCGCCTCACGGCTGGTCCACGGCCTGACCTCGGCGAGGTCCGGCAGGTCGGGCAGGACGGCCCGGGTGCCGGTGCACACGGCGACGGCGTGCCGGGCGGTCAGGACCTTGTCGCCGACCGTCACCGTGCGCGGGCCGGTCAGGCGGCCGTGGCCGCGGTAGAGGTCGGCGCCGATGCCGTCGAGCCAGCCGACCTGGCCGTCGTCCTGCCAGTCGGAGGTGTAGTAGTTGCGGTGGGCGAGGACCGCGGCCGCGTCGAGGGGGCCCTGCACCGCCTGGCGCAGGCCGGGCAGGCGTCGGGCGTCGGCCTGGGCGATGACCGGGCGCAGCAGGGCCTTGCTGGGCATGCACGCCCAGTAGGAACACTCGCCGCCGACCAGTTCGCTCTCCACGACCGCGGTGGTGAGGCCTGCCGCGCGGGTGCGGTCGGCCACGTTCTCCCCCACGGGCCCGGCCCCGAGCACCACGACGTCGTACGCGATGGTTTCCGTTTCCGTCATGGGGTCAGTCTGGTGGGTGGTGTGCGGGGTGGCCACACGGGTAGGGCGCGGAATACGCGACCGGCCGGCCGTGTTGACGCGGGCGGCTTCACCCCATGCCGGGAGGACCCGGCAGGAAGCACGGGAACACGGGAAGAGGGAATGACGCCATGAGCAGCACCATGGAGCTCACCAAGGAGAACTTCGACCAGACGGTCACCGACAACGACTTCGTCCTGATCGACTTCTGGGCGTCATGGTGCGGGCCGTGCCGTCAGTTCGCCCCGGTCTACGAGAAGGCGGCCCAGGAGAACCCCGACCTCGTCTTCGGCAAGGTCGACACCGAGGCCCAGCCGGAACTGGCCGCGGCCTTCGGCATCCAGTCGATCCCGACCCTGATGATCGTCCGCGACCGGGTCGCCGTGTTCGCGCAGCCGGGCGCCCTGCCCGAGGCCGCCCTCACGGACGTCATCGGACAGGCCCGCAAGCTGGACATGGACGAGGTCCGCAGGTCCGTCGAGGAGCAGCAGGCCGCCCAGGGCGAGTGACCTGCGGGTCCCGCCCTGCGGCCCTCCCGAAAGCACGGCCCGGGCCGGAAACACGCGGGGGCCGGTCCCGGCGGGCTTCCGGGCCGGTTCCGGCTGGAAGGGGTGCCGGGCTGGAGGGGGTGCCGGGCTAGAAGGGGTACGGCGCCACGTCCCCGCGCACCGTCGTCCAGCGCACGTCGGTGAAGGCCTCCAGGTTGGCCTCGCCGCCGAAGCGGGCACCGGTGCCGGAGGCGGCGACCCCGCCGAACGGCGCCACGGCCTCGTCGTTGACCGTCTGGTCGTTGATGTGCACGATGCCGGTCGGGATGCGCTCGGCCAGGTCGAGGCCGCGGGCCGTGTCGCGGGTGACGATCCCCAGGGACAGGCCGTAGGAGCTCGCCCCGGCCAGTGCGGCGGCCTCGTCCGGGGTGGCGAAGGCGCGGACCGGGGCGACCGGTCCGAAGACCTCCTCCGCGTAGGCGGGGGTGCGGTCGTCGACGTCCGCCAGGACGGTCGGGCGGTAGAACAGGTCCTCGTGCGTGCCGCCGGCCGCCAGCTTCGCGCCGGCCGCCGTGCTCGCCTCCACCAGGCCGTGCACCTTGCGGAGCTGACCGACGTCGATGAGCGGGCCGAGGTGGACCTGCTCGCGGTGCGGGTCACCCACGGCCAGGGCGTCGGCCTTCGCCACCAGCCGCTCCACGTACTCCTCGTGGAGCGAGGCGTGCACGAGGTGGCGGCCGGTGGTCATGCAGATCTGGCCCTGGTGGAAGAAGGAACCCCAGGCGGCCGTGGAGATCACCGCGTCGAGGTCGGCGTCCTCCAGGACGATCAGGGCGGAGTTCCCGCCGAGTTCCAGATGGGCGCGCTTGAGGTGACGGCCGGCGGCCTCGCCGACCGCCCGGCCCGCCGCGGTGGAACCGGTGAAGGAGATCACCGGGACGCGCGGGTCGGCCACCAGGGCCGCGCCCGTCTCGGCGCCGCCCGGCAGGATGTGCAGCAGTCCCTCGGGCAGACCGGCCTCGGCGAACACCGCGGCCAACGACAGTCCGCCGCACACCGCCGTGCGCGGGTCCGGCTTCAGCAGGACCGCGTTGCCGAGCGCCAGGGCCGGCGCGACCGAGCGGATGGACAGGATCAGCGGGGCGTTGAACGGGGAGATCACACCGACGACGCCCACGGGGACGCGGCGGGTGTACGACAGCCGGGGCGTCTCGCTGGGCAGGACCTGGCCGGCCGGGCGGGAGGCGAGGGCGGCGGCCTCGTAGCACTCCTGGGCGGCGACGTGCAGTTCGAAGTCGGCCTTGCCGGGGACGGAACCGGACTCGCGCACGAGCCACTCGCGCAGTTCGTCCGCGTGCGCGGCGAACAGGTCTCCGGCCTTGCGCAGCACCGCGGCGCGGACGAAGTGGGGGACGCGGGCCCACTCGGCCTGCGCGGCCGGGGCCACGTCCTGCGCGTCGGCCAGCACCACCGTGCCGAGGGTGTCCCCGGTGGCGGGCTCGGTGACGGGATGCACGGGGCCGGACAGACTGCGGAACTGCCGGGCGGTGGGGTCGAGCAACGGCATGACGGCTCTCCGATCAGTGACCCGCGGGACCTTCCGGGGGGGGCGCAGGTCCCGGGTGGTGCGCCGCCACTGGGGCGGCCGCGCGGCGGGACGCGGGCTCTGCAACGGCCGGGCGAGTTGCGCCGGCACCGAACGCGTCCCCGTCTGATTGAGCGTGCAACATCGTAGTCGTCCGCCGGGCGGGACGAGCGGTCACGGTCCTCGGGTGCCCGTTCCCCGGCCCCGGCCGTGATGTCCGGTTCGCGTCGTGTTCTTCGTCAGTGGTCCTCGCCGCGGGCGCCCGTGACCCGGTCCACCAGGTCGGTCCAGCCGGTTTCCAGGCGGGTCGGTGGGGTTGCGCACTGACGGACCAGGTGGTGGATCAGGGGCGGGTTGAGGTAGCCCAGCAGGGTGTGGGCCAGCAGGTCCGGGTCGGCGTCCGGTACCGCCCGCCGCAGCAGCAGCGCGAGATGACCGTGGTGCAGACGGTGGACGGGGCCGGTGTAGCGGCGGTCCGGTCCGGGCTCGGCCGCCAGCAGCAGGTCCAGCTCGTCGATCGCGCGGCGCAGGTAGGCGATCCCGAACGCCCGCAGCCGCTCCACCGGCGCGGCGCCGGGCCCGAGCGGCGGGGGCCCGCCGAGGAAGGCCGCCTGGAACTTCCGCTCGGAGTGGTCGAGCAGTGCCGTCAGCAGTCCGGTGCGGTCGCCGAAGCGGCGGAAGACCGTCCCCTTGCCGACGTTCGCCGCGGCGGCCACCGCCTCCATCGTGACCCCGGCCGCGCCGTGCGCGGCGACCAGCCGGGCGGCGGCGTCCAGCAGCCGGGCGCGGTTGCGGGCCGCGTCGGCACGCAGACACGGCTCGTCCCCGGCCGTTCCGAGCTGCAGCAGTTCGGGTTCGCCGAGGGGCGTCTCGGGGCCGGGGAAGGGAGGCAGGGCGGCGGACATGAACTCAGCGTAAAGCACCGGGAAGAAACTGGACCGCGGTCCGGTTGGAGTGCTAGAACTTGTAAACGGACCTCGGTCCGGATTGTCACCGCACTGTTCCAGCCCTTTGGGAGTAACCCATGTCTGTCCGCATCCTTGCGCTCGTCGGCAGCCTCCGCGCCGGTTCCACCAACCGCCAGCTCGCCGAGGCGGCCGTCAAGGTCGCTCCGGAGGGCGCGCAGGTCGACCTGTTCGAAGGCCTGGCCGACATCCCGTTCTACAACGAGGACCTCGACGTCGAGGGCAGCGTCCCGGCCGCCGCCGCCAAGCTGCGTGAGGCCGCTCAGGCCTCCGACGCCTTCCTGCTGTTCTCCCCCGAGTACAACGGCACCATCCCCGCCGTCCTGAAGAACGCCATCGACTGGCTGTCCCGCCCGTACGGCGCCGGTGCCTTCGGTGGCAAGCCGGCCGCCGTGGTCGGCACCGCCTTCGGCCAGTTCGGCGGCGTGTGGGCGCAGGACGAGGCCCGCAAGGCCGTGGGCATCGCCGGCGGCAAGGTGATCGAGGACCTCAAGCTCTCCATCCCCGGCTCCCTGACCCGCTTCGCCGAAACCCACCCGGTCGACGACGCCGAGGTCGCCGCGCAGCTGACCGAGGTCGTGGCCCGCCTGCACGGCCACGCGAGCGAGACCGTGGCCGCCTGACCGTCCGGCCGCCCGGCCGCCCGATCTGGCTTGGCGACACCGACGACACCGGCGACGCTGGGCGCTGGAGAGCGCTCGAAGTCAGGAAAAGGCCCCCGGACGCGCCGTATGCAAGAAGGCGGTTGACCGCGGCGGCGAATGTCGTTCAACGGGGGGACCGCACCCGGCCATGTCTGATAGGGCTGGCGGGATGCAGACCTTTTATCGACGACTCCTGCGGCTGATGCCCCGGATCGGCGTCCAGGTGAGCGACATCGCCCCGGGGACGGCGCTGGTGTCCCGGTCCGCCACCCCGCTGACGGTCACCGGTGCCGGCAAGGGCACCTGGATCGTCCGGCGGGCGAAGGACGGTGCAGCCGACCACGCGGACGCCAGCGCCGTCCGGCTCGGCGGGACCGGTGCGCTGCTGCTCATGGACGGGGCGGCCCGGCGCGACGAACGCAAGCTGCAACTCGCGGCGGCCGAGTACCTGTGCGCCCAGCACGTCGCCGCCATGCTCGCCCTGTACGACGCGAACTGCGTCTTCGACGTCGGCGCCAACAGCGGCCAGTACGCCCGTCGGCTGCGCCGGCTCGGCTACACCGGGCGGATCGTGTCGTTCGAACCCACCTCGGAGACGTTCGCCGAGCTGGAGAGGGCAGCGGCGCAGGACCCCGACTGGCACGTGTACCGGTGCGGACTGGGCCGTGCGGAGACGACCGCCGAGATCCACACCGGCTGGAAGACCATGAACTCCCTGCTGGGGCCCAGCGACTACGGCAGGGACCGGTACAGCCGGTTCGGCACGTCCGACACCGAGGAGATCCGCGTCCGCCGGCTCGACGAGGTCATGGACGAGGCGCTGGAGGGCCTGGCCGATCCGCGCCCCTATCTGAAGATGGACACCCAGGGCTACGACCTGGAGGTGTTCGCCGGGGCCGGGAGACGAATCGAGGAGTTCGTCGGCATGCAGTCCGAGGTCGCGGTGCTGCGGCTGTACGAGGGCAGCCCGGGCATGGGCGAGGCCGTCGCGACGTACGAGGCGGCCGGGTTCGGCATCACGGGCATGTACCCGGTGACCCGTGAGGCGACCACCGGCCGGGTGATCGAGTTCGACTGCGTGCTGATGCGCGCGGACGCGGCCCCCAAGCCGTAGCCGGCCGGCTCGTGGCGGCGGCGCCGCCGTCGGTCTCCGGGCGGGGCGGGGCCGGCGGGCTCAGCGCCCGGCCGGCGGGGACCGCGGAGGGCACCGCGGTCCGGTGAGCCCTGCGGCGGGTGCGGAGGCTCGGGACGGCGGGCCCCGCACCCTGCCTGGACCTGTGCGCCAAGGCCCGTCGTCACCTTCCCGCCGTCCGCCCGGAGGGCGGGCCGTGCGGCGTCAGGCGCGTGCTCTCGGTGCACCGGACCCTGATCCTCGTACGGGACGTACTGGGGTCGGGGCCCGGTGCGGCCAGTGGGTGTCCCCCCTCCGGGGGGAGGCGTGCATGGCGCCGCGCGCCCGGCGGGAATTGCTCAGACACGTCCTAGACCTCGGCCCGCTCGGGCTCGGAGGCCTGCCGGGGCTCCTCCGTGCCGGAGTCGGCCGGGCGGGCGGCGGGGATGACGGACGCGATGGCCGCGGAGACCAGGGCGAGGGCGCCGCCGACGAGGAGCGCGGTGCGGAAGCCGTCCTCGGAGGCGAGGGTGTGGCCGCCCATGGTGGTCGTCATCTGGGCCAGGATCACGCCGATGACGGCGGCGCCGATCGAGGTGCCCAGCGACCGCATGAGGGTGTTGAAGCCGTTGGCGGCGGCGGTCTCCGACAGCGGGACCGAACTCATGATGAGGGCGGGCATCGAGCCGTAGGCGAGGCCGACACCGCTGTTGATGACGATGCCGACGACCATCAGGCCCCAGGCGGAGCCCATCAGCGCCATGGACAGGCCGTAGCCGGCGGCGATGACCAGCGCGCCGCAGACGAGCGTGAACTTCGGGCCGCGGGCGTTGGTGAGCCTCCCGCCGAGCGGGGAGACGAACATCATCATGATGCCGCCGGGGGCCATCCACAGGCCGGTCGCGAGCATGGACTGGCCGAGGCCGTAGCCGGTGGCCTCCGGGAACTGGAGGAGCTGCGGCATGACGAGCATGCTCGCGTACATCGCGAAGCCGACGAAGACGGACGCGAGGTTGGTGAGCAGCACCCGCGGGCGGGCGGTGGTACGCAGGTCGGTCAGCGGGTCGGCGGTGCGCGTCTCCCAGAAGCCCCAGGCCGCGAAGACCACGACGGCGGTGCCGAACAGGCCGAGCGTGACGCCCGAACCCCAGCCCCAGTCGGCGCCCTTGGAGACCGCGAGCAGCAGGGCGACCAGGCCGGCGCCGAGGCCGAGCGCGCCGGGCAGGTCGAAGCGCTGTCCCTTGGCGGCGGCGGGCACGTCGGGGATCAGGAACCAGATGAGCAGGGTGACGACGACGGCCATGCCGGCCGAGCCCCAGAACAGGACGCGCCAGTTCGCGTACTGGGCGATCGCCGCGGCGATGGGCAGGCCGAGGCCGCCGCCGATGCCCATGGAGGCGCTGACCAGGGCGATGGAGGAACTGAGCTTCTCCGCCGGGAGGACGTCGCGGAGCAGGGCGATGCCGAGGGGCAGCATGCCCATCCCCATGCCCTGGAGCCCGCGTCCGATGATCATCATGACGACGTCGGAGGCGAGGGCGCACACCACCGAGCCCACGATCAGCGGCACGGCGCACGCCAGGAGCATGCGCCGCTTGCCCAGCAGGTCGCCGAGGCGGCCCACGACCGGCACGCAGACCGCGGCGGCCAGCAGGGTGACCGTGATGACCCAGGCCGCGTTCGAGGACGAGGTGTCGAGGATCTGCGGCAGCTCGGCGATGAGCGGGGTGACCAGCGTCTGCATGATCGCGGCCGTGATGCCGGCGAGGGCGAGCGTGGCCACCACGCCACCCGCGCGGGCCGTGGACTGGGGGGCGTCCATGGGCGGACTCCTCGGTTTCTCTGGGGGTTCCGGGTGTTCCGGGTGTTCCGGGTGTTCCGGACGAAGGATGTGCATCATACATGTCAAATGCATCAACCATGTGATGTGGCGGTTGCATGCGATGTGGTGGCTGCACGGGGGTGTGCCAGGATGGAGCGGCCGCCGCCGGGACGGGTCGCGGGGACGGCCGCACGAACAGGAGGCTCGGGCACATGCAGAGGCCGACGCACGAGGTGGAGTACGAGCAGATGCTGCTCAGCCGCCATACGTTCCTGAGCCGGCGCGGGGGCCGCCGCACGGACGGCGTCCTGGAGCGCAGCGCCTACATCCTGCTGAGCCGGATCCGGGTCCAGGGCCCGATGTCGATCGGGGAGCTGAGCGACGCCTTCGCCCTGGACGCCTCCACCCTGAACCGGCAGACCGCCGCGGCGATGCGCGCCGGGCTGCTCGACCGCATCCCCGATCCGCAGGGCGGGATGGCCCGCAAGTTCCGGCTGACGGCGGAGGGCGAGCGGCTGCTCGACGAGGAGCGACGGGGCATCGTCGAGGTCCTGGACCGCGTCATGGGTGACTGGTCGCAGGACGACATCACCGCGTTCGCCTCCTACCTCAGACGCTTCAACAACGGCATCGAGGCCATCGGCGGACGCCCGTGGCCGCGCCCGTCCCCGCAGGACGGGGAGCCCCGCGGCTGATCCCGGTCGGCGCGGGCTCGTCCCCGCCGCCGGCACGAGCCCGCGCTCCCGGTGGGCGCGGTGGCCCGCGGTCCGGGCCACGGCCGCGCGACGCGGAACCCGACGCCGTCCGCCCGAAGCGCCGGATGCCCGCGGTGCCGTACGGATGCCCGGCGGCTCCCGTGTCCGGGTCCGGCGGCGGGCGACCCGGCCCGCGATCGCGTCGGCCGTCCGGTTCCCGCCCTCGGGTCCACGGGCCGACGGTCTCACCTGCGGGACGTCGGCCCCGCGCGGTTCACCAGTTCACCAGCTCCGGGTCACCGAACGCAGGGCGATCCAGGAGTCGCGTACGCGGGCGTAGTCCATGGTCAGCTGGAGCCGCCGGTCCTCGTGCGCGCCCTCCGCGGCCGGACGCGTGACCACGCGGCCCACGAGGCGTGCCGTGTCGCCGTCGACCGCGACGGTCACGGTCTTCTCCTCGATCGCCTGCGGGACGAACGTCGCGGCGCGCAGGTCCGCCAGCCAGGCGGCCTTCGGCTGCTCGTCCCCCGTGGTCCGCGTCAGGGTGAAACCGTCGTCGAGCAGGGCGTCGAGCGCGGCGGTGTCGCCGTCGGCCATCGCGTGCAGATGGGCCCGGTAGGCGTCGATGACCTCCATGCGGGTGTGCACGTCGGCTGAGGGGTTCATCCGTGCTCCTGTCGTCGTGCCCCGCCCCCGCCGCCGGATCGCCTTCACCGCACGGCAGGACCGGGGCGTACCTCGGCGCATGCCTGTCAGTGATCATCGTGGCTGTTCGGGTCACCCGGTGCTCGCCGCGCCGCCGACCGGGCGGTTCAGGCCCAGGCGGTCACCGGCAGGAAGGAGCTGTCCTGGCGGAACAGTTCCGTGCCGTCGGACCGCTCCACGCGGAGCCGGTAGTCGTAGTGGCGGAGGTAGCACCCGGGGTAGTTGTACGACGGGTGGTGGCCTGCGGGACGTCCGTGGCGGACACCGAACCCACCGCGGGCCCGGGTGCGTTCCGCCTCCGGCGGCCAGACGTTACCGTTCGGTAGACAATGTGCTCACGGAGGTGTCCCGCCATGACGCTCGACCGTTGTGCAGGCCTGATCGAGACCGCCCGCGCGCTGGCCGCCGGGGAGGTCACCTCCCGCGCGCTGGTCGAGCGGGCCCTGGCGCGGATCGAGGCCACCCAGGGCACCCTCAACGCCTTCCGCGTCGTCCGCGCCGAGGCCGCGCTCGCCGAAGCCGACGCGGCCGACCGGGAGTTGTCCCGCGGCGTGCGCAGGCCCCTGCTGGGGGTGCCGGTCGCCGTGAAGGACGACATGGACGTGGCGGGCGAGCCGACCGCCTTCGGCTGCGCGGGCGCCCACCCCGCGGTCGCCGAGGACGGGGAGGCGGTACGGCGGCTGCGCGCGGCCGGGGCCGTGATCGTCGGCAAGACGAACACCTGCGAATTCGGACAGTGGCCGTTCACCGAGGGCCCAGCCTTCGGTGCCACCCGCAACCCGTGGCACACCGGGCACACCCCGGGCGGCTCCTCCGGCGGCTCGGCGGCCGCCGTGGCGGCGGGCCTGGTCCCCGCCGCGCTCGGCTCGGACGGCGCAGGCTCGGTCCGCATCCCGGCGTCCTGGACCCACCTCGTCGGCATCAAGCCGCAGCGCGGACGCGTGTCGACGTGGCCGCGCGGCGAGTCCTTCCAGGGCATCACGGTCAACGGCACCCTGGCCAGAACCGTGGCCGACGCGGCCCTCCTCCTCGACGCGGCGAGCGGCAACCATCCGCGCGACCCGCACCGGCCGCCCGCCGTCGACGCCCTCGCCGCGGTGGGCCGCGACCCCGGCCGGCTGCGGATCGCCCTCGCGCTGAAGCCGCCGTTCACCGCCGTGCCCGCCCGGCTGCTCCCCGAGGTGCGCGACCGGGTCGTCGCCCTCGCGGCGACACTGGCCGGCCTCGGGCACACCGTCGAGGAGGCCGACCCGCCGTACGGGCGGATCGGGCTGACCTTCGTGCCACGGGCGACCGCGGGGATCGCCGAGTGGGTGGCCGAGGCGCCGTTCCCCGCCCTGCTCGACCGGCGCACCCACGGCGCCGCCCGGCTCGGCAGGCTCCTCGGCGGCGCCCCGCTGCGGGCGGCCCGCCGTGCGGAGACGGTCCTGCACCGCCGTGTCGGCCGCTTCTTCGAGACGTACGACGTGGTGCTCGCGCCGACGACGGCCGCTCCCCCGCCGCGCATCGGCGCCCTGCTGGAGCTGAGCGGTTTCGCCACCGACCGCGCCATGATCGCCGCGTGCCCCTACGCGTGGCCGTGGAACGTCCTCGGCTGGCCCGGAGTCAACGTGCCCGCGGGCTTCACGCCCGCTGGGCTGCCGGTCGGGGCGCAACTGCTCGGGCCCGCGGGCAGCGAGCCGCTGCTGCTGTCGCTCGCCGCGCAGGCGGAGGCGGACCTGCGCTGGCACGAGCGGTGGCCGGAGCCGCTCGTCACGGACTCCCCGGCGGCCTGAGCAGCCCGCTCCGGGTGCGTCCGTGCGCGCTGCGCCGGGCCTGGACCGGGGGAAGGCGTGTCGCCGGCGGCCGCGCGCGACGTGGTCACGGGGGCGGCACCGGGGCGGTCCCGGCACAGCCTCCAGTGCTGTGGCCGGAAAGGTCTGCCGGAAAGCTCGCGGCGCCCGGTGCGGTGCATCGCCAGGCGGAGCATTGCCCGCGTACCGGATGTACTCGGGTGATGCGACAACGCGGCGGTGGGGGCCCCTGCCGCGCGAGCGAAGCCGAGCGTGGGGGAGCCGTGCCGGGCGTCGCGAGCCGGTGAACCTTTCCGGTCACAGCCTCTAGGGTGCCCTCGTGACCGCTTCCACCGAAGAAGAGAACGTCCCGGGCCGCTTCGGCCCCTCCGCCACCGTCGAGGCCGAACCGCGCGAGGTCGGCCGGGTGCGGACCGAGTACTCGCCCGCGCACGACGGCGACCCGGACCCCGGCGAGATCGTCTGGACCTGGGTGCCCTTCGAGGAGAACGACGGGCGGGGCAAGGACCGCCCGGTGCTGGTCGTCGCCCGGGAGGCGGCCGGCACCTTCCTCGCCGTGCGGCTGTCCAGCAAGCGGCACGTCGGCGACCGCGAGTGGGTGCCGATCGGCAGCGGTCCCTGGGACCGCTCGGGCCGGGACTCCTGGGTGGCCGTCGACCGTGTGCTGCGGCTGCACGAGCAGGGCATGCGCCGGGAGGCCTGCGCGCTGGACCGGATGCGGTTCAACCTGGTGGTGCGCCGACTGCGGGAACGGTACGGCTGGAACTGAGCGGCGGCCGGCGCTCACGCCCGCTCGCGGAGCCGCGGCTCCGAAAACGCGCGTGCGAAGGCCTGCCGGACCACGCTCCCCGGCGTACGGTCCAGCACGCCGAACACCACCTGCGTGAACGTCCCCTCGAACCGGCCGCCGGGACCCAGCAGCGCCCGGAACGCATCCGCCACCTGCGCGGGGTCGTTGCGGAAGACACCGCAGCCCCAGGCGCCGAGGACCAGCCGTCGGTAGCCGTGCGCCGCGGCCGTCGCCAGGACGCGTTCGGCGCGTACGGCCAGCGCGCGCGGCAGTTCGCAGGCGCGCTCCGGCGCCGTGCGCAGGATCACTCCGGCGTTCGGCGCGGCGGCCGTCAGGAAGCCGACGGCGTACGGCTCGGGCAGGAACCGGCCCCGGTCGTCGCGGAAGACCGGCACGGCCGGTGAGTGGATGACCCGGTCCGTGTAGAACGGGTCGCGGTGGGCGCGGTGGTGGTCGTAGAACTCGGGGGCCCGCAGCAGGCACGTGTACAGCGCGGAGGCGCGGCACAGCGCCTCCTCCTGGGCCTGGGCGCCGTTGAGGTAGCCGCCGCCGGGATTGCGGGCGGAGGCGAAGTTGAGCACCGCCACCGGGGCGTCCGCGAGTCTGCGGGCGGCCTCCAGGCTGCTCTCGCCGGTGACCTCGATCCGCGGGGCGGACGGGGCGGTCCCCAGGACCGTCTCCGGGACCGGCACCGGGCCGGGTCCCACCATGCGGGTCCCCTCCCGAGCGGCCCCGACCGCGGCGGCGAGCGGTATCCCACGCCCGTCGGCCGTGCGGTACGCGCCCGCGGCCACGGCCCCTTCCGTCTCCTGCGCGACGCCGCGCAGCCGCGCGCTCATGGCGCCACCCCCGTGGGCGCCACAGCCGCGTGCCGCACGGCGTACCGTGCCCCGTCCGTCTCCCCCGTCGTGCTCACGCACGCATCGTCAGCGATGCTGGACGGACGGTGCAACCGAGTTTCCGCCGGCCGGGAAAGTCGGCGGGAACCGCTCGGAAACGCCCTGGAAACGGTACGGAAAGGAGGGTGTCCCGGCCCCGCGGGCGCCGGGGGGCGCTCTTGTGCGATGCGGCGAGAGGGTCTTGGGTGGATGAGCGAACCGGTCCGGCGCCACCGAAGCCGGACCGATGGCATGGTGGAATCTCAGGAGGATCCAGACATGTCCGACACATCGAGCAGTGCTTCGGGGAGCGACTGTACGGAGACCCGTACCCCGCTCACCGAGGCCGAGGTGGAGGCCCTGGTCAAGGGCATCTGCTTCAAGACCGGACCGCCCCGCACAGTCGGGGTCGAAGTGGAATGGTTCGTCCACGAGCTGCGCTCACCGCGGCTCCCCGTCCCACCCGAACGACTCGCGGCGGCCTACGAGGCCCTGCGGACGGTGCCGCTGTCCTCGGCGCTCACCGTCGAACCCGGCGGCCAGCTGGAGCTCAGCTCGCCGCCCGCCGCCTCCCTGATGGAGTGCGTGACCACCGTCTCCGCCGACCTGGACGCCGTCCGCGCCGTCCTGCGCGAGGCGGGACTGGTCCTCGCCGGACTCGGCACCGAGCCCTGGCACCCGCCCCGGCGGTTCCTGCACGAGCCGCGCTACGACGCCATGGAGACGTACCTCGACCGCACCGGCCCGGCCGGGCGGGCCATGATGTGCACCTCGGCCTCCGTGCAGGTCTGCCTGGACGCCGGTCACGAGGAGCCCGGCCCACTGGGGCACGGGCGGCGCTGGTGGCTGGCGCACATGCTGGGTCCCGTCCTGGTCGCCGCCTTCGCCAACTCGCCGCTGCTCGGCGGCGCCCCGACGGGCTGGCGTTCCACGCGGCAGCGGCTGTGGACGGAGATCGGCGCGGGCCGCGCGGGCGCACCGGCCCTGGACCGGGATCCGCGCGCCGCCTGGGCCGGACACGTCCTGGACGCCCCGGTGATGTGCGTACGCCGGGACGGCGGGCCGTGGGAGGTGCCCGAGGACCTGACCTTCCGGGAGTGGGTCCGGTCGGGGACGCCCACCCGGGCGGACCTCGACTACCACATGTCCACGCTGTTCCCGCCGGTGAGACCGCGTGGCCATCTGGAGCTGCGCATGATCGACGCGCAACCGGGCGAGGACGGCTGGATCGTGCCGCTCGCGGTGACGACGGCGCTGTTCGACGACCCGGAGGCCGCCGAGAGCGCCTACCGGGCGGTGAAACCGCTCGCGGAACGGTCCCGGTCACGGCCGGCGCCGCACAACCCGCTGTGGAGCGGGGCGGCCCGCTCCGGCCTCGCCGACCCCGAGCTGCAGGAGACCGCCGTGGCCTGCTTCACGACGGCCCTGGAGGCCCTGCCCCGGATCGGCGCCGGCACCGAGGTGACGGACGCCGTCGCCGCGTACCTGGAGCGCTACGTCCGCAAGGGCCGCAGCCCCGCCGACGACCAGCTCGACCGCCTGTGCGGCACCGACGGCCGCACACACGGGAAGGACACCCCCACATGACCGACCTCGCCCCCGAGGCCCTGGACACCGAGGCGTTGCGTGAGCGGGCGCTCACCACCCTCGTCACCGCACGTGCGCGCACCACGCTCCTGACCAGCTGCGTCGAGGAGCCCGACCTCACCGCACAGCACTCCCCGCTGATGTCCCCCCTGGTGTGGGACCTCGCGCACATCGGGAACCAGGAAGAACTGTGGCTGCTGCGCGCCGTGGCCGGCCGCGAGGCGATGCGCCCCGAGATCGACGGGCTCTACGACGCCTTCGAGCACCCGCGCTCCGAGCGGCCCTCGTTGCCGCTGCTGCCGCCCGCCGAGGCCCGCGCCTACGCGGCGGAGGTCCGCGGGCGGGTCCTGGACGTGCTGGAGTCGGCCGACTTCGACGGGACACGGCTCACGGAGGCCGGTTTCGCCTTCGGCATGGTCGCCCAGCACGAACAGCAGCACGACGAGACCATGCTGATCACCCATCAGCTCCGCACGGGTCCGCAGGCCCTGACCGCGCCCGACCCGGAACCGGCACCGCTGTTCACCGGCCCGTCCGAAGTGCTCGTGCCGGGAGGCCCGTTCACGATGGGCACCTCCGGCGAGCCCTGGGCGCTGGACAACGAACGGCCCGCGCACCGGCGCGAGGTGGCGGCGTTCCACATCGACACCACGCCGGTGACCAACGGCGCCTACCAGGCGTTCATCGACGACGGCGGTTACGACGACGCCCGCTGGTGGACGGCGGAGGGCTGGTCCCACATCCGCCGGCACCGGATCGACGCACCGCTGTTCTGGCACCGCGACGGCGGGCAGTGGCTCCGGCGCCGCTTCGGTGTCACCGAGGTCGTGCCGCCCGAGGAGCCGGTGGTGCACGTGTGCTGGTACGAGGCCGACGCCTACGCCCGCTGGGCCGGGCGGCGGCTGCCCACCGAGTCCGAGTGGGAGAAGGCCGCCCGCTTCGACCCCGCGACCGGCGGCTCGATGCGCTACCCGTGGGGTGACGCCGACCCCGCGCCCGAGCACGCCAACCTGGGCCAGCGCCATCTGCGCCCCGCCCCCGCCGGCAGCTATCCGGCGGGGGAATCGCCTCTGGGAGTACGGCAGTTGATCGGCGACGTGTGGGAGTGGACGTCGAGCGACTTCCAGCCCTACCCCGGCTTCCGGGCGTTCCCGTACAAGGAGTACTCGGAGGTGTTCTTCGGCCCCGAGCACAAGGTGCTGCGGGGCGGTTCGTTCGCGGTGGACCCGGTGGCCTGCCGGGGCACCTTCCGCAACTGGGACTACCCGATCCGGCGGCAGATCTTCTCCGGCTTCCGCACCGCCCGCTCGGCGGCCGTCTGATGTGCCGTCACATCGCTTTTCTGGGACCGGAGGAGTCGCTCGGCCGACTCCTGGTGGAGCCCCCGCACGGTCTGTACCGCCAGTCGTGGGCCCCCCGCATGCAGCGGTACGGCACGGTCAACGCCGATGGTTTCGGGGTGGGTTGGTACGCCGAGGACGATCCGGTGCCGGCCCGCTACCGCCGGGCCGGGCCGATCTGGGCCGACCTGTCCTTCGCCGACCTGGCCCGCGTCGTGCGCAGCGGGGCGGTGCTGGCCGCCGTACGCGACGCGACGCTGGCCGGGGCGGACGCCGAGGCCGCGGCGGCGCCGTTCGCGGCGGGGCCCTGGCTGTTCAGCCACAACGGGGCCGTGCCGGGCTGGCCGGGGTCGCTGGAGCCGCTCGCACGCTCGCTGCCGGCGTCCGCGGTGCTGTCGATGGAGGCACGCAACGACTCCGCGTTCGTGTGGGCGCTGGTCCTGGCCCGGCTGCGCGCCGGGGACACGGAGGGCCAGGCGCTCGCCGACACGGTGCAGGAGGTCGCCGCGGCGGCCCCCGGCTCCCGGCTCAACCTGCTGCTCGGCAACGGCGACACCGTCACCGCGACGGCCTGGGGGGACACCCTCTGGTACCTGACGGAGCCCGGCCGCACGGTCGTGGCCTCCGAGCCCTACGACGACGATCCGCGCTGGCAGGAGGTCCCCGACCGCACCCTGCTCGCGGCGACCCGCACCGAGGTGCTGCTCACCCCGCTGAAGGACCCGAGCGAGGCCGCGGCGCCCTCCCCCGCTCCCGGCTCCGCCGCGGGGGCAGCCCCATCATCCGAGGAGAACGGCTCGTGAGCCCCTTCCAGATCACCCGCACCCTCCCGGAGGACGCCACCGGCGCCGCCCTGCGCGCCGACGTCCTCCAGGGCCTCAGCGCCACCCCCAGGACGCTGCCGCCGAAGTGGTTCTACGACGCCGCCGGCAGCGAACTGTTCGAGCGGATCACCGAGCTGCCCGAGTACTACCCGACGCGGGCCGAGCGCGAGATCCTCGTGGACCGGGCCGGCGAGATCGCCGCCGCGGCCGGCGCCCGCACCCTGGTCGAGCTGGGTTCGGGGTCCTCGGAGAAGACCCGCCACCTGATCGGCGCGCTGACGGAGCTGGACACCTACGTGCCCGTCGACGTCAGCGAGAGCGCCCTCACCGGGGCGGGACGGGCCCTCGTCGCCGAGCGGCCGGGCCTGTCCGTCCACGCCCTCATCGCCGACTTCACCGCACCGCTGACGCTCCCGGACACCCCGGGGCCGCGTCTGGTGGCGTTCCTCGGGGGCACGATCGGCAATCTCCTCCCCGACGAGCGCGCGGCCTTCCTCGGCTCGGTCCGGGCGCTGCTCTCGCCGGGCGACGCCCTGTTGCTCGGCACGGACCTCGTGAAGGACGAGAAGGTCCTGGTGCGGGCGTACGACGACGCGGCCGGGGTGACGGCGGCGTTCAACAAGAACGTCCTGGCCGTCGTCAACCGTGAGCTGGGCGGCGATTTCGATCCGGACGCCTTCGACCACGTCGCGCTCTGGGACGCGGAGCACGAGTGGATCGAGATGCGGCTGCGGTCCCGTACGGCGCAGACGGTGAAGCTCCCCGCGCTCGGTCTCGCCGTCGACTTCGCGGCGGGCGAGGAGCTGCGCACGGAGGTCTCGGCGAAGTTCCGCGAGGCGGGAGTGCGCGCGGAACTGTCCGCGGCGGGACTTGAGTTGTCCCGCTGGTGGACGGACCGGGAGGGTCGCTTCGCGCTCTCGCTGAGCACCGTGCGGTAGGGGCGGGTCAGCCCGCGGAGACCCTCAGCGCCTCGGTGATCCGCCGGGAGGCGCGGCGGGCCTCCGTCGCGGCATCGGCTCCGCCGAGCACCTTGGTCATGTAGGTCTTGATCGGGTTGTCCGCCTCCACGGCGGCCCACTCGGGCGTGCTGGGGGTCGCCCGGCCCTGCGCGGCTCCCGCCGCCATGGCGGCGACCCCCTCCTCGCCCGCCACCGCCGACGCCAGCTTCGCCTTGTTCGGAACGTAGTTCATGGTGCGGGCCAGGTCGGTGTTCCATTCGGCGCCGGTCAGCGCGGCGACCACGGCGACGGCCCCCTCGCGCCGGTCGGTGTTGCGGGGCACGACGAGATCGGAGCCACCGATGAGGACCGCGCCCGGTTTCGCCGCGGTCTTCCCCGGGACGGGGAAGTAACCCAGCTTCCCCTCCAGGGCGGGGTTCTGCTGGACGACGGCCCGTGCGAGGCCGGGGACGGCGACGATCTGGGCGACCTTGCCCGCGGCGAACACCCCTGCCTGGGGCGGGTGTTCCTCGTCCGCGTCCGCAGGCCCCGCGCCGAGGGACTGAAGGCTCCGGTAGAACTCCATGCCGCGCAGGGCGGCCGGGGTGTCCAGGGTGCCCTCCCAGCGGCCGGCGTCCTCGGTGGCGAGGTCGCCGCCCTCGTCCCAGATGAAACCGGAGAGGGTGTACCAGTCCTGGCCTGCCAGGTAGATGCCCTGGTTCCCGCCCGAGTTCAGCTTCTCGGTGGCGGTGAGCCACTCCTCACGGGTGCGCGGCACGGTGGTGACTCCGGCCTGTGCGAAGAGGTCCTTGCGGTAGATCACGACGCGGTTGGCCGCGTACCAGGGGATGCCGTACTGGTGGAAGCGGCGCTGTCCCGGGTCGGCGAGGCCGGGCAGCCACTCGTCCTTCTCCCACTTGGCGACGGATTCCAGCGTCAGGTCCAGCAGCCGGTTGCCGTCGACGTACATCGGGACCTGGGTGTTGCCGACCTCGATGACGTCCGGCCCGTCCTCTCCTTCACCCTCCAGGGCCGTCTGCACCTTCTCGGCGATGCCGGTCCACTCCTGGATGCGGACGTCCAGGTCGAGGTCGGGGTGGTCGCGTTCGAAGTCCTCGGTGAACCGGTCCAGGAAGTCCCGCGATGCGCTGTCCTTCATGAGCCAGACGGTGACGGTCTGCCGGTCGCTCCCGCCGACGCCCGGTACGGCACCGCAACCGGTGAGGAGAGAGGCGGACACGCAGAGGAGGGCGAGGAGGCGACGTCTCACGGGGGTCCTGTTCTGCCTGGTGGACAGGGGGGAGGGGCCCGGCGTGGGGGAACGGGCATGGTCGCCCGGACGGGTGTGCAGGATTTTGGTATGGACCAATGCGGAGGTCAAGGGGGAACCGGCCCGAACCCCGGACGTCTCGCGCTCCGCCGCAGCCTGGGGCACCGTGGAGTGACGCGTGACACACGCGGCACCGCCGTCCCGGCCGAGAGGAGCACCCGCATGTCGAACCACACCTACCGGGTCACGGAGATCGTCGGCACCTCACCCGACGGCATGGACCAGGCGATCCGCAACGGCATCTCCCGCGCCTCGCAGACCCTGCGGCACCTGGACTGGTTCGAGGTGACCCAGGTGCGCGGACAGATCGAGAACGGCGACGTCGCGCACTGGCAGGTGGGCCTCAAGATCGGCTTCCGCCTGGACGAGACGGAGTGACGGCCGGGACGAAGTGACGCGGGAGCGGCCGGCCGCGACGGCAGGACCCTCCGGGCCGGCGGGCCGCCGGCCGGGGTGACGGGCCGCCTCGGGGTCCGTCCGCCGCCCGCGCCTCAGGTGCGCCCCTCACGCTCCTGGGCGACGCGCAGCGTGGCCGAGGGCGCCGTCCAGCGCGCCCGGACCACGGTGAAGCCGGACGCCTCCGCGTCGTCGCAGACCAGGTCGTCGTCGTCCACCAGGACCCGCACCTCGCGCTCCCGGGCGAGCCGGCGCAGGACCTCCAGCTTGGTGCGGCGGGCCGGCCGGCGGTCGCCGTCACGCCGCATGTACACCCGCCCCTCCGGCAGCCCGTGCCGGTCGAGCCACTCGCGGGTGTCCCGCAGGCAGCGCTCGGGGCGCCCGGTCAGGTAGACCACCTCGCACTCCCGCGCGCTCTCCAGGGCCAGCGCGATTCCCTCCGCGAGCGGCGGGTCCTGCGGCGCCGCCGCGAAGAAGGCGTCCCAGTCCCGCGGCCTGCGCTCCAGGAACCGCTGCCGGTGAGCGGTGCCGGCGAGGGTGTTGTCCAGGTCGAACACGGCGAGGGGTCGCTTGCTGCTGTCGGTCACGGCATCACCCTAGAGACCTCCCGCGTCCGGGCGGGCGGGCACACGACCGACCGGCCGATCAATTGTTAATGGGATCCATTTTCATATAGCGTCCTCGGTGTCCAGCCGACGAGGAGGATCCCCATGGCCGTGCCCAAGCGGAAGATGTCCCGCAGCAACACCCGTCACCGTCGCGCCCGGTGGAAGGCGACCACACCGGCACTCGTGCACGTCACCGTGGACGGCGTCCGCCACCTCGTCCCCCAGCACCTGGTGCGGGCGTACGAGCGCGGCCTGCTGCGTCCCGAGGGCTGACCGGAAGAAGGCCCGGGGCGGGGCCGGCGCCCCGGGGGAATCCGTGCGGCCCGGGGCGGGGCCGGGACCCCCGGGGAATCCCGGCGTCCGCCACGCGTTGAACACCGTGTGAGTTCTGTGATCGAAGCCGCCCGGTTCTCCGTCCTCGACCGCTCCCGCACACGCGAGGGCCATCCGGCCGACGCGGCCCTGCGGGACACCGTGGCACTGGCGCGGGAGGCGGAGGCGCTCGGCTACCACCGGTTCTGGGTGTCCGAGCACCACGGCGTACCCGGCGTCGCCGGCTCCGCGCCGACCGTTCTCGCCGCCGCCGTGGCCGCCGCGACGGCCACGATCCGGGTCGGCACCGGCGGAGTCATGCTGCCCAACCACCGGCCGCTGGTCGTCGCCGAACAGTTCGGGGTGCTGGAATCGCTGTTCCCCGGCCGCATCGACATGGGCCTGGGCCGGTCGGTCGGCTTCACGGACGGGGTCCGCAGGGCACTGGGCCGCGGCAAGGACGACGCCGAGGACTTCGGCGCCCAACTGCGGGAACTGCTCGGCTGGTTCCGCGGCACCTCGCCGACCGGCGTGCACGCGCGCCCCGCCGAGGGACTGACCGTGCCACCGTTCGTGCTGGCCATGGGCGAGGGCGCGCGGATCGCGGCGGAGGCGGGCCTCCCCATGGTCATCGGCGATCTGCGCGACCGGGACCGGCTGCGGCGGGGCGTCGACGACTACCGCGCCCGGTTCCGCCCCTCCCCCTGGGCCGCGGAGCCGTACGTCGTCGTCTCGGGGACGGTCGCCGTCGCCGGGACGCCCGAGGAGGCCCGCCGGCTGCTGGTTCCGGAGGCCTGGTCGATGGCCCACTCCCGCACGCACGGCACGTTCCCGCCGCTGCCGCCGGCGGACCGGGTCGAGGCCCTGCCGATGACAGCGCGGGAACGCGGTTTCTACGAGGCGGGGTTGGCCGGTCAGATCGCCGGCACCGAGGAACAGGTCGCCCGCGCACTGGAGACGGTGCTGAAGGACACCGGGGCCCAGGAGGTACTCGTCACCACCAGCACCTACGACCGGCGGGCGCTGCTGGACTCCTACCGCAGGCTGGCGGCCGTCGTGCACGGGGGCCGGGAGCAGCGCGCCTGAGCCGGGGGCGGGTCGCGGGGCCGAGCCCGGTACGGGCGGCGGCCGGTACCGCCGCCCGCCGCGTCACCCGACCGGACCGCCGCCCGACCGGACCGCCGACGTCACCGTGCACTCCGGCGCCTCCCGCGCACCGGGCGCCGCGTGCCCCGGCCCCGCCGGGGCGGGCCCGGTCCGGCGCTGGGCCGCCCGGGCCAGCGACCGGCGGTCGGCGTGGGCACCGGGCCGGAGCGCGGGGCGCACCTCGGCCTCGGCCACCAGTCCGTCCGCCATGACCACCCGCCACAGCGAGGCGAGCAGCGAGTCCTCCCCCACGAACGCGGGGACGGTCGTGGGCGCGCCCCCGGAGAGCCGGTAGCGGATGCGGACGGGCTGGACGGGCACCCCGGCGTCCAGGGCGGCCTGGAAGACGGCCCGGCGGAAGGTGCCCTGGGCCCGGCCGCACCACGTGCTGCCCTCGGGGAAGACGCCGACGGCCGCCCCCGAGCGCAGCAGCCCGGCGATGTCGGCGACCGTGTCCGGGAGGCCGCGCAGCCGGTCCCGGTCGATGAAGAGGACGCCGCCGCGGGCGGCCAGGGGCCCCGCGACGGGCCACCGCCGTATCTCGGCCTTGGCGATCATCCGGGCCGGGCGGACCATGGCCAGCAGCGGGACGTCCAGCCAGGAGATGTGGTTGGCGACCAGCAGCAGGCCGCCGTCGGGCACGGCGGCACCGCCGAACCGCGGCCGGACCCCGGCGGCCCGCACGACGGCCCCCGCCCACCGGCGCACCAGCCCGGCCGGGACCCTGCCGCCGACCGGCAGCAGCGCGATCCCGGCCAGCAGCAGCGCCACGACCGCCACGAGCCGCAGCACCGCCCGCGGTACGGCGGTGGCGGAGCCCGACACCTCCACGCACGCCCCGGGGGTGCAGGGCGCGCTGGGCGGCCAGGCGCCCATCAGGCCGGGACGAGCGAGAGGAAGTGCCGCAGATAGCGCGGGTTGACCCGGCGCATCGACAGCAGCACGTACAGGTCTGCGACCCCGAAGTCCGGGTCGTGGGCGGGCTCGCCGCACACCCAGGCGCCGAGGCGCAGATAGCCGCGCAGCAGGGCGGGCAGCTCGGTGCGGGCGGGCAGGGCCAGGTCCGCCCGCGGCACCCACGGCAGCCGCGGGCGGACCCGGAACTCCTCGGGCGCCAGGTGCTTGTCCCGCACCCGGTCCCAGGCGCCGGCCGCGGTGGCGCCGCCGTCGGCGAGCGGGACGGAGCAGCAGCCGGCCAGCCATTCGTGGCCGTTGTCCACCATGTAGCGGGCGATACCTGCCCATATGAGGCCGATGACGGCGCCGTCGCGGTGGTCGGGGTGGACGCAGGAGCGGCCGACCTCGACGAGGCCGGGCCGGATGCCGTGCAGCGGCGTCAGGTCGAACTCGGCCTCCGAGTACAGCCGGCCGGCGACCGCGGCGCGCTCCGGCGGCAGCAGCCGGTAGGTGCCGACGACCTGGCCGGTGTCGGCGTCGCGCACCAGCAGGTGGTCGCAGTGGGCGTCGAAGGGGTCGACGTCGAGGCCGGGCCGTGAGGACGTGAGCAGGGCGCCCATCTCCCCGGCGAAGACGTCGTGCCGCAGCCGCTGCGCGGCCCGCACGTCGGCCTCGTCGCGGGCGAGGGTCACGAGGTAGCGGGAGGGGACCGCGGGCAGCGGCGGGGCGTCCGGAGCGGTTGCGGTGGTCATGGCTCTCTCCAGGTCACGGGCCGTTCGGCCGGAGGGGACGGACGGGCCGGTGGTGTGCGGGCCGCCCGGTCCTGTTCTTCCGATGCCGTCTGGCGGGCGCGTGACCTGTGCCCGGAGCCGGGATGTGGGGTTGTTGAACGGCACGGGCGGCGAGCACCTCGAGGACCGCCGTACGGGGGAAGCGAGACGGGACCGGGGATGAGCACCACTCCCGGTCCCGCCCGTCCGCGCCCTCGGCGAACGTCTCTTCCCTCACGCGGCCGGCGCCCGGGCGTCAGCGCTTGGCCGCTTTGCGGGTGGCCCGCAGCCACTCCTTGTTCATGCCGGTGATGGAGAACAGCGGAATGCCCTTCGGGCAGGCGGTGGCGCACTCGCCGGCCAGTGTGCAGCCGCCGAAGCCCTCCTCGTCCATCTGCGCCACCATGTCCAGCACCCGCGTCTCGCGCTCCGGCGCGCCCTGCGGGAGGACGTTCAGGTGGTTGATCTTGGCGGAGGTGAACAGCATCGCCGCGCCGTTGGGGCAGGCGGCCACGCAGGCCCCGCACCCGATGCACTCGGCGTGCTCGAACGCGAGGTCGGCGTCCGGCTTGGGCACCGGCGTGGCGTGCGCCTCCGGGGCGGCACCGGTGGGCGCGGTGATGTAGCCGCCCGCCTGGATGATGCGGTCGAGGGCCGAGCGGTCCACGACCAGGTCCTTGATCACGGGGAACGCGGAGGCCCGCCACGGCTCGACGTCGATCGTGTCGCCGTCCCGGAAGGACCGCATGTGCAGCTGGCAGGTGGTGGTGCGCTCCGGGCCGTGCGCGTCGCCGTTGATGACGAGGGAACACGCGCCGCAGATGCCCTCGCGGCAGTCGTGGTCGAAGGCGACCGGGTCATCGCCCTTGAGGATGAGTTCCTCGTTGAGGGTGTCGAGCATCTCCAGGAAGGACATGTCGGGGGAGATCCCGTCCACCTCGTACGTGGACATGGCGCCTTCGGCGTCGGCGTCGCGCTGCCGCCAGACGCGCAGGGTGAGCTTCATGCGTAGCTCCGCTGGGTGGGGTGGACGTACTCGAAGACCAGGTCTTCCTTGTGCAGGACGGGCGCTTCGCCGGTGCCGGTGAACTCCCAGGCGGCCGCGTAGGCGAACTCCTCGTCCCGGCGGGCGGCCTCGCCGTCGGGGGTCCGGTACTCCTCGCGGAAGTGGCCGCCGCAGGACTCGGCGCGGTGCAGCGCGTCGAGGCACATCAGCTCGGCCAGCTCCAGGTAGTCGACGACGCGGTTCGCCTTCTCCAGGGACTGGTTGAACTCCTCGCCGGTGCCGGGGACCTTGATGCGCCGCCAGAACTCCTCGCGGATCCGGGGGATCCGTTCGAGGGCCGTGCGCAGGCCGGCGTCGGTGCGGGCCATACCGCAGAACTCCCACATCAGTTCGCCGACCTCGCGGTGGAAGGAGTCGGGGGTGCGGTCGCCGTCGACGGACAGCAGCAGGTTCAGGCGGTCCTGGGTCTCCGCCAGCACCTCCTGCACCACCGGGTGCTCGCCGCTCACCTCGCTCTGGTGCGGGTTGCGGGCAAGGTAGTCGTTGATGGTGGCGGGCAGCACGAAGTAGCCGTCGGCCAGGCCCTGCATCAGTGCGGACGCGCCGAGCCGGTTGGCGCCGTGGTCGGAGAAGTTGGCCTCGCCGATCGCGAACAGGCCCGGGATCGTGGTCTGGAGGTCGTAGTCGACCCACAGGCCGCCCATCGTGTAGTGCACGGCGGGGTAGATCCGCATCGGCACCTGGTACGGATCCTCGTCGGTGATCCGCTGGTACATGTCGAAGAGGTTGCCGTACCGGGCCTCGACGGCCTTGCGCCCCATGCGCTCGATCGCGTCCGCGAAGTCCAGGTAGACGCCCTGCCCGCCGGGGCCGACGCCCCGCCCCTCGTCGCAGACGTTCTTGGCGGCGCGGGAGGCGATGTCGCGCGGGACCAGGTTGCCGAAGGAGGGGTAGATGCGCTCCAGGTAGTAGTCGCGCTCGTCCTCGGGGATCCTGTTCGGCGGGCGGGTGTCGCCCTTCGCCTTCGGGACCCAGATCCGGCCGTCGTTGCGCAGCGACTCGCTCATCAGCGTCAGCTTGGACTGGTGGTCGCCGGTGCGCGGGATGCAGGTCGGATGGATCTGCGTGAAGCACGGGTTGGCGAAGTGGGCGCCGCGCCGGTGCGCCCGCCAGACCGCGGTGGCGTTGGAGTTCATGGCGTTCGTCGACAGGTAGAAGACGTTGCCGTAGCCGCCGCTGGCGAGGACGACGGCGTCCGCGAAGTACGTGTCGATCTTCCCGGTGATCAGGTCCCGCGCCACGATCCCGCGTGCCCGGCCGTCGACGACGATCAGGTCGAGCATCTCGGTGCGCGGGTGCATCTCGACGGTGCCGGCGGCGATCTGCCTGCTGAGGGCCTGGTAGGCGCCGAGGAGCAGTTGCTGACCCGTCTGGCCGCGGGCGTAGAAGGTGCGGGACACCTGGACGCCGCCGAAGGAGCGGGTGTCGAGGAGGCCGCCGTACTCCCGGGCGAAGGGCACGCCCTGCGCCACGCACTGGTCGATGATCTCGACGGAGATCTGCGCGAGGCGGTGGACGTTGGACTCGCGCGCCCGGAAGTCGCCGCCCTTGACGGTGTCGTAGAACAGCCGGTGGACGGAGTCGCCGTCGTTGCGGTAGTTCTTCGCCGCGTTGATGCCGCCCTGCGCGGCGATCGAGTGGGCGCGGCGCGGGGAGTCCTGGTAACAGAACTGGACGACGTGGTAGCCCTGTTCGGCGAGCGTGGCGCCGGCCGAGCCGCCGGCCAGACCGGTGCCGACGACGATCACCGTGTGCTTGCGCCGGTTGGCGGGGTTGACCAGCCTGGCCTCGAAGCGGCGCTTGTCCCAGCGCTCGTGGATCGGGCCGGACGGTGCCTTGGGGTCGGCGATCGGCTCGCCGGTCGTGTAGTCGGTGTAGGAGGTCATGTCAGCTCACCACTCCGGTCATGACGGCCACGGGTACGGCGACGAAGCCGGCCGTGAGCAGCAGCGCGAGGACGTTGGCCGTGGTCTTGAGGGCGCGGTCGCGGGTGCGGCCGCCGGCGCCCAGGGTCTGGGCGGCGCTCCAGAAGCCGTGCCGGATGTGCAGGCCGAGGGCGAGCATCGCGACGATGTAGACGGCGTTGCCGTACCAGGTGGAGAAGGTGTCCACGACGTTCTGGTACGGCCGGCCCTCCTGGAAGCCGCCGGCGTGCACGGTGCCGGTCGTCAGGTCGAGGAGGTGCCAGACGATGAACAGGCCGAGGATGATCCCGCCCCAGCGCATGGTGCGCGTCGCGTAGCTCGCCCGCGGCTTCCTGTGGACGTACCTGGTCGGGCGGGCCTTGAGGTCGCGGCGGCTGAGCTGGTACGCGGACACGGCGTGCGCGACGACCGCGACGACCAGCACGACCCGGATCAGCCACAGCGTCCACTCGTAGTGCATGAACGGCTCGCCGACCGTGCGCAGCCAGTGCGCGTAGTGGTTGAACTCGCCCGGTCCGAAGAAGATCTTCAGGTTGCCGATCATGTGGGCGACCAGGTACAGCAGCATGACGATCCCGCTGACGGCCATCACCGTCTTCTTGCCGATGGAGGAGTGCCACACGGTGCGCGCCATGGAGGACCGTCGGTCCGTCCGCGTTCCCAGAGCCATGGAACAGGACGCTAGGGCCGAACGGCCCCATCAGTCCAAGACATGGTCCGCCTCGTTTCCATAGGCAGGCCCTATCATGGCTGGATGCAGTTCCAGCAGCTCCAGTACTTCGTGGCGGTCGCCGAGACCCGGCACTTCACCCGGGCCGCCGAGCTGGTCCACGTCGCCCAGCCCTCGCTGTCGCAGCAGATCAAGGCGCTGGAGCGGGAGCTGGGAGCCGATCTCTTCCAGCGGGCCCGTGGGAACATCACACTCACCGACGCCGGTGAGGCGCTGCTGCCCCTGGCCCGCCGGATCCTGGCGGACACCGAGACGGCCCGGTACGAGGTGCAGGAGCTGGTGCAGCTGCGCAGCGGCCGGGTGCGGCTGGGCGCGACGCCCAGCCTGTGCACCGGGCTGCTGCCGGACGTGCTGCGCGCCTTCCACGACCGCTACCCCGGCATCCGGCTGATGATCGAGGAGGGCGGCTCGCACGACCTGGTGCGGGAACTGGCCCGCGGCGCGCTCGACCTCGCCCTGGTGGTGCTCCCGCTGCCCACCCCCTCCCCCGCGCTGACGACGGTGGAACTGCTGCGGGAGGACCTCGTGGTGGTGTCCTCGCCGGAGGCGCCCCCGCCCGGACACGGGCGCCGGGCCGTACGGATCGCCGACCTGGAGGGTGAACGCCTGGTGATGTTCCGGCACGGCTACGACCTGCGTGAACTCACCGTCGCCGCGTGTCGCGCCGAGGGGTTCGAGCCGGACTTCGCGGTGGAGGGCGGGGAGATGGACGCGGTGCTGGGGTTCGTGCGGGCGGGGCTCGGCATGGCCGTCGTGCCCCGGATGGTCGCCGCGCGGTCGGAACGGGGCCTGCGGGTCACTCCGTTGGTCCGGCCGGGGCTGCATCGGGTGATCGCGCTGGCGCACCGCAGTGATGTGGCTCCGCCGCGGGCCGCTCGGGAGTTGCAGCGGATGCTGCTGGAGCGGTAGGGCTGCGCCGCTTGGGCGGGGTGTACGTGCGGGGGCTTGTACGGGGGGGCGGCGGGGGTGTTGTCGGAGTGCGGGTCGGCCGGGGCGGGGTGCGCGGTTCCTCGCGCCCCCGGGGCTGCGGGGAACCCGCAGCCCCGGGTGGGGTGTCGTCAGGGGACGTCGTGGGGCACGGGGGTGGCCTGGTGGTGGTACATGCGCCAGCCCGTCTGTTCGTCCTTCTTGCGCCACAGGGAGCTGCGGCGGGCTCGTCGACCGGCGAGGCGGGTCTCGTAGGTGAGGTGGACCAGGCCCGGGGCCAGGAGGGTGCCGGTGATCTCCGACGGTTCGTAGCGGGGGCCGGTCGGGGAGCTGCCGGGGTGGTCGGGGAGTTCGGCCACCGTCTCGGCGTACGTGTAGCGCCGGCCGGAGGCGCCCACCTCGGTGAACTCGGGGTCGAGCAGGCGTACGGTCTCGGTGCGGGAGGAGCGGACGGCGGGGTCCATGAGGCTCAGTTCGCCGGCGATCGCCGCGGCGACGTCGTCTGGTTCCTGGGTCACCCGCACATGATCGCGTGTGGCCCGGCCCCTCCCGCAACCGGGTCGTGCCGTCAGCCCGTGGCGTCCACCAGGGCCAGCTCGTGGAGGCGGTCCGGGGGGCCGGGACGGGCGTAGTACCAGCCCTGGGCCGTGTCGCAGCCCAGTATGCGCAGTTGCTCGGCCTGGGCGCCGGTCTCCACGCCCTCGACCGTGACCGTGAGGTCCAGGCTGTGGGCGAGCGAGACGATCCCCTCGACGATCTTGAGGTCGACGGGATCCGCGGGGAACTGCTGCATGCTCTGGGTGAAGGAGCGGTCCAGCTTGAGGACGCTCACCGGCAGCCTGCGCAGGTTGGCGAGGTTGGAGTAACCGGTTCCGAAGTCGTCCAGGGCGATGTCGACGCCCATCTCGGCGAGCCGGCGCAGCGGCTTCAGGAGGTCGTCGTCCGCGCCGATCAGGGCCGACTCGGTGACCTCCAGGCAGAGCGCCTCCGGTGCCACGCCCGCGCGTTCCAGGATGTCGACGGTGTCCTGCACCAGCCCGGGGTGGGTGAGCTGGCACGGCGAGAGGTTGACGTTGACGCGCAGCGGGCCGGTGTCGCCGCTGCGCCGGCGCCAGTCACGGGCCTGGCGCACCGACTGCTCCAGGACCCAGCGGCCGAGCGGCACGATCAGCCCGGTGTGCTCGGCGAGCGGGATGAACCGGTCGGGGCCGAGCACCCCGTGCTGCGGGTGCAGCCAGCGCACCAGCGCCTCCGCGCCGCGCACGCTGCCGTCGCCGAGGTGGACGAGCGGCTGGTACTCGATGAAGAACTCGCCCCGCTCCAGCGCCGCCGGCAGGGCCGTCGTCAGACCGTGCCGGGTGATCGCGCGGGCGTCGGCCTCGGGGTCGGCCAGCTCGAAGCGGTTGCCGCCGGCCGACTTGGCCCGGTACATGGTGATGTCGGCGCTGCGCAGCACCTCCGCCGGGCTGCGCTCCCCCGCCGGACCCTCCACGATGCCGATGCTGCCGCGCACGGTCAGCTCCCGGCCCTCGATGCGCACGGGCGCGACCAGGGCGTTCATGATGCGCGCGGCGAGGTCGTCGACCTCGCGGTGGGTGTCGGGGCCGGTGGTCAGCGCCACGAACTCGTCGCCGCCGAGCCGGGCGACCATCTCGCCGGGCGCGGTGGCGCAGGACTGGAGCCGGTCGGCGACCTCGACGAGCAGCCGGTCGCCGGCCGCGTGCCCCAGGCTGTCGTTGATGGTCTTGAAGCCGTCCAGGTCCAGGTAGCACAGGCCGAAGCGCTGACCGTCCCCGGCGGCCAGGACCTTCTCCAGGCGTTCGAAGAACAGGGTGCGGTTGGGCAGGCCGGTGAGCGCGTCGTGGGTGGCCTCGTAGCGCAGCCGGAGGTTGAGCAGCCGGCGCTCGGTGGTGTCCTCCATCAGCGCCAGCTGGTACTGCGGCCGCCCGTCGGCGTCGCGCAGCAGCGAGACCGTGAGATTGGTCCACAGGACCGTTCCGTCGGGGCGGTAGAACGCCTTCTCCACGTGGTAGTGCTCGCGTTCGCCGCGCACCAGTTCCTCGTAGAGCCGCCAGACCTGGGGGGCGTCGTCGGCGTGCGTCCACTCGCTGACGTTGCGTCCGCGCACCGCCTGCTCGCCACCGCCGAACATGCGCACCAGGGCGCCGTTGACCTCGAGGATGTTGCCCTCCAGGTCGGCGATGCCGATCCCTATCGCGGCGCCCTCGAAGACCGCGCGGAAGCGGGCCTCGCTGGCGTGCAACGCCTGCGCCACCACCCCCTGGGCCCGCAACGCGGCCTGCGCGATGGCCTCCTGCTCGGCCAGCGTGCGCTCACGCAGCGCGTGCGCGAACCCGGCGGCCATGGCGTGCTGGAGCCGGGAGCAGCGGGTGTGCAGGTCCTCCTGGGGTCCGTCCTCGCCGCAGTAGAGCACCAGGTAGGCGTCGATGCAGTCCAGGCTGTGGGCGAGGGCGTCCGGGTCGGTGCAGTGGGTGCCGACGAGGGCGGCCCCGACCGCTCTGGCCGCCTCCGCGTCGAAGTTCCTGGCGCGCAGCGCCTCGCTCAACCGCCGGGCCAGTGGCAGCAGTTGCTCCTCGAACTCCGGCCGGGTCAGCGACGTGGAGGTGACCGGGAAGACCGCCCGGCTCCAGATCGTCGCGAACCGCCGCAGTCTGTCCTCCGGCCCGTCCGGCTCGGCGGTCACGAAGTGCGCCCCACGCCCGCGAAACCGGAGAAGGCATACGGGTCCTCGTCCTCCGGTGCCGTCTCCGGCCGCCAGTGCGGCATCGGCACCAGTCCCGGTTCCACCATGTCGTACCCCTCGAAGAACCGCGCGATCTCGTCACGCGAACGCATGACCAGCGGGTTGCGAATGTCCTTGTACACGTCCACCGCGCCCTCGGCCCGCCCCTGCGGCAGGGGGATTCCCTCGTACGAGGCATGCGTGAGGACGAGCAGGCTGCCGGGCGCGAGCGCGGCGCTCAGCTCGGCGACCGCGGCGTACGGGTCGTCTGCGTCTTCCACGAAGTGCAGTATGGCAACCAGCAGCAGCGCCACGGGCCGCTCCAGGTCGATCAGTTGCTCCACCTGGGGACTGGTGAGGATCTCCCGCGGCTTGAGCAGATCGGCGGCGACGACGCCGGCGTCCGGGTTCTCCCCCAGCACCACCTGGCTGTGCGCGACGGCGACCGGGTCGTGGTCGACGTAGACGACGCGGGCGCCGGGACGGGCCGCCTGGGCCACCTCGTGGACGTTGCCGAAGGTGGGGATGCCGGAACCGACGTCCAGGAACTGCGTGACGCCCGAGTCGGCCGCGTAGCGGACCGCGCGGCGCATGAAGGCCCGGTTCGCCTGCATGATCTTGGGGAGTCCCGGCATGAACTCCATGGCCCTGCGGGCCGCTTCCCGGTCGACCTCGAAGTTGTGCGAACCGCCCAGGTAGTAGTCGTAGATCCGCGAGACACTGGGCACGGAGATGTCGATGCTCCGTGGGGCCCAGGCGGGACGATCCATCTATCTCTCCAAGGCGTAGGCGATCCGGTGTTCGAGCAGAGGCTACTGATCGCCCGCCAACAGGGCGAGCGGAAACGGAAATTGACCGTCCGTTCCCGGTCACTGCCTGCGGCACGTGCCGAAATGACATACCCGAATGTGCTCACGAAAAGTACCCGATGCGCTCCGGAGCGTTCACGACCGGATCGAACACGGCGAAGTCACCCGCACCCGGCGGGTGAGGCCGGCGGGTGCCGCCCGCAGCACAGGGGTCCGCCCCCTCCGTGCGGCGCGGAGGGGGCGGACCGGGGGTCGTACGAGCCGTCGCAGGAGCGGGATCAGCCCTGGGAAGGCGATCTCTACTGCTTCGGCGCGCCGACCAGCTTGCCGTCGGGGGCCACGGCGTACCAGGTGCCGCCGACGCCCTGGCCGTTGATGTCCCCGGGAGACTTGTCGCCGGAAAAGGTGTAGATCGGCGAGCAGTTGACCGTCATCTGCTTGACGCCGTCGGGCCGGGTGAAGCTCATCAGGCCCTTCTTCTGGACGCCCTCGGTGTCGTTGGTGGCGACCGGGGCGACGGCGGGCCACTTCTCGAGGCAGGCGCCCAGGCACGCGGTCACCGGCTTCGGCCACGCCTTGTCCTTGACGAAGCGGTAGACCGTCATGCCGTTCTTGTCGACGACGATGTCACCGAGGTTGGGGTCCTTGCGCACGGACAGACCGGGCGCGGCGGCGGAGCCGGAGCCGGAGGCCGACTTGGCCTTCTTGCCGTCGGGGGCCAGCGCGAACCACTTGCCGTTGACGCCCTGGCCGTTGGTGTCACCGGCGTTGGTGTCCTTGGCGTAGCGGTACACCGGCCAGCCGTCGACGGTCAGCTGCTTGCTGCCGTCGGAGCGGGTGACCTCGCCGAGCAGCGACTTGTCGATGCCGTCGCCGGCGGTGGCGTCGTCGGCCGGCACGGGCGGCCAGGCCGTCGCGCAGTCGCCGTCGCAGTTGGACTTGGGCGGTTCCGCGGTGTCCGCGTCGAAGCGGTACAGCGTCATGCCGGCGGCGTCGATCAGCACCTTGCCCAGCTCGGCGTTGGCGGAGACGGCGAGCTGACCCGCCGTGCCCGCCTGCGTGCCGCCCGCGGCCGCCGGCGCGCTCGCGCTGGGGCTGGTGCCCGCGCCGACGCTTCCGTAGCCGCTGCCCGCGCCCGCAACGGTGCCCGCCGGAGCCGTGACACCCACGTTCTGGCTGGACGCCGCGGTACCGCCTTCCTGACCGCACGCCGTCGTCAGCGCCAGAACAGACACAGCGCTCGCCACGAGTGAGGCGCTCCGCCAGGAGGTCTTCATCTTCAACTCCCCGATCATCCCAAGCGTGTTGCAACGCCCTGCTGCGCCGCCGCACGGCCATGGGTACGCACGGCGGGGGGCGCCGTGTTCAAAGGCGGCACGAAATTCTTTTCGCGACCTGTGCCGCCGCCCGCTCCGGGCCACTCCTCGGCACCGGCACACGCGGTGCACCCGCGAACGAGCGAGCGCGGCAGGCCCGCACTCGTGCGCGGGCGCGGTCCGCCCGCGCACCACCCGCCCGTGCATCACCCGTCACCGCCCGCGCACCACCGCCCGCGCACCACCGCGCGCGGTCCGCTCGCACGCGAGTGCGTGCGGCCGGACGCATGAGCGCACCCCGGGCAGACCTCGCGCGGCGGGCTTCCCCCGTTCGGGGCAATCGTCCCGCGCGCCGGCGTGTACCCGCGTGCGAGGCCCCATGATCTCGTCGTGCATGGATCCGAACCGACCCGATCCGCCCTGCTGGACAGGGCGTTGGCCCTGGTGACCGTGGCCTGGATCCTCCTGGCCGTACCGGCCGGGACGGCCGTGGCCGACGCCTGCGCGTACGCCTCGACGGGCCCGGACGGCACCGAGGCGGTGGCGGTCGCGGGGAACCTCGGACGGCCGGCCCCGCCGGGGTGCCCGACACCGACGCCGCCGGAACCCGAGCCCCCGCCACCTCCGAAACCGACGCCACCCCCTCCGGAACCGACACCACCGCCGCCGAAGCCCTCACCCAAGCCGCCCCCCGAGCCGGCGCCGGAGCCCACGTCGCCGCCGGCCCCACCGCCACGGGCGCGACCCGAGCCCCCGCGGCCCGCACCGCCGAAGCCCGCACCGCCGAAGCCCGTGGCCCCTCTCCCGCCGCCGCCCTCCGCGCCGAAGCCCCGTCCGGAGCCCACGTCCACGCCCGCGCCCGCACCGCCGCCCGCACCCGCCCCGCGGCCGTCCGCGTCGCCCGTGACGTACCCGGCCCACCACGCACAGCCACGCCGGGCGCCGGTCCGGCACCACCGGTCGCCGGTCACGTACGTCCTGCTCATCACCGCGCCCGCGGTCATCGCCGTCGCCGCGCTGCGGCCCCGCTGACGCCCCTCCAGGAGGCATCTCTTGCCGGAATGGCTTGTTCTCACCCTCGCGATGGTCGCCGCGTGCGTGGTGGTGATCGCCGTCACCTTCGTCCGGCACCGCAGGGTGTCCGACGACGAGGACCCGTCCGAGACCCCGGACGTCATCGAGTACATGACGATGTGGATCGGCGTGGTGTACGCCATCGTCCTGGGCCTGGCGATCGCCGGCGTCTGGGAGGCCCGCAGCATCGCCCAGGACCACGTCCAGGCGGAGGCCCAGTCGCTGCACGAGATCTCGGAGCGGGTCCGGGTGTACCCGCCCGGCGTCCGGGAGCGCATCCGCGAGGACGTGGAGGCCTATGTCGGCCACGTCGTCACCATCGAGTGGAAGGCCATGGCCGACAAGGGCGAGGTGACCGAACGGGGGGACGAACTCCTCGAACGGCTCCGCGTCGACCTCACCGACCACCGGCCCGCCTCGGACTTCGAGGCCCAGGCCTACCAGCCGCTCCTCGACCAGCTGGCCGCCGCCGACCAGGCCCGCAACAACCGGGCCGGCTCGACCGGGGCGACCATGCCCGGCGTGGTCTGGTTCGGGCTGATCACCGGCGCCGTCGTCACCGTCGGCATGGTCTTCGCGCTCCAGATCCGCCGCACCCCCCGGGAACTGGTCCTGGCGGGGCTGTTCTCGGCGCTGATCGCCTTCCTGCTGTTCCTCATCTGGGACTTCGACGCGCCCTACAGCCGGGGCATCGCGACGTCGGCCGAGCCCTTCCTGCGCCTCTTCCCCGACGCCAGGGGCTGAGGACTCTCGTTCGGGTCGGCCCCCGCGAGCCCGGCCAGGCCCGGACGAAGGGCCGTACCCGCACCGGCCGGGGCGACGGCGGGCGACACGCCGGTTCCGTACCCCGGTCGCGGGACCCGCACCACCCGTCCGGCCCACCCGCTTGCCCCGTTCGCGCGACAGGAATCGCGGGAGCGCACACACGTTCCTAGCGTTTCGGTCATCGAGGCGCATTCGACGACACGCGCGGAGAAGAACCGCGGCTGCTCCTCGGAAACCGGAGGACACACATGCACGCGATACGCGTCGCCTCGGCCGCACTGCTGGGCCTGGGCGCCCTGGCCCTCCCCGCGCCGTCCGCCGTCGCCGCCGACGGCGGCGGCACCACCCCGTTCGGCTTCAGCGTGCTGCCGTCGACGATCGTGGCGGGCGGCCGGGTCACCCTCCGGATCGACCGGGGCGACGGCGGCTGCAAGGGCGACGTCACCATCACCTCGGGGATCTTCGACTCGGTGCGCATCGCCGCGCACCGCTCCTCGGCCACCACGACGGTCGACTTCGGCATCAAGGTGGGCGCGGTGCACCGGGTGACGTTCACCTGTGACGGCGTCAGCGGTTCCACCGGGCTGACCGTCGCCGGCGCCCGCCCGGCCACCCCCACCCCGGTGCCCGACGCGGTCCCGCGCGCCGTGCGGGCCGGTGCGGGCGGGACCGTCGCCGGGTTCGACCTGCGGGAGGTCGGGCTCGGCGCGGCGCTCGTCGCGGGGTCGGTCGGTGCGGCGTACCACTTCTCGCGCCGGCGGGCGGGCGAGGACGGCGGCGCCTGACGGCATCCGGGCGGCGGGCCTTCGCCCCGGTTCCCGGAAAGGGAGGGGGCGAAGGCCCGTGACGTGCGGTGGCAGTGCTCCGAAGGGGCCGGAGAAGGTCGTCAGGCGCGGCGTTCCGCGCGCCGGCGCATCCAGAACACGCCGCCGCCGATGACCGCGGCGGCCACCAGCCCGCCGCCGATGGCCATGTCGGTGGGGGTGGCGCCGCTGGAGCTGCTGCCGCCGAGACCGCCGCGGACGCCGCCGATGACGGTGAAGGCGGTGGGGTTGGTGAGGGTACGGCCGTTGCAGTTGACGGTGATGCTGTGCGAGCCGGGGCGCGCGTTGCTGTTGACCGTCGCGGTGCCCTGCGCCGTGTGGTGGGCGCCGTTGACGGGCCTGAGGCCGGTCGTCCGGAAGGCGTCCGAACTCATGGTGCCGCCGCCCCGGCAGCCGTCGACGGTGACGGCCAGCTGACCGCCGCGGGCGACGACGCTGGGCAGCGCGACGATGTTGCTCGGGGAGATTCCCTCGTGGCCGCCACCACCGTTGCCGCCGCCGTTGCCGCCGTGGTTCCCCCCGCCACCACCGTTGCCCCCGCCGTTGTTGCCCCCGTTACCACCGTTGCCGCCGCCGTTGCCCCCGCCATTGCCGCCGTGGTTCCCCCCGCCACCACCGTTGCCCCCGCCGTTGTTGCCCCCGTTACCACCGTTGCCGCCGCCGTTGCCGCCGTTGTTCTCCCCGTTACCACCGTTCCCCCCGCCCCCGCCGTTGCCGCCGTTGTTCTCCCCGTTGCCGTTGTTGCCGTTGTTCCCGTCCCAGTTGTCGTTGCCCGAGTGGCCTCCGCCGTTGTTGTTTCCGGGGGCGACCCAGTTGTTGTCGTTCTGGCTGCCCGGGTTGGGTGGCATCCCGTCCGCGACGGCCACGGGGGCGGCGAGCCCGAGGACGGCGACCGCTGTGGCCGCTGCCGCCAGGGCGCGTGAGTTTCGCATGTGATCCTCCGCGGAAGGCGCCCCGGGGCCCGTCCCCGGTCTGTCGGCGAGAGAGCGCCTCCCGGATCGACCCTCAGATGCCGTGCACGGGACCGCATTTCGGGAATGGTCCGTCCTGGTGAGAGGACACGCCGAGGAAAATGCACACAATCGGATATAGCCGCAGGTCACGGTCCGTCAGAAAATTCCTGTGCGCGGAAACTCGGATGGCGGACCGAAGGACACGCGGGCCACCCGTTCGCCGCCGCCCCGTCGCCGGTTCCCGTTGCGGGACTTAGCGTTCTCGTATGCGCGAAAGGACGTGGCGACGGCCGCGTCGAAAGGGGATGGCGAATGTCTGGGTACGAGCTGTCCGGAATGGCGGAAGAGGAGGAGCGGCCGAAGAAGCGTGCACCTTGGGGCGTGATAGCGCTTGTTCTGCTGACCGGGCTCGCGCTCATCCGGAACGGTTCGGGGGAGTTCGACGCGGGCCCGCCGCAGCCCGCCTCCGCGGCGTCCGCCGACGCCCGTGCGGCCCAGGGAACCTTCGGGAAGACCGTCCAGGCCCTGCCGTTCGCGGAGCCCGACCGGGTCAGGATCCCCGCCATCAGGGTCGACGCCCCGGTCATGCAGGTCGGCCTGGACACGGACGGCTGGGTCGGCGCGCCGCCCCCGGAGGACCCGAATCTGGCCGGCTGGTTCACCGGCGCCGTCTCCCCCGGTGAGAAGGGGACGGCGGTCGTCGTCGGCCATGTCGACAACATGCAGGGGCCGGCCGTGTTCTACGGTCTGGGTGCCCTGAAGAAGGGGAATCACGTCGAGGTGGCCCGCCGGGACGGGAAGACCGCGGTGTTCGAGATCTACGGCGTCGAGGTCTTCGAGAAGAACAACTTCCCCGGCGACCGCGTCTACGCCTCCAAGGGCGCCCCCGAACTCCGGGTGATCACCTGCGGTGGCGGTTTCTCCAAGGCGAACGGCTACGACGGCAACGTGGTCGCCTTCGCCCGCCTGGTCGAGGTCCGCTGAACGGAAAGCCGGCCGGGCGGGTGACCACCCCGCGGGACCTCGGCCGGCCGGGCGGGCGCCGGACGCGGATGCCGCCGTACGGATCCGGTCGAAGCCGTCGTACCCCTCGGTGCCGAGGTGCTGGGCCCGGCGGAGTCCGGCGCGCACCGCCGCCCGCGGGGAGGCCGTGTTCGCCGGACGGACGCGTGCGACGAGCGGCCCTAGGTGCGCTGCCGCTGCGGCACCGTGATGTGGTAGCCGGAGTCGAGGAGTTGGGGCAGATAGCGGCGCAGGGCCCGCACGCTCTGGGTGCGGTCACCGCCCGCGTCGTGCGAGAGGACGACGACGCCGGGGGCGGCGCCGTTCTCGACCCGGTCGACGATGGTGCCGGTGCCCGGGGTGGTCCAGTCCAGGGTGTCCACCGTCCAGGCCAGGGGCTCCATGCCGAGTTCGGAGCCCAGTTGGAAGGCGGCGCGGTTCCAGGCGCCGTAGGGGGCGCGGAACCAGCGGGGCCGCTCTCCGTAGGCGTTCTCGATGACCTCGCTGGTGCGGCTCATCTCGGAGTGGATCTGACGGCGCGTCATTTTCGTGAGCAGGGGGTGGGACCAGGTGTGGTTGCCGACGGTGTGTCCCTCGTCGGCCATCCGGGCCAGCAGGTGGGGGTGGTCGGCGGCCATCTCCCCGCACACGAAGAACATCGCGTGGACGCCGTACTCGGCCAGGGCGTCGAGGATGCCCGGGGTGTAGCGGGGGTCGGGGCCGTCGTCGAAGGTGAGCACCATGGTGCGGCCGCGGCCGGTGATCCGCAGCAACGGTTCGCGCCGCACGGGGGTGCGGGCCGTGGTGCGCGGGGGGCCGTAGCCGGTCAGCGGCTGGAGGCGGTAGGCGGAGGGTCCCGTCGGGAGGCGGTACGCGGGGGCACCGGCCACCGGGGCACCGGTGCGGGCCGGTGTCCCCGCGCCCGTCCCCCACGCGAACAGAGAGGCCGTCCCGGCCGCGCCGACGGCGGCGGCACCGGCGAGCAACGCCCCGCGCCGCGTGAACAACTGATCCTTCTGCATGTGTCATCAGTCGCCCGGCCGGGCCCCGACGCACCACAACGCCACCGACCCGGCGGCACGAATCCACCCGCTCGGCGCAGCAGGCCGACCGCCCCGTCGTCACTGTCGGGATCAGCGGCGACGCGAGCCCGCCGGGCGCGGCCGAAGGCGCGGCGGGACGACGGCCGGCGGGACGCGGCACAGGACGCGGACACCGAAGGCGCCGGGGGCTGCCGGAGGCGCCCGCGGCGGCGTCCGGCACCCGGCAGGGGAAGCCGCTTCCGGGCGGCCGTGCCGGACCGGGTGTCCTCGGTCGGGGTGGCCCCTGCCAGGGCGCTCGTGGTCGCGGCCGCGGGAGACCGCCGGGCCCGCGCGGCGGTGGGACCTGCGGGTTCCGATAGCCTCTCGTCGTGACGGAACAGCACCCTTCCCCGTTCGAACGGGGCACGGACGGCCCGAAGGTCGTCCTCGCCGGCGTGGACGGCTCCGATCCCTCGCTGCGCGCCGCGGCCTACGCCGCCGGTCTGGCCCGGCGCCAGGGCGCCCTGCTCGCCGTGGTGTACGTGCAGCCGGTGATGGCGGCGGGCGCGGCGCTCGGGGCGCCGGTAGCGGAGGCGACCGACGAGATCGCCCAGGACATCGTGGCGCAGATCCGGGAGGCCACCGAACGGACCCGGGGGATATTCGACGTGCGCTGGGAGTTCCACACCTTCCAGGGCGACCCGTACAACGGGCTGGTGAAGGCCGCGGACCAGCTGAAGGCCGACGCGGTGGTGGTCGGCGCGTCCGAGCAGGCCGGTCACCGGATCGTGGGGTCGGTGGCGGTGCGGCTGGTGAAGGCGGGGCGCTGGCCGGTGACGGTGGTGCCGTAGTCGCCCCTCCCCTTACTCCCCTTACTGCCCGTACTCCCCTTGACCCTCTTGTTCCCCCGTCACCAGCCCGTCCTGTGCCGCTCCCCTGCTGAGCACGAGGTCGCGGATGCGGTCGCGTACGCCCCCCACGTCGGCGCCCTGGGCGAGGGCCCTGTCGAGGTCGACGACGCGGCCGGCGTCGAGGTCGAACAGCCCGGGGACGAAGGCGGCCCTCGTCACCTCCCAGCGGGCGCCGGGCCGGGCGGGCGGGGAGAAGGTGAAGCGGGCGACGCTGGACTGGTTGGCGCGCGGGTCGACGACGCCGGCGCGGTTCGGCGTCTCGCCGGCCACCTGGTCCCCGAGGCCGTAGACGACCCAGGTGCCGTTGACCTTCTCGTACGCCTGCGGGACGTGGGCGTGGCTGCCGAGGATCAGGTCGATGTCGGGGCGTCCGCCGGTGCGGGAGGCGGTGAGGGTTCTGGCGAGGGCGAGCTGCCGCCCGTCCGGCGCGTCCTGCCACTCCGTGCCCCAGTGCAGGGAGACGACGACCACGTCGGCCCCGGCCCGGCGGGCGTTCCGGGCATCGGCGACGATCTTGTTCTCGTCGATCAGGGAGAGCGCCCAGGGCTGTCCGTCGGGGAGCGGACGGCCGTCGGTGTCGTAGGTGTAGGCGAGGTGGGCGACCTTCGCGGGGCCCGCGCTCAGGAGCGGGACGGCGGCGGCCTCGGCCTCGGAGCGGGCGGTGCCCGCGTGCCGTACGCCGGTGCCGTCGAGGGCGTCCAGGGTGCGGCGCACGCCGTCGGGGCCGTCGTCGAGGGCGTGTTCGGAGGCGGTGGAGCAGCCGTCGTAGCCGGTGGTGGCGAGGGCTGCGGCGAGCCGGGGCAGGGAGTCGGCGGCCGGGTCGGCGGCGACGCGGACGGTCTCCAGATGACAGAGCGCCAGGTCGGCGCCGGTGACGACGGGTTGGATCCCGGTGAACATCGGGCCGAAGTCGTAGCCCGTGCCACCGGCGTCGAAGCGGGCCCGGTCGACGACCGAGGCGTGCGGGACGATGTCGCCGGTGGCCACCAGGGTGAAGCCGCGGCTGGGCGAGGGGGCCGGGTGGCCGGAGGCGGGTTCGCGGTCGTGGGCCTGGCAGGCCGCGGCCGCCGCGAGGAGGGCCGTGAGGGCCAGGGCCACCTGGTGTCTGCGTGCGATCACTGCATCACCCCGTTGCACATGACTCATCACATTTACGCATGTATCACTACTAATCCATGCGCGGACGCGTAGGGCTCCGGCGCTCCCGCCACCGGACCGGATGCGCGCGATCGGCGTAGCCCGGACCGTTCGTCGAACCGTTCGTCGACGCGATCGACCGTCCGCCGCAGACCCTTGTGCGCACCCTGTCCCGAACCGGCGCCCTGGGGTGCCATACGCGCATGACCGCCGGGACCACCCTCACCGCCCAGACGACGACCGCCGAACACGAACTCGCCGCGCTCCAGCGTGAGCACGGCCGGCCGCTCTTCGCGCTGCTGCTGAGGCTGTGCGACGGCGACCGCCAGCGCGCCGAGGACCTCGTCCAGGAGACCCTGGTGCGCGCCTGGCAGCATCCTGAGGCCCTGCGCGCCGACGCCTTCGACTCCGTACGGCCCTGGCTGCTCACCGTCGGCCGGCGGCTCGCGATCGACGCGCGGCGGGCCCGGCAGGCGCGGCCGGCCGAGGTCGGGGACGCGGTACTGGAGAACGCGCCGGTCTGCGGCGACCACGCCGACCGGGCCGCCGCGGCGCTCGATGTCCGCGAGGCTGTGAAGACACTCACTCCGGAACACCGTGAAGTCCTGGTGCTGGTGTATTTCCGAGGGGCGAGTGTGGCGGAGGCCGCCGAAACCCTCGGCATCCCGCCCGGTACCGTGAAGTCGCGCGCGTACTACGCGCTGCGCGCCCTGCGCCGGGTGCTTCCCGGTTACGCGCCCGACCTGGGCTGAAACCCACGGTCGAGTCAAACCTCCGTAAAGCGCCTTGCCGTGGACCCCGGTTGAGTAATCGGGTGTCCTTATCCGTGTTCCGGATGGGGCCCGGTCGCCGGTTTTCCGGCGCCGAAAGAAGCGCACGCACCGGAGGAAGGCAGGAAGGGATGCTGCACAGAGGTCATCAGAGCACGGACGGCACCGGCGGCGGGGAACTCACCGTCCCCATGGCATGGTTGTACGCCGAGTACATCGCCGACGAACTGCTGCGGACCGGCGATCTCATGCCGCCGACGTCCTTCGAGTTCCGCGCCGGGCGGGACGCCCTGGCACTGACCGTCTTCCTGTCCGACACCGACGGCGAACTGCCCGGGATCCGGGTGGTCACCCAGCTGGAGACATGGCTTTCGCTCACGGCGTACGACCAGCCCTGGCAGGACTGGGTCGCCGAACGTATGTCACAACTGACGGCCGAGGCGGCCGAGTTGGAAGACCCCGACCCCGATCTCGAGCTGGCGTCGGCGGCCTGGCGCTGGCTCGAGGAGACCGAACTGCTCGCCCCCGACCTCAACGCGGTGCCGGGCGGCGCGCCGGCCGGCGAGGACGAGGAACCCAAGGTCTGGACGCCCGCCTGGCAGCTCGGTCTGCCCCTCGGGCACCTCGCGATCCATCTTTTCTAGCTTTTTCGCATCCGGACCAATCCACGGGCCGGACCGCTCCGAACATCTGGGTCACGATTCGGTACGTGCCTTGAGTGATTCCGCTGCCTGGTCCGTACCGATGGGAGCAAGGAGTAACCCCACTGGCACTCAACGGCGCGAGGTTTCGGCATGAGGTCCCTGGAGAGGCATCGCGACGTCGGCGCGTACGCGCTGGGCGTGCTGGACGAGGCGGAGGCCTTCCGTTTCGAGGACCACCTCATGGAGTGTCCTCGCTGCGCGGCGGAGGTCACCGAGTTCGGCGCCACCACCCGGCAGCTGATGCTGTACCGGAGGGCTACGCCGCGCGCCGTGCATCCCTTCGCCGGCCCCGGCCCGCAGCTCCTCGACCGCCTCCTCGACGAGGTCGCCGCCCGGCGCAGGGCCGTCAAGCGACGGCTGCTGTACGCCGTGGCCGCGGCCGTGGTGGTCGCCGTCGCGGGACCCGCGCTCGCCATGATGGCCGGTGGCGGCGGTGAGGAGCCGGTGCGGGTGGTCACGGCGACCGACCAGAAGTCGGGCGTGTGGGCGCAGGTGACGACCGAGGACGAACTCTGGGGCAGCCAGGTCGAGCTCGAGGTGAAGGACGCCGCCGGTCCGCGCGCCTGCCATCTGATCGTCATCGGCCACGACGGCTCGGAGGAGATCGTCACCAGCTGGATGGTCCCCGACCACGACGCCCGCCCCAACACCATGAAGGGCGGCGCGACCATGCAGACCGACAAGATCGCGCGCTACGAGGTGCGGACGATGACCGGCGAGACCCTCGTCGTCCTCAAGCCCCGCTAGGGGGTGCCCGACAAATGCCCGCGGCGTCACGGCGTCCGGCACGCACGCTCCTTCTCCCGCGCTCATTTGTCGGACACCCCCTGGGGCAAAACTCACCTCGGTCGCGAAGGACCCGGCCGTCCCGGTGCTGATCCTGGCCGCGCCGGTGCACCTGGTCGGCGCGCCTCACCGGTGAGCTGCTCCGGCAGTCGTGACCTCCGCCGGCCGGCGGTCTGCCGCCCGTCTGGCACGTCGGGCGGTCTGCCGCCCGTCTGGCACGTCGGGCGGTCTGCCGCCCGTCTGGCACGTCGGGCGGTACGGGAGCCAGGAGTCGCCGGTCGAAGCCCGCCCCGGTCTCCGGGGGGACGCGCAGGGCCGACGGGCCCTTGCCGGGGCGAACCGCCGGGGAGGCGGTCCTTCCGGTGCAGCCGGACCGCTCGGGCCTGGCGGGTGACGAGGTGGAGGCCGCCGGCGGTCTCGGAGAGGTCCGGCATCCGTCCGGAGCGCCGTCGGCGGCCCGGTGCTCAGGTCCGCTCCGGCACGTCGAACTCGCACCACACGCACTTGCCGCCGCCGCGGGCCTCCACTCCCCACCCGTCGGAGAGCAGGTCGACCAGGAGCAGACCGCGGCCGGAGACGCCCGAGTCCCCGGCCTCGCGGCGGCGCGGCAGGGCGCTGGAGGAGTCCTCGACCTCGACGCGCAGCCGGCGGTCGGCGCCGGTGAGGAGGCGCAGGGTGACGACGGCGGCGCCCTCGGTGTGCATGAGGGCGTTGGTGATCAGTTCGTCGGCGGCCAGTTCGACGTCGTCGGAGCGGTGCCGGGCGCCCCAGGAGCGGACGGCCGCGCGGATCATGTGCCGGGCGTGGGTGAGGGCCTCGGCGTCGCCGGGCGCCACGTGCTGCTGGAGCCGGCTGCCGGTCCGGGAGGCGTCCGTGCCGTGCCGGCGGAGCAGGAGGAGGGCCACGTCGTCGTCACCGCCGCGTTCCTCGGCGACGTCGATGAGCCGGTCGGCGAGCTCCCGTACGTCGTCGGGGCCGGTGGCGATCAGCTCGGCGAGGATCCGCATGCCGTCGTCGAGGTCGGCGCCGGGCTGTTCGACGAGCCCGTCGGTGCACAGCAGCAGGGTGTGGCCGGGGTCGAGTTCGAGGGTGGCGACGGGATAGTCGAGGCAGCCGAACTCGGCGGACAGGCCGAGCGGCAGTCCGCCGGGGACAAAGAGGCGCCGGCAGGTGCCGTCCGCCCCGCGCACCAGCGGGTCGATGTGGCCGGCCCGGACCATCTGGACGACGCCGGTGGACAGGTCGGCCTCGGCGTAGAGGCAGGTGGCGAAGCGGTCGGTGTCGAGTTCGTGGAGGAAGACGGAGGCGCGGGCCATCACGGTGGCCGGGGTGTGACCTTCGGAGGCGTACGCGCGCAGGACGATGCGCAGCTGGCCCATGACGGCGGCGGCGTGCGTGTCGTGGCCCTGGACGTCGCCGATGACGGCGCCGACCCGGCCTCCCCCGGAGGGGGTACCTCCGGGCAGTGGGATCAGGTCGTACCAGTCGCCGCCGATGTCGCGGCCGTGGGAGCCGCCGATGGTGGCGGCGCGGTAGCGGACGGCGACGTCGGCGCCGGGCACGCTGGGGATGGTGCGCGGCAGCATGGCCTGCTGGAGGCCCTGGGCGATGTCCTTCTCCTGCTCGTAGAACATGGCCCGTTGCAGGGACTGGGCGATGCTGCTGCCCAGGGCGACGAGGATGTTGCGTTCCTCGGGGGTGAAGCCGCGCCGGTCGCTGTAGAGCAGGCCCATCGCGCCGATCGGACGGGCCTGGACGATGAGCGGCAGGTAGGCGGCCGAGGTGATCTTCAGGCCGGTGATGTGCGGCCACAGCACGGGGTAGCCGGCCGCGAACTCGTCGGGCGACTCGATGAACCGGGGGGTGAGGGTGCGCACCACCTCGCTCATCGGGTACGGCTCGTCGATTCCGGTCACGAGGGTGCCGGGCACGAAGCTGCCCTGGGGGCCCTCGGCGATCAGCCGGATCCGGCCGGCCTCGACCAGGCCCATGACCAGGCTGGTCGCGCCCAGGTGGATGAGACCGTGGGTGTCCTTGAGGACGTCGATGACGTCCTTCACGGTCCGGGCGTGCGCCAGGGCGGCGGTGGTGAGCTGTACGACGTTGGTCTGCTCGCGGCGCGCGTCGTCGAGGGCGGCCGCCTCGCGGTGGGCGGCGAGGTCGCGCAGTTCGTCGGTCGCGTCCCGGACGATGCCGATGATCCGGCGGGGCCGGCCCGTGTCGTCGCGCCGGATGCAGCCCTGGGTGTGGGTCCAGCGCAGCCCGCCGTCGCGGCGGCGGACGCGGAAGTAGGCGCCGTAGTGCTCGCTGCCGTCCTTGATGGCCTGGGTCACCAGGGTGTCCAGACGCAGGGCCTCGGCCGGGGGGATGCGCGGGGAGAGGCTCTCGGGGTTGCCGTCGTACTCGTCGGGGGTCACGTCGAAGATCTCGTGGGCGCGGGCGTCCATGGCGAACAGACCGGTGTCCAGGTCCCAGTCGAAGCCGCCCATGCGGTTGAGTGCCAGGATCGGCTCCGGACGGGCGGGCCAGTCCTCCGGGAGGGACGGTGCGCTCGCTCCCCGATCGACCATGCGCCCACCTTGCCAGGATTTGCCGGATTCTTCGACTGGGAGGGGAACGCGTGCGTGATGCCTCCCGGCGTGGAACACGAGGGGTGTCAGGACGGGGGACGCGAGAGGAGCGGGCATCCGTGGAGTGGTTCACCGCACCCGACCACTGGCTGAGCCGGACGGTCTTCCAGCGGGCTCTGGCCTGCGTGTATCTGGTCGCCTTCGGCACTGCGGCGCTCCAGTTCCGGGCGCTGCTCGGCGAGCGCGGAATGCTGCCGGTCGCCCGGTTCGTCGAGCGCGTGCCGTTCCGGCGGGCGCCGAGCGTGTTCCACCTGCGCTGTTCGGACCGGTTCTTCGCCGGGTGCGCCTGGACGGGCTGCGCGGTGTCGGCGGCGCTGGCCGTCGGCGTGGACTCGCTGCTGCCGCTGTGGGCGGCGATGCTGCTGTGGCTGGTGCCGTGGGCCCTGTACGTGTCGATCGTCAACGTCGGCCAGACCTGGTACGGCTTCGGCTGGGAGTCGCTGCTGCTGGAGACCGGGTTCCTCGCCGTGTTCCTCGGCAACGACGAGGTGGCGCCGCCGTTCGTGGTGCTGTTCCTGCTGCGCTGGCTGCTGTTCCGCGTCGAGTTCGGCGCGGGTCTGATCAAGATGCGGGGTGATCCCTGCTGGCGGAGGCTCACCTGTCTGGACCACCACCACGAGACCCAGCCGATGCCCGGTCCGCTGAGCTGGTTCTTCCACCATCTGCCGAAGCCGCTGCACCGGGTGGAGGTGGCCGCCAACCACGTCACCCAGCTGCTCGTGCCGTTCCTGCTGTTCACCCCGCAGCCGATCGCGACGGTCGCCGCGTCCCTGATGATCCTCACCCAGCTGTGGCTGGTGCTGTCGGGCAACTTCTCCTGGCTGAACTGGATCACGATCGTGCTGGCCGTCCCCGCGCTCGGCCTTCCCGGCGACGCTCCCCCGACGCCCGACGCCCCGCTCTGGTACGTGGTGGTGGTCCTGGCGGTGGCCGCCTTCCTGCTGTTCCTCAGCCACCGGCCGGTGCTCAACATGCTCTCGCGCGGGCAGGTCATGAACCGCTCCTTCGACCCGCTGCACCTGGTCAACACCTACGGCGCGTTCGGCAGTGTGAGCCGGGTGCGCCACGAGGTGGTGATCGAGGGCACCCTCGACGAGGTGCCGCGGGAGGACTCCGACTGGCGCGAGTACGAGTTCCGGGGCAAGCCCGGCGATCCACGGCGCTGGCCGCGTCAGTTCGCCCCCTACCATCTGCGGCTGGACTGGATGATGTGGTTCGCCGCGCTCTCCCCGGCCTACGCCGGGCCCTGGTTCGGGGCGCTGGTGGAACGGCTGCTGGAGAACGACCGGGCCACGCTCCGCCTGCTGCGCCGCTCCCCGTTCCCGCCCGGCGAACCCCCGCGGCACATCCGCGCCCGCCTCTTCCGCTACCGGTACACGAGCCCGCGGGAGCTGCGGGAGACGGGCGCGTGCTGGAAGCGGACCTACGTGCGGGAGTACCTGCCGCCGACGCGGCTGGCGGGGTCGGCTCAGAGGCCGTAGACGCGGGTGGCGGTGGCCTCGAAGACCTGTCCGCTCTCCTCGGCGCTCAGGTGGCCGGTCAGCTGCCTGGCCGTCTCCAGGACCTGTCCGTAGCCGGCCACGAGCGTGCACACCGGCCAGTCCGAGCCGAACATCAGGCGGTGCGGGCCGAAGGCGTCCAGGGCGGCGTCGGTGTACGGCCGCAGGTCGGCGGCCGTCCAGGTGGCGGGGTCGGCCTCGGTGACCAGGCCGGAGAGCTTGGCGACCGTGTTGGGCAGGGCGGCCAGCGCGCGCAGGTCCGCCTCCCAGGACGCGCGGGCGCCGGAGGCGACGGGTGGTTTGCCGAGGTGGTCCAGGACGAACGTGAGACCGGGATGCGCGGCGGCGGCCCGTACGCAGGCGGGGAGCTGGCGGTCCAGCACGACCAGGTCGTACACCAGGCCGGCGTCGGCGACGGCGGCGAGTCCCCGGGACACGTCCGGGCGCAGCAGCCACTCCGGGTCGGGTTCGCCCTGGACCTGGTGGCGGATGCCCTTGAGGTGGCGGCCGCCGGGGAGCTCCCGCAGCCGGGCCAGTTCGTCACCGACGCCGGGGCGGGTCAGGTCGGTCCAGCCGACCACGCCCGCGACCAGGTCGTGGGCGGCGGCGAGGGCGAGGAACTCGGGGGTCTCCTCGGCCACGGTGACCGTCTGCACCAGGACGGTGCGGTCGACGCCGGCGGCACGGGCCTCGGGTGCGAGGTCGGCGAGGGTGAAGTCGCGCCGCAGCGGCCGGAGTCCGGGGCCGCCGAGCCAGTCCTGGTCGCGCACGGACAGGTCCCACACGTGGTGGTGGGCGTCGACGGTCACGGCAGCTCCCGTACCGCGGGCAGGCCCGCGTCGGCGTCTCGGCCCGGGTGGTCGTGCCCGATGCGGGGCGGTTCGGCCGTGCGGGGCTGCCGGGCCGCGCCGGCCGGGAGCCGCCGGCGTCCGGCGCGGCGGCGGGCGTGCCGAGCCGCCCTCATGACGGCTCCCGCGCCGGGTTGCGCGGTGCCTTCTCGCCGGGGACCGGGGCGTCGGGCGGCAGGAGACCGGTCTCCCGCAGTTCCCGCCAGAGCGCCGGGGGGACCATGGCCCCGAACTGGTCCGCGCAGTCGTCGGCTTCGGCCGCCGAGCGGGCGCCGACGAGGACGCTCGCGACGGCCGGATGGGCGGCGCAGAAGGCGAGGGCGGCGGCGCGCAGGGTGCTGCCGTGGCGCTCGGCGACGGTGCTGAGATGCTGGGCGCGTTCGATCAACTCATCAGGTGCTTGGGCATAGTTGTAGGTGGCGGTCGGTTTCGGGTCGGCCAGCAGGCCGGAGTTGAAGGCGCCGCCGATGACGACGGACGTGCCGCGCTCCTGGGCGGCCGGCAGCAGATCGGTGAGCGCGCTCCGGTCGAGGAGGGTGTAGCGGCCGGCGCACAGCACCACGTCGACGTCGGTGTCGCGGACGAAGCGGGTGAGCATGGCGGTCTGGTTCATGCCGGCGCCGATCGCCCCGACGACGCCCTCGGAGCGCAGCCTCTCCAGGGCGGGGTAGCCCTCGCGGAAGGCCGCTTCGGCGTGGTCGTCGGGGTCGTGGAGGTAGACGACGTCGACGCGGTCGAGGCCGAGGCGGGTCAGGCTCGCCTCCAGGGTGCGGCGGACGCCGTCGGCGGTGAAGTCCCAGACCCGGCGGTGGGTGGCGGGGACGGCGAAGCCGTGGGCGAGGTCGTCGCCGCCGGCCGCCGATGGCTCCAGTCGGCGGCCGACCTTCGTGGACACCGCGTAGTCGGCGCGCGGGTGCTCGCGCAGGGCGGCGCCCAGGCGGCGTTCGGAGAGGCCGAGGCCGTAGTGGGGCGCGGTGTCGAAGTAGCGCACGCCGCGCCGCCAGGCGGCGGCCACCGTGGCGTGGGCCTGTTCGTCGTCGACCTCGGTGTACAGGCCCGCGAGGGGGGCGGCGCCCAGGCCGAGCCCGGTGACCCGGACGCCGCTGCGGCCGAGGGTGTTCACGAGCCCGCCGGACGCAGCCGCAGGCCCTGCATGCCGCCGTCGACGGCGAGGGCGGTGCCGGTGGTGGCGCCGGACAGGGGGCTCGCCAGGTAGGCGATGGCGCCCGCGACCTCGGCGGCGCTGACGAGGCGGCCGCTGGGCTGACGGGCCTCCAGGGCCGCGCGTTCGGCGGCCGGGTCGTCGGCGGCGTCGAGCAGGCGGCCGATCCACGGGGTGTCGGCGGTGCCCGGGTTGACGCAGTTGACGCGGATGCCCTCGCGGACGTGGTCGGCGGCCATCGCGAGGGTGAGGGCGTGCACGGCGCCCTTGGTGGCGCTGTACAGCGCGCGCCGCGGCAGGCCGGCGGTGGCCGCGACGGAGCACGTGTTGACGACGGCGGCGTGCGCGGAGGCCCGCAGATGGGGCAGGGCGGCCCGGGCCGTACGGACCATGCCGACGACGTTGACGTCCAGGACGTGGTGCCATTCGGCGTCGTCGTTGTCCTCGACGGTGCCCTGGGCGCCGATGCCCGCGTTATTGACCAGGACGTCCAGGCCGCCCAGTTCGGCGACGGCGGCCGCGACGGCCGCGCGCACGGAGGCGTCGTCGCGGACGTCGGCGCGGTGGGCGAGCAGGGGCTCGCCGACGCCCGTCGGGTCCAGGTCGAGGACGGCGACGGTGGCGCCGCGCTCGGCCAGCAGTTCGGCGGTGGCCCGGCCGATGCCGGAGGCACCGCCGGTCACCAGGGCGGTCAGCCCCTCGAAGTCGTGCACGCCGCCTGCTCCTTCCGGCCGGTGGGGTCGGCGGCCCAGAAGGCGCCGCCGGGGTAGGTGTACCGCGCGATCGACTCCGGACGCATGGCGGCGGAGAAGCCCGGCGCGGTCGGTGCCGTGTAGTGGCCGTCCCTGATCACGACCGGGTCGAGGAAGTGGTGGTGCAGGTGGTCGACGTACTCGATGACGCGGTCCTCGGTGGTGCCGCTCAGGGCGACGTAGTCGAACATCGACAGGTGCTGGACGAGTTCGCACAGGCCGACGCCGCCGGCGTGCGGGCAGACGGGCACGCCGAATCTGGCGGCGAGCAGCAGGATCGCGAGGTTCTCGTTGACGCCTCCGACGCGGGCGGCGTCGAGCTGGAGGACGTCGAGGGCGCCCGCCTGGAGGAGCTGCTTGAAGACGACGCGGTTGTGGACGTGTTCGCCGGTGGCGACCTTCACCGGGGCGACGGCCTCGCGCACGGCGGCGTGGCCGAGGATGTCGTCGGGGCTGGTGGGCTCCTCGATCCAGTAGGGGTCGAACTCGGCGAGGGCGCGGGTCCAGCGGATCGCCTCGCCGACGTCCCAGCGCTGGTTGGCGTCGACGGCGAGCCGGATGTCGGGGCCCACGGCGGCGCGGGCCGCGCGGCAGCGCCGGATGTCGTCGTCGAGGTCGGTGCCGACCTTCAGCTTGATCTGCCGGAAGCCGTCGGCGACGGCCCCGGCGGCGAGGCGGGTGAGCTTGTCGTCGTCGTAGCCGAGCCAGCCGGCGGAGGTGGTGTAGGCGGGGTAGCCGCGTTCGAGCAGGTGGGCCCGGCGGGCGTCGGCGCCCCGTCGGCCGCGGCGCAGCAGGGTGAGGGCCTCGTCGGGGGTGAGGGCGTCGGTGAGGTAGCGGAAGTCGATCTGCCGCACCAGCCACTCGGGGTCGGCGTCGGCCAGCAGCCGCCACAGGGGTTTGCCGGCGCGCTTGGCCGCGAGGTCCCAGGCGGCGTTGACGACGGCGCCGATCGCCATGTGCATCACGCCCTTCTCGGGGCCGAGCCAGCGGAGCTGGCTGTCGCCGACGAGGTCGCGGCTGAGGGTGCCCGGGTCGGCGCAGAGGTCGTCGACGGACCGGCCGACGACGTGCTCGCGCAGGGCGCTAATCGCGGCGACCTGGACGTCGTTGCCCCGGCCGATGGTGAAGGCGAAGCCGTGGCCCTCGTGGCCGTCGGCCGCGTCGGTGCGCAGGACGACGTAGGCCGCCGAGTAGTCGGGGTCGGGGTTCATCGCGTCGGAGCCGTCGAGTTCCCGGGAGGTGGGGAAGCGGATGTCGTGGGTGTCGACCGCGATGACACGGGCGGGGTTCGGGGGCACCATGCCCGCATACTTATCAGACCACTTGCCGTCCCGGGCACCCCTCGGACGCGAAAATCGCGCCATCGGTGCTGGATTGGTCGGACCAGTTCGGTGGTTAGACTGCGCGCACCGGCGAACCGCGCCCACCGGTGACAGGAGAGGTGACGTGAACGAGTCCCCGCCAGGCGGGCCGCCCGCCGCCCCGAAGGGCACGGTGACGCGGCGCGCCATCGAGCGGATCAAGGCGATGATCGGCGAGGGCCTGCTGGAGCCGGGCCAACGGCTGCCGACCGAGCGCGACCTCGCGGCGGAGCTGGGCATCTCGCGCAGTTCGGTGCGGGAGGCGGTCCGGGCGCTCACGGTCATGGGCGTGCTGGAGGCCCGGCACGGTTCGGGCATCTACGTGACCCAGCTGCGGGCCGGCGATCTGCTGGAGACGTTCGGCGTGATGGCCGACCTCTCGCGGGGCCCGCGTCTGGTGGAGCTGCTGGAGGTGCGGCGCGTCCTGGAGTCGACGGCCGCCGCCCTGGCGGCCGCCCGCATCACCCCGGAACAACTGGAAGCCGTGGAAGGCCACTTGGCGGCGATGAACGCCACCGACGACCCGGAGGAGATCCTCGCCCGCGACCTCGCCTTCCACCGCGAGATCGCCGCGGCGGCCGGCAACGAGACGATGGCGGCGATCCTGGAGGGCCTGTCCTCACGCACCTTCCGCGCCCGCGTCCGGCGCGGCCGGCGGGAGGAGGGCGCCTTCGCCCGGACCCGCCGGGAGCACGCCGCGATCCACCGCGCCCTGGCGGCCCGCGACCCGGAGGCGGCACGGGCGGCGGCCGCCGCCCACGTGGGCGGGGTGGAACAGTGGCTGCGGGACGGGGCGGGCCGCGAAGACCCCTCGACGTGACGCGCTCCGCGGGGCACAGTTCTCCCTGTACTCGCCAGTAGCACCCCGCACGCCCGCACACCGAGGAGCGCCTGTGACCGAGTGGGTCGGCCGGACCGCCGTGGAGATCGCCGCCGCCGTACGCGAGAAGCGGGCCGAGCCCCGGGCGGTGGTGGCGGAGCATCTGGAGCGGATCGCGCGGCTGGACGGGCGGATCGGGGCGTTCCGGGCGGTGCGGGCCCAGGCGGCGCTCGCCGAGGCCGACGAGGTGGCGGCCCGCGCCGACCGGGACCGGCTGCCGCTGGCCGGCGTACCGGTGGCGGTCAAGGACAACCTCGCCGTGCGGGGCGAGTCGACCCGTGTCGGTTCGGCCGCGACCCCCGCTGCGCCCGCCGGCGCCGACCATGTCACCGTGGCCCGGCTGCGCGCGGCCGGAGCGGTGGTGGTGGGTCTGACGAACGTGCCGGAACTGTGCGTCTTCGGCACCACGGAGGGCGTGCACGGCACCGCCCGCAACCCGTGGGACACGTCGCGCACGGCGGGTGGTTCGTCCGGCGGCAGTGCGGCGGCGGTGGCGGCCGGGATGGTGCCGATCGCCCTCGGCAACGACGGCATGGGCTCCTTGCGCATACCGGCGGCCAACTGCGGACTGGTCACGGTCAAGCCGGGCCACGGCGTGGTCCCGGCGGGGATCGGCGACGGCGACTGGTTCGGGATGTCGGAGAACGGTCCGCTGGCGACGACGGTCGAGGACGCCCGCCTGATGCTGTCGGTCCTGGCCGGCGCCGAGGCAGCGGGGCCGGAGGAGGAGTACGGCGCGTTGCGGATCGCGGTGTCGGTGCGCAGCCCGCTGGCCGGAGTGCGGGTGACCGGACCGTACGTGGCGGCGGCGCGCGAGGCCGCCGGGGCGCTGGCGCGGTCGGGGTGTCAGGTGCGGCGGGCCGAGCCGCCGTATCCGCTGACGCTGGGCGTCACCTCGCTCGCGCACTGGACGGCCGGTACGGCGGTCGACGCGCGGTCGCTGGACCCGCGCCTGCTGGCCCGCCGCACCCGCGTGCACGCGGCGCTGGGGCGGCGGTTCCTGGGCGGGGTGCGCGGCGGGACGGCGCGCGAGGAGCTGCGCCGGCGCCTGGAACCCTTCTTCGCGGAGTACGACGTGCTGCTCACCCCGGCGCTCGCGCGGCGGTCGCCGAAGTCGGCGCCGTGGCACGAGCGGGGCTGGCTGCGCAATGTGCTGGCGAACACGAACTACTCGCCGCTGACGCCACCGTGGAACCTGACCGGCTGGCCGGCGATGGCGGTCCCGGTCGGCACGCTCCCGTCGGGCGCTCCCACCGCCGTCCAGCTGGTGGGGCTGCCCGGTACGGAGGCGCGGCTGCTGCGGGTGGCCGAGCGGCTGGAGGAGCTGCGGCCGTGGCGGCGGACGGCACCGCTCGACCGATGAGCGGCCGGGGTCCGCGGGCGCGGTGCCGCCGGGGCCTCGTGTCGCACGGGCGTGCTGTCCGCACGCCCATGCGCCCGGCGGTCGCGAGCGGTCCGCCGACGTCAGTCGACGCTGGGCAGGATGTGGGGTTCGTTGAGGTCGTCCTCGTACCCCGCCAGCCGGATGGGGGCCGAGCGGGCCCACACGTCGAGGCTGCCGATCTCTCCGGGCCGGCGGCCCGCACGCTCGACGCGTTCCTTGGGGCGTTGCTCGCTTTTCGTCTTCTCCGGTGTCACCGCGCACTCCTTATGTGTCGGTCACCCTCGGGGCGTGCCGGTCGGTCTGCGGATCCGGCGTCTGGCGCCCCTCGGGTCTGGCTCAAGGGCAGTTCTGACGCGGTGGCGCCGGCAAACTCCAGAAGGAGCAGGCCGCTGTGAACCGGCTTGTCCCATGACGGACGGTGGGTGTGGGGTGGCACTCCGTCCTGCTGCCCGTCGGCTACAGAGTAACCAGATGAGCGGCATACCGCTCGATCGGGCTGAAAATTTGGGGTAACCATGGCAAGTCACCCATGTGTCCCCGCAGATGATTCAACCCTTTCCTCCCTGGAAGCACCCTTTGACCTTCACTCGTACGGCGTACACGGACGTGCAGGCGTGCCGTCACCGTCGCGCGGTTCAGGTCCCGTTGACGCGGCCGCGAACTCGCCGTGCTCCGCTGACGCACCGCTACGGCTGTCCCGCGGGAGGGACCGACGCATGGAGCTGCGCGGCATCGGTGCGCGGCATCGGTGCGCGGCATCGGTGCGCGCGGCGTAGGCGCGCACGACCCACGCGCCGCAGACCGCCGCGCTGCTCGGTGGGCGGGTGGCGGGGCTGGTGCGGCGGCACCGTCGGCACGGGCCGGCCGCCGCCGACCTGGCCGTGCCGCGGCAGGCCGACGAGGACGGCCGGGTCGCCGGGTTCGACGCGGGGCTGCTGGAGGACCGGCGGACCGTGCTGGAGCCGGTGGCGGCCCGCACCTCACGGCTGTGCGCCGTCGACCGGCACAAGGCCGCCGGCCGCCGGCCGTCAAACGGCCGGGGTCGGTCGGCCGTCAGACAGGTGGGGCAGTCGACCGTCTCACGGCCGGGGGCCGTCGGCCGATTCGCGGCCGGGAATGGCCGACTCGCGCCCGGGGGCGGCCGGCTGACGGCCCGTCACCCACTGCCCGCCGAGTGCCGCCGTCACCACTTGCCGGGTGCGTAGTCCTTGAGGAAGACGCCGTACAGGTCCTCGCCCGACTCGCCGCGCACGATGGGGTCGTAGACGCGGGCCGCGCCGTCGACCAGGTCGAGCGGGGCGTGGAAACCCTCCTCGGCCAGGCGCAGCTTGTCGTAGTGCGGACGCTCGTCGGTGATCCAGCCGGTGTCGACCGAGGTCATCAGGATGCCGTCGGTCTGGAACATCTCCTGGGCGCTGGTCCGCGTCACCATGTTCATCGCGGCCTTGGCTGCGTTGGTGTTCGGGTGGCCGGCACCCTTGTAGCCGCGGCCGAAGACGCCTTCCATCGCCGAGACGTTCACCACGTAGGCGCGCTTGCCGGAGGCCCGGCGCGCCGCCTCGGCCATGGCCGGGCGGAGTTTGCTGATCAGGATGAAGGGCGCCGTGTAGTTGCACAGCTGGGTCTCGAGCAGCTCGACCGGGGAGATCTGCTCGATGGTCTGCACCCAGGTGTTGGTGTCGACTACGTCGGGGACCAGGCCGCCCGCGTCGATGGCGGTGCCGTCCAGGTGCCGGGCGACGCTGGCGTTGCCCGCGACCAGGGCGAGGTCGGCGACCCGCTGCGCGTCCATGCCGCTGGTGCCGAGGGGCAGCGCGGCGAGGCCGTCGACCGCCCCGGAGTTGAAGGCGCCGATGACGTGGTGGGCGGGCAGCTCACCGGCGGGCAGCGGGGCGCCCTCGCCGTCGACCAGGGCGGCGTAGGCGGAGGGCAGCCGGCGTACGGTCTGCGTCGCGTTGTTGATCAGGATGTCGAGCGGGCCCTGCTCGGCGACCCGGTCGGCCAGCGCCACGGCCTGTGCCGGGTCGCGCAGGTCGATGCCGACGACCTCCAGGCGGTGGATCCAGTCCGCAGCGTCGTCCATCGCCTTGAAGCGGCGGATCGCGTCCTTCGGGAAGCGGGTCGTGATCGTGGTGTGCGCTCCGTCGCGCAGCAGCCGGAGCGCGATGTACATGCCAATCTTGGCGCGGCCGCCGGTGAGCAGCGCGCGCTTGCCGGTGAGGTCGGCGCGGGCGTCGCGGCGGGCGCGGTTCTCGGCGGCGCAGTCCGGGCAGAGCTGGTGGTAGAAGTAGTCGACCTCGACGTAGCGCGTCTTGCAGGTGTAGCAGGAGCGGGGGCGCTGGAGTATCCCAGCGATCGCCCCCTCCTCCGTGCGGGAGGAGGGCAGGATGCCCTCGGTCTCGTCGTCGATGCGCTGGGCGGAGCCGGTCGCGGTGGCCTCGGTGACGGCCCTGTCGTGGGCGGTCTTGGCGGCCCGGCGCTCCTGGCGGCGGCGCTGCTTGACCGAGCGGTAGATGCCGGCGGTGGCCCGGCGCACGGTGATCGCGTCGGGGTGGTCGACGTCGAGCTTGTCGAGTTCCTCCAGTACGGCGAGGCAGACCGCCAGCCGCTCCGGGTCGATGCCGGGCCCGTGCACGACCTCGTCCATGGCCGCCGGGCCGTCCTCTGTCACCGTCATCGCGCTGCCGTTCCCCTGCTGCCCCGTGCGGCGCTCCGACCGCGCCCGCTTTCGAACCGGGAATTCTACGGAGCGCCGGGCCACCCCTCCAAACCCGCGCGGGTCAAGAGCCGCAGGCCGTGATGAGCGTCTCCACCTCCGTGGCCAGCGCCCGCGCGAACCGGTCGAGATCGGGGACCGCCTCGGCGTCCGCGACCAGGCCGAAGTGGACGAGGCCGCGGTACGTCGAAATCGCCACCGCCAGGGACTGGCCGCGGGCGAGCGGGGCGTAGGGGTAGATCTCGGTCACCGGGTTCCCGGCGAGCTTCAGGCCGATGCCCGGCAGCGGGACGCTGGTGACGAGGATGTCGAACCAGAGCCGGGCGGCCTGACCGACCAGGGGGCCGCCGAGGCGGTGGCCGAGGGCGGGGACGTGGTCGGCGAGCAGGGCGACGGCGCCCGCGCCGCGGCCGGGTCCGGCGTCCTTGTTGCGGTCCATGGCGGCGCGGACCGCGCCGAGCCGGCCGAGCGGGTCGGGATCGTCGACGGGCAGCCTCATCAGGTACCCGGAGAGCCGGTTGCCCTGCGGGTGGGCGGTGCGCGGACGGCGCTGGGAGACGGGGATGAGGGCGCGCGGGGTCACGCCGGCGCTGCCGTCGCCGCGCTCGTCGAGCCAGGTGCGCAGCGCCCCGGCGACGACCGCGATCAGTACGTCGTTGACGGTGCCGCCGACGACCTTGCGCACCCGGTGCACGTCGTCGAGATCGACGGCCACGCCGCCGGTGCGGCGGGTGCCGGTGGGCCCGGCGGTGAGGGCGGTGGTGGAGCGCACGCCGAGGGTGTGGACGGCGACGGAGGCGCCGATGTCGAGGGCGCGGCCCACGTCGGACAGGGCGTCGGACAGGGCGCCGCGCAGCAGGCCGGGCAGTGCGCGCACCTCGGGCAGGCCACGGGCCGGCGCCGTCGGGCGGGGCCGGGGCGCGGGCAGATCCATGGGGTCCAGGACGGCGGCGGCGAGGGTCAGCGCGCGCAGGCCGTCGGCGAGGGCGTGGTGGAACTTGAACAGCACGGCGAAGCCGTCGCCCGCCTCGCCCGGCAGGACGTGCGCCTCCCACGGGGGCCGGCCACGGTCCAGCGGGTGCTCCATGAGCCGCCCGGACGCCGCCTGGAAGTCGGCGGTGGGCGCGTGCAGGTGCACGTGGTGCAGCGGGTCGAACTCCGGGTCGGGCTCGCGGACGGCGCCGCCGAGGGAGAACGGCGCGGTGAGCGGCCCCCACACGTCCCGGATCCGCATGCGCAGTCCGGGGACGGCGGCGGCCCGGCCGGCGAGCAGGTCGGCGGCGTGGGCGGCGGCGGTGGCCGAGGGCGCCGCGAAGACACCCAACGCGCCGAGGTGCATCGGGTTCCCGGGAGTCTCGATGTTCCAGAACGCCAGGTCGAGGGGTGCGAGCGGATCAGCGGTCACGGGCTTGCCTCGCGTCGACGGGGAAGGAGCCAGTAGTCAATCGCCCCCGCACGATCACGGTCAAGCACGATCAGGCTACGTACAGTTAAGAACTCGTTGCGTATGCGTCAAAAGGAGTATCGGCTTCGAAATGGTGATCGACCGGGCCGCCCGGCCGGCGCCGCTGCCGTGTACGGCACTTCCCCGTCTTCTCCGTACTGCGCTCACGACACCCGCTGCCCCTTGCCCAGGGCGATGACGCCCGCCTTCGACACCGAGTACAGCTCCGCGTCGCGCTCCGGGTTCACGCCGATCGTCGCGCCGGGCGGCACCTCGACGTTCTTGTCCAGGATCGCCCCGCGCACCACCGCGCCCCGCCCGATGTGGACGTTGTCGTGCAGGATCGAACCCTGTACGACCGCCCCCGGGTCGACCAGGACACCCGGCGACAGCACCGAGCGGGAGACCTGCCCGCGGATGAGGCAGCCCGCACTGATGATCGACTCGCTGGCGATGCCGCCCGCGTTGAAACGGGCCGGGGACAACTGGCCCGAGTGGGTGTAGATCGGCCAGCTGCGGTTGTACAGGTTGAAGGCGGGCCGCTCGGCGATCAGGTCCATGTGGGCGTCGTAGTACGCGTCGAGCGTGCCCACGTCCCGCCAGTAGCCCTGGTCGCGGGTGGTCTCGCCCGGCACGTGGTTCTCGCTGAAGTCGTACAGCTGGGCCTCACCGCGGTCGGTGAGCTGGGGCAGGATCGAGCCGCCCATGTCGTGCACCGAGCGTTCGTCCTCGGCGTCCCGCTGGAGCGCCTCGATGAGGGCCTTGGTGGTGAAGACGTAGTTGCCCATGGAGGCGAACACGCACTCCGGGTCGTCCGCGAGGCCCGGCGGGTCGGCGGGCTTCTCCAGGAACCGCTCCACGGTCTGCCCGTCCGAGCCCGGCGTGATCACGCCGAAGGACGCGGACTCGGTGCGCGGCACCCGGATGCCGGCCACCGTCACGCCCGCGCCGCTGTCGATGTGCTGGGCGAGCATCTGGCGCGGGTCCATGCGGTACACGTGGTCGGCGCCGAACACCGCAACGTACTCGGGCCGCTCGTCGTAGACCAGGTTCAGCGACTGGAGGATGGCGTCGGCGCTGCCCAGGTACCAGCGCGGGCCGAGGCGCTGCTGGGCCGGGACCGGGGTGACGTAGTTGCCGAGCAGGCTCGACATCCGCCAGGTCGTGGTGATGTGCCGGTCCAGCGAGTGCGACTTGTACTGGGTCAGGACGCAGATGCGCAGGATGTCGGCGTTGACGAGGTTGGACAGCACGAAGTCGACGAGACGGTACGTCCCGCCGAAGGTGACCGCGGGCTTGGCGCGGTCCGCCGTGAGAGGCATCAGGCGTTTGCCCTCGCCGCCCGCCAGCACGATTCCGAGGACCGAAGGTCCACCACGACGCATGGCCGCTCCCCTCACCCTGATTGATCCATTGCTGCCCCGCTCGGGGCGCGCTACGCCTGTTTGAGGGTGTCCTCGTACAGCCGGACGGTCCGCCGGGCGACCGCGTCCCAGCCGAACTCCTCGACCGCGCGCACCCGCCCGGCCTCGCCCATGCGGCGGGCCGTCGCCGGATCGCCCAGCACGGAGTCCAGGGCCCGCGCGAGACCCGCCTCGAAGGCACCGGCCCCCTCGTCCCCCTCCGCCACGGGGACCAGCAGTCCGGTCGCGCCGTCCTCGACGACCTCCGGGATGCCGCCGACCCGGGAGGCCACGACGGGCGTGCCGCAGGCCATCGCCTCCAGGTTGACGATGCCGAGCGGCTCGTACACCGAGGGGCAGACGAAGACGGCCGCGTGGGTGAGGAGCTGGATGACCTCCGGACGCGGCAGCATCCGCGGGATCCAGTGCACGCCGTCCCGGGCCCGGCTCAGTTCCGCGAACAGCTCACGGAACTCGCGGTCGATCTCGGGGGTGTCGGGCGCGCCCGCGCACAGCACGACCTGGGCCGCCGGGTCGATGTCCCGGACGGCACGCAGCAGGTGCGGGACACCCTTCTGGCGGGTGATGCGGCCGACGAACAGCACGTACGGGCGGGCCGGGTCGACGCCGATCCGGTCGAGGGCGTCCGTGCGGTGGTCGGGCCGGTACAGGGCGGTGTCGATGCCGTTGTGGACGACGTGGACCCGGGCCGCGTCCAGCGCCGGGTAGCAGGCGAGGATGTCCTCGCGCATCGCGCCGGACACGGCGACCACCGCGTCGGCGGCCTCCAGGGCGGTCCGCTCGGCCCAGCCGGAGAGGCGGTACCCGCCGCCCAGCTGCTCGGCCTTCCAGGGCCGCAGGGGCTCCAGCGAGTGCGCGGTCACCACGTGCGGGACGCCGTACAGCTCCTTGGCGAGATGGCCGGCGAGGTTGGCGTACCAGGTGTGGGAGTGGACCAGTTCGCGGTCCTCCAGCGCGGCGGCCATGGCGAGGTCCACGGAGAACGTGCGCAGCGCGTCGTTGGCGCCGTCGAGGACGGGCCAGGAGCGGTGGCGCCGGACGCCTTCGGCACGGCCCTCGCCCCAGCAGTGCACCTCCAGGTCGACCAGCTCGCGCAGCTCCCGGGCGAGGAACTCGACATGGACGCCCGCCCCGCCGTACACGTCCGGGGGGTACTCCCGGGTCAGCAGTCCCACTCGCACCCGGCAACCCCCTGGATTCGCATGTGAAGGCCGGTCCCCTTCATGGTCACCCAGACGGGCCGCGGAGGAAAGAGCGCAGGGGCCGTGGGAAGCAACAGTCACCGCAGACCCCGCCGCCGGGCACCCGGTAGTAGAGACAGCAACTGCGGCGGCGGAAGGCCGTGCCGGTGGAAATTCCGGTGCCGGTCAGGAGGGGGTGGACGAGGAGTTCGGCGGTGAGGGCGCGGGAGCGGGCGGCGGCGTCGGGGCGGCCGTTCGCCCGCGCCCAGCCCTCGAGCTGCCGGGCCGCGCCGGCCAGCGCCGAGGCGGCGTTGCCGCGCAGCAGACCGGGGGCGACGCGGTGGCGGGCGCGCAGGGCCGCCGCCAGCGGTTCGAGGTGGCCGTGCAGGACCGTCGCCGCCAGGGTCCGCGCGTCGCCCGGCCGGGCACGGACCTCCGTCAGCCACAGGTCGTCCGGGGCGCTGCCGTCCGGATCCCAGCGCAGCAGTCCCGGCGCCAGGTCGGGCTGGCCGCCGTAGAGGACGGCGCAGCCGAGCGCGACCGACCAGAGCCGGGCCGCGAGACCCTGGTGGGCCAGGGAGGCGGCGACGCGCGGCTCGGGCGCGCGCAGGGCGCGGGCCACCTTGCCGACGCGGAGGGCCAGGGGGTCGCCGTGCGCGCCGGTGGGCGCGGCGGAGTAGGCCTGCGCGAGCGTCGGCAGGAGCCGGTCCGGCTCTCCTGCGGGGGCGGTGGGCGGTGTCGTGCGCAGGGCGAAGAAGCCGCCCAGGGCGCGCAGTGCCGTCAGTCGGGGGTCGAGGTCCACGACGTGCAGTAGTACCAAGGAGGGCCGGGGCCGCCGTCGGGGGGATGCCGCAGGCACGGGGCGCCGCCGCCCCGGGGACCGCTGCCGTCGGGGAGATCCCCGGGGTGTCCCGTCGGGGAGATCCCCTGCGTGTCCCCCCACCCTGGGGAGGAGTGGAGGCGCTTCCTACTCCATCGGTAGTAGGACTCATTGAGTGCTCAGGGACGACGACGGGAACAGATCGACAAGGCATCGTGTTTGCCATGAGAGCCGACCGTTCACCGCGCCGGGCCCCGGGCCCCCGCCTCACGCAGAGGAGCAGCTCATGAGCGCCCTCGCGTTGTCCGTGGTCCTGTCGCTCGTCTCCGCCGTGGCGTACGCGGCCGGGGCGATCGTGCAGGAGCAGGTCGCGGTGTCCTCCCCCGACGAGCAGTACGCCCCGCTGCGGCGGCCCGGCTGGTGGGCGGCGGTCGGGCTGAACGGTCTCGGCGGCCTGCTGCACGTCGTGGCGCTCGCGTACGGTCCTCTCAGCCTGGTCCAGCCGCTGGGCGCGCTGACCATCGTCTTCGCGCTGCCGATGGCCGCGCTGTTCGTGGGCCGCAGGGCCGGGGCGACGGCCTGGCGCGGCGCCGTCATGGCGACCGTCGGCCTGGCCGGTCTGCTCTCCCTGGTCGGCGCGGCCGACGCGCAGTCGCTCAGCACCCCGCAGCGGGTGGGCGCGGCGCTCGTCACGGGCGGCACCGTCGTGGCGCTGATGGTCGCCGGCCGGGCCGCGCACCGGCACCCGGCGGTGCGCAGCATGCTGCTGGCGACCGGCTCCGGCATAGCCTTCGGCATGTCGTCGGTGTTCACCAAGACCGTAGCGGTCGACTGGACCGACGGTGTCTCGGCGGCCGACCTGCCCTCCCTGGCCGTGATCGGCGTCCTGGCCACGGCCGGCATGCTGCTGTCGCAGGCCTCCTACCGCGGCGCGGGGCTCGCGGCCCCGCTGGCCACGCTGACCGTGGTGAACCCCGTGGTGGCGGCGGCCGTCGGTATCACGATGTTCGGCGAGACCTTCCGCCACGGCACCGCCGGCACCGTGCTCGCCCTGAGCTGCGGTGTGGTGGCGGCGGGTGGCCTGATCCTGCTGACGACCGAGCGGCTGGCGAGCACCCGGCCGGAGATCGCCGGCCCGCGGCACGAGGAGACGCGGGCGGTCCCCACGGGCGTCGTGGCGCCCGCGGCCGACCTCCTCGTCGCGTTTCCGGAACCTGCTGACGGCGCTGTCGCGGCGCGGCCGCTCGCGGAGTTCGCCGCAGCGGCCGCCGCGGAGCGGATGGCTCTCGCGTTCCCGGAGCTGTCGGCCGGACCGGCCGTCGTCCCGGCGTCCGCGGAAACCTCCCCGCGGGTGACCGACGCCGTGCCGGCCCGGGTGGTGGCGCAGGAGCCGGTGGTTCCCGAGGAACCGCTGGTGCCGGTGGCGTCGGTGGTGGCGGATCCCGCGCCCGTGCCGCTGCCGCTGTGCGGGCCGTTCTACGGCGGGCCGTACGTCCCGATGCCGGTCCTGGACCGGCACCGGGTGCGCATCAGATCCTGACGCCGCCGGCCCGCAGATAGGCCAGGGGATCGATGTCCGAGCCGAATCCGGGCCCCGTCCGCACCTCGAAGTGCAGATGCGGGCCCGTGCTGTTGCCGGTGGAACCGGAGCGGCCGATGCGCTGACCGGCGCCCACGGACTGCCCGTCCCGCACGGAGATCGCGGACAGGTGGGCGTACTGCGAGTAGCGCCCGTCGGAGTGCCGGACGACCACCTGGTAGCCGAAGGAACCGCCCCAGCCCGCGCTGACCACCGTGCCGGGGGCGACGGACTTCACGGACGTGCCGGTGGGCACGGGGAAGTCGACGCCGGTGTGGTAGCCCTTCGACCAGGAGGAACCCGTCGCGTGGTACGGCGTGCCGAGCCCGGCGTCGACAGGAGCGACGAGGGAGTGGCCGGCCGACTTCTTCTCCGTGGCCGACTTCTTGCCCGTGGACTTCTTGCCCGTGGACTTCTTGTCCGCGGTTTCCGTTTCCGTGGACTTCTTCTCGGCCGGCTTCTTCTTCCCCGGGGCCTCGGTGGCCACGGCCCGACCGCGCAGATCCAGCCGCTGGCCGGGCACGATGAGGTCGGGATCCGTTCCGATCGTCGTCCGGTTCGCGGCGTACAGCCGCCGCCAGCCGCCCCGGACGTCCTTGGCGTCGGCGATCCCCGAGAGGGTGTCGCCGTGCACGACCGTGTACATCCGGGCGGTGCCGGCCCGCGACTGGGGTGTGGTCTGCGGCTGGACGTCCTTGAGAGTGCTCGCCGGTCTCGCGGCGGTCTTCGCGGACGCGCCGGCCGGCTCGACGTCGGGGGCGTCGCCGCCCGCGGTCAGCCCCGCCCGGACCGAGCAGGCCGGCCAGGCGCCCGGCCCCTGGCCGTCCAGCACCCTCTCCGCCACGGCGATCTGCTGGTCCTTGGTGGCCAGATCCGCGCGCGGCGCGTACCGGGTGCCGCCGTACGCCTCCCAGGTGGACCGGGTGAACTGCAGGCCGCCGTAATAGCCGTTGCCCGTGTTGATGTTCCAGTCGTTGGTCGACTCGCAGGCGGCGACCTTGTCCCAGGTGTCCACGTCCGCCGCCTCGGCGGCTCCGGCGCCGATGAGCGGGATCGCCATGCCGGCGCCGCCGACCGTGACGGTGAGCGAGGCCCGGTTGATCCTGTTCGGCTGATACCGGCGGTGCCGGCCGCGTGCGGCCATGGAGATCCCCCTCGACATGCGTCAGGAGGGGCAAAAGTACGATCCGCTCACTGCACGTGACAAGACGACAATCGGCCGCACTGGCTCAACTGAGCCGGATCACCGGCTTGTTGCGTGAATCCTGAGACGGGTGGGGCCCTGTGTCCGTATCCGGGTGGGCGACTTCGCGTGTCCAGCGCGTGCGATGGGTGCACCGACACGACAGGATGTGCACGGGCCGGAACCGGCGTCGACGAGCACGGGTCGCGCACGGATCACGGGCCGACCGACCACAGACTCTTGCCGACCTACCACAGACTCTTGAGGAGCCAACCGCAATGACCAACTCAGCCCAGATCGGCGTCACGGGACTCGCGGTCATGGGCCGCAACCTCGCCCGCAACTTCGCCCGCAACGGCTACACGGTCGCCCTGCACAACCGGACAGCGGCGCGCACGCACGCCCTCGTGGAGGAGTTCGGCGGCGAGGGCGAGTTCATCGCGACCGAGACCGCCAAGGAGTTCGTGGCGGCGCTGGAACGCCCCCGCCGCCTGGTGATCATGGTGAAGGCCGGGGAGCCGACCGACGCGGTGATCCAGGAGTTCGCGCCGCTGCTGGAAGCCGGCGACATGATCATCGACGGTGGCAACGCGCACTTCGCGGACACCCGGCGCCGTGAGCGCGAGCTGCGGGAACAGGGCATCCACTTCGTCGGCACGGGCATCTCCGGCGGCGAGGAGGGCGCGCTGCACGGCCCCAGCATCATGCCGGGCGGCTCCCCGGAGTCGTACGAGTCGCTGGGTCCCATGCTGGAGAAGATCTCCGCCAAGGCGGCCGACGGGGCGCCCTGCGTGACGCACGTGGGTCCGGACGGCGCCGGGCACTTCGTGAAGATGGTCCACAACGGCATCGAGTACGCCGACATGCAGCTGATCGGTGAGGCGTACCAGCTGCTGCGGGACGTCGCCGGGTACTCCCCCGCCGAGATCGCGGACATCTTCCGCACCTGGAACACGGGCCGGCTGGACTCGTACCTGATCGAGATCACGGCCGAGGTGCTGTCGCACGTGGACGCGGCGACGGGCGAGCCGTTCGTGGACGTGGTGGTGGACCAGGCCGAGCAGAAGGGCACCGGCCGCTGGACCGTGCAGATCGCGCTGGACCTCGGGGTGCCGGTGTCGGGCATCGCGGAGGCCGTCTTCGCCAGGTCGCTGTCGGGCCACGCGGCGCTGCGGGAGGCCTCGCGCGGCCTGTCCGGGCCGAAGGCGGCGGCACTGGACCGGGCCGAGGCGCAGGCCTTCGCGGACCGGGTCGAGCAGGCGCTGTACGCCTCCAAGATCGTCTCGTACACGCAGGGCTTCCACGAGATCGCCGCGGGCGGCGCGGAGTACGGCTGGGACATCGACCTCGGTGCCGTCTCGGCGATCTGGCGGGGCGGCTGCATCATCCGGGCGGCCTTCCTCGACCGCATCCGGGCCGCCTACGACGCCCGGCCGGACCTGCCGAGCCTGCTGTCCGACGAGACCTTCGCCGCGGAGATCGGGGCCGCGCAGGACGCGTGGCGCGAGGTGCTGGTCGCCGCCACGCTCCAGGGCGTGCCCACGCCCGGCTTCGCGGCGGCGCTCGCCTACTACGACGCCCTGCGCGCCGAACGGCTGCCCGCCGCCCTGACGCAGGGGCAGCGGGACTTCTTCGGGGCCCACACCTACCGGCGGGTGGACCGGGACGGGTCGTTCCACACGCTGTGGGGCGGGGACCGGTCGGAGGTTTCGGCGTAGCCGTCCGCCCTTGAGGGGGGCTGTCGCGGTGGGCGGCGTCCTGCGGGGTGCCGCCCGCCGCTCGCCGGTCCGCGAACCCCGGGTCAGCTGAGCGGTGGGCCCGGCTCCGGGTTCGGGACCGGCTCCGGGCCCGGCGGGATCGGGGACGGGTCCGGTTCCGGCGGCGGTGGGCCCGGATGCGGCGGGGCCGGCGGCGGAGTCGGCTGCGGACCCGGTCCGGGAACCGGCGGAGCGGGCTCCGGCCCCGGGGGTGGTTCGGGGTTCGGGACCGGGCTGGGGTACGGGTCGGGAACCGGCGTCGGCTGCACGGGGTCGGGGTACGGGTTCGTCATCGTGTCCTCCGGGCCGGGGGGCGAGCTTGGCTCTGGACTACTCCCCCGCCTACCCGACGGCGGCGCACGCAGTCACCCGGTGGTGGCACGCGGTGCGCCCGGCCGGGTCCCCGCCGCGCGGAGTCAGCGGCGGCGCGCTGCCTCCGCGCCCGCGGCCAGACCGGGCCCGGGACTGCTGAACACCGGTACCGCGGTGGTGGTGAGGTGCTGGGCGGGGGCCATGGAGGCCTGGGCCAGCACGATCGCGTCGGCGCCGGTGACCGCGTCGGCGGTGGCGGCGACGAGGCGGACGTAGGCCTCGGTGTCACCGGCCTCGAAGCGGTCCCAGGCGCCGTCGACGAGCAGTGTGCGCACGGCGACGGGACGGCCAGCGCGGGCCGCCTCCTCCGCCATCAGCGCCGCGGTGGGGCCGAGGGTGCTCTCCAGGGCCGCCAGGACGACGACCCGCGGGCCCGCGGCGACCGCGGCGGCGGCCATCGGCCGGTCGACGCGCAGCACGGGGACTCCCGGCGCGGCCGACTCCGCGACCGCGCCGAGGGTGGAACAGGTGCACAGCACCGCCCGCGCCCCGTCGGCGACGGCACGCGCGAGCACGGCCCGTACGTCCGCGGCGACCGCGTCGGGTCCCCGGTCCCGCGCCCGGATCAGCAGGTCCTCGTCGACGAAGTGCCGCAGTTCCAGGCCGGGGTGGGCCCGGTCACGCAGGGTGTCGAACACGGGGACGTGGACGGGCGAGGTGTGCAGGAGGGCGAGCACCGGGGCCGCTCAGAACCGGCCGGGGTGGGCGCGCAGCCACTCCTTGGCGGCCCTCAGCAGCGCGGGGTCGGCCGCCGGAGCCTGCTCGGGGTGACGCGCGGCCCACTTCACGACGTACGGGCAGAGCGGGGCCACGGGGACGCCCTCGCGCTCGGAGAGGGCGTACAGCTCGCGGGCCAGGGAGCCGGCGATGCCCTTGCCCTCGTGGGCCGGCTCGACGATCGTGTGCACCGGCACCAGGGCGGGCGCGGGCGAGTCCAGCACGAAGTACTCGATGCGGCCGACGACCTCGCCGCCCTCGCCGAGGGCCTCGAGGCGGCCGGCCGGCCGGTCGTCGCGGATGCCGATGTCACTCATGGACGCTCCTGGTGGCTGCTGGTGCGGTGGTCAGGCGGACACGGCCTGCGGGCTGCGCTCCTGGTCCGACCCCGGCACCGGTTCCGCCGGGTCGGCGCCCAGGGCCACGATCCGGTTGCCGCGGTCCACGTGCACGACGCGGGGCTCCAGCTCTCGCGCCTCCGCATCGGTGACCTGAGCGTAACTGATGATGATCACCAGGTCTCCGGGGTGCACGAGATGGGCGGCGGCCCCGTTGATCCCGACGACCCCCGAGCCGCGCTCGCCCTCGATGACGTACGTCTCCAGCCGCGCGCCGTTGGTGACGTCGACGATGTGCACCAGCTCACCCGGCAGCAGATCGGCGGCGTCCAGCAGGTCCGCGTCGATGGTCACCGATCCCACGTAGTGCAGGTCGGCCTGGGTGACGGTGGCACGGTGGATCTTGGACTTGAACAGAGTACGCAGCACTTTGGACTCCTGGAGGACGGCTCCCTGCCAGCTTTCTGCAGGTCAAGGGCGGTCTTCACTGTACACCGGCACTCCTCGGACTCGAAGATTCCGAGGAACATCGGTTCACTCCGAGGAGAGGGTTGCCTGTCTGCGCTTCCGCGCGAGCGAGGCCGTCATCACGCCACGGACCAGGCGTCTGTTCGGACAGCCGTGCCGGAATGGGCGGGGCTGATGCTGACCAGCCGCTGACTTATCTGACGATGCGTCAAGTAAATGAGAGGCGCAGGACGACTCGTCTCCCGGGAGCACCTGAGACGTGCCCGCCTTGCGCAAACAGCCAGCTGCTCCGGGGGCGGCTGCGCTCTCCACTGTCCCCGACCCGCTGCCACCGCACTGCACCCTGCTCGCTTGACGGATCAGCAGCAGACCTCGCCAGTCCGACATCATTCAAGTTCGATAGCCTGCGTTCTCATCTGTTGGAGCAAACAACCGGCGCCCCGGAGAGGATTCCAGGCCACCGGTAGCCGTCGTTCAGACCCAGATCCACAAGATTCCCGGAATTTTTACAAGATCTCCATAGGCCAGAACACGAAGCAGTCGCTCCGAAGCCGTTTCAAGCCCACCTCAGGTGTGATCCACAACTCGACGGACGAGGTCGAGGGTTCAAGTTCTGCAACAGCTTCGGAGCTGAACCGGAAGCTTATCCCGCGCACGGTAAGGAAGACCTGCTCAAGTCACCCTTAGGGCACCCCTCGCCTTGCTCCGCCCGCAATAGCTGTCCAACCCGAGCTTGGGAGAATGCTCGTCAGATGCCGCCGAACCGCATTGAGTCGTTGCACGAACTGCCCACCGCCATCAATTTCAGGGCTTCCCGAGCAATAGCCATCACCGATCCCCACGGCCTCGAGCAGATCATTTCGACGTCACCACCAGAGTCGCCTCGGATTGCTTGTTCGATGATGGAGTCGATTTTTCGCACGATTTCTGCCTCTCTTTCGTCACGGAGAATGAACCCAATTCTGCCGACAGGGTCGTCCAGCACTCCGGTGTCGTCAAAGAAGTCCAGCATGCGATCCAGATCCACACTCCCCGGCGAAGCCCAGTTCTCCTGCAACCAGCCTATATCTCCTAACTTCAGGAGCCATTCGATTAATTGGTCGCGCAACCAGGGTGTTTGCAGTTCTGTATTATCAGGTGCCATTTCAGCCCCTCCACTTCTGCCACTCGCTCAATGGGATGTGAACTTCGGCCGGGCATTTCTGGACTTTGGCGCAGGTGGCAGCAGTGACCGTTTCGTGGTCCTCGTTCCACGTCAGTACTTCGCCCTTGCCCGGCTTCGCCAGTCACTTCAGGTCGAATCGGACCTCGCTCGGGATACCCCGCCGGCAGACGTCACCGTGGACGTGGGCCGCCTAGCCTCGCCGTTTCACTTGGGGACGGCTGGCTGTGGGGCGGAAACGCGAAAGTGCCTTCCTGAACTGGAACGATGAACCTTGCTGAGGGGTTCTGTCGGTCCAGGTGGAGGGCACTTTCTACGTGCAGGCTATCGGGTTGCGTCCCAGGGTCCAGGTCAGTGCCGATGGTTCGGGGGTAGTCGGTCATGCCGGGTCACGGTTGCTGGCTGATCTCGCTGATGCCACCGGGCTCACCGCCGCGTACTCCTTCCGGCGCACCGTGGCGTCATGATGGATGAGGCTGACTGTCCCCTTACCGAGATTGCCAACCAGTTGGGTCACGCCGACACCAATGTCACGGCCGGTTATCTCGGCCGAAAGACTCAGCCCACGAGAGCGGCCGACGTGATGGCCCCACCTGTCGGGACAGCACGGCTGCGCGCCGTCTGACTGGGCGTGTCCCTGTTGCGGCAAGAGCGGTCACGCGATGCCGTACTGACAGCGGCATGTGAGTGCTTTGGCGGACGACATCCTGAGGAGAGAGGGTTCCCGCCAGAGGCGGCCCCCTCACCAGCGGTAATGTCCCCACATGACTGAGCCCAAGGACACTAACCGCGCTCCCGGATACCGGACCGGGCGGATGAATGCCTTCAGCGACGGGGTGTTCGCTATCGCGATCACCCTGCTCATCCTCGAGATCGCCGTCCCCGCTGGATCCGGGGACGATCTACTCAGCGCGCTGGGCGACCAATGGCCTTCCTACCTGGCCTACTTCGTGAGTTTCGCAACCATTGGAGCAGTCTGGTTCGCCCACACCGTGATCACCGAGTACCTCGATCATGCGGACTCGGTGCTGATCCGGCTGAACCTGCTGCTGCTGCTGGTGGTGTCGTTCCTGCCCTTCCCCACCAAACTGCTAGCGGAGTACGTCCACGAGGCGGATGCGGAGCGCGTCGCCGCCACCGTGTACGGGATCAACCTGTTGCTGGCAATCCTGATGGTCTCGGTCACGTGGCGCTACGCGGTCCGCGGACACCTGGTGAAGCCCGACATGGCCGACGAGGACGTGAAGACGCTCACCAAGCGGCTGACACCGACTCTTGGCCTGTACGTCGTGATGATCCTCTTGGGCCTGTTCCTACCCCTTGCCGCCGTTGTCGGCTACCTCGCGCTCGCCCTGTTCATCCTCATCCCCTTCAGCGCCATCCGCCATCGGCCAAGCGAGGCCTGATCAGACTCCTCGTGGCCGGTAAATCGTGTCTGCCCGCGCGGAGGGCGTCAGTAGGGACACACTCGGCGAGGGCACTACCGTTTGATTAGTGGGGAATTTCTGGGGAACGAACCGAAATAGCAACAGGGCCTGATCTGCGTTACCTGGAACGATGAACCTTGCTGAGGGGTTCTGTCGGTTCAGGTGGAGGGCACTTTCTACGTGCAGGCTATCGGGTTGCGTCCCAGGGTCCAGGTCAGTGCCGATGGTTCGGGGGTAGTCGGTCATGCCGGGTCACGGTTGCTGGCTGATCTCGCTGATGCCACCGGGCTCACCGCCGCGTACTCCACCGCGCTCAGGCCGCTCCGGCCGCGCGGGACCGGGCACGATCCGGGCCGGATCGCCACCGATCTGGCGGTGATGCTCGCCGACGGCGGCGAGGCCATTGCGGATCTGGCAGTACTGCGCGACCAAGCAGAGGTGTTCGGCCCCGTCGCCTCGACACCGACGGCCTGGCGACTGCTCGCCGACATCGATGGGAGGACACTGTCTTCTCTGCGCTCGGCCCGTGCCCAGGCCCGGGAAGTGGCCTGGCTGCAAGCCGCCGAGCAAGGCGAGGGCATTCCCACAGTCCGGGCCGCGGGACGCATTCTGCCCGGGCTGGTCCTGGACCTCGACGCCACGCTGGTCACCTGCCACTCCGAGAAAGAGCAGGCCGCACCCACCTATAAGGGCGGCTTCGGCTTCCACCCGCTGCTGTGCTTCCTGGCCAACACGGGCGAGGCGCTGTCCGGCCGGCTGCGGCCCGGGAACGCCGGCGCCAACACCGCCGCCGACCACATCACGGTGCTCGACCAGGCACTCGCGCAGATCCCCGACGCCCACCGGCACGGCACCGACATCCTGATCCGCACCGACAGCGCCGGATCCGCGAAAGCCTTCCTTGCCCACGTCCGCGACGTGCGGAAACGAGGAATCCGTACCTTCTTCTCGGTCGGATACGCGGTCACCGCGCCGGTCCGCCACGCTGTCCGGGCCATACCCGACCGTCTATGGCATCCCGCTCTGGACCAGGACGGGACTCTGCGTGGTGGCGCCGAGGTCACCGAGCTGACCGGCATGGTCTACCTGACCGGCTACCCGGCCGGCACCCGCGTCATCGTGCGCCGAGAGCGGCCGCACCCCGGTGCCCAGCTGTCCCTGTTCGGCCAGGACGAGGGCCTGCGGCATCAGGTGTTCCTCACCGACACCCCATCCTGCGGTGGTGGTTCCGCCCAGTTCCTGGAGGTCCGCCACCGCGGGCATGCCACCGTCGAGGACCACATCCGGTGCGGCAAGAGCACCGGCTTCGGCCGCTTCCCCTCCCGCGACTTCGGCATCAACACTGTCTGGCTCGAACTCAGCCTCGCGGCAATCGATCTGCTGGCCTGGACCCGTGTCCTGCTGCTGGACGGCGAACTCGCCACTGTCGAGCCGAAGAAGCTCCGCTACCGGCTGCTGCACGTCGCCGCCCGCCTCACTCGCGGCGGTCGACGCCTACGCTTGCGGATATCGGTGACCTGGCCCTGGAGGAACGAACTGGCCACGGCTTTCCACCGCCTTGCCGCACTGCCCCGACCTGGCGGCTGACCGGCAGCCCCTCGTCCGCCCACGACCCGATAGACCTTGGAGAACCCGACCACCGCGCCGGGACTCAGCCCTGCCCAAGCACCGAAATCGCGTCGACCACCCCAGAGCTGCTGATCGTCGACGCCGCCTCATCCCAACCGAAACGGCGAGGCTAAGCACCTGCTCCGTCCGCCTTCAGCGATTGGGCCTGCACAGACCGCCGTCCAGACAGCGCTTCGACACCCTGTGCAGGGTCGCCGATGGGCGACGAACGGAAGTCGTGATCTGCTCCACGGCGGCGGTGTCGCCGGGCAGGTCGTACGCGGCCTGCCCGTGGCCCGGGAGGTCAGGCGGCACGGCGTCCGATGTCCGGCCCGGCGCTTTCACCGGTGGCGGGGGCAGCCGCCGCGCTGGGGGGTTGGTCGGCGGGCGAGGGTGCCGCACCGGGGAGGTGCAGGCGTTTGAGCGCGAGGGCGTTGACGGCGACGATGATGCTGGACCCGGACATGGACAGCGCGGCGATCTCCGGCCGCAGTACGAGACCGGTGGCGGGTTCGAAGACGCCGGCGGCGATGGGCAGGGCGATGGCGTTGTAGCCGATGGCCCAGCCGAGGTTCTGCCGCATCTTGCGCAGGGTGCCGCGGCCGATGCGCAGCGCGGTCGGTACGTCGAGGGGGTCGGAGCGCATCAGGACGAGGTCTGCGGTCTCGATGGCGACGTCGGTGCCGGCGCCGATGGCGATGCCGAGGTCGGCCTGGGCCAGCGCCGGGGCATCGTTGACGCCGTCGCCGACCATGGCGACCTTGCGGCCGCCGCGTTGCAGTTCGGCGACCTTGGCCGCCTTGTCCCCGGGCAGGACCTCGGCGATGACGGTGTCGATGCCCAGACGGTCGGCGATCCGTTCGGCGGTGGCCTGGTTGTCACCGGTGAGCATGACCACTTCGACATCGAGGGCGTGCAGTTCGGCCACGGCGGCGGCGGAGGTCTCCCGGGGTGCGTCGGCGATGCCGATCAGGCCAGCCGCCCGTCCGTCGACGGCGGCGATGACGACGGTACGGCCGGTGGCGGCCAGCGCCTCGCGCCGGACGGCCAGTCGGCCGAGGTCGACGCCTTCGCGCACCGCCAGTGCGCGGTTGCCGACCGCGACCCGGTGGCCGTCGACGACCGCGGTCGCACCGTGGCCGGGGACGTTCTCGAAGTGCCGCGCGCTCACTGCCGTCACGGCCCGGCTGTCGGCGTACCGTACGACGGCTTCGGCCAGCGGGTGCTCGGACTCGCGCTCCACCGCCGTGACCAGCCGCAGCAGTTGGTCCTCGTCCGTTCCCGGGACGGTGATCAGGTCGGTCACCTCCGGCTCGCCCTTGGTCAGGGTGCCGGTCTTGTCCATGACCACGGTCCGGATCCCCGCCGATGCCTCCAGGGCGACGGCGTTCTTGAACAGCACCCCGCGCCGGGCTCCCAGTCCCGTGCCGACCATGACGGCCGTGGGGGTGGCCAGACCCAGTGCGTCCGGGCAGGTGATGACGACGACGGTGATGGCGAACAGCATCGCGGTGCCCAGCGAGCGGTCGGTGGCCAGCAGCCAGACGGCCAGCGTCGCGGCGCCGCCGATCAGGGCGACGAAGACCAGCCAGAACGCGGCCCTGTCGGCGAGCCGTTGGCCCGGGGCCTTGGAGTTCTGGGCTTCCTGGACGAGCTTGACGATCTGGGCCAGCGCGGTGTCGGAGCCGACCTTGGTGGCGCGTACGCGGAGCGTGCCGTTGGCGTTGATGGTCGCGCCGACGACCTGTGCCCCGGGGGCTTTGTGCACGGGCAGGCTCTCCCCGGTGACCATCGACTCGTCGACCTCGCTCTCCCCCTCCTCGACGGTTCCGTCGACGGCGATCTTGGCTCCGGGCCGGACCAGCAGCAGATCGCCGGCCACGACATCGGCGGTGGGCACCTCGACCGGCTCGCCGCCCCGTACGACGAGTGCCTTGGGCGGGGCCAGGTCGAGCAGGGTGCGGATGGCGTCGTTGGCGCCGCCCCGGGCCCGCATCTCGAACCAGTGGCCGAGCAGCACGAACGAGGCCAGCACGGTGGCCGCCTCGTAGAAGACGTCGCCGCCCCCGGTGAGCGTGATGATCAGCGAGTATGTCCAGCCGGAGCCGACGGCTACCGCGACCAGCACCATCATGTCCAGGGTGCGGGCACGCAGGGCCCGCACCGCGCCGTCGAAGAAGATCGAGCACGAGTAGAAGATCACCGGCAGGCTCAGCAGCAGCGCCCAGACGTCCTGGCGCAGCCCGAAGGGCACGGGGGCGTCCAGACCGAAGACGTCCTCGCCGATCGGCGACCAGACGACGATGGGGATCGAGAACAGCAGCGCCACGAGGAAGCGGTTGCGCATGTCGGCCACCATCGCCGCCATCGACATGGCCTCGTGGCCGCCGTGCCCCATCAGCTCGTGGGGGGTCGGCATCTCCTCGGCTTCGGCGGGAGCCGCGGCCGCGGTGTGCTCGGTGTGCTCGGTGTGCTCGGTGTGCTCCGCGGGTGCGCTTGGAGCCGCCACCACCGCGGCACGGCCCTCAGGAGTCGTACGACGGCCCTCGGTGGCTCCGGCGGCAGGGTCCGGTTCGGCCATCGGATCACAGACATGGGACGGCACGGACTGGCCCGCGCAGTGGTAGCCGCATTCGGTCACCCAGCGGCGCAGCTCCGCCAGTGACGTACGCCGCGGATCGAAGGCCACCGTCGCCGACTGCGCGACCGGGTTGACCTCGACCTGAAGTACGCCGGGCCGCCGGCCCAACGCAGCGGCGACGGTGCTCTGCTGGGACGCCCAGGCCAGACCGCGCACGTCCAGAACCGCCGTGGTCCGCTCCTTACCGGGATCTTCGCGCCCGGACGTTTCGTGATCGTGATGATCCGCGTGGTGGTGCACGGTCACTCCTCCTTCAGCGAGTGAGACCGGGACGACTTCAGGGGCAGCGCCGTCGGGCACGTGGAGCCGGGCCGACAGGTGGCGAAGCCCTTGCGGGAGACAGGGGTGTCCGCAGCGCTGCGCGGGTGGCAAGGCCGAGAGCGGGCCACTCTTCGCGCCAGGCGAGTTTGATCAGCAGGTTCTTGGCCTCCTCGGCGACTTCGGTGTCGGCGACCACGTCGTACCGGGCGGCCACGATCTGGCTGCGGGAGGAGAAGTCGCGATGGCCGCCGCTGAGGGCATGACCGGCGAAGCCGAAGACCGCACCGAAAACGGCCCCGTAGGCCAGACCGCTGAGCATCAGGACCAGGACGTGATGGTTGCCTGCGGCGAACACCGACAGCAGCAGTCCGATCAGCAGCCCGAACCAGGCGCCGGTGCCGGCCCCGGCCAGGGCGGCCCGTCCGCGTGTGAGGCGGCCGAGGACGGTCTCGACCATGCGGAGGTCCGAACCGATGATCGCGGTGTGTTCCACCGGGAATCTACTGCCGGACAGAAAGTCGACCGCGCTGGGCGCCGGTGCAGGTCGGGTACGAGCCGACGACCGGACGATCGACCTCTGCGGTGGGCGGGCGCTGGGGCATCGAAGGACTCCCCTCGTCATCAAGCAGCCTGCGCCCGTGCCACCGCTCGTGCAACGCAGGCTGCCGTAGGTGAGCGCATGGGGGCGGAAGAGCAGGTCGGCGACATCGAGGTTCTGTAGAACGCGGGCCGGCTTGCCGGCGGCCGAGCAGGAAACGCTGCCGCAGCGGTACTGGTCGGCTTCGTCGAGCCTGCTCCTGGGGTGCGGACCCGGTGCAGGTTCCGACCGGCCCCGCCCAGGGACCGCTGGTCCCCACCCCGCTGGGTATCGCGGGGCAGGGATGGCTGGGAGCACCAGGGATCGCGGTTGCGGCCCGGACCACCGGGCCGGAGCCTGAAGGTGTCCGCCGAGTGGCCTGGCTGATTCCTCACCCCATCGAGAGGAGGCGGCCGTCATGAGCAGCATCGCTCACCGCATCGCCGCCCTGTTCCGGATCAAGGCGAACAAGGCCCTGGACAAGGCCGAGGACCCCCGCGAGGTCCTGGACTACTCCTACGAGCAGCAGCTCCGGATGCTGCAGAAGGTACGGCGCGGCGTGGCCGATGTCGCGACCAGCCGCAAACGCGTCGACCTGCAGGTGAACCAGTTGCAGCAGTCCACGGGCAAGCTGCAGGACCAGGCCCAGCAGGCGCTCGCCGCCGGGCGCGAGGATCTCGCCCGCGAAGCCCTGACCCGACGCACCGCCGTGGCCTCCCAGATCACCGACCTGCAGACCCAGCAGGCGTCGCTGCAGGACCAGGAGGAGAAGCTCACCCTCGCCTCGCAGCGCCTGCAGGCGAAGGTCGACAGCTTCCGCACCCGCAAGGAGACGATCAAGGCCACCTACACCGCGGCCGAGGCGCAGACCCGTATCACCGAGGCCGTCACCGGCATCGGCGAGGAGATGGGCGATGTGGGTCTGGCCATGCAGCGCGCCCAGGACAGGACCGAGCAGCTGCAGGCCCGCGCCGGTGCGCTGGACGAACTGCTCGCCTCCGGCGCGCTGGAGGACGCCACCCTGCCGGCCGGCCGTGACGACATCCAGGCCGAACTCGAGCGCGTCACCGCAGGCAGCGACGTGGACAAGGAACTGGCCATGATGAAGGCGCGGCTCCCGGCGGCTTCCACCCCGCCGGCCGTGGAGGGCGGCGGGGCCAGGCAGGCACCGCCGGACCAGGAGGCAACGCCATGATCATGAGGATTCTCGGCGAAGGCCAGTACGAGATCACCGAAGAGCACCTGGACCGGCTCAACGAGCTGGACGCGGCGCTGCAGTCGGCCGCGGACGCGGACGACGAGACCGCGTTCACCGCCGCCCTGTCAGACCTGCTGGACGCGGTACGCAGCCTCGGCACACCCCTACCGGACGAAAGGATCACACCGTCCGATCTGGTGCTGCCCGATGCGGACACCAGCCTCACGCAGGTGCGCGAACTGCTCTCCGACGAGGGCCTGATCCCGGGGTGATGACGATGCGCAGCCGTTTCGAGCCCGACCGGCAGCTGACCGCCCGCATGGCGGTCACGATGTTCCGGCTCGGGCTGGTGTACGTGGCGTTCGTCGCCGCGCTGATCGTGCTGCTCAAGTCCGTCGTCCTGGTGGTCGTCATCGCCGCCGCCCTGCTGGTCGCGCAGTTCTGGTTCTCCGACCGGATCGCCCTGTACGCCATGCACGGCCACCTCGTCAGCCGCGAGGAACAACCCGAGCTGCACGGCGTCATCGACCGGCTGTGCGCCACCGCGGACATGCCCAAACCCCGGGTGGCCGTCTCCGAGATGGACCTGCCCAACGCGTTCGCCACCGGCCGCAACGCCGACCACGCCGTCGTCTGCGTGACCACCGGGCTACTGCGCCGCCTGGAGACCGATGAACTGGAAGGCGTCCTCGCCCATGAGCTCTCCCATGTCGCACATCGCGACGTCGCGGTGATCACCATCGCCTCGTTCCTGGGCGTGATCGCCGGGCTCATCGTCCGCTTCGCCTTCTACTCCCAGCTGTTCGGCGGACGCAACCGCGACCAGAACACCGCCGCCCTGCTCGCGCTCGTCATGGCGGTCTCCGCGCTCGTCTACGCCCTCAGCTTCCTGCTCATCCGGGCGCTGTCCCGCTACCGCGAGCTGGCCGCCGACCGCGCCGCGGCCATGCTCACCGGGAAACCCTCCGTACTGGCCTCGGCGCTGACCAAGGTCAGCGGCGACATCGCCCGCATTCCCACCCAGGATCTGCGCACCGCCCAGGCGTTCAACGCGTTCTTCTTCACCCCCGCCCTCGGGCCCGGCACGGCGGTGGCCAACCTGTTCTCCACCCACCCCAGCCTGGAACGCCGTCTGGAGGCGCTCGCGGCCATCTCAGTGGAGCTGGGTGAGGCGGCATGACCACCCGCCACCGTCCCGGCCGCCCACCCCGGTGTATCCCGCCCGAGCCGGGCCCGGGCAGAAGGAGCTGAGGGCCCCGTGGGTTTCCTGGACGTCCTGTTCGGCCGGTCCAAGCCGGTCAAGCCCGACCTGGACCAGGTCTTCGGCCTGCCCTCGGCCGCGATCACCCTCCAGGCCGCGCTCGGCTTCACCCCGACCGGAGTGGGCTCGGTGTGCTTCGCCGCCATCGAGGGCGGGGCATTCGCCCAAGTCCAGCAAGACGTACGGGCCCTGCTGGACGCGGACTCCGAACGGGCTGGCTTGCCGGTGGAGTTCAGCAGTGACAGCTACGGCTACTCATGGCTGCTCTCCCGTCGCGACCCCGGCGACCTGCCTGCCCTTGTGAGCGACCTGCACGCGGTGAACACCGCCCTGCAGGACAGCGGCTTCGGCCCGCAACTCCTGTGCTCCCTGGTCACGTTCCACGACGCCGAGCTGCGCCCCCTCGCGCTGGTCTACCTCTACAAGCGCGGCACCTTCTACCCGTTCGCTCCGCTACCCGGCCAGAATCGCGACAACCCGCTGGAACTCCAGGTCAAGGCCACCATCAAGGACGACCTGCGCATCGAGGAGGACCTGACCCGCTGGTTCCCGCTCTGGGGCGCCCCCGGCCTGTAAACCTGCGGCCATCTCCTGACGGGTGCACCCGGGCCGCGTTCCGGCGGTCTGAAGCCAACGCGAACCCCGAAGGGAGTGCACGGGGGAAGCGTGGAAGGACGTGTCGTTCAGTGCGGGCAGGCGCCGCCCATGTCCATGCCGCCCATGCCCTGCCTGAGCTCGGCGAAGACCTCGTCGGGGGTACCGGTGACACCGTCGACCCAGTCATCGAGGACGACGACCCATTCGTCGTCGTACGCCAACGGCTCGTGCGGGTCCTCCACGATCAGCGGCGCGTACAGCCCGCGGTCGAGCTGGACGCCGACGTGCGGGTGGAAGAAGTACGTGCCGAGGGCATCGGCGATGAAGCGGTGGGTGAAGGTGCTCCCGGCCCGCACTGCGGTCTGGGTGGCGGACGGTACGCCGTCCATGTCGTTGCGCAACGCGATGCCGTGCCAGTGGATCGAGGTGGTGGTCTTGCCCGGCAGTTGGTTGGACAGCTCGGCCACCAGGGTGTCCCCGGTGGAGAGCCGGACCTCCCTGCCCGGCGTCCGGCCCTCGAAGGCCCAGGTCTTGGTCCTGACGCCACCGCCCAGGTCGAGCCTGGCGGGCGCCGCGGTCAGGGTGATCTTGTGCTCACTGCCGGTGCCGCCCCGCTTTTCCCGGCGGCGGCGATGGCGGAGCCGGAGGGGCCGACCAGGGCGGGGGCGGTGCTGGTGGTGCTGCAGGCGGCGAGCGCGCCCGCGCCGGCGGCGCCGAGTCCGGCGAGCAGGACGGAGCGGCGGTTGATGCTGTTCACGATGTGAGTCCTCTTGTTCGAGCTGCATGTGGGTCGCGGACACAAGACGGCACACGGGTGCCGTGGGCGCGGCCTAGATACGCAGCTGGGAGAGAACCGACAGGTCGGGTGGCGCGCGGCCGATCGTCCCGGCGGACACCGGACCGGATCGGGCCTGGTACGGGTTTGCCGACTGCCCGGCAAACCCCTGCAGCGGCACGGCGAGCTTGACCACCTCGACGCTCGCTGTGGTGCAGTGCTGCATGCCCGTGGTGGCGCAGCCGCTGTGGGGGGAACTGTGCGTGGACGGAATCGCGCCGGGCTCGTCCGCGTGACCGGTGGCGGAACTCGTCGGCATCGCGTCGGCGGGCGAGGATGCCGTGCCCGGCATGACGTGTCCGGCATGCCGGCCGGAGGACGCGGAGGTGACCGCGATCGCGGCGGTCTCATGGTGGACCAGCACGGCCAGGGCGGCACACAGGACGATGACGACGCCGCGCGCCCAGCGCACGGCGCCCGCGCGGGCTGTCTGTGTCGCCATCGCCTCCACCCGGGTTTCTGCCCGGCGAGTCCCGTGAGTGGGGACTCGCCGCCCGCTCAATATACCCCCGTGGGGTTTGCCCGGCTCGTGGATCGCGGAAGCGGTCACAGGCGCAGTGTGCGGCGCAGGGCGAGGGCGAGTTCGCCGAGCTTGGCCTCACCCGCGGCGGGGTCCGAGCGGGCGGCGTCGCTCACGCAGTGCCGCACGTGGTCGTCGAGCAGGCCGAGTGCGACTTCCTGCAGGGCTCGGGTGACGGCGCCGATCTGGGTGAGGACGTCGATGCAGTACCGGTCGTCGTCCACCATCCGGGTCGCCCCGCGCACCTGGCCTCCGGCCTTGTGCAGCCGGGTGAGATGGTCGGACTTGTGGTCGGCACAGCCGTGCGGGGCCGCGCCTCGCGCCGGGTCCGGCGTACCTGCGGGGCGGGAGACGGTGGTCACCTGGTCTCATCTCCTCGTGACGTGCCGTGTGCAGTGGCGGCCTCGTTCTGGGCCTTCGGCTGCAACGTCGCGACCCTGCCGCTCGCGGCCTTCGGGATGCTCAACCCGATGATCGCGGGCGCCGCGATGGCCTTCTCGTCGGTCTTCGTCGTCACCGACAGCCTGCGGCTGCGCTCCTTCAGGTGGCCCCTTCAAATCACTGACCGCCGTTTGGTCGCTGTCCGCGAAGACAGCGACCAAACGGCCTTTTTGCATGGGGAAACTCAAGCCACGACACCCCTTGCATACCCCCTAGGGGTATGTTAACTTCCCGCCTAGATACCCCCCAGGGGTATATAGACGCACAGGTGATCCTGAAAAGGGGAAGGCAATGCCAACCGTCAGTCCCAAGCGCTGGTGGGCACTCGCAGTGCTCGCCACAGCCCAGTTCATGGTGATCATGGACACCTCGATCATCGGGGTCGCGCTCCCCGAGATACAGAAGGACCTCGGCTTTTCCCAGGGCGAGCTGCAGTGGGTGTTCAACGCCTACGTCATCGCCTTCGGTGGTCTGCTACTCCTCGGCGGGCGCCTCTCCGACCTGCTCGGCGCCCGCCGGGTCTTCACTGCCGGCTGGAGCGTGCTCATCGGCGGGTCGATCGTCGCGGCGGCCGCTCAGACCGCCTGGGTCGAGGTCGTCGGCCGCGCGGTACAGGGTGTCGGGGGTGCGCTCATAGCCCCGGCCGCGATGACCCTGTTGATGACTCTCTTCGCACACGACCCGAGGGAACTCGGCAAGGCCATGGCCCTCTACGGCGCCGCCGCGCCGGCGGGCGGCACCGCGGGCGTCTTCCTCGGCGGCGTGTTCACCGAGTGGCTCAGCTGGCCGTGGGTGTTCATCATCTACATACCCATCGGCATCGCCACGCTCGCCGCCACCGGGCTTCTGCCGGCGGTCGCCCCGCGCCGCGGCGCCATCGACGTCATGGGAGCCGTCGCAGTCACCGCCGGTCTCGCGCTCGCCGTCTTCTCCCTCGTACGCGCCCCGGAGATCGGCTGGGGATCCACTCAGACAGTGGTCCAACTCCTTGGTGCCGCAGCCCTGCTGGCCCTCTTCTTCGTCGTCCAGCGGACCGTGCGTCAGCCGCTGATGCCGCTGGGCATCTGGCGCGTGCCGCGGCTCGGCTCGGCCAACCTGGGGATGACGCTGCTGGGGGCCGCGTGGATCCCGATGTGGTACTTCCTCAACCTCTACCTCCAGCAAGTCCTCGGCTACGGGGCATTCGCCTCGGGCGCCGCGTTGCTGCCGATGACCGTGTTGCTGATGGTCTTCATGACCGCGATCACGGCGCGTCTGCTGGGCCGGTTCGGTGCCAAGCCGCTGATCGGCGGAGGGCTGCTGGTCCTTGCTCTGGGTCTGGTGTGGCTGTCGGCAGTGGAATCGGGCGGCTCCTTCGCCGTCGATGTCCTGCCGGCTTCGCTGGTCGCGTCGCTCGGCATGTCGCTGGCGTACATCCCGGCGATGATGGCAGCCATGTCCGGGGCACCGCAGGAACAGGCGGGTCTGGCCTCTGGCATCGTCAACACGACGTACCAGATCGGCTCGGCTCTCGGCCTGGCCGCACTCACCGCACTGGCCACGTCGCAGGGCGCGGGCCGGCTCGGCGATTTGCCGGCCCTGACCGAGGGTTTCAGCGCGGCGTTCACCGCAGCAGCGGTCATCGCCGCGGCCGGTGGACTCATCACTCTGCTGGTGATGCGCACCGAGAAGCCCTCTGCCGCCGCCGGCCAGGAGCAGTCCGAGCAGACGGAGACGGGTGAGCAGGTCGGGGTCTGACCGATGGACTGCCGATCTGAGACAGGTCGACGTCAGGGCCGACGGTCCGCCGGATCCGCACAGAGGTTCGGCGGACCGTCGGCATACACCGGCGTATTAGCGGTTCGAGCAAGCCGACAAGAGCGAGGACCGCACGTGTCCACGATCAAGGGGAAGGTCCACCGGCCTCGGCTTCGTCGGCCTGGACGACCAGCCCGACGACGCCCCCGTGATCATCACCGGCCGCAGGGCCACCCGGAACCACCGACTCACCGATGCCGAGAAGGAAGCGAACCGGCTGATCAGCCGCGAACGCGCCGCCGTCGAGCACGGGTTCGCCCACCTCGAGTCCCGGCGCATCCTGACCGAGGTCCGCATGGACGCCCGCCACGCGACCACCCTCCTGCGGGCCCTCCTCGTCCTCGCGAACACCGGGTCCAGAGTGACCGACGACCACCCCCGCAGTGATCATGATGCCGACCGGCAGGAGTCCGTCACTCCCGGACCACACCAGCCCCACGAGCTGCGGAACCAGGATGAAACGATCCCACCGCCGACCGTACCGACCGCTCTCCGGCCGTCGTTCCCGAACGGTCCTCGGCCGACGGTCCCTCACTCGCACCTGAAACAATGACGATCAGTCACAGCGGGGCGGCGCGATCGGTTGCGCACCGTTCTTGCCGTGGCTGGGGAGGACGGTGCTCGGCGACGGTGTGGCTGAGGGCGGCGATGCCGTCGGAAGACGGGCTGAGGATACGGAGTGCTGCTGTTCATGCGGTTTCGAAAGAACGCTGTCATCGCGGTTGTGTGTGCCTTGGTCGCTGGTGTCCCGGGGGACCGTGCCGGCACCTCCGCGCCCCCGGGGGGACCTGTGGAGGACCTCCTGAACGGCAGGGACTGGGCTCACTTCGCCGGCGGGAAGCCCACGCACACAGGAGTACGGGTCACACCCCTCGACCGGCGCATCACACGCCAGGACGGTACCGGCGGACAGCCGAACCCACCGGTGAACCTGCGCGGTCCCCACCTGGTGTTCCGAGGGGATGTCCGGATCGAAGCCGGCCTGCAGCGCACGGATGACACGGATGCCTACCTGCATCTGTACGGTGAGACGCCGGTCATCTACGACGAATGGCGCTACGAACGGCGCGGCGTGCGCATCGGGGTGGCCGGCGGGAGGCTCCGGATCGACCGCTGGGACGGGGACTCCGACAGACCCGCGATGACCCGGACCTTCGGGAGCGGCCTGGGGCCCGAAGTCCGCCTCGCCGTCGAAGTCCGCGCGAACAGGCTCGTGCTGGAGGCCGACGGCAGGGTCGTGGGAACCGTTCCCGCGCGGGACGTCTTCGGCCACGGCCGCATCTGGTTCGGCGCGGACGCGGGAGCCCGCGGGAAGGGCTGGACCCTCAGCGATCTCCACGCGCGGTCACTGGGGCGGGGCCGGATGTCCGTCGTGGACGCGCCTGGCCTGCGAGTGCCCCGGTCCAGCGATGCGATGCGTGATCTGGCGGCGGTTCTCCCACGCCCGATCCGTATGGGAACCGCCCTGGCCGCGGGCCCCTTGCTGACTGACAGCGCCTACCGCCGGACGGCGGGTGAGGAGTTCTCCATGCTTACGCCGGAGAACGACTTCAAGCCGCAGTTCGTCCAGCCTCGACGCGGCGTGTTCGCGTTCGCGGAAGGCGATACCTTGGTGGACTTCGCCGAAGCCAACAGGATGAAGGTGCACGGCCACACCCTTGTCTGGTTCGAAGCCCTGCCCGCATGGATGCGTGCCGAGATGACGCACGAGCAACGCAGGCGCGTCATGGTGGAGCACATACGCGCGGTAGCGGGCCACTTCCGGGGGAAGGTGGCGGAATGGGACGTGGTGAACGAGCCCATGTCCGACGAGGATGAGGACTACTCCAACGGCAACCGGGGCGTGCGGCCACAGTTGTGGTTCGAAGCGATGGGTGAGCAGTACATCGACATTGCCTTCCGTGCTGCCCGCGAGGCCGACCCGCACGCGGTGCTGTACCTCAACGAGTACGGGGTGGAGGAGGACGGTCCACGCTGGGATGCCCTCTACGCGCTGCTGATCCGGTTGAAGGAGCGGGGCGTTCCGATCGATGGCGTCGGTTTCCAGGACCACGAATACGCCGTCGGCGACCGTACCGACCCCGAGGTCTTCCGACGCAAGGTCCGGGCTTTGGCCGGGCTCGGCCTGAAGGCACGGGTCTCGGAGGCGGACGTCCTCGTCGACGAGGACGAAGAAGACGTCCAGGCCCGCCAGTTGGCGGGGAAACTCGCAGTCTGCGGCGAAGAACCCAACTGCACCTCGTTCTCGACCTGGGGTTTCACCGACAAGTACGGCTCCACGGCTGACCTGCGACACTATCCCCCGAGTCCGGGAAACGCTCTTCCCTGGGACGCGACGTACGAGGTGAAACCCGCCTACTGGGCACTGCGTGACGTCCTGGACGACGCTCACCGCTCAGGTACTGGATAGGTACGGCGAACACCTACAGGTCAGCAAACCCGACACCCTCCGGCCCGATGCTGACCATTTGCCGACCTCGATGCGGCGATCAGGCCCCTGAACTGCGGAAACAATCGAACGCCAGATCTTTTACCGGAACAGAGTGCGCAGCACTTCGGACTCCTGGAAGACGGCTCCCCGAACGGTGCGGCCCGGGTGTCCGACCTGGACCTGACCACCGTGTCACGCGTCCTGATCACACGCCACGGCGCCGCCGGCCCGGTGGAGACCCGGGCCGCCGGCCTCGTCACCATCGACGACGTCGCGTTCGCCGGCACCGGCACACGCCGCGGAGACCCGGTCGCTGAAATTTTCCGCAAGAGCTGCCGACACCTGCTCCCCGTCCGGATTCCGCGTCGGCCGGCCCCGGCCCCCCTCTCCCCGACGGCATGGGCGCCCGTCGGGGACCTGAGCCGCCGCGGACTTCCGATGGCCGGCCTCTGTCCTGCAGCGATGTCTCGAGCGGGCCGTCAGCGGCACGGAGCGCCGACGGCGACCGGAATATGATCGTTTACCTGACGTGTCGTCAATTAGTTTACTCGTCAAGAGACTTGGTGCTGCCGATCCCCTTTACGCCCTTGCCGCGAGCCGGTAATTTCCTGGGCACGCAAGCGCTTGCAGCAAATTTCAGGATCGTCTCGAAGTCGCGGGGCACGGCACAGGAATTCCGCGACGCCCCCGGCTTTCCGCAGGAGTTCAGCACAGGCGTCACACCGGCGCCTGCCGTGTCTGTCGGTAGCCGCGGTCACGACCGCGGCTCTTCCCCCCACCCTGGAGCATTCCTGTGAGACCCCTCATGCACCGGCTGATGAAGCGTCCCCTGGCAGCCGCGGCGGCGGCGTCGGGAGCGATGGCGCTCCTCGCCGCGGTACCCGCCGCCGGCACTGCGACCGCCGCCCCCGCGGCCGGCAACTCGGCGACCGTCTTCTACTCCACCGCCTCCAACTGGACGCAGCACTACCTGCATTACCAACCCGTCGGCGGCGCCTGGACCACGGTCCCCGGCGTGGCCATGGAAGCGGCCTGCACGGGCTGGGTGAAGAAGACCGTCGATCTGGGCAGCGCCTCCGGCCTGCGGGCGACGTTCAACAACGGCTCGGGCACCTGGGACAACAACGGCGGCCGCAACTACTCGCTCTCCTCCGGCATCGTGACGGTCGCGGGCGGCGTGACAGGCTCCACCGACCCGTGCGCCGGTTCCGGCACGGACCCGGCCCCGGACCCCGGGGGTACCGATCCACAGGGCCCGTACTACGCGACCAACCCCGGCGGGCAGGTCGGACGCGCCGCTGCCGTCACGGTGGACGGCAACCCCGCCGAGTGGACCAAGAACATGATCGTCGCCCAGGGCGTCGCCAACGACGACCCGCGCATATTCCGCGGCAGCCACGAGGGGCCGGTCTACGACCTCTACTCCCTCTCCGCTGCCTGGGACGACGCCAACCTGTACCTGATGTGGCAGTTCACCAACGTGACGGACGTGACGGACCCCGCCCAGGGGTACCCCACCAGCGACAACGGCAAGCCGTACCAGGGCGACATCCCCCAGTCCATCGCCCTGGACGTCGACCCGGGGCGGGGCAGCAAGGGGCTGCTGGAGAACGGCCCTGCGGGCCCCTGGGGCCTGCGCACCTCGTTCACCGGCGGCCAGGTCGACCACATCGCCGACTTCTCCAGCAAGCCGGGCGTCGGCCAGCCCGCCCTGTTCTCCCTGAACGCGGCCGGCACCTTCGACTACGCCCCCGCCAACGTCCAGCACTTCACCGCCGCCGGCATCACCTACCGCCACGCCGACGGCCTGGCCTCCGCCGAGGTCACCGGCATCAAGGCCACCGGCAACGCCGGCTATCGCCCCGCCGACCTGGCCGACGCCGGAAAGTACCAGAACCTGCTCGCGGCCGGGCACGACCCGGACCAGGACACCACGTACGAGATGAAGATCCCCCTCACCTCCCTGAAGATCGACCGGGCCACCCTGGAGAGCCGGGGCCTGGGCGTCATGCTCGTCTCCACCTTCGGCCAGTCGGCCATCGGCTCGCTGCCGCACGACCCGGCCGTGCTCGACAAGGCGACCGAGCCGTACAGCTCGGACAACTCCACCTCCCAGGAGAAGGAGGACTACGACGCCTTCGGCGTGCCCTTCGCCCGAGTGGGCCGTTAGCCCGCCGACTGTGACGGCCCGTCAGTGCGACTGACGAGCCGTCACCAAGCTTCTTTCCCGAGACGTTCGCCGCGGTACGGCGGAACTCCCGGCCGACGGAGGTGACTCCCCTCTCCTCGGCCGCACGGCGCATCGGGTCCTGACACTACGGGCGCAACGGTTTCGTGCCGCGAACGACTCCCTTCTTCACCGGGCAGGGCATCGGCGCAGTCACACGGCCTCCGTTTCGTGATCATGTGAGTTCGCGGAGGGGGCGAGCGACCTGCCGGTGTCACGGCGTTGCGCCGGACGCAGGTGGCGGTGTTCGCGTGCAAGGCGGGGCTGGTGCGGCCGAGCGGGCGGTGATCCGTACCGGGCTACGACCGGGTATCGCTCACGAACTCCCGCCGGAGGGGAGGCCGCCGTTTTCGAGAATGTCGTCCAGAGCGTCTCCCGCCGCTTGGTCGATCGCCGCCATGGCGCTCCGGTAGGCGTACCCGTATTCGGTCTCCGACAGCGACTCGCAGCCGGCCGGCCGGTTCTCCGGCGGGCTCGTCCGCGACCAGTCCCCGGTGGCGACCGAGGTGATGCCCGCCATGCAGGCGCGGATCGCCTCGGCGTCGGCCGGGGGCGCGGTGGTGGCCGTGGCGGCCCTCGAGGAGGAAGCCGTGGCACCGTCCGCCGGGCTGCCGGAGTCCCCTGGTCCGTCCGAACAGGCGGCAAGTGTCAGCAGCAGGACTGCCGTGGATATGAGCGCTGCCGTATTCCGCATGACCCCAGCCCCCCAGGTGATGTCGAAGAAGACTTCACATGGTGGCAGATACGAGGAGGGGGCGCACCGGTGTGCGCCGTGCCCGGCCCGCGCTCCGGCAACGGAGCCGGAGCGCGGGAACGGTGGTCGTGGTGCCGGTCCCCTTCGACGGGGACGGCATCGGCGGTCGCTCCTACGGGCGTTGCCGTGACCGTGCCCCACGAGCCGCCCCTGGGCCAGGGGTTCCAAGTGGTCGTGCGACGCCCGGTTGGTGGTGGACCGCAAGCTCGGCGGCGGTGATCCGGGTGCTCAGGCCGCCCGGCAGAGCGCCTCCGGTTCGGCCTCGTGGACGGTCCCGTGGACGGTGGCGAGAAGCGCGTCCCCCTGCACCAACCGGATCATCTCGTTCAGGTCGGGGGACATCCAGCGGTCGTTCCCGAGGGGAGGGATGTGACGGCGGATCTCCCGATGGATGACCGACGTGCCGCACCCCAGGGGAAGTCCGTGCATGCGGGCGCGGATCAGGTCGATGCCCTGCGCGGACATCAGCATCTGCACCGCGAGGACGGTGTCCATGCGGTCGAGGTTCTCGTGGAGGCCGCGGGCGGAGGCCATGGCCATGGTGTTGTGGTCCTCCTGGCCGGCCTTCGCCGGCCTCGACAGCACACTCGGCGGGGAGGCCCGCACCTGCATCTCCGGTACGAGGGCGGTGGCGACGGTCTGCACCTGCACCATGCCGGAGTTCAGGCCCACACGGCCCCCGGCGAGGTTGGCGGGCAGGCCGTAGCTCCAAGCCGGCGCCAGGAGCCGGGCCGACAGTTGCTCGAACAGGACGCCCACGTCGGCGATGTTGCCGTTCAGCCTGTCGATCTCGTGCGCCATCAGGTCGGCGTCGTAGTTCCCGCCCATGACGAACTCATGGCCGCCACCGGAGCGCGGGAACACCAGGGGGTTGCTCGTGGAGGAGTTCACCTCGCGTTCGAGGACCCCGCGCTCGTCGCCGAGCGTCTCGCGCAGCGCGCCGAGGATGTGCGGCGCGGCACGCACCGAGACGGCGTCCTGTACACGGTCGTGGGTCTCCCCGAGCCGGCGGCGCCCCGCCTCGGTCATCCATCCGCTGCCCGCGACGAGCGCACGCAGCCGGGCCGCCACGTCGGTCTCACCGGGAACTCGGCGCTCCTCGTGGGTGCGGGCGTCCAGGGCCTGCTTCTCGGCGCGGGTGGCGTCCATGAAAAGAGCGAGGCCGCCCTCGGTGAGGTCCGCCAGTCGCTCCGCGTGCGCGACCGCATCGGCGAAGGAGGCGGCGACGACCGCGCTTCCGCTGATGATCGGGAGGGCCTCCCCCTGTTCGAGCGTGAAGGAGGGTGTCAGACCCGCCAGGGGCAGCAGCCGCGAAGCCGGGGCCACCTTGCCGTTGAACCGGGCCGGAACGGCCTCGCCCAGGGCGACCAGACCGGCCTCCGCCATCGGCTGGAGGTCGCCGATGCCGAGTGACCCGATCTGCGGCATCTCGGGGACGACTCCGGCGTTCACCAGGTCGAGCAGTCTTTCGGCGAGCTGCGGACGCACCCCCATCCGGGCCCGGGCCATCTGGTTCGCGCGGATGACCAGCGCGAGCCTGGCCACCGCCGGCGGGAAGGCAGGTCCGACGCCCGCCGCGTTGGACAGCAGGATGTTGCGCTGGAACTGGCGCTGCTCGGCAGGGGTGAGCGGACGGTCCTTCAAGGGTCCCAGTGCCTGGTTCCATCCGTAGACGCGCTGGCCGGAACCCAGGGCGGCGATCGCATCCGCGCGGTTCTGCCGCATCCGCTCCCGGGCCTGTGGCGCCAGGCGCACGGAGACCGCGGGGGCGTCGAGGACGGCGAACATCTGCTCGAGGGTCAGGGAGTTGCCGTCGAGGACCACACGCACCGTTGCGGGGCCGCCCGCGGCGGCCGGAATCCGTGCGTGCGGCGCGGCCCCGCAGGTGGTGAGGGAGAAGAGGAGCGTGCCCATGAGAGGCAGGATCAGCCAGGTACGGCGGCGTGTCACCGACTCCTGTCCGCGGCGCCGTCGCGGCGGCGGGCCGCCGCGCCGGGCCGCGCCGGCCCTCTCCTCGTCTATGTCGGCTTTCTCCATGCTGTCCCTCCACGAGAACGGGGTAGGGGGCCGTCGTGTGCCTCGCACTCACTGGACCGGCAGTCCGCGGCCACCGAGGGGTGGGACGGGCTTCGGTCACGGATCGACGCATGATGCCGGCGCCTGCGAGGCTGTGGTCGCCAGGCAGCCGGTGTCGCCCCTCCGGCTACACCGTCGCACCGTGCACAAGGGCCCACAACTCGGTGCAGCCATCCGGGGCAGGACGGCGACGCCCGCCCCGGGGCGTCTGCCTCAACGCGTGCGGACGAGAGGCGTGTTCCGGCGGGCCGGGGGCGGGCGCGATCCGTCCCGGACGCTCCTCAGCCGCACCGGTGGGGACCGTCGAGGGCCCGGATCACCCCAAGGTGCGTCATGACGCCCGGCTTGTCGTCGTCCTGCGTGCCGTATGCCGTAGCCGTCCTCTTCGCGCTGTTCGCCGACGGATTCGCCGGCGTCGCCTTCGAGGACGGTCACGCTCTCGGGGCAGACGTGGGTGCGCAGGGCGATGCCGGCGCCGCCCTCGAAGAGGGTCCGGCCGGCGGGGAAGGCTTCCGCGCCGACGGCCCGGGTGACCAGGGGGACGGTACGGGTGCCGCCGCGGCTGAAGGAGGCCGGGGAGGAGCGCGGCCCGCTGCCGGCGAAGGGCACCGGCCGCGCCCGGCGCGCGCCGTCGTCCAGGAGTGTCGTCCAGGAGTACCGGACCCGAACGATCGGCCGCGCCGGCTCGTCAGCCGGCGCGGCGTCACCGTGGTCCGGTGGGAGGCGAGAGGTCAGGCCCGGGGCTGGGCCACGGCCCAGCTGGTGTCGTCGTTCCAGGAGATGGTGCTGTCCCACTCGTGGGACCCGCCCCGGCCGGCGACGTAGACACCGTGGTCGTAGTGGCGCAGGTAGTCGCTCGGGTAGTTGGCCGAGCGGAAGGAGTAACCATGGCCGTTGTGGCCGGCGTCGGCACAGAACGTGGCGTCCTCGGCGAACTGCGAGGTGCCGTCGTTGGTGCTCAGCTGCACCTTGAAGTTCGCATGACGCAGGTAGTGACCGGGCCTGTTGGCGGATTCCAACGAGACGCAGGAGGAGTTGGCCAGTCCTGCCCGTACGGTCCAGGTGGCGTCGGACTTGGCGGTGAAGCCGCTGGACGCGGAGACCGGCAGCGACGACGACGCCGGAGCCGGCGTCGTCGCTGCCGGCATCGCCGTACGGCTGACTCGCACGGGACTTGACGGCCGATCCGACGCCGTCCATGTCCGTGCCGGCGTCGTCGTGCTGCCGGGCCTGCCCGGTCGTGCCTGCCTTGACCCGGTAGCCGTCCGAGCCCACCCTGCCTCCCCCGGGCTGCGCGGGAGGCAGGGTGGGTGCTCACCGGTCCGCACAGCCGTCCGGGGGCGTGTCGCGCTCCGGCGTGGTGGGCCTCGTAGCGTCGCAGGCTAGGGCGTGTTTCGAAAGTCCCTCCCCCAGAGGGGGTGCCCCCAGCCCGGCGGCGTCTGGCACGCACGCTCGCCGCGTTGTCGGGATCACCCCGATACAACCAGTATCGGGGCGACCCTCCGCCTTGCGATCGCACGCACCAGACGCCGCCGGGCCTGCCCTTCGGGCAGACGACGCCACTTTCGAAACACGCCCTAGGCGGAGCCGGACGGGCGGAGGTGGAGGGCGGGCCGCGGTTCCGTGAAACCGCCGGGGCTCTCCTCGCCGGGCCGGGCGGCGCCGTCCGCGACGTGAACGGCCCAGTCCAGGATCTGCACCGCCGCCCCTGCGGCCTCCAGCCCGTTGCAGCGGGAGTGATGCCTGCGGGCGATGCCGTCGAGGTCGAGGTGGGTGCCGAAGGCGGGGTGGGCGGCCAGTCGCCGTGCGTAGGCCCACAGGTGCGGATGGCCGGCGATGCGGTGGACGGCCGCGGCGTCCAGGTGCTGGCGGTGGACGGTGTCGAGTTGTACCAGGGTCACCCACAACTGCACGTCGGCAGCGGTCATCCGGTCGCCCAGGACGAAGTCCTGGAAGGTGAGCCGCGCCTCCAGTGAGCCCAGCACGCGGAGCAGGCGGTGGAGGGCGGTTCGGCGCACCACGGCGTCGGCGTCGGCCTGCCCGGCGCGCTGTGCGGCCTCGTTGATGCGGTACTCGCAGAGGTGGTCGACGGCCGCGGTCTCCGCCTCCGTGCCGTGCGGGTACAGCGCGGGCCGGTCGGGGCGGTCACCGCCGAAGCGGCGGGCGAGGTCGTGCAGGATGTCGGGGGTGTGCGTGCTGACGATCCGCCCCGTCCAGTCGTCGCTCAGCACCGGTGCGGCGGCAGGTCCGGGATGCCGGTGCGAACTGGTCTCGTACAAGGGGCGCAGAGCGGAGTGTCCCCCGTCGGCCCCGTCGGGCACGGCCGGCAGCAGCGTCACCGGGAGGGCCTCCTGCAGACCGAGCAGGCTGTGGGTGATGGCGATGCGCAGACAGTGGGGGCAGGACAGCGAGAGGTGGAGGCGGTAGCGGCGCGGTACAGCGTAGTAGCCACTGCGCGCGTCACAGCCGATCCTGCCGCGGAACGACGGCACGGAGGAGGAGAGGGACGACGTGATGGTCGAGGGTGCGGCGGGCATGTGTCTCCCTGGGTCCGGGTCCGGCTTCTGGTTCTCAGAGGTGCGGGCGGGCGGCGCGCATGGGGTGACGGGCGCACGGCGGCGTCGGCGCGTACCCGTGGACGGCGGAGCGGGGTGCCGGTGGGCACCGCCGGTTCAGCGCAGGGCGCTCGCCGCGCTGCAGACGCGCAGGAGATCGATGTGGCGGCGGGAGGTCAGAAGGAGAGACGGCCGACTCACACGCGCGGGGCGGTCGGTGGGCGGCTCCGGACGCTCCATCATTTCCTATCCATCCACTAGGGAATATGTAGGGAGTGTCGGGCCGCCTCCGCGCCTCGTCAAGAGGGACGTCACGCGTTCCGCCCGCCGTCTCACATGCTGGGAGCAGGACACGCATCGGACGACGGCGACCGGCAGGTGTTCCCGTCGGCGCGCCGACCGCACAGACCGGTGACGTGTCCGGCGAGTCGTCGGGGGACCCCGCGCAGCACCTCCGGCGGGCCGAAGCCGGCGGATACGGCGACCTGCCCCGCCCGCTGCACCGGGTGACCGTCGCGGGCGACGTCCCCGCCGGTGCCGACGGCGTCCTCAGCCACGCCGCCGAGGGCGACGACGCCTCCCAGCACACCTCCACCGCAGCCCGAGTCCACCGGCCGCCGGGCGCGGGACACCCACCCCTGCCCGGCGGCCCGCCCGCGGCGGACACCGCCGCAGCCGTACGGGATAATGGGCGCATGCGGATCTCAGCCAGGGCGGACTACGCGGTACGTGCCGCGCTGCAACTCGCCGCGTCACGGGATGACGGGCCGCTGAAGGCCGAGGCCATCGCCGCCGCCCAGGACATCCCGCACAAGTTCCTCGAAGGCATCCTGAACGACATGCGCCGGGGCGGTCTCGTGCTCAGTCAACGCGGCGGCAACGGCGGCTACCGCCTGGCCAAGCCCGCGGAGTCCATCAGCATCGCCGACGTCATCCGCGTCGTGGACGGACCGCTGGTCTCGGTGCGCGGGGTCCGCCCCCCGGAGCTGTCCTACACCGGCCCCGCCGAGTCACTGCTCCCCTTGTGGATCGCACTGCGGTCCAACGTGCGCGAGATCCTCGACGGCGTGTCGCTCGCCGACGTCGCCTCCGCCCGGCTCCCCGCAGACGTGTCCGCACTGGCGGAGGTCCCGGGGGCCTGGATCAACCCCTGACTCCCCTCGTGCCGGACGACATCACGCTCGATGTCGCACCGGGCGAGTTCGTCACCCCCTGGGCACCTCCGGAGCGAGGACGCCTCCAGCAAGGCCGCCGGGCCCGCGGGCCGCCCTCGTCCCACATCCGCCGCCATCGCTGCACGAAGCGGACGCTGACCTGCAGGTCCTTGGCGATCACCGAGCTCGCCTCGCCCTGGGCGAACCCATCGGCCGCCTTGAGCCGTAACTCCTCGCGGAACTGCTGCCGTTCGACGGTCAGTCCGCCCCCTTGTGGATACCGCATGCCCCGTGATGTCGCACGGGCGACGAGCCGTCAGCCCCTACGACACCGCGAGTTCAACCTCAGTAGCTCAGTGGGCTGTCAGCGGTCTGGCCGGCCACCTCGCGTATCAGATTTTCAGCGTGGATCCGGCGCTGGAGGGACCTGCCTCTGAGCAGGAACCCATTTCTGTGCTGGAACACTATGCGCGGGCGGTGTGGGTCGACGCGCCGCTCGACGGCGAGATCAGCTCTGGAATCCGAGCGAAGGGCGAGGGCATCTCCTCCGAAGGCGTGCGGCGTCTGGTCGAGCGTGTCCATGCCGCGCTCGACCAGCAGCGCACCGGCCTTGAGGAGGTGCATGGCGACTGGGTGGTGTTCATGCCGCAAACAGGGTGGGCGCTGAGCCCGGACGATTTCCTTGTGACCCGAATGGTCGAGCTCGCTGTGCATATGGATGACCTGGCGGTCAGCGTGGGCCTCAGTGTGCCGGAGCTTCCCGGCGTGGCTCTCGATCCCGTGGTTGCGCTGCTGACCGGGCTTGCCATCCGGCGCCATGGCCGAGCGGCACTGCTGCGTGCCCTGACGCGCGCGGAGCGGGCACCAGCTGCGATCAACGTGTTCTGAACGTGGCGTCAGCTCGCGTCAGCCCGTTCGACCTGGGCTTTGGTGTGGGCGAGGCGGTAGGACTCGGTGCCGGTCTGGATGATGGCGCCGTTGAAGGTCAGCCGGTCGACGATGGCCGCGCAGAGCCGCGGATCGGTGAACGTCTTCGTCCACCCACTGAAACTTTCGTTCGAAGCGGTTCTGTACTCCCGAAGCTGCCACGAAGTGACAAGTAGCTTTCAGTAGTCGATCTGACGTGCTGCTGTCAGGGTCTCAGCGTTTACCCCTGGTCAACCGGGTTAGCGGGCTGTGATCGCACGACGGGCGGCATCCCAGACCTCCTCGAATTCTTGCGCCGTCAGTTGATCGGGTTCATGCCCCTCCCACTGTGAGACTGGGAGCCCAGCGGTAACCCCGAACATTTTTCGTACTCGGCCAGACTCCCTGCCTGCTGGGCACGCTGCCATTCGTCCAGGGACGCAGCCACGATCGGGGTCAGCTCGGAACCCTGGAGCTCGACCTGTCGGGTCACCCAGCCGCCGGCGTCGACCTCGAAGTAGAACCAGATGGCTTCCTCGTCCCAGAAGCACTGCATCCACGTCGTCACCGGTTGGCCTGCCTCTGTGACAGGGCAATACGGCGCCGTACGAGATCGACATCCATGATCTTCACGGTGAGAGAGTCGCCGACCTCGGTGACGTCCTGTGGCGATTGATCCAGTTCGTCGGTGTGCACGAGCCCTTCGAAGCCGTCCTCTCGGTCTTCGATGCGGACGAAGACACCGAACGGCACGATCTTGGTGACCGGCCCTGTGATCACCTGGCCGATCCTCTGCGCTACCTGCGGCCATGGGTCTTCCTGCACTGCTCGAAGCGACAGCGGCACTCGCTCCCTGACCATGTCGACGTCGAGGACCTCAGCTGTGACCTCCTGGCCGACGCTGACGACGTCGGACGGGTGGTTGATCGGACGCCAGGACAGCTCCGGAATGTTGATCATCGCGGTGAAGCCGCCGATGTCCACGAAGGTGACGCCGAAACTGGCGATGGTCGTCACCGTGCCGGTGACGACCTGGCCGCGCCGCAGGGTCTTCAGGAACGCCCAGTCCCGGTCGCTGGGTGTCGGCTCGGTCTGCCAGCGCGCGCGGAGTGCCCCGTCGCTGTCGGGCAGTACAGCGGTGAACAGCGGGAGATCTTCACCGGCGTACATGGATACGACGCCGGCAGCACTCGCGCTGGCAAGCTGGGAGGTCACGTCCTCGAACTGGGTCTCGTCCACGACTGTGCTGGCGATCTGGCCGTCTTCCTTCTCCCAGATGATCCCCACTAGCCCTTCGTCGGGCAGGGCGGCCACGGCCGTGTCAACGTCGGTGAGCAGGTCCGGCCAGACGGACAACTGTGCGCGTGGGGTCAGCTGGGAGCGCACGGTCTTGATGTTGTCGCGGCGCAGGCGGTGCCATCGGGAGGCATTGAGGGCGAAGGTCTCCTCCAGGAACGTGGCGCGGTGGGCGCTGACGGTCCAGCCAAGGCGGGCCCAGAAGTCGGCGTCGGCAGGGCGCTGCACGTATGCGGGGTCGTCGGGGGCGAAGTCGTACGGCGATGCGTCCAGGCGTTGCGTGAACAGGCCGAGTGCTCGGGTGCGGGTCAGCGCGGCTTCGCAGGGCCGGCTGCTGCTGAGGTAGAGGTACTGATCCCAGCCGACGTGCACTGTGAACTCTCCCTCCGCTTCCAGGCGGCACCAGGCGCCGTTGTCGCGGAGCATCGCTCGGACGAGTTCCAAGCCGACACCGATCGGCACCAGTGCCCCGTCGTGGAACCCGGCGGGGCCGGCGGGGAAGAGGCCGGCCAGGCCGTAGCCGTCGACTGGTGGTTCCAGGCCGAAGTGGGCGAAGCCTCCGAGCTGCGGCTCGCGGACGGCCAGCTGGTCGACGCCGCTGTCTTCGGCGAAGGCCGCGACGGCCTGCAGGTAGGCGGTTTCGACCGGCCCGTGGTCGCTGGTCGTGTCCTCAGTGCCGGCGTAGTGGCCGTGCTGGTCGCGGTCGGCGGGGTCGTACTTGGCGACCTGATAGACGTAGGGCAGCACGTCACTGCCCACCGGGAGTCGACGGCGCGGCTGCGTTCTGGTGGCGTTCAAGGACGCGGTAGACCGTGGCGCGGCTGACGGAGAAGAGCTCGGCGAGGTCGGCGATGGTGTGTTCGCCGGACTGGTGCTGCTGGACCAGGTGGCTCTGCCGGCGGGCGGTGAGCTTGGGCGGCTTCCCCTTGAGCTTGCCCTGGGCCCGCGCCACCGCCATGCCTTCACGGGTGCGCATGCGCAGGAGATCGACCTCGAACTCGGCGAAGGTGGCCAGGATGTTGAAGAACATCTTGCCCATCGGGTCGGCGGGGTCGTAGAGCGTGCCGCCGAGCGAGAGCTTGACGCCGCGGGAGGTGAGGGAGTCGCCGATGTCGCGGGCGTCGGGTACCGAACGCGCAAGGCGGTCGAGCTTGGGGACGACGAGGGTGTCGCCGGCACGGACCGCCGCGAGGGCCTGGGCCAGGCCGGGCCGGTCGCGGTTCGTTCCGGTCAGACCGTGGTCCAGGTAGATCCGGTCGTCCGGGACGTCCAGACCGAGCAGGATCCCGCGCTGGGCGGTGAGGTCCTGCTTGTCCGGACTGCATCTCGCGTAGCCGACGCGTTCACTCATGCCGGGAACGTACGGTAAGCCCCTGCTCAGCGTACAGATCACCGGACACCCTAAATGAGACACCGTCAGCGCAGGTAGCTCTCTTCCGCCAGGCAAGATCATCATTGTTTGTTGAGGGTCCCCAAGCGGACACACCCGACAGCCTCGGTCAGGGCCCTGACGCGGTGACCACTGGCGCCTTGACGAGATCCGCGAGCGGCACCGTCGATCTGCCTCAGCTCCCACTGCGGAATCGTGCCGCGCTGCTCCGCATCATGAGTCACAACACGTCAGGCGTGGAACTGGCGGTTGCGATACTCCTCGCGCGGCAGCACGTCCCATTCGGTATTGGCGCCGTCGCGCGTCACCATGAACAGGGGACCCGATCGACAGCATGCGCACGGGGTCGGTCTCCGGCAGGGTCTGCATCACGCAGGACCGTACGCCGATCTCGCTGCGCAGGCGGTCGATGTGACCGAATAAGCCAGCAGAATCGGTAACAGCGTTCTTACCGGCACCCCAGGTCGGCGTATGCGCCCGGAGACAGTCACCGCCCGGGGCGCTCACGGCCACGCAGCAACACTCCACGGAACAGGGCCACTTCCGCGGGGATACCTCGCGGGCCTACAGTTGCCGTCGCCCACGGGCCATCGTTCACGAACGCACGGCGCACTTGAGCGCAAGGGGCAGGTGATCCTGCACGGGCCGCCCTGCACGGGCAAGACGCGCAGAACATGTTCATCGCCTCGGAGTACCCGGCCCAGCTCAAGGCGGAAAGCGAGTTCACCGACGTGCCGGCCGAGGAGATGACACCGGCCCAGTACCAGGAACTCGCCGCGCGTTACGACGGCGGGCCGTACTGGCAGACCGACGGCGCCCAGGCCTACGGGCGTGGGTTCGCGCACAATCTGGACGAGGCAAGGAACGCACTGCGCTGATGACCGGCCCATCCTCCGTGGACGACGACCGCGGCTGTCTCTGTGCGGTCCTCGCCGTACCGCTCACCCTGCTCACCCTCATCGCCGCGTACTTCTGCTGGACGGCACTGACCATCAGTCCATCAGGCGCCTGGGACGACGACGCGTACGCCGGGATCGTCCTGTCGTGCGTCGTCACCCTCGCGGCCTCCGGAACCGCGGTGGCGCTGTGGCTGGTGCCTCCGGTGCGAAGGGCCGTGTCGTGGTGGTGGATCCTTCCGGCTCTGCTGCTGGGCGTGGTCTCGGGAGCGCGATGGGCCGTGGGGGGGGTAGGGCGTGTCGCGAAAGCGGTCGTGGACCTTTGCCCGTGAAATTACTGGGCGGCCATGGGCGTTGATCACTCCATGACTCAAGGACCAGCGCCTCGCCCACTGTCCGACGCAGCCCTCTCCAGCCTGCTTGGCAAGCAGCAGTTCGGCACACTGGCCACCGTCAAGCGCAGTGGCCACCCCCACCTGACCACCATGCTGTACAGCTGGGACCCCGAAGCCCGCATGGTGCGATTCTCCACGACGGCCAACCGGGTCAAGGTCGGGCATCTGCGGCGCAACCCGCGTGCGGCGCTTCATGTGCAGGGTGGCGACGTGTGGTCGTTCGCCGTCGCTGAAGGCGAGGCCGAGGTCTCCGAGAGCACGACCGTTCCCGGCGACGCCGTCGGGCGGGAACTGCTTGAGATGATCCCGCAGGCCGCGAAGCCAGAAGACGAAGGTGCGTTCCTGGAGCAGCTGGTTGCCGAGCACCGGGTGGTCATCCGGTTGAAGGTGGACCGCCTGTACGGCACGGCGCTCGACGTCGACAGCTAGGACATGTTGCGTCCGTGCTGCTCACAGCCATTCGTTGAGGACTGCGACCAGCACGGACGCCCAGCAGCGGACGGCGAGCCGGTCGTACCTCGTGGCCACGACCCGGTGCCGCTTGAGGCAGTTGATTCCGCACTCGACGGCATGCCGCTCGCGGTAGTCGGTCTTGTCGAACTTCGGCGGCCGACCGCCTCGAGAACCGAGCTTCTGGCGGTTACGGACACGGTCCGCAGGGACCGGAACGGTCGCCTAGATCCCGCGTCTTCGCAGGCAGGTCCGATCGCTTCGGTAGTCGTATGCCTTGTCGGCCCGTACCCGGTCCGGCCGCCTGCAGGGCCTGCCGGCACCAGGACGAGGCACCCGGATCGCCGCCTGCCCCGCCTGCCCCGCCTGCCCCGCCTGCCACCGAGGCGTACCCGCACCGAATGGACGCCCGCCGCTACCGCATGGTGGTCACCAGCCGGACCGACTACGTGCGGACCGGTGCACTCGTCGACGAGAAGCTGCGCCACTGGCTCGCCCAACCACCCAAGCGCTACAACGTCGACACGTTCGCCGAGGGCCGCAACGAGCCCGCGGAGTGACTCTCGACCACGACTCCGTCACGGGGGCCACCGGCACCTACGGACGGTGGCGGCTCCGGGAGACCGCACCCGGCGGCACCTGGCAGACCACCGTCGTGACCCGGCAGATCGCCGACGGGCCGACCTGGGTCCAGCTCGATGTCGAACACCTCCCCGACGACGCGGAGGCGCCCCCGGTGCCCGCCAAGACGCCCCGGCTCGCGAGGCATCTGCTGGAGGCGCTCGTCAACGCCCGGTACCAGCATGCCCTGCATCTCGCCCGCGCGGTCCTGGACGGCGTCTCCGCCGAGCACGCTCCCGGCGGGTTGTGCATCGACGGGTTCCTGTTCGACATGAACAAGCTCTTCGAGGACTTCGTGACGGTCGCCCTGCGGGAGGCCTTCCAGACCGTGGGTCCGGGTCACACCGTCCGGCTCCAGGACCCGCACCACCTCGACGAGGCCGCCGCGATCCGCATGAAGCCGGACTTCGTGCTGTACGGGCCGGACGGCATGCCGTGCGCGGTCGTGGACGCCAAGTACAAGGCGGAGAAACGGGGCGCCTACCCGGACGCCGACCTGTACCAGATGCTGGCGTACTGCACGGCACTCGGCCTGCGCGAGGGCCACCTCGTGTACGCGAAGGGCAATGCCCCGCACGCCGCCCACCGGGTGCGTCACGCGGGCATCGCCATCCATCAGCACGCCCTCGACCTGGACCAGGAGCCCGCCGGACTGCTCGCGGAGGTCGAGGAACTGGCCGAGCGGCTGGTGAGCACCCCGCGCGTATGATCGACTGCGGAGTGTCCGTTCAGGGTGGGGAGTTCACCTCGTGCCGCAGCTCGCGTTCGCCCGCGAGGTGACCCCGGCCTGTGTGGCCGCGCTGCGGCGCGAGTCGGATCTGCTGCGGGAGCGGTGCCTGCTGTTCGTCGCATGCACGCGCGCGCGGGAGGCTCTGGCGGTGACCTGGAGCGGGTCGGCCGGCTCGTTCGTGGCCCGGTCGCATCAGCTCACGGGCCAGGCCGTCTGACGCTCTGCGTCACCTTTCCGGGGCGAGCGCGCCGTTGCCGAGGCCGTCCCTCGCCAGGGCCGCCGCGTCCCGGCTCGGCTCCATCACCCTCCGGGCCCGCTCCTCGAACTCCTGGAGCGCGCGGAAGGCCGCCCCGTAGCGCCGTTGCTCGGTGATGTCCATCTGCGGGACGCGGGCGCCCCTGCCGTCGAGGCGGAACGTTCCGCTGGCGCTGGTGGAGCGCCGGGTGTTGGCCGCGCTGCGCAGGAAGCCCCGCAGGTAGTCGGTGTCCAACTGGTCGCTGATCGACACCGGTTCCGGATCGCCGTACTCGACGAGCCCCGCACGCGCGAGGTCGGCGACACTCACGGTGACTCCTGCGAGCCTGGCGATCTCCGAGCCGGTGACCAGCGCGCCGGCCTTGGGGGCAGGGGTTTCCGTCATACCGGCAACCGTACACGGATGAATCCCACAGCCCAATGCATGATTTTGTTGACGACGTTAACAATAAAAGACTTGTCCGCGACGTATACCTGGACGGTGCGAAGCCGGTCACCTTCTCGCGTGCACGCGTCGTCATGGGACGAAACCCGGGTTTGACCCTCGACCTGGTCGAGGGGTCAGAGTCCCGGATGTGGAGAGCGAGATGCGCAGCATTGGCGAGATGGCCCGGGACAGCGGGCTCGGGGTGAGTGCCCTGAGGTTCTACGACCGGGCCGGGGTGCTGGTGCCGGCCTGGGTGGACCCGGTCAGCGGGTACCGGTGGTACGGGCCCGAGCAGCTCGGGGAGGCCCGGCTGCTGGCGCGGCTGCGGCGGGCCGGGATGCCGTTGGCCGACGTGCGGCTGGTGCTGGCCGGCTGGTCCGGCGCGGACACCGACCTGGTGCGCAAGCTGCTGCAGAGGCATCTGCGGCGGCTCGAACTCGGGCTGTCCGACGCCCGCAGGGAGTTCTCCACGCTCCGCGCCCTACTCGACCGCAGGGAGAACCCCATGACCTCGCCCCGTACCACCGCCGGCACCGCCCGGCTGACCGTCTCCGCCTCCGGGCTGGCGGCCGCGCTGGACGCGGTCCGCTTCGCGGTCGGCTCCGATCCGGAGCTGCCGATGCTCGGTGGCGTCCTGTTCGACGTGGAGGACGGCGTGCTCCAGGTCGTGGCCACCGACCGCTATCGCATGGCGGTCGCGCGGGCGGACATCGCAGGGCACGGTGGTCCTCGCGCCCAGGTCATCGTGCCGACCCCGCTCGTGGACGCGATGCGGGCGCTGCTGGACGCCGGGGAGTCGGTGGAACTCGCGCTGGACGGTGCGCGGGTCACGCTGGAGGCCGGGGACCGCCAGGCCGCCGGCCAGTGCCTCGACCACGACTTCCCCGACTACCGCCGCCTGGTCCGGCTGCCGGCCGGGCGGCGCGCCCTCGTCGACGTGCCCGCCTTCCGCAATGCGGTGGAGACCGGGCCCGTACGCATCGGCGAGGCGCCCGGGGAGGACGGCGTCTCCCCCGAGCTGAGCGTGCTCAGGGTGGCGGACGACGGCACGGTGTCCATGAGCGAGGACGCCGACGACGACCCGGACGACGTCGCGGTGAACCGCGCGTTCCTGCTGGACGCCCTCGCCGCCGGAGCACGGGAGCGGCTCGTCCTGGAGTTCGGCTCCCCGACGGCGCCTCTCGCGGTCCGCCGTCTCGACGACGAGGGGACGTTCTCCCTGCTGATGCCGGTCCGCCTGGAGAACTGACCACAGGACACGGCGCGTACCCGGCGGCTCGCCGTGTCCCTGCCGGACGCCGCGGGAGCCTTCTGCGGCACGGACGGCGAAGGCTCCCGATCTCCCGTCACGGCACCTCGTGGCGCACGAGCGCCTCGGCGAAGGGCTCGCCGGTACGGCGGGCGTACGCCATCCGCTCGCGCACCTCCCTCAGCGTGCGCGGGCGGTAGCCGGGTCCGCCGCAGCAGCTCTTGTGGAAGCGGACCCCCGCGTGCAGCAGGACGGAGAGCACCCGCCAGGCCTCGGTGTCCCGGCGCGACGGCGCGGCGAAGGCCGACCCCACGTGGATCAGCGGCTCCGCACAGCGCGGGCAGATCCGCCGCCCGTCCCCGCCGTGCGGCCCGTACGACGGGTGCGGCTGCTTGTACGAAGCCCGGCAGGGCAGGCAGACGTAGGAGGTCTTTCCGTGGGCCATGCCGTCAGGGTAGGCGGCGCGCCGGCGGAACTCGACGGGTTTTCACCGCCGGACGCCCGGGGGTGCGCGCGCCCTCGGTGACCGGTGCGAGGGCTGCCACCGCGTCATTCGGGGTGCGGCTGGGGAGGGCGGGACGGCGACTCGGGGAGGCTCAGCCCGGCACCGCCGTCCCGCCCGCCTCACGCCGTCGTCGCCACCTCCGTCACCGCCGTCGCCGCCGTCACTGCCGTCGCCGTCCCCGGCTTCTCGAACTGGGTGCGGTACAGCTGTGCGTACCGGCCGTCCGCCGCCAGCAGGGCCTCGTGGGTGCCGCGTTCCACGATGCGGCCGGACTCCACGACCAGGATCAGGTCGGCGGACCGCACGGTGGACAGGCGGTGGGCGATGACGACGGCGGTGCGGCCCTGGAGGGCTTCGGTGAGCGCTTCCTGGACGGCCGCCTCGGAGGTGTTGTCGAGGTGGGCGGTGGCCTCGTCGAGGATGACGACCCGCTGGCGGGCCAGCAGCAGGCGGGCGATGGTCATGCGCTGGCGTTCGCCGCCGGAGAGGCGGTAGCCGCGCTCGCCGACGACCGTGTCCAGGCCGTCGGGCAGGGAGCGGACCAGGTCGTCGAGGCGGGCGCGGCGCAGGGCGTCCCACAGGTCGTCCTCGGGGGCCTCGGGCCGCGCGAGGAGGAGGTTGGCGCGGACGGTGTCGTGGAAGAGGTGGCCGTCCTGGGTGACCATGCCGAGCGTCGCCCGCAGGGAACGGGCGCTCAGGTCGCGGACGTCGGTCCCGCCGATGCGGACGGCGCCCTCGTCGACGTCGTACAGGCGCGGGAGCAGTTGCGCGATCGTCGACTTCCCGGCGCCGGAGGAGCCGACGAGGGCGACGGTCTGGCCGGGTTCGGCGCGGAAGGAGACGCCGTGCAGGACCTCGGCGCCGTCGCGGGTGTCGAGGGCGGCGACCTCCTCCAGGGAGGCGAGGGAGACCTTGTCGGCGGAGGGGTAGCCGAAGCGGACGTCGTCGAACTCGACGGCGACCGGGCCCTCGGGCACCTCGCGGGCGTCGGGCTTCTCCTCGATGAGCGGCTTCAGGTCGAGCACCTCGAAGACGCGCTCGAAGCTGACCAGTGCGCTCATCACCTCGACGCGTGCCCCGGCGAGCGCGGTGAGGGGGGCGTACAGGCGGGTCAGCAGCAGGGCGAGGGCGACGACGGCGCCGGGGTCGAGGGTGCCGTTCAGCGCGAGCCGGCCGCCGAGGCCGTAGACGAGGGCGAGGGCGAGGGCCGACACCAGGGTGAGGGCGGTGATGAACACCGACTGGGCGGTGGCCGTGCGGACGCCGATGTCGCGGACCCGGGCGGCGCGCTCGGCGAACTCGGCGGACTCCTGCTCGGGGCGGCCGAAGAGTTTCACAAGGGTGGCGCCGGGCGCGGAGAAGCGTTCCGTCATGCGGGTGCCCATCACCGCGTTCAGTGCGGCCGCCTCCCGCTGCATCTCGGCCATCCGGCGGCCCATGCGGCGGGCCGGCACCACGAACACCGGCAGCAGGGCGAGGGCGAGCAGGGTGACCTGCCAGGACAGGGTGAGCATGACGGCGAGGGTGAGGACCAGGGTGACCAGGTTGCTGACCACTCCGGACAGTGTGTTGCTGAAGGCGCGCTGGGCGCCGATGACGTCGTTGTTGAGGCGGGAGACGAGCGCGCCGGTGCGGGTGCGGGTGAAGAAGGCGACCGGCATCTGCTGCACGTGGTCGAAGACCGTGGTGCGCAGGTCGAGGATGAGCCCCTCCCCCAGGGCCGCCGAGAGCCTGCGGCCCAGGATGCCGAACGCCGCCTCCAGCACGGCGATCAGCGCGATGAGCAGCGCCAGCCGGACGACGGTCGCGCCGTCGCCGTGCGACACGATCGTGTTCACGACACGGCCCGCGAGGACGGGCGTGGCCACGGCGAACAGCGCGGTCACCACCCCGATGAGGACGAAGGCGGCGATACGGCGGCGGTGCGGGCGGGCGAAGGCGCCGATGCGGCGCAGCGTGGCACGGTTGAAGGGGCGGCGTTCGTGCCGGGCGTGCATGACGCTGTACAGCTGCGTCCAGGCGGTGGTCTCCATGCTCATGGGGAGACCGTAGGACCTCGACCGGAGTTGAGGTCAACACGACGTCGGGTGGACACCGTGCGGGGCTGGACACCGTGCGGGGCGACCGTCACCCGGACCGGCCCGGCGTCGGGGTCGACCCGGTGGGTCCAGTCGGCGGGCAGGCGCAGGGTGCGGTTCGGCAGTGCGGTGCGCAGCCGCTCGCGGTGCAGGACACGGCCGTTCTGGGTGACGTGGAGGACCGGGCGGGTGAGTTCCGTCGCCGTGCGCAGGACGTACGGGAGCCGGTCGGCCGGGGTGACGAGGTTCGGGGCGATCCAGCGCAGGGGCGGGGCCACGATCAGGGGGACGGCGGGCGGACGTCCGGTGCCGACCGGCGGGCGTCCGGTGCGGGTGCCGGCATCGGCGAGGTGGTCCAGGACGGCGCCCGCCGCGTGGACGCCGTCGCGGGCCGCGGTCGCCGCGCTCTCCGCGGGGTGCAGCAGGCTGCCGGCGGCGAAGACGCCCGGTCGCGAGGTGTGCAGGGTGCCGTCGACGGCGGGACCGCGGGTGCCGGGGTCGAGCGACAGGCCTGCGCGGCGGGCCAGTTCGTGGTCGGGGACGAAGTCGCCGGTGAACACGACGGTGTCGCAGGGCAGTACGGCCGTCCGGCCGTCGCGGTGCCGGACGCGGACGCCCGACAGGCTTCCGTGGCCGAGGAGTTCGGCGACGGTGGTGTGGGTGAGGAGGGGTACGCCGTGGCGCAGGCGGGAGTCGGCGGCGCGGGCCGCGGCGGTCTGCGGGCGGGCGTGCTCGGTGAGCATCGCCACCACGGTGGCGCCCGCGGCCCGTACGGTGTCGGCCGCCGCGTAGGAGACGTCCTCGGCGCCGACGACCACGGCCCGTGTCCCGATGTGCTGTCCGTGGAGGTGGACGGCCCGCTGGAGTTCGCCCGTGGTGTGGACGCCGGCCGGGCGGGTGCCGGGCACCAGGCGGGCGGCGCGCGGGCGTTCGTGGGCGCCGGTGGCGAGGACGACCGCGCGTGCGGTGAGTGTCTCGGGGCCGTCGGGGCTCACCGTGTGCAGGGACAGCGGGCCGGCCCAGTCGAGGGCGGTGACGCCGGGGCGGACGGTGGCGCCGGCCCGCCGGGCGGCGGTGACCAGCAGGCGGGCGTACTCCGGGCCGGTCAGGGGGTGCAGGAGGGTGCCGTAGCCGCCGTGTGCGCAGTGGCGGGGTGTTCCGCCGGGCTGCCGCTCGCGGTCCAGGACCTCGACACGGCCGGCGCCCGCCACGGCGAGGCGGGCGGCGGCCGCGAGTCCGGCGGGGCCCGCGCCGACGATCAGGACGTCCACCTCGCGTGCGGCCGTCATGCCGGCCTCGCCTCCCCCGGCCGGGGCGGCACCGCCTTCACCGGCGGGGCCGCCACGGCCGTCGCCTCCGCCGGCAAGGACCGGGCGGAAGCACCGCCGTGGGTTCCGCGGCCGGGGCTGCGGGAGGCGCCGGGCAGGTCATGACCCGCGCCGGGCCCCACGACGTCGAAACCGCGGGCGGCCGTCACACCGGCCTCGCCTTCCCCGGCGGGGCCGGTACGGCCGTCGCCTCCGCCAGGAGGGCGCGGACCTCGGGACCGCAGTGCGTGCCCTGGCAGCGGCCCGCGCGGGCACGGGTGCGGCGGCGCAGGCCTTCGAGGGTGCGGGGCGGGACCGTGCCGGCGAGGGCGTCGCGGATGTCGCCGCGGGAGACGTGCTCGCAGTGGCAGACGAGGGTGCCGTACTCCGGGTCGGCGGCGATGCGGTCGGCGGCGGGGCGCAGGTCGCGCATGCGCACCGGCTCCAGGGGCCGGGCGGGGCCGAGGTCGAGGCCGGTCTCGTCGGCCAGCAGGGCGGTGACGTGGGCGGCGATGGCGAGGGACGCGGTGAGGCCGGTGGAGCGGATGCCGCCGACGGTGACGTGTCCGGCGTCGGGGTGGGCGGTGATGCGGTAGTCGTCGTGCTCGGTGGCGGCGCGCAGGCCGGCGTAGACGGCGGTGACCTCCTCGTCGAGGAGGGCGGGCAGGATGCGGGCGCCCTGGGTGCGCAGGGCGGCGAGGCCCTCGGCGGTGGATCCGGTGGCCCTCTTGTCGTCGAGGTCCTCGGCGGTGGGGCCGAGCAGGACGTTGCCGTACACGGTGGGGGCGACGAGCACGCCTTTGCCGAGGGCGGTGGGGACGGGCAGCAGGATGTGGCGGACGAGGCCGCGGGCGAGGGTGTCGAAGACGATGAGCTGGCCGCGGCGCGGGGTGACGGTGAAGTCGTCGTGACCGAGGAGGGTGTCCAGTCCGTCGGCGTGCAGCCCGGCCGCGTTGACGAGGCGACGGGCGCGCAGGGTGCCCCGGCCGGTGCCGAGAGCGTGGCAGCCGTCCTGTCGGCTCACGTGTGTCACCGGGGAGTTGAGGTGGAGGTCCACTCCGTGCCGGACCGCCTGGGTGGCGTACGCCAGCGGGGTCGTCCACGGGCAGACGACGCCCTCGCCGGGCACGTGCAGGGCGCCGAGCGCGCCGGGGCCCAAGTGGGGTTCGCGTGCGTAGAGTTCGGCCGGTCCGAGGAGGCGGGCGTCACGGTACTCGTTGCGTTCGGCCTTCTCGGCGAGGCGGGGCAGGGCGGCGAGCTGTTCGTCGTCCCAGGCCACCAGGAGCGCGCCGACCGGGTCGAAGGGGATGCCGGACTCGGCGGCGTACGCGGTGAGCAGCCGCGCTCCCTCGCGGACGAGCCGTGCCTCGAGGGAGCCGGGCACCGCGTCGAAACCGGTGTGCAGGATCGCGGTGTTGGCCTTGGAGGTGCCCTGCCCGATGTCGTCCTGGGCCTCGACGAGGGCGACCTTCAGGCGGGGCCGGCGGGCCAGTTCGCGGGCGATGGCGCAGCCGACGACACCGGCGCCGACGATCACGACGTCGTACGGGTCCGTGGGCAGCGGTCCTTCGGCGGTCACCGTCATGCCGGGGCACCGCCCGGCAGAGCGTCCGCGGTCGCCACCGTGCCGGAGACACCACCCCACGGGCCTTCAGCGATCGCCGCCGTGCCGGAGACACCACCCGGCAGAGCATCCGCGGTCGCCACCGTGCCCGAAGCACCACCCCACGGGCCCTCAGCGATCGCCACCGTGCCGGAGACACCGCCCGGCAGAGCATCCGCAGTCGCCACCGTGCCCGAAGCACCACCCCACGGGCCCTCAGCGATCGCCACCGTGCCGGAGACACCACCCCACGGGCCTTCAGCGATCGCCGCCGTGCCGGAGACACCACCCGGCAGAGCATCCGCGATCGCCACCGTGCCCGAAGCACCACCCCACGAGCCCTCAGCGATCGCCGCCGTGCCGGAGGCATCACCCCGCGGACCGTCCGCAGTCTTCGTCACGTCGGGGCACCGTCCAGCAGGGCCGTCACCGCGGCGCGGAAGCGGCCCAGGCGGTCGGCCGCCTCGTCGGCCGTGATGCGGGGTTCGTACACCGCCGACGGCTTGTGCTCGGGGAGCGCTTCGGCGAGGGTCGTGCCGTCGGCGGCCCCGAGGCGGGCCAGGGCGCCCACGCCGAGGGCGGTCGCGTCGGGCAGGGCGGACACCTCGACCAGGCGTTGCAGCAGGTCGGCCTGGGTCTGCATGAGCAGGGCGGAACGGGTCAGGCCGCCGTCGACGCGCAGCAGGGTCAGGGGGGTGCCGAGGTCGGCCTCGGCGGCCTCGGCCAGCTCGACGACCTGGGCGGCCAGGCCCTCGCACAGGGCGCGCACCAGGTGTCCGGGGGTGGTGTCCAGGCCGAGTCCGGTCAGGGAGCCGCGCAGGTCGCCGCGCCACCAGGGGGCGGCGAGTCCGGCGAGCGCCGGGACGAAGGTGACGCCGCCGCTGTCGGGTACGGCCGCGCCGACGGTGTCGAGGTCGGCGGCGCCCGCGATGACGCCGAGGTCGGTGAGCCAGCGCACGGCGGAGGCGGCGGTGTACACCTGGCCGTCGAGGCAGTGGTCGGTGCGTCCGGCGAGCCGCCAGGCGACGCAGCTGACCAGGCCCGAGGCGCCCCGTCGGGGGGTGCCGCCGGTCGGGGCGAGGAGGAACGCGCCGGTGCCGTAGGTGCACTTGGCGGTGCCGGGTGCGGTGACGCGCTGGGCTAGGAGGGCGGCCTGCTGGTCGACGGCGAGGCCGGTGAGCGGGATGTCGTATCCGAACTCGCTTGTCGTCCCGACGATCTGGGCATTGTCGACGATTTCCGGGAGCCGCTCCCCGTCCAGCCCGTGGAGGCCGAGGGCGCGAGGGGACCAGGCGACCTGGTCGAGGTCGAGGAGCTGGGTGCGGCCGGCGGTCGCCGCGTCGGTGACGAAGGCGCCGGTGAGGCGGTGCGTGAGCCAGGCGTCGCTGGTGGTGACGACTCCCCGGGCGGTCAGGTGACGGCGGATCCAGGCCATCTTGGGGGCGGCGAAGTAGGGATCGACGGGCAGACCGGTCAGCTGCCGTAACTCTTCTGCGTGCGGGGCGAGTTCGGCACACAGGGCGCCCGCGCGGCGGTCCTGCCAGACGAGGGCGTCGGTGAGGGGGCGGCCCGTCGCCGGGTCCCAGGCGAGGACGGTCTCGCCCTGGTTGGCCAGGCCGAGCGCCATGACGGGCTCACCGGCCTCGGCCAGCGCGCTCCGGCCGGCGTCCAGCACCGAGGCGTACAGTTCGGCCGGGTCCACCTCGACGAGGCCGCCGGGCAGGTGGCGGGGGCGTACGGCCGCGAACCCGGTTCCCAGGACGCCGCGTTCGGGGCAGAGGACCAGGGCCTTGGTGCCGGACGTGCCCTGGTCGACGGCGAGTACCGGACCCGTCATCACGCCCCTTCCTCGGTGATCGGCGGCCTCAGCCTGCCGTCGGGCCGCCCGCCCCGTCAAGAGGCGCCGGCCGCCGCCGCCTGCATCGATCCGGCCACGCCAACGCGGTCTTTTCATGGCTCAGTTGCAGTATCACCAAGCCTGGTCGGATCGATCCGGAAACGGGTGTGTGGGGTGCGGGCCGGGCCCTATAGTGACCGCCGACCGAGGCGATCTCCTCATCTGCCGCCCCGAGGAGGGCTGTTGTTACTCCACCCTGTCGTCCCGTCCCGTCCCCGACCGGGGGCGAGCGGCTGATGGCCAGAGACGGAGCACGCCCCGCCTACGATCCCGCGGGCCACGACGGCGAACTGCGGTCGGCCCTCCAGGAGGTGCGCACCGGCCGCTGGCTGTCGATGCGGACCCTGCTGGAGCGCACGACGCAGTGGTGGCAGTGGACCCGGCGCACCCAGGTGCTCGCCGCGGGGGCGGCCGGGACCGATGTGGTCCGGGCCTGGCTCGCCGAGGAGCCGGACAGTGTGCCGGCCGCCGTGATGACGGCGCGGGTCGCCGTCGAGCGGGCACTGCGCGCGCACCGCGAGCGGCACCGCCGTACGCACGAACTGTGGATCGAGGCCTGGGACATGAGCCAGAGCGCCGCCCGTGCCGCGCCGGCCGACCCGGTGCCGTGGGTGTGTCTGCTGGCCCTGGCCCAGCTGGACCGTGAGCAGTCGTGGGAGGAGCACCGGGCGCCGCCGCCGGACCCGGCCCTGCCGCCCGGCCCGTGGGGGCTGCTGGAGGCGGCCGTCGAGCGCGACCCGCACAACCGCGAGGCCCACCACCGCATGCTCCAGTTCCTCTACGCGCGTGCGGCGTCCGGGCGGCTGGCGGAGGCGGCCGGATTCGCCCAACTGGCCGCCGGGAGCGCCCCGCCGGGATCGGCGCTGCACGTCCTGCCGCTGTACGTCCGGGTCGAGCGCTACCGGCGCGGCGGCGGGCGGCAGGCCGCCCTCGATCTGCACTGGGTGGCCGACGACGCCGCCCGTGAGGCGCTGCACGCGCACACCGCGTGGTTCGGGCACAGCGCCGCCGCCGAACGCTCCCCGCTCGATCTGAACCACCTCGCCCACGCGCTGTGGGGCGCACACCGGTTCGCCGACGCGGCAAGGGTGTTCGACGCGATCGGCCCGTACTGCACGCCCCTGCCCTGGGCGTACCGCACCGCGGTGCCGGGCGATCACGGCCAGGCCGCGCAGGTGTTCCTCCAGGCCCGCACCCGCAGTCACCGGGCCGTGCGGCCCGTGCCCGACTGACGGTCCGTCATCACGTATTCGTCCGACCACCCTTCGGAGGATTTGGCATGTCCGGCACTCCCGAACCACCGTTCGCCACCCCCGTCCCGCGGCCCGACGAGGAGCAGCGGCTGCGCGAACTGGGCTACCGGCCCGTGCTGGCCCGCCGCATGGGCGGCTTCGGCAACTTCGCGATCAGCTTCTCCGTCATCTCGATCCTCTCCGGCTGCATGACCCTGTACGGCTTCGGCATGGGCGCGGGCGGTCCCGCGGTGATGCTGTGGGGCTGGGCCGGGGTGGGACTGTTCGTGCTCTGCGTGGGGCTCGCGCTGGCCGAGGTCACCAGCGCGTATCCGACGTCCGGCGCCCTGTACTACATGGCGGACCGGCTCGGCGGGCGCCGCTGGGGCTGGTACACGGGCTGGCTGAACCTGCTCGGGCTGCTCGGCGCGATCGCCGGCATCGACTACGGCGCCGCCCTGTTCGCGGGGGCGTTCGCCAACCTCCAGTGGGGCTTCGAGCCGACGCCGGAGAAGACGATGCTGATCTTCATGGCGATCCTGCTGCTGCACGCCGTGCTGAACCTGTTCGGGGTCCGTCTGGTCAGCGTCCTGAACTCGGTCTCCGTGTGGTGGCACCTGGCCGGGGTGGCGCTCATCGTCGGCGCGCTGGCCGTCGTCCCCGACCACCACCGCTCCCCGTCCTTCGTCTTCGGCGAGTTCGTCAACGACACCGGCTGGGAGAACCCGGTGTACGTGGCGGCGATCGGCCTGCTCCTTGCCCAGTACACGTTCTCCGGCTACGACGCCTCGGCGCACCTGTCGGAGGAGACCGCCAACGCGTCGGTGTCCGCGGCGCGCGGCATCGTCCGCTCGATCTGGGTGTCCTGGGCGGCGGGCTTCGCCCTCCTGGCGGGCCTCACCTTCGCCATCCAGGACTACGACGCCACGCGCGCCACCGCGACCGGCGTGCCGCCCGCGCAGATCCTCCTGGACGGGCTCGGCACGGACGGGGCGAGCGCGCTGCTGCTCGTCGTGATCGTCGCCCAGCTGTTCTGCGGCAACGCCGAGGTCGCCGCGGCCAGCCGGATGGTGTTCGCGTTCAGCCGGGACGGCGCCCTGCCGGGCTCGCACCTGTGGCGCAAGGTCAGCGCCCGCACCCAGACCCCGGTCGCCGCGGTGTGGCTGTCGGTCGCCGTCGCCTGCCTCCTGGCCCTGCCGTCGCTGTACTCCGCGACCGCCTACGGCGCGGTCACCGCGATCAACGTCATCGGCATCACGCCCGCGTACGCCATCCCCGTGCTGCTGCGTCTGCGCGCCGGGGACCGTTTCCGGCCGGGTCCCTGGAACCTGGGCCGCTGGAGCAGGCCGATCGGCTGGACCGCCGTGGTGTGGGTGGCCTGTGTGACGGTGCTGTTCTGCCTGCCGCAGTCCTCACCGGTGACGGCGGACACCATGAACTACGCGTCCCTCGCCCTCGTCGTCGTGCTGCTCCTCGCCACGGTGTGGTGGTTCGTGGCCCGCCGTTCCTACGGCACGCCCACGGCGGCGGCGTACGGCTCGGACCGGGAGCAGGCGGAGCTGGCCGAAGGCATCGTCTGAGCCGGTCACCGGGTACGAACAGGCGTCGCGCATACGGCAGGATGAGCGGTCGCGTCCGTGCACGGGACGGGCGCGACCGCACTTCGCACTTCCCGGAACCGAGCAGGTGACCCAAGTGACGACACATCACATCCGGCCGTCGGCGCCCCCCTTCGCCACGGACCGTCCCTCCGGAGGCGACCGGTGAACCGCACGCCGACCCTCGACGACGCCGTCCTCGCCGGAACAGCCCTCGCCGCGGGCCTGTTGGTGGCGTTCGCGTCGCGGACGCTGCTGCGCTGGCTGGCCAAGCACGCCAAACGCACCAAGTGGAGCGGCGACGACGTCGTCGTGGACGCGCTGCGCACGGTCGTGCCGTGGGCGGCGCTGGTGGGCGGCGGGGCGGCCGCGGCGGCCGTACTGCCGCTGACCAGGCCCGTCCAGCACACCGTCAACCAGAGCCTGACCGTCCTGCTGATCTTCGCGGTGACGGTGTCGGCGGCCCGGGTGATCGCCGGTCTGGTGCAGAGCGTCACCCACGCCCGCTCCGGTGTGGCCGGATCCGCCACCATCTTCGTGAACATCACGCGGGTGCTGGTCCTGGCGCTCGGCTTCCTGGTCGCGCTCCAGAGCCTCGGCATCTCGATAGCGCCGATGCTGACCGCCCTCGGCGTCGGCGGTCTGGCCGTCGCGCTGGCACTCCAGGACACCCTCGCGAACCTCTTCGCGGGCATCCACATCCTCGCCTCCAAGACCGTGCAGCGCGGCGACTACATCCGGCTCAGCAGCGGTGAGGAGGGCTACGTCGAGGACATCAACTGGCGGCAGACGACCGTGCGCGCCCTCTCCAACAACCTGGTCGTCATCCCCAACGGGGAGCTCGCCAAGTCGAACATGACCAACTTCATGCGTCCCGAGCAGCAGCTGACCATCCTGGTGCAGGTGGGCGTCGCCTACGACAGCGACCTGGAGCACGTCGAGCGGGTCACCTGCGAGGTGGTGACCGAGGTGATGACCGAGATCACCGGCGCCGTGCCCGACCACGAGCCGCTGGTCCGCTTCCACACCTTCGGCGACTCCCGGATCGGTTTCACGGTGATCCTCGGCGTCGGCGAGTTCAGCGACCAGTTCCGGATCAAGCACGAGTTCATCAAGCGCCTGCACCGCCGCTACCGCGCCGAGGGCATCCGCATCCCGGCGCCCGCCCGCACCGTGGCGCTCCAGCAGGGCGCGGTGGTCATCCCGCAGCAGCGCACGGGCGACGACCTGGTGCCGCCCACGGCCCTGCACGACTGATCCCGCCGGCCGTCCGGGACGGCCACACGTCCGGGACGGCCTGCACGTCCCCGACAGCCCGGACGGCCCCGACGGCTTCGGGCGCGGCGGCTTCGGGCGCGGCGGCTTCGGGCGCGGCGGCTTCGGGCGCGGCGGCCGGTCCGGCCGGGGCCGGCCGCCGCGGGGCGTCGTGGGCACCGTGGTGGGGTCGTCGTGGGAACCGTGAGTCGCCATGGGGTCGCCGTGGGGTCGCCATGGGGGTCGGGGTCCTGTCGAGTCCGGGTCGGTCACGAGATATCTTGATGTCGAGCAATGTTGCAGACGTGGAGCGGAGCACCGGTGACTGACTCGACCATCATCTATACGCACACTGACGAGGCCCCGGCCCTGGCGACGTATTCCTTCCTGCCGGTGGTCCAGGCGTACGCCTCGCAGGCCGGTGTCTCCGTGGAGACGCGGGACATCTCGCTGGCCGGGCGCATCATCGCCGTGTTCCCGGAGTACCTGACCGAGGACCAGCGGATCCCGGACGCCCTGCACGAACTGGGCGAGCTGGCGAAGACGCCCGAGGCGAACATCATCAAGCTGCCGAACATCTCGGCGTCGATCCCGCAGCTCAAGGCCGCGATCGCCGAGCTCCAGGCGCAGGGCTACGCGCTGCCGGCCTACCCGGACGACCCCAAGACCGACGAGGAGCGGGAGATCCAGGCCCGCTACGACAAGGTCAAGGGCTCGGCCGTGAACCCGGTCCTGCGCGAGGGCAACTCCGACCGGCGCGCCCCCGCGTCGGTCAAGAACTACGCCAAGACCCACCCGCACCGCATGGGCGCCTGGACCGCCGAGTCCAGGACCAACGTGGCGACCATGGGCGAGAACGACTTCCGCTCCACCGAGAAGTCCACCGTGATCTCCGAGGCCGGCGCGCTGCGCATCGAGCTGGTCGGCGAGGACGGCACCACCACCGTCCTGCGCGAGTCCGTCCCCGTCCTGGAGGGCGAGGTCGTCGACGCCTCCGTCCTGCACGTGGCCGCGCTGCGCGAGTTCCTGACCGCGCAGATCGCCCGCGCCAAGGCCGACGACGTGCTGTTCTCGGTGCACCTCAAGGCCACGATGATGAAGGTCTCCGACCCGATCATCTTCGGTCACGTGGTGCGCGCCTTCTTCCCGAAGACCTTCGAGCGGTACGGCGCGACCCTGGCCGCCGCCGGCCTGACCCCGAACGACGGTCTCGGCGGCATCCTCAAGGGCCTGGAGGGCCTGCCCGAGGGCGACGCCGTCAAGGCCTCCTTCGAGGCCGAGCTGGCCGAGGGCCCGGCCCTGGCGATGGTCGACTCCGACAAGGGCATCACCAACCTGCACGTGCCGTCCGACGTCATCGTCGACGCCTCGATGCCGGCGATGATCCGCACCTCCGGCCACATGTGGGGCCCGGACGGCCAGGAGGCCGACACCCTCGCGGTGCTGCCGGACTCCTCGTACTCGGGTGTCTACCAGGCCGTCATCGAGGACTGCCGCGCCCACGGCGCCTTCGACCCGTCGACCATGGGCTCGGTCCCGAACGTCGGCCTCATGGCGCAGAAGGCCGAGGAGTACGGCTCCCACGACAAGACCTTCGAGGTCAAGACCGCCGGCACGGTCCGCCTGGTCGACCTGGCCGGCAACGTCGTCCTGGAGCAGCCGGTCGCCGAGGGCGACATCTTCCGCGCCTGCCAGACCAAGGACGCCCCGATCCGCGACTGGGTCAAGCTGGCCGTCACCCGCGCCCGCGCCACCGGCGCCCCGGCCGTGTTCTGGCTGGACGGGACCCGCGCCCACGACGCGCAGCTCATCGCCAAGGTCGAGGCGTACCTGGCGGAGCACGACACCGAGGGCCTGGACATCCGGATCCTCGACCCGGTCGAGGCCACCAAGCTGTCGGTGGAGCGCATCCGGCGCGGCGAGGACACGATCTCGGTCACGGGCAACGTCCTGCGCGACTACCTCACCGACCTGTTCCCGATCCTGGAGCTGGGCACCAGCGCCAAGATGCTGTCGGTGGTCCCGCTGATGGCGGGCGGCGGCCTGTTCGAGACGGGCGCCGGCGGCAGCGCGCCGAAGCACGTCCAGCAGCTGGTGAAGGAGAACTACCTGCGCTGGGACTCCCTCGGTGAGTTCTTCGCGCTGGTGCCGTCGCTGGAGCAGTACGCCGACTTCACCGGCAACTCCCGCGCGAAGGTCCTCGCCGACGCCCTCGACCGCGCCACGGCGACCTTCCTCAACGAGGACAAGTCCCCGACCCGGCGCGTCGGCGGCATCGACAACCGCGGCAGCCACTTCTACCTGTCCCTGTACTGGGCGCAGGAGCTGGCGCGGCAGACCGACGACGCCGACCTCGCGAAGGCCTTCGCCCCGCTCGCCGAGACCCTCGCGGCGAACGAGCAGAAGATCGTCGAGGAGCTGAACGCCGTCCAGGGCGAGCCGGCCGACATCGGCGGCTACTACCAGCCCGACCCGGCGAAGGCGGCGGCGGTCATGCGCCCGTCGGCCACCTGGAACGAGCTGCTCGCCTCCCTGAGCTGACGCCCGCCCGCTGAACCTCCGCCCCGACCGGCGCACCGCCCGGCCGGGGCGGAGGCGCGTGCCGGACGGCCGCGGTCACGTGGCGGACGGTGTCAGGCGCGCATCCACTCGGTGACCACCACCTCGCCGCCCGCGCGCAGGCGCAGGGCGAACGGGCCGGTGGGCCGGGCCTCGCTGGTGAAGCGGCCCATGTCGTCGGCGGTCAGGGCCGCTCCGGCGCGGGGGCCGTCGAGGACCTCGACGGAGGCGGACTGCGGGGGCAGCAGCTGCCCCATGATCCCGTGGGAGGTCACCTCGACGTCGACGGTCAGCCCGCCGGTGTGGAAGGTGAGCATCCGCGGGACGTCCACCGCTCCCCTGACCGGGATGGCGTCGACCAGTGAGTCGAAGGTCAGCTCGGCGACCTTCGCGTCGAGGTCGTGCAGCGCGTAGGCCTCGACGGCGAGCAGGCGCAGCCCGGCGGGCACCGGATCGAGGATCGCGGCGGCCTCGCGGAGTTCCGCCTCCAGGCCCGCGTGGTCGGACCGCGCGTCGTGGCGGGTGTCGTCCAAGGCGTTGTCGTCGAAGGCGTTGTCGTCCATGTCGTCGTCCATGTGGCTCACAAGGCTCCCCGTGCGTCGAGTCGGGCCCGCAGGCGGCGCAGGCATCGCTGGCGCATCGGTCCGATGCTGCCCACGGCGATGCCCAGGGCGGCCGAGACCTCCTGGTAGCTGGGCGGTGGCGAGGAGATCAGCACCCGCAGCAACTGCCGGCAGCGCTCACCGAGCGCCTCGAACTCCTGCCAGAGGTGGCGGACGCGCTCGCTCTGCGCGGCCGCCTCCTCCGAGTCCAGCACCGACTGTTCCGGCGTACGGTCCTCGCTGACCCGGTCGAGCAGCTGGGGATCGTCCGTCGGGGTGAGCCGGCGCAGACTCCTGATCACTTTCAGGCACTCGTTGCGCGTGGTGCTCGCCAGCCAGGAACCCGCCTTGTCGGGTTCGCGGATCCGCCCGAGGTGCTGGGCGAACCGGAACCACACGGTCTGGTACACCTCGTGCCCGTCGGCGTCGGAGAGCCGGTGTGCGCGCACGACGGACCACACCAGCGGGCTCAGCCCTTCCACGATCGCCTTCCAGGCCGCCGTGTCACCGTCGACGGCGGACCGGACGAGCGCGCCGACTTCACTACGGTCCACGGTCCCACCCCTTGTGTACGGCACGTCATCGTACGCCGTGACGGGGCCGGACCCGGACCTCATGACGCCCTCACGCCGGCACGGCCGGCTGCCCCACGGGCACCGGTGTCCAGGTGGCCGGCAGCAGTGCCGGCACGGGGGCTCCGCGCACCTCGGCCGACTCGGCGTGCGCGGCGAGCAGTTCGCGGGCGGCGGCGCGCGGGTCGGTCAGGCCGTCGGCCGTCATGTGCGCGGCGACGAGGCCGGCCACGACGGGCGTCGCGAAGGAGGTGCCGCTCCAGGAGGCCAGTCCTTCGAACATGACCTGGTCGGGCTTGCCCGCGCCGGCCGCCCGCTCCTCGCTCAACACCCCGGTGTGGCGCGGCGACTGGCAGGTACAGGCGTAGGTGAAGCCGTAGCGGCAGGCGTCGTAGGTGGAGTGCTGGTACACGTACGGGACGGGGCTGCCGAAGCCGGTGAGGGCGCTGGTGAGGCGCTCGCCGGGGGCGTAGACCCTTACCCAGGGGCCGTGGTTGCTGAAGCAGGCGCCGAACTCCCCGTCGCCGCGCAGCGCTCCGACCGACAGCACCGCGTCCGCGTACTCGGGCAGGGCGGCGTAGGCGGCGGGCCAGAAGGGCGTGGCACTGGCGTTGTTGCCCGCGGCGGCCACCAACAGGGTTCGCTGCGCGCGGAGTTCGTCCATGAAGGCGGCCACGCCGAGCAGGCCGTCGACGCGGCCGTTGGAGGTGCCGGCGGAGAGGCTGAGGATGTCGGGCCAGCCGCCCTGCTCGACGGCCTCGAACAGCTTGTCGCCGAAGTCGTACTCGAGGATCGCACCGGCGTCGTTGAGGGTGTTGCGCACGGTGATGTCGGTGTTGGGGGCGACGGCCGCGACGAGCCCGGCGATGAACGTGCCGTGGCCGACGTACTGCTGGAGGACGCCGTCGTCGTCGGTCTCCCGGATCTGCGCGTCGCCCTCGGTGTGGGCGAGGAGGGGGTAGGAGCGGTGGTCGTGCATAAGGCCGGTGTCGACGACGAGCACGCCGACGGCGCCGGCCGGGTCGTGGGCGGTCCGGGCCGCGGCCGGGTTGGGCAGGGCGTTGTAGCCGGCGGGCACCGGCTCGTCGCCGGGACAGGCGTTGACCGCGATGGACACCACGTGGTTGCGGCTGACCAGCCGGCGGCCCACGCGGTCCTCGGTGCCCCGCAGGGCGCGCAGGGCGCCCGCGACGGCGCGGTCCGTGCCGGGCACGCCCTGGCCGGGATCGGCGACCCGGATGCGGGTGATGCCGGAGCGGTTGGCCTGCGGTCCGGCCCGGCGCACGTGGTCGGGGGTGAGATCGGGGGCCGCGGTGAAGTGGGTGCGGACGGCGTCCTCGACGACCCGGGCCTCCTCGCCGTCGCGCGCGAGGACGACGCCCTTCTCGTAGATGAACTCGGCGGAGTCGTCCGGGCCCATCGCCAACGGCACGCCCGGCAGAGCGCGTTGGATCTGACCGAACTGTTCGTGGAATCTCTGTGGTGCCATGACCCGTCCTCCCCTGAACCCGATGGTCGTCTATCAGACCCGCGGAACCCCTGTCTGATACAGGTGGTGCGACGACAGCGGGGAGGGGCGCGGTTGCGACCGCGCGCCCTCGGCGTGCGCGGCGGTGCACGGCAGTGCGGTGCAATGCGGGGCAATGCGCGACGGTGCGCGGCGATGTGCGACGGTGCACGGCCTCGCTCCGGGGGACGCAGGGCGGGCGGTGTGCGCGTCCCGTTGACGCGGCGTCTCACAAGTACAACCTGAAACGACCTCAGCCCTGTGTGACATGCGACCGGAGCACTACCATCCGTGGGGTGACAGCGGGAAACGACACGGTGCTCGAGCTGCTGCCCATGGTGTTCGCCGCCCCCAACGACGCCCTGGCACGGGCGGAGGGAGTGCTCCACACCGATCCCCCGCCCCTGCACGCCTCGGTCGCCCACCAGGTGATCGGCATCTGGCAGCGGGACTGGGGCGACCTGCGTCTCGCCCTGGACCACCTGCGGCGCGCCCGCACGCTGGCGGCGCGCGCCGACTCCGCGGAGCGGGAGGCGGACGTCCTGGCCACCCTCGGCGTGGCCCTGGTCCACGCGGGCCGCACCCGGCAGGGCCTGACGGCGTTCGAGCGGGGCATCGAGCGCGGTACGGGGCACACCCGCGCGCGCGTGCGGTACCGGCGGGCGTACTCCTGGTGGGTGCTGGGCCATCACCGCGAGGCGCTGGACGACCTGCGCCGGGCGATCACCGTGCTGCGGCAGGCGGACGACGTCATCTGGACGGCGCGCGCCCTCACCCTGCGCGCCACCGTGCACCTGGCGCTCGGCGCGGTGGAGCGGGCCGACGCCGACTTCACGGCGGCCGAGGCGCTGTGGGACACCACCGGCCAGGAGCACGACAAGGCGGACGCGGTGGAGAGCCGGGGGCTCGCCGCGTTCCGCTCGGGGGACGTTCCGGCGGCGCTGCGGCTGCTGGACGAGGCCGAGGAGCGGTACGCCAAGCTGGGCACGCCCACCTTCATGCTCGACATCCGGCGCTGCGAGGTGCTGATGGCGGCCGGGCTGGCGCCCGAGGCGCTGGCCGAGGCGGACGCGGCGATCACGGTCCTCGACGGGATCGGCGGGCAGTCCACCCGCAAGGCGGAACTGCTGCTGGCCGCGGCGAAGGCGGCCCGGCTGGCGGGCGATCCGGGCACGGCGACCGCGCGGGCGGCGCTGGCGGTGCGACTGTTCGCCGGACAGCGCCGGACCTGGTGGGAGGCGCACGCCCGACTCGTCCTGATCGAGGCGCGGGTGGCGACCGGACGGAGTTCGGGGCGGCTGGTCGCGGACGCGGTGCGGGTGGCGGAACGGCTGTCCTCCTTCGGGGCGCCCGCCGCGCCGGAGGGCTGGCTGCTGGCGGGCCGGATCGCGCTGGACCTGCACTGGGCCGAGGACGCCGAACGCTATCTGGCGGTCGCCGCGCGCAGCCGGCGCAGCGGGCCGCCGCTGGCGCGGATGACGGGCTGGGCGGCGCAGGCGCTGTGGGCGCGGGCGACCGGTTCGGGGCGGGGCGTCCTGGAGGCCTGCCGGCGCGGCCTCGACGTCCTCGACGACCACCGCACGACGCTGGGCGCCTCCGAACTGCGGGCCCGTGCCACCGCCCAGGGGGCCGAACTCGCCGCGCTCGCACAGCAGGTGAGCCTGGAACGGGGCGGCCCGCGGCGACTGCTGGTGTGGAGCGAGCGCTGGCGGGCCACCGTGTTGTCGGCGCCGCCCACCCGGCCGCCCGCCGATCCCGCGCTGCTCAGCGGGCTGACCGCCTACCGCGAGATCGCCGCCCGCGCGCAGGGCGCGCGGATGGACGGCCGTCCGGTGCCGACGCTGGAGCGCGAGCAGCGCCGTCTGGAGCGGGAGATCCGCTCCCGCACCCTGCACATCCGGGGCGATTCCCCCGGGGACGGCGACCGGTTCGACGTGGGCCGGCTGCTGGAACGGCTCGGCGACGGGCGGCTGGTGGAGATCGCCGTACTGGACGGGCGGGTGCAGGTGCTGCTGTGCGGGGGCGGGCGGGTGCGCAGGTTCGCGGGCGGGCCGGTGGCCGAGGCGGAGCGGGAGGCCGAGCATGTGCAGGCCGGGCTGCGGCGGCTGGCGCACCCCGGCGCGGACGCGCGGCTGCCGGTGGTGGAGGCGGCCGGCCGGCGGCTGGAGGACCTGCTGCTGGGCGAGGCAGCCGCGCGGCTGGGGCCCGGCCCGGTCGTGATCGTCCCCCCGGCCCGGCTGCATCAGGTGCCGTGGGCGCTGCTGCCGGCCCTGCGGGAGCGGGTGCTCAGCGTGTCGCCGTCGGCGAGCAGCTGGCTGCGGGCCCGGGAGACCGACCCCGTGCCGGGCGGGCGGCACGTGCTGGTGCGGGGGCCGGGTCTGGCGTCCGGGGGTGCCGAGGTGCCGGAGGTGGCGGGCCGGTACGGCGGGCCGACGGTGCTGGAGCACGCGGACGCGCGGGTACCGCGGGTGCTGGAGGCACTGGACGGGGCCGCGCTGGCGCACATCGCCGCACACGGCACCTTCCGGGCGGACAGTCCCATGTTCTCGTCCCTGCGCATGGCCGACGGCCCGCTGATCGTGCACGACTTCGAGCGCCTGGCCCGCAGTCCGTACCGGATCATCCTCTCCAGCTGCGACACCGCCCGCCTCGCCTCGGTGGGCGCCGACGAACTCCTCGGTCTGGTGACGGCGTTGCTGCCGCTCGGCACGGCCGGGGTGGTGGCGAGCAGCGCACCGGTCAACGACGAGGCGGTGGTCGCGCTGATGCTGGCCCTGCACAAGGGGGTCAGCGCCGGCCTGTCCCTGGCGGAGGCGCTGCGCGACGCCCGCGCCGCCCTGCCGGGGGACGCGCTGCACCAGGCGACGGGGTGGGCGTTCACCGCCTTCGGAGCCGCGTGACCGCCCGTGGCCGGGCGGACGGGGACCCCGTGACCCGGCGGACGGGGACCTTCGTGGCCCGCTTGATGTGAGCGCCCACCGCCCGGCGGAAGCGAACCTCCGCCGCCCGGCGGCCCAGGCCGTCCGGGCGCAGGGCAGGTCCACCGGCCACGGCAGTGCCACCGCCGTCGCCCCCACCCGCGACCGCGACCAGGCAACGGGACGGACCCCCGCCACCTCCCGAACCGCACGAACGCCCACCGCCCGGCGGATACGGCCTCCCGCCGCCCGGCGGCTCAAGCCGTCCGGGTGCCGGGCAGGTCCACCAGCCACGGCAGTGCCGCGCGGTCGCTCGCACCGAGGCGGGTGTACGCGCCGTACAGGTGATTGCCGACGGTGCGGACGGACAGGGTCAGCCGCTCGGCGATCTGCCGGTTGCTGAGGCCGGCCGCCGCGAGCGTGACGATCTGGCGCTGCCGGGCGGTGAGTTCGCCCAGCACCAGTCCCGCCAGGGCGGGGGTACGAGCGCCCTGGCACCGGCGGGCCAGGGCGACGGCACGGGTGCGGGCGGTGCGGGCCACGCGCGGGTCCCGGTGCAGTTGCGCGGCCTGTGCGTGCGCCTCGGCCGCGAACAGCAGGAACCCCCGCTCCGCCAGCTCGGCGGCGACCCCGTCGAGTCCGGGCCCGTCCCCGCGGGCCAGGGCTTCGGCGTGCCGCGCGAAGACGCCGCCTTCGGGAGCGGCCTGCCGTACGGCGTCACCGGCGCTCACCCGGTCCGGCGTCGCGGACGGCGCTCCCGGCCCCACCGCGGCCCGGCTCTGCGGGGTGGAAAGCGGCCGTCGCGGCGAGTCGACCCGTCCGGCCTCCGAGGACGAGGCCCGTTCAGGGCCGGGGGCGGGGGCGGGGGCGAACTCTTCCCCCAGCCCCTCCGTCGCGCAGCCCAGTTCGGACAGACAGCCCGCGTCCCCCGGAGTCCCCGCCAACCCCTCGCGTGCCCAGGCCACCGCTTCCCGCAGTTCCCCCCGCAGCCGGGCGAACCGCGCCCGCACCGCCGCGTACCCGGCCGGAACCGGTTCCCCCTCTCCCACCAGCCAGTCCCCCACCGGCGCCGCCGCCGACCGCACGTCCGCCGCGTCGATCCGCCGCAGCAACTCCGCCGCCTCCGCCTCCAGCGCCGCCCCGCACGGCGGCCGTCCCGCCGCCAGCCGTCGGGCCCGCAACCGCCCCGCGGCCGCCCGCAGCAGCGGGCCGTGCAGCGGATGGGCGAGCCGAACCGTGGCGTCGTCGTCGGCACGGACCAGCCCGTCGGCCTCCAGCCGTTCGAGAACATCCAGGTCCGGCCCTGCCACCGCCGCGGTCAGCGGCAGCGGCTCCGCGAAGGCGAGCCGGTCGAGGACCTCCCGCTCCTCGGGGCGGGACCGGCCGAGCACGGCGGCGGCCCGCTCGCGCAGGGCGGGCGTCACCGGGACCGGCCCCCGCCACCTCCACTCCTGACCGTCCGGCACCCGGTCGAGCCGCTCCCGGTCCCGCAGCGCGTCCAGCAGGTCACGCAGCAGACCGAGGTCGCCCCCGGCCAGCCGGTGCAGCCGGTTGACGGTGAGCGGCTCCGGACCGGCCCCGGCGACGGCGGCCAGCAGCTGGGCCACGTCCTCGCGGGGCAGGGGCTCCAGGGCCAGCCGCGGCAGGAGGTCACCCGAACGCAGACGGGCCACGGCATCCGGCGCCGACGCGCCGTCCGCGACGAGGACCAGCAGCCGGGTGCGTCCCCGCACCGCGAGCTGGTGGACGACGGCGGCGGAGTCGTCGTCCAGCAGCTGGGCGTCGTCGACCAGCAGCAGCCGCACACCGGACAGCAGGTGGACCGCGCGGTGCAGGGTGACGCCCTCGGGAAGGAGGTGGGCGAAGGCGGCGAAGGCGGTGCCGCGGGTCTCCGGCGTGCCGGCCACCCGCACGCACTCCGTTGCGCGCACCGCCTCCGCGGCCAGCCGGCTGCGGCCGACGCCGGGCGGTCCGGTCACCACGACGCCCGGCCGCCCGGCGCCCAACGCACCTCGCAGCAGCTCCAGTTCGTCCTCGCGGCCGGTGAACGGCCATGGCGGCGAGGAGAGCGGCCGAAGGGTCCTTGTGTCATGTACGGAGGTCGTCACGTCTACAGGAGTCCGCATACTCATGCCTGATACAGGGCGACTTGAGTAGGCCCCGACTCAGGCCCCGGACGGTGCCGCGGGGCAGTCTGGTGACCATGACCGCCCGTTACTGCTCGCTGACGCAGCAGCCGGCCCCCGCGTTCGCTCCGGGGCTGGCCGCCGAGCGGCTCGGCGCGCTGATGAGCGGACGCCGGATGTGGGTCAACCGCACCGTGCTGCACTACTGCTTCCTCGAAGGCGAGAGCGACGGGTCGGTCATCGCGGTGCCGGGTTCCGGGGGGACCCGGTGGGTTTCGTGGGTCGGGGACGAGGCCCAGCGGAAGGTGGTGCGCGACGCCTTCCGCGAGTGGGCGGATCTCGGCATCGGGGTGGCGTTCGCCGAGGTCGGCGACCGCTCGGAGGCGGAGCTGCGCATCGGGTTCCAGCAGGGTGACGGCTCCTGGTCCGCGGTGGGCCGGGACGCGCTGCGGGCGGGCCTGAACGAGCGCACCATGAACTTCGGCTGGGACCTGACCGCGCCCGGGGAGCGCGGGACGGCCCTGCACGAGATCGGGCACGCGCTCGGCATGCAGCACGAGCACCAGAGTCCGTTCGCCGGCATCCACTGGGACGACGAGGCGGTGTACGCCGACCTGGCGGGCCCGCCGAACCACTGGAGCCGGGACCGCACCTACTTCAACGTCCTGCGCAAGCTGGACCCGGCCGAGGCCAACGGCTCGGTGTGGGACCCGCAGTCCGTGATGGAGTATCCGTTCCCGGCGGGACTGATCCTGGAGCCGGAGCAGTTCCGCGGGGGCGTGCACCCGCCGGGTGCGCTGTCGCCGATGGACAAGGAGTTCGTGCTCCGCTGGTATCCGCCGCCGGCCGCGCCGCGGCCGCCCGCACTGGTGCCGTTCCGTTCGGTGCCGCTGTCGCTGGCGGCGGGTGAGCAGGCCGACTTCACGATCGAGCCGCCGGAGACCCGCGAGTACGTCTTCGGCACCTTCGGGGACGGTGACGCGGTCGTGGTGGTCTTCGAGGAGCGGGACGGCGAGCCCCGCTTCCTGGCCGGGCAAGACGACGGGGGCACCCCGCGCAACGCCACCGTCAGGGCCCGGCTCGTCAAGGGCCGACGTTACTTCGTCCGTGTCCGGCTGTACTGCGGCTGGGGCGCGGGAGAGACCGCCGTCATGTGCTGGTGACGGCACGGGACGGCGCCGTAAGCGCCCGGGGACCACAGTCCGGCGCCGGGGGAAAGGGCCGGCGTCCGTAGCCTTCGGGGGAGGGAGACGGACGCCGGCCGCACCCGGCGCGCCACGGGGCCGTGGGGCGTGGGCACGGCCGCCCTGTTCGCACGGCCGGAGTCCTTCGGCTGGTGCTGTGGCCGGAAAGGTTTGCCGGAAAGCTCGCGGCGTCCGGTGCGGTGCATCGCAGGGCGGAGCATTGCCCGCGTACTGGATGTACTCGGGTGATGCGACAACGCGGCGGTGGGGGGCGAGCCGTCCCCGGCCGTCGTCGAGGGGTGTCCACGAGGTGAGTCGGGGGGAGTCCGTGAGGAGGGACCGCGCCGAGGCCGGTCCGGGGTCGGCACCGGGGGGCGCGGAGCGGTTCGCGCCGGGGCCGCCCGGCGGTTCACTCCGCGGTCGCGGGGCCCGGCAGCCGGTACACCGACACGTGGGACCGGGACTCGGCGGTGAACTCGGAGCCGGTCCAGTCCGCGTGCCGTGACTCCAGTCCGAAGCCTGCCAACTGGGCCATGAGGTCGAGTTCGGCGGGCCAGACGTAACGGTGCGGGCTGCGGTCCAGCCGCGCCTGCCGGCCGCTCCCCTCGAACCTGAAGTGGTGCGAGACGACGTGCTGGCGCAGGACGTCGTAGGTGTCCAGGCCGATGTAACCGGGCTCGGCGTGCCAGACGGTGGCCTCCTGCCCCGGCGGGAGCCTGCGCAGTTCGGGCACCCACAGTTCGACGACGAACCGCCCGCCGGGTCCCAGGTGGCGGGCGGCGTTGCGGAAGCACGCGACCTGCTCGGCCTGGGTGAGGAGGTTGGAGATCGTGTTGTAGACGAGGTAGACCAGCGTGTACTCCCCCGGCGCGTGGGCCGTGGCCATGTCCCCGACGACCACCGGGATCGCCGACTCGTCGGCCTTGGTGCGCAGTTGTCCGATCATCGGTCGGGACAGCTCCACGCCGGTGACGGGCACGCCCCGCGCGGCGAGTGGCACCGCCACCCGCCCGGTCCCGATCGCGAACTCCAACGCCCTTCCACCGGAAGCGAGTTCGGCGAGCCGGTCGACGGCCGGTCCGAGGACCTCGGGGGCGAACATGCCGGTGCCGGGAGTGTCGTAGCGGCCCGCGGCGTCGGCGTCCCAGATCTGCTGCTGCTCCATGGGCCCCACGATGGTCCGGCGTCCGGGAGCTGTCCAACGGTTTGCCGCCCGCGGCGGCGACCGTCGGCCACGGAGCAGGGCGGCCGCGCGACTCGGCGCCCCGCGAGCGCCGGACAGGAGGCCGGGCGACCGCGCGGGCCGGGGCCACGCGACCGCCGGGCCCGGGCCGCGCGACCGGACCCGGGCACGAGGAAGGCCGCCTTCTCGTCCGAGAAGACGGCCTCCGACCACATCGTGCTGGTCGGGACGACAGGATTTGAACCTGCGACCCCTTGACCCCCAGTCAAGTGCGCTACCAAGCTGCGCCACGTCCCGTCGCGTCCCGCACCGGTGAACCGTGGGAACGCGCAGGTAAACACTACCGCACGCGCACCGGTGCCGCGGTCGCGGCCGGACGGGGCGCCGGGACGGGCGGATCCGGACCCTTCCCGGTCACTCGGACGCGACACGCGGATTTTCCCCGCGGGCCACATTCGGGCGGACCTTCCGGCCCCGCTTTCCGGACATGCACTCCAAAGGAACCCATTTCCGCCGCTCGTGCGTGTTTCAACAATGTGTGGACCGGATGAACGGGGTCAGCGAGAAAAGCAATAGATCCGTTTTCCTACACCGTGGCCTTTTCCCCGGAGGTGACCGAATCAATACGGCAGGAAACCAAGCGGTCGTTCAAACGTTGACTGGCGAGTAATAAGCCCACTACCTTTCAACGCGCTTCGAAAAAGCGCTTTCCACGGCCTTCCGCGGTGCTCTTCTCCCGCCGGGATCCCGGTGTACGCCTTTGCTGTCCCGAACCCCCCACCGTGCGGTTTCACCTTGATTCGGAGAATCAATGACGTCCGCTGTGCGCTCCGAGGACATGATCATCGGCATCACTCCATTCGGCGAACCCGATGCCGGGCTCGCCCTCGCGATCGCCGGGGCCGGCGGCCTCGGCGTGCTCGATCTCGGGGACGGCGGCCGAAGATCGCGCGAGGCGCTGGCCCGATTGCGGCGCTCGGCGCCGGGCGGCTTCGGGGTCAGGGTCGGCCCGCGCTGCCGGCTGTCCCCGGCCGACCTCGAAACCGGCGGCCCGCACACGGTGGTGCTGGCCGCCGACTCGGCCTGGCCGCTCGGCGAACTCGTCGCCCGGCACCGTGTCCTCGTCGAGGTCACCGATCTGCCGGGCGCGCGGGAGGCCGCCCGCGCCGGCGCGCACGGTCTGATCGCGCGGGGCGCCGAGTGCGGCGGCCGGACCGGCACGCTGAGCACCTTCGTACTGCTCCAACAGCTGCTTTCCGCACCGGAGTCGGACCTGCCGGTGTGGGCCTGCGGGGGCATCGGCCCGCGCACGGCCGCCGCCGCGGTGGCCGGCGGGGCGGCCGGGGTCGTCCTCGACGGGCAGCTCGCGCTGCTGGCCGAATCCGCGCTGCCCGAGGCGACGGCCGCCGCCCTGCGTCCCCTGGACGGCTCGGAGACCGTCGTCGTGGCCGGTCACCGGGTGCTGCTGCGCCGGGGGCCCGACGCCCCGCCGCTCCCCGGGGACGCCGGCCCCGAGGAGGTGGCGGCCCTGCTCGGCGGGCGGGACCCGCGCACCCAGCTGCTGCCGGTGGGTCAGGACGGCTTCCTCGCCGCCCGGTTCGCCGACCGCTGGGGGGACGCACGGCGAACGGTTCGGGCGCTGCGGGACGCGGTGCGCGACGCCGTGGGCGACGAGGGGACCGTACGGGCGGCGGCGGAGGCCTCGCCGATGAGCCGCGCGCTGGGCACCCGGCTGCCGGTCGCCCAGGGACCGATGACGCGGGTCAGCGACGAGGCGGGGTTCGCGGCGGCGGTCGCCGCGGACGGGGCGCTGCCGTTCCTGGCGCTGGCGCTGGCCGACGGTGAGCGGACGCGGGCGATGCTGGCCGGGACGCGGGACGCGGTGGCCGGCCGGCCCTGGGGGGTCGGTGTGCTCGGCTTCGCGCCGGAGGACGTACGGGCAGCGCAGCTGGAGGCCGTACGCGAGGTGCGGCCGACGCACGCGATCATCGCGGGCGGGCGGCCCGCGCAGGCGCAGGCGCTGGAGCGGGACGGGATCCGGACCTTTCTGCACGTGCCGTCGCCGGGGTTGCTGCGGCAGTTCCTCCAGGCCGGTGCGCGCCGGTTCGTGTTCGAGGGCTCGGAGTGCGGCGGGCATGTCGGACCGCGTGCGAGTTTCCCGCTGTGGGAGGCCCAACTCGCGGTTCTGGAGGACTACGTGGAGGACGGCGGCGACGCCGGTGACCTCGAGGTGTTCTTCGCGGGCGGGGTGCACGACGAGCGGTCCGCCGCGATGGTCGCCGCGCTCGCCGCGCCGCTGACCGCGCGCGGGGCGGCCGTCGGCGTCCTGATGGGCACGGCGTACCTGTTCACCGAGGAGGCGGTGGCGCACGGGGCGATCCGGCCGCTGTTCCAGCGGCAGGTGCTGGCCGCCGACCGCACCACGCTGCTGGAGTCGGCGCCGGGGCACGCCACGCGCTGCGTGCCCAGCCCGTTCGCGGCCGGCCACCGCGCGGAGGAGGCCCGGCTGCGCGCCGAGGGCGTCCCGGACCGGCGGATCTGGGAGGAGCTGGAGCGGCTCAACGTCGGACGGCTGCGCCTGGCCAGCAAGGGGGTGACACGGGAGGCGGACGGCGCCCTCGCGCCCGTCGACGAGCAACGACAGCTCGCCGAGGGGATGTTCATGGCGGGCGAGGTGGCGGTGCTGCGCTCGGCGACCACGACGCTCGCCGCGCTGCACGCGTCCGTGACGACGGGAGCGGCCGCGTTCCTGTCCCGGCGGGCCGCCGAACTCGGCGTCGAAAAGGCGCCGCGGCCCCCGGCGCCCGCACCGCTCGACATCGCCGTCGTCGGCATGGCCTGCATGTTCCCGCAGGCACCCGACCTGTCCACGTTCTGGGCGAACGTCGTGGGCGGCGTGGACGCGGTCGGCGAGGTACCGGCCGACCGCTGGGACCCGGCCGTGCACCACGGCGCGTCCACCCCGTCGAAGTGGGGCGGCTTCCTGCCGCCGATCCCCTTCGACCCGCTGCGCTACGGCATCCCGCCCGCCTCCCTCGGCCACGTCGAGCCGGTCCAGCTGCTGTCCCTGGAGGCGGCCCGACGGGCCCTGGAGGACGCCGGATACGGCGACGGGGGAAGGGAGTTCGACCGTTCCCGCACCTCGGTGGTGTTCGGCGCGGAGGCCGGCAGCGACCTGTCCAACGCGGCCACCCTGCGGGCCGTACTGCCCTCCTACTACGGGACGGTGCCGCAGGGCCTGGACGAGCAGCTGCCGCGGCTCACCGAGGACTCGTTCCCGGGCATGCTCGCCAACGTCATCTCCGGCCGGATCGCCAACCGGCTCGATCTCGGCGGCGCCAACTACACCGTCGACGCCGCCTGTGCCTCCTCGCTGGCCGCGGTCGACGCCGCCTGCAAGGAGCTCCTCGCCGGCACCAGTGACGTCGTGCTGTGCGGCGGCGCCGACCTGCACAACGGGATCAACGACTACGTCCTGTTCTCCTCGGTGCACGCCCTCTCCCCCACCGGCCGCTCCCGCGCCTTCGACGGCTCGGCCGACGGCATCGCCCTCGGCGAGGGCGTGGCCTGTGTGGTGCTCAAGCGGCTCGCGGACGCCGAGCGCGACGGCGACCGGATCTACGGCGTCGTCAAGGGCCTCGGCTCCTCCAGCGACGGCCGCTCCCTCGGACTGACCGCACCCCGCCCCGAAGGCCAGCGGTCCGCGCTGGAGCGGGCCTACGCGAGCGCGGGCGTCTCTCCGGCGCGGGTCGGCCTCGTAGAGGCGCACGGCACCGGCACGGTGGTCGGCGACCGCACCGAACTCGCCGTTCTGGACGAGGTGTTCCGCGAGGCGGGCGCCGAGGCGGGCGGCTGCGTGATCGGCTCGGTCAAGTCGCAGATCGGGCACACCAAGTGTGCGGCCGGGCTGGCCGGCCTGATCAAGGCGGTGCTCGCGCTGTACACCGGTGTCCGGCCGCCGACGCTGCACGTCGAGGCGCCCAACGCGGCCTGGGACGCGGACCGCAGCCCGTTCGCCTTCCACACCGAGGCCCGGCCGTGGGCCGCTCCCGCCGGTGAACGCCTGGCCGGGGTCAGCGCGTTCGGCTTCGGCGGCACCAACTTCCACGTGGTGCTGGCCGCCCACGCCGGCGGGGTGCCGCCGGCGCGGGGACTGGACGCCTGGCCGGCCGAGCTGTTCGTGTTCCGCGGCCGGGACGAGAAGTCGGCCCGGCACGCGGTCGAGGAGCTGCTGCGGACCGCCGGGACGGACGGCCGCCCGTGGCGCCTGCGCGACCTGGCGCTCGGTGCGGCACGGCGCTCGGACGCGAGCACCGACCCGGTACGGATCGCGGTCGTGGCGAGCGACGTGGACGACCTGACCGGGAAGCTGCGGGCCGTGCTCGACGCCCCGGCCGGCGCCGGCCCCGCCGTCCGCGGGATCCACCTGGCCGGTGCCGGGGGCGCCGACGGCGGCAAGGTCGCCTTCCTCTTCCCCGGGCAGGGCAGCCAGCGCCCCGGCATGCTCGCCGAACTGTTCGTCGCCCTGCCCGAGTTGCGCCCGCACCTGGAACTGGGGCGGGCGCACGCCGACGTGCTGTACCCGCCGGCCGCGTTCGACGACGCCGCCCGGGACCGGCAGCGGGCCGCCCTCACCGACACGAGGGTGGCGCAACCGGCCCTCGGCGTGGCCGGGCTCGCCGCGCACGCCCTGCTCACGGCCGTCGGCGTGGAACCGGACATGGCCGCCGGCCACAGCTACGGCGAGCTGGTCGCCCTCTGCGCCGCCGGGGCTCTCGCCCCCGAGACGCTGCTGGAGCTGAGCGGCGAACGGGCGGCGGCGATCCTCGGGGCCGCCGGGGAGGACCCGGGGACCATGGCCGCGGTCGTCGCCGGCGCCGAGGAGGTGGAGCAGGCCCTCAAGGCGGCCGGCGCACCGGAGACCGTCGTCGTCGCCAACCGCAACTCCCCCCGTCAGACGGTCGTCTCCGGTCCGACCGACGCGGTCGCCGAGGCCGTACGACTGCTGCGCGAGGCCGGTCTGGACGCCCGGCGGATCCCGGTGGCGTGCGCCTTCCACAGCCCGCTGGTGGCCGGCGCCGGCCACCGCTTCGCCGAGGCGCTCGCGGCCCGCCCGGTGCACGCCCCCGAGTTCCCGGTGTGGTCCAACCGCACGGCCGCCCCGTACGCCGCCGACGCGGACGCGGTCCGGGCCGAGCTCGCCGCGCAGATCGGCGCCCCCGTCTCCTTCGTCGAGCAGATCGAGTCGATGTACGAGGCGGGCGCGCGCGTCTTCGTCGAGGCCGGTCCCGGATCGGTGCTGACCCGGCTGGTCGGGCAGATCCTCGGCGAGCGCCCGCACACCGCGGTCGCCTGCGAGCCCCGCCCCGGCGGCGGCCTGCGCGACTGGCTCGACGCCCTCGCCCGGCTGGCCGTCGCGGGGCTGCCGGTGCGCACCGGACGGCTGCTGCGCGGCCGGGACGCCGTCGACGCGGTACGCGCCCCCGCACCCGAGGTTCCCGGCTGGACGGTGGACGGGCAGCTCGTCCGCACCGCCGCCGGCGCCCTCCTCCCCGGTGCCCTCGCACCGGCCCGACGAGTCGCGGACACCCTGGAGACGACTGTGACGACCAACCCCCCGCACGGCCTGCCGTCCGACCGGGACGCGCTCGTCGCCGAGTTCCTGCGCACCAGCCGGGAGATGATCGCGGCCCAACGGGACGTGCTGCTGACCTACTTCGGCGGCGTGCCCGGCGCCCCGGTCGCCGTGCCCGTCCCCCCGCAGGCGCCGCTGCCCGCGGTGGTGGCCGTGCCGCGGGCGCCCGGACTCCCGGCCGTGGCGGCGCCGCCGGAGGCGGAGCCCGCGCCGGAGGCCGCCGGGCCCGTGGACGTCCAGCGGATGGTCCTGGAGATCATCAGCGAGCGCACCGGCTACCCGGTCGACATGATCGAACCCGACCTCGATCTGGAGGCGGACCTCAGCATCGACTCCATCAAGCGGGCCGAGATCGCCGGCGAGCTGGCCAGGCGGCTGGGCGCCGGGAGCGGCGCGGACCTCACGTCGATGGCCGACGCGGAACTGGAGGAACTGGCGAAGGCGCGTACGGCGGCGGCGGTGACCGGCTGGCTCACGGCCCGGCTGGGGACACCCGCGGCACCGCAGACGCCGGGAACGCCCGCGGCACCGCAGACACCCGCGGCACCCGAGGCCCCGGAGACCCCGGAGATCCCGGAGACGCGGACGTCACCGGACGGGCCCGTGCCCGCGGAGGCCGTGACCGGTGAGCCGCCCCGCCGGCACGTCCTGCGCCCGGTGCTCCTGGACGGACCCGGCGGCGCCGGCCCCGCCGACCTGCTGCCCGGCACCCGCTGGCTCGTCCTCGGTGACGCCCCCGAAGTGGCGGCCGCGATCGCGGCGTCGGGCGCCGAGGTCGTCGTACGCGGCCGGGATCATCTGCCCGGTGACGGGGACGGGCCGGTGGACGGGGTGCTGTACCTCGGCGCGCTCGCGGACGACGGCACGTCCGTGCTGCCGGACGCGTTCCCGGTGCTGAAGGCGGCCCTGGCACGCGGGCCCAGGTGGCTGCTGGCCGTCCGGCCGGCCGGCGGCGACACACGGTCGGCGGGGCTGCGCGGCCTGTTCCGCACCGTGGCCCGGGAGTACCCGGAGACGGTGGCGCGGGTCGTCGACCTCGCCGACGTCTCGCCCGCCGCGGTCGCGGAGGCCGTGGCGCTGGAGGCCGCCGCCCCGGACCGTACGCCGGTCGTGGTGCGGTCGGCGGCCGGGCGGCACGGGTTCGAGCTGGTGGAGGCGCCGCTCGGCGCCCTCGCCGGCACGGGCGCCGGACCGGCCGGGGACGGCGCGGCCGAGGCCGCCGCGCTGGGCCTGGACCGGGACTCGGTGGTGGTGCTGGCCGGAGGGGCGCGGGGCATCACCGCGCAGTTCGCCGCGGTGCTCGCCGGTGCGGCCCGCTGCCGTCTGGAACTCCTCGGCCGCACCCCCGTGCCGGACGGTCCGGAGGACGCGGACACCGCGGCCGCCCGCACCCCGGCGCAGCTGCGCGCCGCGCTCGCCGCGCGCGGCGGGGCGACGCCGGCCGAGATCAACCGCGCCGCCGAACTCCTGCTCGCCCAGAGGGAGATCGGGGCGACCCTGGCGGAACTCGCCGCGCTCGGCAGCCGGGCCCGCTACCGCTCGGTCGACTTCCGCGAACCGGACGCCGTCCGCCAGGCGGTGAAGGAGATCCACGCCGAGCACGGCCGGCTCGACGGCGTGGTCCACGCGGCCGGGGTGATCGAGGACCGGCTCATCGCCGAGAAGAGCGCCGAGTCCTTCCGCCGGGTCTACGGCACGAAGGCCGGCGGTGCCCGGGCGCTGCTCACGGCGTTGGAGGAACTGCCCGCCGCGCCCGCGTTCACGGTGCTGTTCGGCAGCATCTCCGCCGTCCTCGGCAACCGCGGCCAGGCCGACTACGCGGCGGCCAACGACGCCCTGGAGGCCCTCGGCACCGCCTTCGCCGCCCGCACCGGCCGTCGCGCGCTGACCGTGCACTGGGGCCCCTGGGCGCCCGCCGCCGGGCACGGCGGCATGGTGGGCGCGGAGCTGGCCCGCGAGTACGCCCGGCGCGGCATCCGGCTGATCGACCCGGAGGAGGGCACCGCGGCGCTGCTGCGGGAGCTGGCCTGGGGCGAGGAGTCCGCGACGGCCGTCGTCCACACCGCCTCGGGCTGGTGACCGCCGCCGTGACGCACCGTCAAGTACCGGTCGCCATCGTCGGGATGGCGGTGCTGCTGCCGGGCGCCCCCGACCTGGACGCCTACTGGCGGAACCTGCGGGACGGCGTGGACGCCGTCGGGGAGGTGCCGGACGGGCGCTGGGACGCGGACTACTACCGTCCCGGCACCGCCTCCGAACCGGCCGTCGCGGACCGGGTGTACGCGCGGCGGGGCGGGTTCGTGGACGGGCTCGCGCAGGTCGACGTCACCCGGTTCGGGATCATGCCGAACTCGGTGGCCGGGACCGAGCCCGACCAGCTCATCGCGCTGCACGTGGCCGCCGCCGCCCTCGACGACGCGGGCGGCGCGGACCGCCTGGCGGACCGGGGGCGGGCCGGCGTCGTCCTGGGCCGGGGCGGCTACCTCACCCCGGGCCTGGTCCGGCTGGACCAGCGGGTGCGGACCGCCGGCCAGCTCGTGCGCACCCTGGGCGAGTTGCTGCCGGACCTGTCGCAAGGCCAACTCGACCTGGTGCGGCAGGCGTTCACGGACCGGCTGGGGTCCGACAGCCCCGAGTCGGCGATCGGTCTGGTGCCCAACCTCGCCGCCTCCCGGATCGCCAACCGGCTCGACCTGCGCGGCCCCGCCTACACGGTGGACGCGGCCTGCGCCTCCTCGCTGGTCGCCGTCGACCAGGCGGTGGGCGAACTCGCCGGCGGCCGCTGCGACCTGATGCTGGCGGGAGGCGTCCACCACTGTCACGACATCACGCTGTGGAGCGTGTTCTCCCAGCTGCGCGCCCTCTCCCCCAGCCAGCGCATCCGGCCCTTCCACCGGGACGCCGACGGCATCCTGATCGGCGAGGGCACGGGCGTGGTCGTCCTCAAGCGGCTCGCCGACGCCGAACGCGACGGCGACCGGATCTACGCCGTCGTGCGGGGCACCGGCGTGGCGAGCGACGGCCGGGCGGCCGGACTCGTCCATCCGGATCCGGGCGGCCAGGCACAGGCCGTGCGGCAGGCGTGGCGGGCGGCCGGACTCGATCCGGCCGCATCCGGTGCGATCGGCCTGCTGGAGGCGCACGGCACCGCCACCCCGGCCGGTGACGGTGCCGAACTGACCACGCTGGCCGATGTGTTCGGGCCAGGCGACGGTGAGGCCGTACTCGGCTCGGTCAAGTCGATGATCGGGCACGCCATGCCGGCCGCCGGCGTCGCCGGACTGGTCAAGGCCGCCCTCGCGGTCCACCACGCGACGCTGCTGCCGACCCTGCACTGCGACGACCCGCACCCGGCGCTGGCCCGCACCCGCTTCCGCACGCTGGAGAAGGCCGCCCCCTGGGAGACCTCCCCTGATCAGCCGGTCCGGCGGGCCGCGGTCAACGCGTTCGGGTTCGGCGGGATCAACGCGCACGTGGTGCTGGAGGAGCCGCCGGGGGCCCGCGGCCCGGCCGCCGCCCGCCGGGCGTCGGGGCGCGGCGGCCCGGCCGTCGCCCGTCCGGCGCCGCACGTCACCGAAACCGAGCCGGTGCTCCTGCTGGCCGCCGACTCGCCCGAGGGTCTCGCCGCCCTGCTCGACGCCGACGACGGCGCCGTGCGCGCCGCCGGACTCGATCCGGCCCGGCCCCACCCGCAGGCCGGGCCCGTCCGGCTGGGGATCGTCGGCCCGACGGACAAGCGGCTCGCCCTGGCCCGTCGCGCGGTCGCCAAGGGGCGTGCCTGGCACGGCCGCAGCGACGTCTGGTTCCGGCCCGGCCCCCTGCTGGGCGCGGGCGTCGGCAAACTGGCCTTCCTCTTCCCCGGCCTGGAGGGCGACTTCACCCCCCGGGTGGACGACGTCGCCGACCACTTCGGGCTGTCCGTGCCCGCGGTCGCCGAGGACGGCGCCCGCGACCTCGGCCGGCACGGGCTGGGCGTCGTCGCCGTCGGCCGTCTCCTCGACACGGCGCTGCGCCGGGCCGGGATCGTGCCGGACACGGTCGCCGGGCACAGCCTCGGCGAGTGGACGGCGATGGCGGCGGGCGGGCTGTACGCGGGGGACGAGGTCGACGCCTTCATGGCGGACTTCGACCCCGCGGCCCTCACCGTGCCGGGCCTCGCCTTCGGGGCGGTCGGCGCGCCCGCGGAGCGGGTGCTGGCCGCACTGCGGGAGGAGCGGTGGGCCGGGGCCGGTCTGGTGCTCTCGCACGACAACGCGCCCGGCCAGTCGATGGTGTGCGGCCCGGACGCGGCGGTCGGGGAGTTCGTGCGGGACTTCCGCGCCCGGGGTGTGCTCAGCCAGGTGCTGCCGTTCCGCTCCGGCTTCCACACGCCGATGCTGGCACCCCACCTCGGTCCGATCAGGGAGGCCGCCGGACGGTTCCGGCTGCACCCGCCGCACACCCCCGTGTGGTCGGGGACGACCGCCGCGCCCTTCCCCGCGGACGAGGCGGGGGTGCGGGAGCTGTTCGTCCGGCACCTGCTGGAACCGGTCCGTTTCCGGCAGCTCGCCGAGGCCCTGCACGCGGCGGGCCACCGGGTGTTCGTCCAGGTGGGTCCCGGTCGGCTCGGCTCCCTCGTCGGCGACACGCTCGGCGGCCACGACCATCTCGTCGTCGCCGCCAACTCCCCGCACCGCACCGGCCTCGCCCAGCTCCGCCGGGTCGCCACCGCGCTGTGGGCGGCGGGCGCCGAGGTGACGCCGGTGCCGGCGGCGCGCACCGGGGCCGTACGGTCCCGACGGCAGCCGGTCCAACTGGACCTGGGCAGCGGCCTCGTGTCGCTCCCGCCCGGCCGGCTGGGCTCGTTGCGGGCCGGTTTGAGGAGGACGGCGAGCCCCGCGAGCGCCGCCCTGGGCTCCCTCGACGCCCTCGTGCCCGGCTCGCCGGTCGCCGCCGAGCTGTCCGCACTGCTCCAGGACACGGCGGACACCGCGGCCGCCCTGCTGACCGCACCCGCCCGCGCCGGGCATCCCGCCGCACCGCAGCTCACCGGGCCGCAGCTCACCGGGCGACCGCTCGCCCCGCCGCCGCTCGCCCCGTACCGCACGACCGTCCGGGTCTCCCCCGACACGATGCCGTACCTGTTGGACCACTGCTTCTTCCCGCAGCGGCCCGGCTGGCCGGACGTCTCCGACCGGTGGCCGGTGGTGCCGGCGACGACGATCGTGCAGCACATCATGGACGCGGCACGGCAGGCCGCGCCCGGCCGGGTGCCGGTCGCCGTGCACGGGGCGCGGTTCGAGGAGTGGCTCACCGCCACCCCCGCCGTCGACGTCCCCGTGGCCGCGGTCCCCGAGGGCCCCGACCGGCTGGCGGTCTCCTTCGGCCCGCGGGCCCGCGCCACCGTCGAACTCGCCGCCGCCCACCCGGCCCCGCCCGCCCCCTGGCCGGCCGGCACCGCCGCCGAGCGGATCCCCGGGCACACGGCCGGCCAGCTGTACGCCGAGCGCTGGATGTTCCACGGCCCGGCGTTCCAGGGCGTCACCGAGCTCACCGCGATCGGCGACCGGCACCTCCGGGGCGTGATCACCACCCCGTCCGCGCCCGGCGCCCTGCTGGACAACGTGGGTCAGATCCTCGGCTACTGGATCATGGCGACCCGCACGGAACGCACCGTCGTGTTCCCGGTCGGCATGCGCGAGATGCGTTTCCACGGGCCGCATCCGGCGCCCGGGACCCGGGTGGGATGCCTGGTGCGGATCACCTCGCTCACCGACACCTTCCTGGAGGCCGACGTCCAGCTGACCGTCGGCGGCACGGTGTGGGCGGAGCTGTACGGCTGGCAGGACCGCCGCTTCGACAACGACCCGAAGACCCGTCCCGTCGAACGCTTCCCGGAGCGCAACACGCTCTCCGAGGCCCGTCCGGGCGGCTGGTCGCTGCTCCACGAGCGCTGGCCCGATCTGGCGTCCCGCGAGCTGATCATGCGCAACTCGCTGGCCGGTCCGGAGCGCGCGCAGTACGCGGAGCACGCCCCCCGGGGCCGCCGGCAGTGGCTGCTGGGCCGGATCGCCGTCAAGGACGCCGTACGGCAGTGGCTGTGGGACCGGGGCGAGGGGCCGGTCTTCCCGGCCGAGCTGCGGGTGCACAACGACGAGGCGGGCCGGCCGTACGTCACCGGTGTGCACGGCCGGGTCCTGCCGCCGCTGGACGTGTCGCTGGCGCACTGCGCGGAGGCGGGCGTGGCGATCGTGCGGCCCCACACACCGTGGCCGGGTCCCGGCATCGACGTCGAGGAGGTCACGGACCGGACGCCGCAGACCCTGGCCGCCGCCCTCGGCCGGGACGAGCTGCGGCTGCTGCGCGCGCTGACGTCCGACGGGGCGTCCGACGGCTCCGAGGCGTTGTGGTTCACGCGTTTCTGGGCGGCGAAGGAGGCCGTCGCCAAGGCGGAGGGCACCGGGCTGCGCGGACGGCCGCGGGACTTCGCCGTCCTCGACGCCGCCCCGGCCGGCGACCGGCTGACCGTCGCGGGCCGCCTGGAACGCGCCTACACCGTGCACTGCGCACCGGCCGCCAACCCGCCCCACCTGCCGGACCGCGCGTACGTCGTGGCCTGGACGACGGGTCCCACCGAAGCGAAGGAGTACGACCGATGACCCCCCACACCCCCACCGCCGCCGACGAGACGACCGTCCTCGCCGACCTCACGGAGATGCTCGGCCGGCTCATGGCGGACGAGTACGGCCTCGACGACGTCGAGATCGGCCCGCACACCACCTTCAACCGGGACCTGGAGCTGGAGAGCATCGACCTGGTCACCCTGGCCGGGCTGCTCCAGGAGCGGTACGGCGACCGGATCAACTTCGCGGAGTTCCTGGCCGGCATGGAGTTCGACGAGATCATCGAACTGACCGTCGGACGGCTCGTCGAGTACGTCGTGGCGGGCCTGAAGACCGCGGAGGCGAGCTGACGATGGCCATGGTCGACACCGGCGCCGTCCGGTTGCACGTGCAGCGGCTCGGCCCCCGCGACGGCCGGCCGGCCACCGCCACCGTGGTGCTGGTGCACGGCCTGCTCACCGACAGCCTGGCCAGCTACTACTTCACCGTGGCGCCCGCGTTCGCCGCCGCGGGCCTGGACGTGGTCATGTACGACCTGCGCGGCCACGGCCGCAGCGAACGCCCCGCCGACGGCTACACCCTGGACGACAACGTCGACGACCTGGAGGCGCTCCTCGACCGCCTCGCGGTGAGCGGCCCGGTGCACCTGGTCGGCAACTCCTACGGCGGGACGGTCGCGTTCGGCTACGCGGCCCGGCATCCAAAGCGGGCGGCGAGCGTCACCCTTGTCGAGTCCGAACCGGCCACCGCCGCCTGGGCGGTGAAACTGGGCGGCATCCTCGAGCGGGTGGTGACGCAGCTCGCGCACAACGAGCCCGACGCCATCGCCTGGATCACCGCGCACCGCGGCCACAACACCGCCCGGCTGGCCAGGGGCGCGGCCCGCCTCGCCCGCGACACCACGCTGGGCAGGGACATCCCGGCCAGCCGAGTGCTGACGGAGGATCAGATCACGGCGGTGCGCTGCCCGGTGCTCGGCGTCTACGGCGGTGACTCCGACCTCGCCGAACTGGCGCCCTGGCTCGAGGCGTTGCTGCCGGACTGCCGGACCGTGGTGATCGCGGGACACGAGCACTCGGTGCTGGTGGAGGCGGCCGCGACGGTGGGCGGCCACGTCCTGGCGCTGGTGCGGGAGGCAGAGGAAGCGGTCGGCCACGTAGGCGTCCCCGCACGGGAGGCCGGGGAAGCGGTCGGCCACGCACGCGTCCCCGCACGGGAGACCGGGCATGCGGGGGCCGAGGTCCGGTGAGCCGATACCTGTTCGTGGTGCCGCCGCTGACCGGGCACGTCAACCCGGCCGTGGGCGTGGCGGCCGCCCTCGCCGGGCGGGGCCACCGGGTGGCGTGGGCGTGCCCCGATCCCACGCTGGTCCGACGGCTGGCGGGACCGGACGCCGAGGTGTTCGCGTGTGCCGGGGCGCCGGACGGGAGCCGGCCGCCCGAGCTGCGCGGACCCGAGGCGCTGAGATTCCTGTGGGAGTGGTACCTGCTGCCGCTCGCCGAGGCGATGACGCCGGGGGTGCGGGCGGCCGTGGAGCGGTTCGGGCCGGACGTGGTGGTCGCCGACCAGCAGGCCTTCGCGGGCGCCCTGGTCGCGGAACGCCTGGGCGTGCCGTGGGCGACCTCGGCGACCACCTCAGCCGAGTTCACCGATCCGCTGGCGGGACTGCCGAAGGTCCGCGCGTGGCTGGAGGAACGGCTCGGACGGTTGCGGGCCTCGGTCGGGAACCCGGCCGGCGGCGCCGATCCGCGGTTCTCGCCGCGTCTCGTCCTCGCCTTCAGCGCGCCGGAGCTGGCGGGCCCCGCCGAGGGCGTCCACTGGGTCGGCCCCTCGATCGCGGACCGGCCCGCCGCGGCCGGTTTTCCCTGGGAGTGGCTCGACGCCGGACGCAGGGCCGTGCTGGTGACGCTCGGCACGGCGAACACCGACGTCGGCGGCCGCTTCCTCGAGGTGTGCGTGGCGGCGCTGCGCGAACGGGCGGACCGGGTGCAGGGGGTGGTCGTCGATCCCGGCGGCACCCTGCGGCCGCCGCCGGACGGTGACAAGGACATCCTGGTCGTCCCGTCCGTCCCCCAACTCGCCCTGTTGGAGCGGGGGTTGGCCGCGGTGGTCTGCCATGCCGGGCACAACACGGTGTGCGAGGCGCTGTGGCACGGCATCCCGCTGGTGGTGGCCCCCATCCGCGACGACCAGCCGGTGGTGGCCGGGCAGGTCGCGGACGCGGGGGCCGGGGTGCGGGTGCGGTTCGGCCGCGTCGGCGCACGGCGGCTGGGCGCGGCCCTGGACGCCGTACTGGACACACCCGGCCACCGGACGGCCGCCGAACGGATCGGGGCCGCCTTCCGGGCCGCCGGCGGGGCGCAGGCCGCCGCGGACCGTCTCGAGGAACTCGCCGAGGAGATGCGATGAGCGACCAGACCGAGCGGATCGCGGCGCTGCGGCCCGGCTACCGGGACGATCTCGCTGCGGGCGTGGACCGTTTCTTCGAGCCGCGCCGCACCGACTGCCCCTGGTGCGGCTCGGCCCGGCTGACCACGCGGCTGCGGACCACGGACCTGCTCCAGCACAAGCCGGGCCGGTTCGTCCTGGACCGCTGCGAGGACTGCGGGCACACCTTCCAGAACCCCCGGCTCGGCGCTGCGGGGCTGGAGTTCTACTACCGGGACTTCTACGACGGGCTCGGCGAGAAGAAGCTCGGCGACACCTTCGGCGGACGCACGAAGATGTACCGGGGGCGGGCCGAGTCGATGCTGCCGCACGACGCCGAGCCGAAGACGTGGCTGGACGTCGGCACCGGGCACGGGCACTTCTGCGCGGTCGCCGGTCAGGTGCTGCCGGGCACGGCGTTCGACGGACTGGACTTCACCGACGGCGTCGAACTCGCCGAGCGCGAGGGGCGGGTGCGGCACGGCCACCGGGGCGCCTTCCCCGACCTCGCGCCCGAACTGGCCGCCCGTTACGACGTGGTGAGCATGTTCCACTACCTGGAGCACAGCACCGACCCCGACCGGGAACTGCGCGCGGCCCGGGAAGCCGTCCGGCCCGGCGGGCACCTGCTGATCGAGGTCCCGGACCCGGAAAGCCGGTACGCCCGCCTCCTCGGGCGGTGGTGGCTGCCGTGGCTCCAGCCGCAGCACCTGCACTTCGTGCCGGTCGCCAACCTGCGGGAGCGGCTGGCGGAGCTCGGGTTCACGGTGGTCGCGGAGCAGCACGCCGAAGCGCACGACCCGGTGGACCTGCTGGCGGCCGTATGGCTGTCGCTCGACCACGCGGCGCCGCGCGAGGACGCGCCCTGGCTGCCGGAGCCGCCCGGCCGGGCACGCCGCGCGCTGCGGGCCGCGCTGTTCCTCGCCGGCATCCCGGCGCTGGTCACGGGCACCCTCCTCGACCGGTTCGCGGTCCGGCCGCTGTCGCACCGGCTGGGCCTGTCCAACGCCTACCGGATCGTGGCGCGGCGCGACTGAGGGACCGGGCGGCGCGCCCCGGGGCCGGTCCGGCAGGGCGGGAGCCCGCGTCCCGCCGGCCGCCGCCGTGGCCCCGCCCGGCTGCCCCCGGCGGGGCGGCGCCCGGCTTCTCGGCGCGTTCCGTCAGGTCGCGCCCACCTCCTCAGGCGGCGGTACGCCGGACGCCGGCCCGCGTCACCTCTGCGGTGCGGTGGCCGGCGTCCGTAGGTGCCCGCGGGGCCCGGCCGACGTGTCGCGTTCCCGCGGCCGGGCCGGTGTCCGGGGCCCTGCCGGGAAGACCCGGACAGGCCCGGGGCCGGGAGCCCTGCCGGGAAGAACCGGAGAAGCCCGGGGACCGGGGTCCTGTCGGAAAGGCCTGACGGCCGGGCAGCCCCTGACCGGCTGCCCGGCCGGTCAGTGCGCGGCCAGCGGCTGCTCGCGCGGGCTGTCCTGGGCGGCCGTCCGCGGGGTGCGCAGGGCCGCGATCCCGATGAAGACCATGGAGGAGACACCGGCGAGCGCGAAGGCGGTGAACCCCCAGTCGCCCTGGCCCGAGGCGAGGAGCTGGCCGCCGAGCCACGGACCGAAGACGGCGCCGAAGCGGCCCATGCCCGAGGTCCAGCCGACGGCGGTGGCGCGGGTGTCCGGGTCGGAGCGGATGGACACCGTCGCGTAGATCATCGTCTGGGCGCTGTTGAGGAAGACGCCGGTGAGGAAGACGACGATCATCGTGACCGTCATCGGCATGTGCACGCTGAGCAGGTACACGCCGGCGGCGGTCAGCGCGAACCAGACCGCCGAGATGCGCGGGGCGCCGAAGCGGTCGGCGGCCCGGCCGGCGACCAGCATGCCCACGATGCCGCCGAGGTTGAAGACGACCACGAAGGACAGCGCGGAGCCGAGTTCGTACCCCTCGGCGCGCATGAGGGTGGGCAGCCAGGTGGCGACGCCGTAGACCAGGAGCAGACCGCCGAAGGAGGCCAGCCAGTACAGCAGGGTCCGGGTCCACTCGCCGTCGCGGAAGAGGCCGGCCAGGTTGGTCCAGCGGTCGCCCGCGCCCGCCTCGGCCGGCTTGGCGGCGGGCAGTTCGACGTCGTGGCGGGCGGCCAGTGCGCGGGCCTCCTCGGTCCGTCCCTTGGCGACGAGGAAGCTCAGCGACTCGGGCAGGAACCGGGCGAGGACCGGGGCGAACAGCAGCGGCAGCACGCACACCCAGAACGCCGCGCGCCAGCCGACGGGGTCGATGAGCCACTTGGCGACGTAGGCGGAGAGGATGCCGCCGGCGTGGTGGGCGGTCATCAGCAGGCCGATGACGATGGCGCCGCGGCCGCGCGGGGCGTAGTCGGAGACCATGCTGATCGCGGTCGGCAGCAGTCCCCCGAGGCCGATGCCGGCGAGGGTCCGGCCGAGGCCGAAGACGGCGACGCTGTCGGCGAGGGCGCACAGGCCCGAGGCCAGCGAGAAGAGGGTCACGCAGGCGACCATCAGCTTCTTGCGGCCGATCCGGTCGGCGACCGTGCCCGCGGTGAGCGCGCCGATCAGCATGCCGAAGGTGGCGTAGCTGCCGAGGTCGCCGGCCTGGTCCGGGGTGAGGCCGAAGGTCTTGGTCTCCAGCAGGTGCGGGAGGACCGAGCCGTAGATGAACATGTCCAGGCCGTCGAAGAGGACGGCAAGCCAGCAGAGGCCGACGGCCAGGAAGGCCAGTCTGCTGCCGCGGGCGGACAGGGGGGAGGGGGAGGAGGACATCTTTGTTTCCTCTCGTACGGGCGGGGTGCCCCGACGCTAAGGACCTGCGGCAATTTTCGTCAACACTTTTGTCAACAATCTCATCGGCAATCGGTCCCGCGTCGGGGCGGCGCGGCCCGGCAAGAGCCGCCGGCGGGCCGCCGGAGGACCGCCAGGGGCCGTCCGCGTTGCCTGGGAGGGGGTGTTACGCGACCGGCGGGGTGCCGTGCGTGTGGAACGACTCGATGGTCTTCAGACCCCAGGCCTGGCCCTTCTTGCGCTCCTCCTCCGTCCAGGTGATCAGCGGCCAGTCGGGCGCGAGCACCAGGCGGGTGAGCGGGTTGCACAGCTCGATCCGGTTGCCGCCGGGCTCGTAGACGTACAGGAAGAACGTCTGCTGGATGGCGTGCTTGTGCGGCCCCGTCTCGATGAACACACCGCTGTCGATGGCGAGATCGGCGGCGCGCAGGATGTCCTCGCGGGTGTCGGTGGCGAAGGCGACGTGGTGCAGCCGCCCGGCACTGCCGGTCCAGTCCGAGGTGTAGACGACGTCGTACGACTTGTTCGTGTACGTCAGCCAGCGCGCCGCGATCCTCCCGGTGTCGAGCCGGATCTGCTCGGTGGGCCGGGCGCCGAGGACGTGTTGCTGGAACTCGGCGTTGGCGAGGACGTCCGCGGCGAGGAAGTTGACGTGGTCCAGTCGGCGCACGCCCACGCCGCGGTTGGGCTTGGCCTGCGGCTGGTTCTTCAGCGCCGGTTTCAGCTCGTCGGGGGCCCGGTGGTGCTCGCTCTCCCAGTACAGGGCGTGCTCGTGACCGTCCGGGTCGGTGGTGACGTACAGCTTGCCGAGGCCGGGTTCGTCCTCGGCCCATCGGCCGGTGCCGCCCGCCGCCTCGACCGCCTCGACCCGGCGCCGGAGCGCCTCCTCGCTGGAGGTACGCAGGGCGAGCCGGCCGAGGCCGGGGGTGTCACGGGCGGTGAGGACGAGGCTGTGGTGCTCGTAGTCGTCGAAGGTGCGCAGGTAGACCGTGTCGCCGTCCTGACCGTTGACGGTGAGGCCCAGGTAGTCGGTGAAGAAGCCGACGCTGGCGTCCAGGTCCGGGGTGAACAGCTGGGCGTGGCCGATGTGCGCGATGTCGCCGAGCGGCGGAGTCATCGGGGACCTCCAAGGGGGTGCGGGTGGATCGGTGCCGTCCCGGCGGACCGCGGGAAGACGGTGCCGTCGAAGATCTTGCGGGCCGTGCGGACCACGGCCGTGCGGCGGGCGGAGGGCAGGCCCTCGGGGGTGGTGCCGAGGCTACTTTCGATGTCCAGGAATCCGGTGGGATGTTCTATGCGAATTCGGTCACTGCCGGGCTCGAGGTCCGCCAGATCGGCGCCGACGCCGCCTTCGATACGAAGGCCCGCCGCGACGCCCGCCGCGCCGAGCACTCCGATGGAGGGGTGGCAGCGCACCGGAATGAAGGTGCGGGTGGTGACGGCGCCGCCGTCGCGGGGCGGGGCCAGCAGCGTGAGCTTGGGCACGGTGGCGTCCGTCACGTCCCCGAGCCCCATCCGGCGGCCCGCCGCCAGCCGGATCCGGTGGAGCCGGTCGGCCAGGCCCCGGTCGGCCTCCAGCTCGGCGGGCGGCTCGTAGCCGGTGACCTTCAGGGCGGTCGCGGCGATCAGGACCGTCGGCATGCCGTTGTCCACGCAGGTCACCTGGACGCCGTCGATCTCCTCGCGGACGCTGCCGGTGGGCAGGAGCGGGTTCGGGCCGGGCGGGAACTCGATCAGCACGGGCGCCGCGGCACCCGGCACACCGGAGATCTCCGCTTCGCCGGTGCAGTCCACCCGGCCGCCGGGCGTGGGGAAGGTCGCCGTGGCCCGGTCGCCGCTGTTGACCATGCGGATACGGACCGAGGTCTCGTGCGAACCCGCCGGGACCAGTCCGCGCTCGACGGCGAACGGGCCGACGCCGGCGAGGATGTTCCCGCAGTTCTGACGGTCCGTCACCTCTGCTCGGCCGACCGCCACTTGCAGGAACAGGTAGTCGACGTCGGTGTCCGGGTCGGCGGAGGGCGAGACCACCGCCACCTTGCTGGTGAGCGGATGGGCGCCGCCCAGGCCGTCGATCTGGCGCTCGTCGGGACTGCCCATGATCCGCAGCAGCAGGTCGTCCCGCAGGGCCGGTTCGGCCGGCAGGTCGGCGGCGAGGAAGTAGGCGCCCTTGGAGGTGCCGCCCCGCATCAGCAGGCACGGCACCCCCTCGGGCACACCGCTCACGAGGACTCCCCCGCCTCCGAGACGTACTCCTCGTACGTCCGGTACTCGACGCCGAGCCGCTTGAGCGTGTCCCTCAACCCGTACCGGTCCAGCCCGAGTTCACCGTCGAGGAACGCGGCGCGGGACTTCGCCTCCTTCGCCTCGCGGGCCTCGGACGCCTCGGCGACGGCACGGGCGCGTTCGCGCGGGACGACCACGACACCGTCGTCGTCGGCGAGGATCACGTCACCGGGGCGGATCACCTGGCCGTCGACGGCGACGGGGACGTTCACCGAGCCGCCGGTGGCCTTCACCGTGCCCTGCGCGCAGACGGCACGGGACCAGGCCGGGAAGTGCATCTCGCGCAGCTCCTGGGTGTCGCGGATGCCGGCGTTGATGACCAGGCCGCGCACGCCGCGCTGTTGGAGCGCGGTGGCGAACAGTTCGCCGAACATGCCGTCGGTGGACGGCGAGGTGGTGGTGACGACGAGGACGTCGCCCTCGCCGCACTGCTCGACGGCCGCGTGGATCATCAGGTTGTCGCCGGGCCAGCTGAGCACCGTGACGGCGGTGCCCGCCACCCGTACGCCCTGCTGGACGGGCCGGATCTCCGGGCCCAGCAGGCCCGTTCGCCCCATCGCCTCGCTCACGGTGGCCACCCCGAAGGCGGCCAGCGCCCCGACGTCCTCCGCATCGGCCTTCGGCGGGCCGGTGACGATCACGCCGCTCATGCCAGCTCCTTCGCGATCTGCGGGTAGGGGCGCATGTACGCCTCGGCCGTCGTCCTGTGCGCGAGGCCCAGGTTGGGACCGGCGTTGCGCTTGAGCTGCACGCCGCGGCGGACGGCGAGGTCGGTGTAGTAGTCCCACAGGTGCTGCTGGGCACCGAGGCACTCCATGGCCTTGCGCTTGGTCTCCCAGACCTCGGTGATGTCGAGGAGGACCTCGGGCCGGAAGCCGCTCATCTCGGGCTGGTGGGGCTCGAAGTAGAAGACGGGCGGGGCGCCGATGATCTCGCCGGGGCCCGGATAGCCGATGGCCTGGGCGAGGACACGGGCCTCCAGGGCCATCCGGTTGGCGGCCGGGTGGTCGCCGTTGTACGGGTCCTCGGCGGGGTGGGTGAGGACGACGTCGGGCTGGGTCTCGCGGTAGACCTCGACCAGTTTGTCGGTCAGTTCCGCGGTCGCGACCAGCGGGTAGTCGCCCGCGTCGAAGAAACGCACCTCGGCGCCGAGGGTGGCGGCGGCGCGTTCGGCCTCGTCGCGGCGCATCGCCTTGATCTCGTCCAGTCGCCTGCCCTCGCGCCACGCCTTGGCGGACTCGCCGCGCTCGCCGAAGGTCAGGCACGCGATGGTGACCTTCTCCCCGCGCGAGGCGGCCAGGGCGATGGCACCGCCCGCCCGCCACACGAAGTCACCGGCGTGCGCGGTGACGACGAGAGTCGATCGGGGTGGGCGGGCGGGCGCTGTGGTCTGGGTCATGCTGCAATCTCCCTTGTGGGGCGGCTCGCCTCCGGAGCGCTCCCACCGGCGTTCGCGAAAGACCGCGACCGTGCGGTCGGCCCTGCGGGCCGCACGCACGCTCGCGCTCCGGACACCGGCGCGCTCCTTCGGATCGGTCGCCGTGGTGACAGGTGGGCGCCCGCCCCGCGCCACCGTGATCAGTCGCGCAGCGCCTCGATCACGCTGGTGAGGTGGGCGCGGACGGCCGCCTCGGCCGCCTGCGGGTCCCTGGCCCTGATCGCCTCGATCATGGCCAGGTGCTCGTTCAGGGATTGCTGCGGACGCCCCGGCCTCAGCGCCAACTGGAAGCGGTGCCGGACCAGTTGTGCGTTGAGCCGCTCCAGCAGTTCCTGCGCGGTCCGCTGGTCGGAGAACTCCCGGATGCGGACGTGCAGTTCGTGGTTCAGCTCGGAGTAGGTCACCGGCTCGCCGGCGGCCACGGCCTTGCTCATCGCGGTGCCGAGGTCGGTCAGCCGGTCCAGTTGCTCGTCGCTGGCCGCGACGGCGGCCTTCGCCGCGCACAGCCCTTCGAGGACCATCCGGCACTCGGTGATGGCGACCGCTTCGTCCACGCTCACCACCCGCACCCGCGAGCCGCGGTTGCGGATCCGCTCGACGAGCCCCTGGGACTCCAGATCGATGAGCGCGGCGCGGATGCTGGCCCGCGTCACACCGATCTGCTCGGCGAGCTCGTTCTCCACCAGCCGCTGCGCCGGTGCCATCTCGCCGTGCAGGATCGCCTGCCGCAACTGCGCGAGCGCATGCTGCTTGGCCTGCTCCCCGGTGCTCGGACGGGCTTCTTTCGGCATCGTTGCCCTCCCTGAGTGAGTGCCTGTCGAACCTAAATCTAGCCAGACAAGATTGTCAACAATTTTGTTCGCCGTATTGCTGTCATATCCGCCGGTCACCCGGTGGTCAAAGGCCTTGACACCCTGGAAAACAGAAGATCAGGGTGACCTGGACAAGGTGTGGACCGGTCCAAAAGGGGCTGCTGCCGTGAGTGATCCGCTGGGTGTCGCCGTCGTCGGGTTCGGCTGGATGGGCCGCGTGCACACGCGGGCGTACGCGCGCGTGCCGCACCATTTCCCGCAGCTCGCCCTGCGGCCCGAGCTGATCACGGTCGCCGAGGAGGTGCCGGGCCGGGCCGAGGAGGCCGCCGGACAGTACGGGTTCGCCTCGGCGGTGCGCGACTGGCGGGAGGTCGCCGCCGACCCGCGGGTGGCGGCGGTCAGCATCACCGCGCCGAACTTCCTGCACCGCGAGATCGGTGTGGCGATGGCGGGGGCGGGCAAGCACCTGTGGATCGAGAAGCCGGTGGGTCTCACCGCCGACGACGCCCGCGCGGTCGCGGACGCGGTGACGAAGGCCGGCGTCCAGGGCGCGGTCGGCTTCAACTACCGCAACGCGCCCGCCGTCGAGGCGGCCCGCGAGCTGATCGCCGCCGGCGACATCGGCGCGGTCACACATGTCCGCATCCGCCTCTTCAGTGACTACGCCGCCCACCCCGACGGTGCCCTGACCTGGCGCTACGAGCGGGAGCGCGGCGGCAGCGGAGTCCTCGGCGACCTGGCCTCGCACGGCGCCGACCTGGCCCGCTTCCTGCTCGGCGAGATCACCTCGCTGACCGCCGACACGGCCGTCTTCGTCCCCGAGCGGGCCCGCCCCACCGGCACCACCGCCGGCCACACCCTCGCCACGGGCGGTGTACGGGGCCCGGTCGAGAACGAGGACTACGTCAGCTGCCTGCTCCGGTTCGCCTCGGGCGCCCGCGGTGTGCTGGAGGCCTGCCGGGTCTCGGTCGGCGAGCAGAACTCCTACGGCTTCGAGGTGCACGGCACGCGCGGCGCGGTGTCCTGGGACTTCCGCCGGATGAACGAGCTGGCGGTCAGCCGCGGCAGCACGTACCAGGACCAGCCGGTCAGCACGGTGTACGTCGGCCCGGGCGCGGGTGAGTTCGGCGCCTTCCAGCCGGGCGCGGCGAACGCCATGGGCTACGACGACCTGAAGGTGATCGAGGCCTACCGCTTCCTCCGCTCGATCGCCGAGGGCACCCCGTACGGGGCGACCCTCACGGACGCCGTGCGCAGTGCGGCCGTACTGGACGCGATGGCCCGCTCGGCCGCGAGCGGAACCTGGGTGGACGTCCCCGAGGCATAGCGCGCCGGTGCCATGGCCCCGTGGCGTGCGACGGCCGTCGCACGGCGTCACCCGACGGCGGTCGGCAGCACGGCACGGCGTCACCCGACGGCAGCCGGCGGCACGGCACGGCATCACCCGACGGCAGCCGGCGGCAGGTTGTACGGCGTCACCACCTGGATCGCCGACGGCAGCACGGGCCCGGCCGGCGGCAGCGCGCCGTGGGCGCGCATCACGGCGTGGCAGGCCTCGCGCACGTCCTGGCGCAGGTCGTGGTGGAGCACGGCGGACAGCCGGTGCTCGCGCAGCAGGCGGGTGTTGTCGTGGTCGAGGTCGTGGGCGACGAACACGGCGCACGCGCGGCCGAGGTCGGCGAAGGCGCGCAGGGTCGCGATGTTGCCGCCGCCGATGGAGTAGACGGCGCGGATCTCCGGGTCGCGTTCGAGGGCGGCGCGCACCAGGTCGTACTGGGTGGCGTCGAGGCCCTGGCCCTCGGCGATCTCGACGAGCGCGCGGTGCGGGTGGCGGGCGCGCATGGCGCTGCGGAAGCCCATCTCGCGCTCCTCCTCGTTGCGGAAGAACCCGCTGCTGAGGCTGGTGAGCACGTTGCCGGGCCGCTCGCCCAGCCACTGGTCCATGAGGTAGGCGGCGGTGGCTCCGGCGGCCCGGTTGTCGATGCCGACGTAGGCGAGGCGGGGGGAGGCGGGCAGGTCGGTCACGAGCGTCACCACCGGGACACCGGCCTCGGTGAGCCGGCCGACGGCGGCGGTGACCTCGGGGACGTCCGGGGCCTTGAGGACCACGCCCTGCGAGCCGCGCCGGGCGATCCGGTCCAGGGTGCGGACCAGTTCGGCGACGGGTCCGGTCTCCCGGAAGTGGAAGCGGGAGCGGACGACCGCCGGGCGCAGCGACGGCAGTTCGGCCTCCAGGGCGGCCCGCACGGCGGTGGAGAACCGTTCCGGCGTCTGCATCACGATGTCGATCATGAAGGTGCGGCCGACCAGCCTGACCTGGGTGCGCTGCCGGTCGAGGTCGGCGATCGCCCGGCGGACCTCCCGCGCGGTGCTCTCGCGCACCCCTCCCCTGCCGTTCAGGACCCGGTCCACGGTGGCCTCGCTGAGCCCCGCCTGGCGGGCGATCTCGCGGATCGGGAAGGGGTGGCCCATGTCGGCGGCTCCTTGAGGGGTTTTTGATGGCTGCCTGCTGGTTGTTCGAGGAGTTTGTACTGACAAGAATGACAGCACCGAACCACCCTTGTCCCCGGAGGACGACGATGTCCTTGACCCCCTGGCTGTCCGAGCGGGACTGCGACCTCGACGCCTTCCGCGCGCTGGTCGAACGCGGCACCGACGCGGCCGACCACCCGCACGCCTCCCGCGTGGAGCAGAACGTCCCGGTGTACGACGGCGACCGGCTGCGCGGGGGCAGCGCCCCGGACGTCGGGGCCGAGCTGGTCCGCGCCCTCACCGACGGGCCCGGCGTCGTGGTCGTCCGGGGCGCCTTCCCCGAGGTGGCGGTCGTGGACCGGCTGACGGCCGTGTTCGAGGCCCTGATCGCCGGGCAGCGGGCGTCCGGCAGGGCCGCCGGCGACCACTTCGCGAAGCCCGGCGCCAACGACCGCGTGTGGAACGCGCTGGAGAAGGCGGCCCGCCACGACCCGGAGGCGTTCGCCGACTACTACGCCAACGACGTCCTGGCGCTGGTCTCGCGGGCCTGGCTCGGCCCCGGATACCAGGTCACCTCGCAGGTCAACGTCGTCAATCCGGGCGGCGCCGCGCAGAGTCCGCACCGCGACTACCACCTGGGGTTCCTCTCGAACGAGGCCGCGGCCGCCTATCCGGCGCACGTCCACCGCCTCTCCCCCGTGCTCACCCTCCAGGGTGCGGTCGCCCACTGCGACATGCCCGTGGAGTCCGGCCCGACGATGTACCTGCCGTACTCCCAGACGTACGAGCCCGGCTATCTCGCGTGGCGGCTGCCGGAGTTCCGCGCGTACTTCGAGGAGCGGCACGTCCAGCTGCCCCTCGCGAAGGGCGACGCCGTCTTCTTCAACCCGGCGCTGTTCCACGCGGCCGGCACCAACCGCTCCGCCGGCATCCGCCGCACGGCCAACCTGCTCCAGGTGTCCTCCGCGTTCGGCCGGGCCATGGAGACGGTGGACCGGGCGGCGGTGACCGACGCCGTCTATCCGGTGCTGCTGAAGCGCGCCGCGGACGGCGCCGACCCGGCCTGGCTGGAGCGGGTGATCGCCGCGTGCGCCGAGGGCTACCCCTTCCCCACCAACCTCGACAGCGACCCGCCGGTCGACGGCCTGGCCCCGCCCTCGCAGGCGGACACCGTGCGGCGGGCGCTGCACGAGGCCTGGCCCCCCGAAGCCCTGCGGGACGCAGTGCGGGCGGGCGCCGAGCGGCGCGCGAGCTGAAAGGACCCTTCCTCCATGGGATCTCTTCCCTCCGACGACCCCTCCCCCTCCGGGGGCCTTCTGCGCGACAAGGTCGTGCTCGTCAACGGCGGCAGCCAGGGTGTGGGCGCCGCGATCGCGCGGGCCGCCGTCCGCGAGGGCGCCGTGGTGGCCGTCACCGGCCGCCGCCCGGAGCCGGGCGAGGCGCTGGTCGCGGAGCTGGCCGCGGCCGGCGGCAGGGCGGTGTTCGTCCGGGCGGACCTCGCGGACGCCGCACAGGCGAAGGCCGCCGTGACCCGTACGGTCGAGACGTACGGCCGGGTGGACTGCCTGGTGAACTCCGCCGGGCTCACCGCACGGGGCACGCTGCTGGACACCACGCCCGAGCTGTTCGACCAGCACATCGCCATCAACCTCAAGGCGCCGTTCTTCGCCATGCAGGCCGCCGTCGCGGACATGGTGGGCCGCGGCGCGCCCGGCACGGTCGTCAACATCATCACCTCGTCGGCGCACGGCGGGCAGCCGTTCCTCGCCCCGTACGTGGCCGCCAAGGCGGGCCTGGCCGGCCTGACCCGCAACGCCGCGCACGCCCACCGCTTCGACCGGGTCCGCGTCAACGGCCTGAACATCGGCTGGACGGCGACCGAGGGCGAGGACGCGACCCAGCGGGCCTTCCACGGCGCCGGGGACGACTGGCGGGAGCGGGCGGCCGCCCGGCTGCCGATGGGCAGGCTCGGCCGACCGGACGAGATCGCCGACTTCGTGGTGTTCCTGCTGTCCGACCGGTCCGGCGTGGTCACCGGTTCGGTGATCGACTGGGACCAGAACGTACTCGGCGGCCTCGACTAGCCCCCTGTCCTCCCCGGCAACGGCCGTCCCCCGGTACCCCCCCTTGTACGGCCTCTCCCCTACCACCTCCCCCTGTACGGCCTCCTCCCCCTGTACCACCTCCCCTGTACGGCCTCCCCCCGTACCACCTGCAAGGAGCTGCACCCCCATGCGTATCGGCATTCTCGGCCTCGGCCGCATCGGCGCCTTCCACGCCGAGACCCTGTCCGGACTCGACGCCGTCGAGTCGCTCGTCGTCGCCGACCCGTTCGCCGAGGCCGCCAAGTCCGCCGCCGACCGGTTCGGTGCCGAGGTCGCGGACTCCCCGGAGGCCGTGCTGGCGGCCGGGGTGGACGGCATCGTCGTGGCAGCCGCCACCGACGCCCACCCGGCGCTGATCCTGGCCGCCGTCGACGCGGGCGTGCCCGTCTTCTGCGAGAAGCCCGTCGCGAGGACCATGCGGGAGGGCGTCGACGTGCTCCGGGCCGTCCGGGGCAGGGACGTGCCGATCCAGATCGGCTACAACCGCCGCTTCGACGCCGGGTTCGTCGCCGCGCGCGCCGCCGTGCGCTCCGGTGAGCTGGGCACCCTGCACACCGTGCGGTCGACCACCCTGGACCCGGCGCCGCCGCCGGCCGCGTACATCGCCGCGTCGGGCGGCATCTTCCGGGACTGCTCGGTGCACGACTTCGACATCATCCGCTGGGTCACCGGCCGCGAGGTGCGCGAGGTGTACGCGGTGGGCGGGAACCGGGGCGCGGACTTCATCAGGGAGGCGGGCGACGCCGACACCACGGGCGCGGTCCTCACCCTGGACGACGGCACGATCGCCGTGGTCTCCAACTCCCGTCACAACGCCCGTGGTTACGACGTCCGCATGGAGATCCACGGCTTCCAGGACTCCATCGCGGTGGGCCTGGAGGACAAGCTGCCGCTGCGCTCGGTGGAGCCGGGCGTGACCTTCCCGGCCGGTACCCCGCACGACTTCTTCATGGACCGCTTCACCGCCGCCTACCGGGCCGAACTCACCGCGTTCACCGAGGTGGTGGCCGGCACCCGGCCCTCGCCCTGCACGGTCGAGGACGCCCTGGAGGCCGGCTGGATCGCGGAGGCGTGCACGCTGTCGCTGCACGAGCACCGGCCGGTGACGATCGCGGAGGTGCGCGCCTCCTGACCGGCGTACGGGCGGCGGCGGGTACCCGGCCCGCCGCCGGACGGCTCCCTCACCTCGGGGCCGGCTGGGCCGGCAGGTTGAAGACGTGGTCCGGCGAGATGATCTTCGTGATGGCTTCGCCGAAGAGGGTGCTGGGCTCCTCGTTCTTGTAGCTGATGTCGGTGTTCAGCACGACGACGAGGGTGGCCTGCGCCGACGGCAGGTAGACGGTCAGGGACTGGTAGCCCGGCAGGGAGCCGTTGTGGCCGATCCAGCCCTGCACGTCGAAGATGCCGAGCCCGTAGCCCGAGCCGGGGACCGGCATGGACGGCGTGATCAGCCGCTGCTTCTGGGTGGCGGGACTGATCATCCTTTCCCCGTCGGGGAATCGGCCGGTGGCCACGGTCCGCGCCCAGACCCGCAGGTCCTCCAGCTTGGAGATCATCGCGCCGGCGGCCCAGCCCCAGGAGGGGTTCCAGTCGGCCGCGTCCTCGACCTTGCCGGTCGCGGTCTGGTTCGTGTAGCCCTGGGAGTGCGGCTGCGGGAACTCGTTGCCGGTGGGGAAGCTCGTGTCGTCCAGGCCCGCCGGGTCGAGGATGTTCTCCTGGATGTAGTCCGCGAGGGTCTGTCCGCTGATCTTCTCGACGACCAGGCCCAGCAGGATCAGGTTGGTGTTGGAGTAGTTGAACTCCGCGCCGGGCTGGAACAGCACCGGGTGCTTGAAGGAGTAGTCGAGCAGTTCCCGCGGCGCGAACGGCCGCTCCGGGTCGGACGTCAGCGCCTTGAAGAAGCCTTCGTCCATCGAGTAGTTGAACAGTCCGCTGCGCATGCCGGCCAGTTGCCGCAGGGTGATCTCGTCGCCGTTCGGTACGCCGTCGACGTACTTGCCGATGGTGTCGTCCAGGCCGATCCTCCCGTCGTCGACCAGCTCCAGCACGGCCGTGACGGTGAACGTCTTGGTCTCGCTGCCGATCCGCATGAAGAGGTCGGGCGACATCTTCCGGTCGGTGTCCTTGTCGGCGACGCCGAAGGACTTCACGTACTCGCCCTTGTCGGGCGTCCAGACGCCGACGGACACACCGGGTACGTCCGCCTCCTTCATGACCTGCTGGACGGCCTGGTCGAGCTGCTGCTCCACGTCGGGCGTGAGCTCGCGGACGGCATCGCCGGAAGGGGTCGGGGAGGGTGCCGCGGCGACGGTGTCCCCGACGAGGGGCGCCGCCCCCGCCGTACCTCCCGCGAGCGGCACTACCAGAGCCGCCACCGCGGCGGCGGCCGCGGCCCCCCTGCACGCACGGACATACGGACGGGTCATGGGCTCACTCCCACCAGGAGACTTCGCCGCAGGCCACAGCCGCACCAGGGGCACGGGCCGCGTGCGGCCCATCAGCACCAGGATAGGAGCGGGTGCGGGCCGCCGCCTGTCGGCGGCCGGCGGCCGACCCCAGGGCCTGTCGGGCGGGTCGTGCCGGAGACCACGACGCCTTCACGCGGGTGGCCCGCACCCGGGGAGCCGTCCGGCGCAAGGCCGTCACCACGCCGGGCGACGAGGGTTCCGTCGGGTTCCACCGCAGCCTCGGTTTCGCCGTCCGGCTGGAGGAGGAGGACAACGGCCCCGGTCAACCACGGGTGGTGTTCACGCGGGAGCTCGTCCGCTGACGGTCCGTACGTGGAGGTGACCCTCGGACGGGAACTCCGTTGGTGCGGGAAGCAGTTCGGCTTCGAAGCCGTAGCCGGCCCTCTCCGCGACGCGGCAGGAGGCGGTGTTGGCGGCGGTGTGCAGCAGTCGCAGACGGGTCACTTCGGGGAGGGCGGTGAAGGCCCAGTGCGTGAGCGCGCCCAGCGCGCGCGGAGCCACGCCCCGGCCGCGTGCGGGGGCGGCGGTCCAGTAGCCGACCTCGGGCTCGGGACCGTGCGGCGCCTTGAGGACGACGTGTCCCGCCGACCGCCCTTCGCCGCCGCCGTCGGGCCGGGCCTGCAGGACGGCGAAGGCGAGGCGTTCCCCCGTCTCCCGGCCGTCGTGCCGCGTCCGCAGCCGGCGCAGCGCCTCGGTCTCGTCCCGCACGGTCGCACTCGCCCGGCGGCGCAGCGCCGGGTCCCGGTATGCCTCGGCCACTCCGGCGGCGTCCTCAACGCGCCACGGGCGCAGCAGCAGTGCGGGCGCCGACGCGGTGGCGTCGGCCTCCGGTCGTACGGCTCGCGGGCCGGTGTCGTGCGTGGCGTCCATGCCCGTCAGCTCAGGTGACGCCCCATCAGTTCTTGTCCCCGCCGTCCTCCGCCGCGGGCGGGGCGAGGTCCTGCTCCTCGGGGAGTTCGTCGACGTCGAGGCCGCGCACCTGGGCCAGTTCGTGTTTGAGGGTGGCGAGTTCGGTGCCGCCGGCCATGTGGTGGGTGAGTTCCTCGAGGCTGACCCGGCTGCGGTCGGCGGAGAGTTCCATGGTGCCCAGGCGCAGGATGCCGAAGTGGTCGCCGACCATGTAGGCGTGGTGCGGGTTGTGGGTGATGAAGATGACGCCGAGGCCGCGGTCGCGGGCGGCGGCGATGTACTTCAGGACGACGCCCGACTGCTTGACGCCGAGGGCGGCGGTGGGCTCGTCGAGGATGAGGACGCGGGCGCCGAAGTGGACGGCGCGGGCGATGGCCACGCACTGGCGCTGGCCGCCGGAGAGGGTGCCGATGGGCTGTTCGAGGTCGTCGAGGACGATGCCCATGTTGCGCAGTTCCTCGTCGGCGGTCCGCTTCATCGTCTCGATGTCGAGGCGCCGCACGGGCCAGGGGCCCTTGGTGATCTCGGAGCCGAGGAAGAAGTTGCGCCACACCGGCATCAGGGGGACGGTGGCGAGGTCCTGGTAGACGGTGGCGATACCGCGGTCGAGGGCTTCGCGCGGGGTGGTGAAGCGCACCGGCTCGCCGTCGACGAGGAACTCGCCCTCGGTGTGCTGGTGCAGCCCTGAGACGATCTTGATGAGGGTGGACTTGCCGGCGCCGTTGTCGCCCAGCACGCAGGTGACCTTGCCGGGGCGGACGGTGAGGTCCACGCCGTGCAGGGCGCGGATGTTGCCGTACGACTTGCCCGCGTTGCGCAGTTCGACCAGGGGGCGGTCGGCGTCGGCCGGGGGGATGTCCGCGAGGACGGCACCGTGGGTGCCGGTCTTGCCGTTCGCCATGGGGGTCACCTCCGGGTGGCCGTGCGTTGGACCCACAGATTGATCAGGACGGCGCCCAGGAGCATGACGCCGAGGAAGGCCTTGAACCAGTCGGGGTTCCAGCCGGCGTAGACGATGCCCTGCTGGACCATGCCGAACATGAAGGCGCCGAAGACCGGGCCGATCGCCGAGCCGTAGCCGCCGGTGAGCAGACAGCCGCCGATGACGGCCGCGGCGATGTAGATCAGCTCCTGGCCGACCCCCTCGCCGGACTGCACCGTGTTGAAGGTGAACAGCTGGTGCATGCCGACGAACCAGGCGCCGAAGCCGACCAGCGTGAACAGGGAGATCTTCGTGAACGTCACCGGGACGCCCACGGCCCGGGCGGACTCCTTGTTGCCGCCGACGGCGAAGATCCAGTTGCCGTACCTGGTGCGCAGCAGGACCCAGGTGGCGAGGGCGGCGAAGACCAGCCACCACACCACGGTGATCTTCACCTGGACGCCGCCGACGTCGAAGGACGAGGCGAAGACCTTCTTCGCCTGGCCGAAACCGTCCATGTCGCTGATGTCGTCGGTGGCGACGTTCCCGGTGACCAGCTTGGTGACCGCGAGGTTGACGCCCTGGAGGATCAGGAAGGTGCCGAGGGTGACCAGGAAGCTGGGCAGGCCGGTCTTCACGAGCATCCAGCCGTTGAACGCGCCGATCCCGAGGGACACGGCCAGCGCGACGACCACACCGGCCCAGACGTTCATCGTGAGCTGGTAGCTGAGCATGCTCGCCGTGAGCGCCGAGGTGACGACGGCGACACCGGCCGACAGGTCGAACTCGCCGCCGATCATCAGCAGCGCCACCGGCAGGGCCATGATCCCGATCGTGGAGGACTGGTACAGGACGTTCGCCATCGAGCTGCCGTCGCGCACCGGCGGAGCCGTGATCAGGAAGAAGACGTACACGGCGACGGCGCCGAGGAAGACCCCCACCTCGGGTCTGGCCAGCAGCCGCAGGGCCAGTGGGCGTCGGGAGGTCCGGCCGTCGGTCTCCTTCGGGCCGGGGGCCGGCGGTGTGGTCACCGCCGGCCCGGCGTGCCGGGTCGTGCTCATCACCGGGTGCCCTTCGCGGCGTACGCGGCGACCGCGTCGACGTTGGACTTGTCGACGAAGGCCGGACCGGTGAGCACCGGCTGCTCCCCGCCGCCCAGGTAGTTGCCGTTGTTCTTGTAGAGCCACAGCGAGTCGATCGCCAGGTAGCCCTGGAGGTAGGGCTGCTGGTCGACGGCGAACTGGATGGTGCCCTGGTCGATGGCGCCCGTGAGGTTCTTGTTCAGGTCGAAGGTGGCGATCTTCGCCTTGCTGCCCGCCTCCGACACCGACTGGACGGCGGTCAGCGCGAACGGGGCGCCCAGGGTCACGACGTAGTCGACGGCGCTGTCCTGCTTGAGCTTGGCGGTGATCGTCGACTTCACCGAGGGCATGTCGGTGCCGTTGACGTACACGGTCTCCGTGGTGCCGGAGAAGGTCTTCTTCACCCCGTCGCAGCGCTGGGTGAGGCCGATGTTGCCCTGTTCCTGGATGACGCAGGCGACCTTCTTGGCGCCCTCGGAGTTCAGCCGGTTGCCGAGCGCCTCGCCGGCCACGGTCTCGTCCTGGCCGAAGAACTCCATCAGACCGAGGTTCTTCCACTCGCTGACACCGGAGTTGAGGCCGACGACGGGTATGTTCGCGGCCTTCGCCTTGGCGACGACGTCCTTGAGGGCGTCGGGTTTGGCGAGGGTGACGGCGATGCCGTCAACCTTCTGGTCGATCGCGTTCTGCACCAGGTTGGCCTGGTTGCCGGCGTTGGGGTCGGCGGAGTAGACCAGCTTGACGTTGTCCTTGGCGGCGGCGGCCTCGGCGCCCTTGCGGACGATGTCCCAGAAGGTGTCGCCGGGCGACTGGTGGGTCACCAGCGCGACGGTCATCCGGGGTGTCGTGGCCTTGCCGGCGGTGGCCTCGCCCCCTGTGTCCTCGGCCTTCTTGCCGCCGGAACTGCTGGAGCAGCCCGCGAGGGCCAGGGCGGCCGCGGCGGCCGCGGCCACGACCGGGGCGATTCTGCGGGAACGGGAGGAACGGGAGGGGGAAGAGCTGTCCATCTTTCCTGCACCTCACTGTGCGACAGGGGAACGACGGGGAAGGGGGAGGCGATCACGAGGATCCGGGCCCGGACCGGAAGGCCGGGAACTGCGCGCTGCTGGGACGGGATCCAATCCCCTGGGGCGCCCCCTGTCAATACTTTGTCAAGACATCACTTCACAAGCAGGTCCGAATGTAAGAACAAAGCATTGACAGGGGGGCGGGCGGGCCCTACACCTGAGGGAGCGATCTCTACCCCGTACGCAGGAGCGTCACCCACCCCCCGAGGAGGTGCCCGATGCCGAGGACCGGTGATCCCTCCCGTGCCGTGCCGGGGCCGGCGCCGGACGCGCTGGACTTCACGCTGGACCGTGGCAGCCCGGTGCCGCTCTACCACCAGCTCGCCCAGCAGTTGGAGGCGGCCATCGAGCACGGGGGACTCGCCCCCGGCGACCTGCTCGGCAACGAGATCGACCTGTCCGCCCGGCTCGGCCTGTCCCGCCCGACGGTCCGTCAGGCCATCCGGTCACTGGTCGACAAGGGTCTGCTGGTGCGCCGCCGCGGAGTGGGCACGCAGGTGGTGCACAGCCAGGTGAAACGGCCGCTGGAACTGAGCAGTCTCTACGACGACCTGGAATCGGCCGGGCAGGAACCGGCAACGCACGTCGTCCGCAACGAACGCGTGCCGGCGGCGGCCGACGTCGCCGCCGCGCTGGGGATGCCGGAGGGCGCCGAGGTCACGCTCCTGGAGCGGCTGCGCTCGACGCACGGACAGCCGTTGGCCCACCTGCGCAACTACCTGCCCCCGGCCCTGCCGGAGTTCGACACGGCACGGCTGGAGGCGACCGGCCTGTACCGGCTGCTGCGCGCGGCGGGCGTCACGCTGCACAGCGCCCGGCAGACCATCGGCGCCCGCTCCGCCACCCCCGAGGAGGCCGCCCTGCTCGCGGAGCGGACGGGGGCGGCCCTGCTGACCATGCGGCGCACGGCGTACGACGACACGGGACGCGCGGTCGAGTACGGGACGCACGTCTACCGTGCGTCCCGGTACGCCTTCGACTTCCGGCTGCTGGTCAGACCCTGAGCGTCACCGCGGCGCCATCCGCAGCGCGCCGTCCATGCGGATGGTCTCGCCGTTGAGGTAGTCGTGGTCGACGATCGCCAGGGCGAGCCTTGCGTACTCCTCGGGCCGGGCGAGCCTGCGCGGGAAGGGCACACCGGCGGCGAGCGAGGCGCGGAACTCCTCGGAGACGGTGGCCAGCATGGGGGTCTCGACGATGCCCGGGGCGATGGTGCACACCCGGATGCCGTACTGGGCGAGATCGCGGGCGGCGGGCAGGGTCAGTCCGACGACGCCGCCCTTGGAGGAGGAGTAGGCGGCCTGGCCGATCTGGCCGTCGTAGGCGGCGATGGACGCGGTGTTGACGATCACGCCCCGCTGGCCGTTGCCGTCGGCCTCGGTCTCGGCGATGGCCTCCGAGGCGAGCGCGAGCACGTTGAAGGTGCCGACCAGGTTGATCTGGATCACCTTCGCGTACAGGGCGAGGTCGTGGACGCCCTTCTTGCCGAGGATCCGCATCGACGGGCCGATGCCGGCGCAGTTGACGACGGTGCGCAGCGGCACGCCCGAGCCGGCCGCGGTGGCGACGGCGGCCCGCACCTGCTCGGGGTCGGTGACGTCGGCGGGCACGTAGCTCACGCCGGGCACCTCGGGCGCCTTGCCGATGCCGTCCTCGAGGTCGAGGGCGAAGACCCGCGCGCCGCCCTCGGCGAGCGCCTTCGCGGTGGCCGCGCCGAGGCCGGACGCACCGCCGGTGACAAGGGCGGCGGTGTTCTCGAGCTGCATCATCACTCCTTGCCGAGGACGGTGAGCGCACCGCCCTCGTTCCGGTCCAGCGCACGCGAGATGATCATGCGCTGGATCTGATTGGTTCCTTCGAAGATCTGCATGACCTTCGCCTCGCGCATGTAGCGCTCGACGGGGAAGTCGCGGGTGTATCCGTACCCGCCGAGGACCTGCACCGCGTCCGTGGTCACCTTCATGGCGTTGTCGGTGGCCACGAGCTTGGCGACGGACGCCTCCCGGGTGAAGGCCAGGCCGGCGTCCTTGAGCCGGGCGGCGGTGAGCGCCGTGGCGCGCGCCGACTCGGTCGCCGCCCCCATGTCGGCGAGGACGAAGGCCAGGCCCTGGTGCTCGATGATCGGCTTGCCGAAGGTCTCGCGCTCGCGGGCGTAACGCACCGCGTGGTCCAGGGCGCCCTGGGCGAGGCCGGTGGCGACGGCGGCGATGCCGAGCCTGCCGCAGTCCAGGGAGGCGAGCGCGATCTTCAGACCCTGTCCCTCCTCCCCGATCCGCCGCTCGACGGGCACCCGCACGCCGTCGAGGCGCATGGTGGCCGTCGCCGACCCCGTCAGGCCCATCTTCCGCTCCGGCGGGTCGGCGCTGAGCCCCGGGGTGTCCGCCGGGACGAGGAAGCAGGAGATGCCGCGGGCGCGGTCGTCGGAGGTGCGGGCCATGACCGTGTAGAAGTCGGCGTACCCGCCGTGCGTGGTCCACGCCTTGGCTCCGTCGAGGACGTACTCGTCGCCGTCGCGGACCGCGCGCGTGAGCATCGCCGCCGGGTCCGAGCCGGCGTGCGGCTCGGAGAGGCAGTACGCGCCGAGCAGTTCTCCGCCCAGCATCTCGGGCAGCCACTTGCGCCGCTGCGCCTCGGTGCCGAAGCGGGCCAGCGGGAAGCAGGACAGCGCGTGCACCGAGATCCCCACGGCCACGCTGGACCAGACCGCGGCGACCTCCTCCAGGACCTGGAGATACACCTCGTACGGCTGTCCCGCCCCGCCGTCCTCCTCGGCGAAGGGCAGCCCGAGCAGGCCGCTGCGCCCGAGGGTGCGGAAGACGTCCCGCGGGAACGTCCCGTCCGCCTCCGCGTCGGCGACCCGGGGCGCGAGTTCCCTGGCGGCGAGGATGCGCGTCAGCTCGACGAGGTCGACGGCCTCCTCGGTGGGCAGGGCGCGGGTGGCGGGCATGTCGGCCTCCACGGAGTGATACTGGAAGGAGTACGAAAGTATCATTCACAGTACTGCACGTGGGTGCGCCGGGGCATCCGCGGACGGGATCGAAGGTGCCGGAGCCGCAGGTCTCAGGAGGAGACGGCGTGCACGATGAGCGAGGCGAGCTGCTCGTACGCCTCGGCGTCGGTCAGCCCGGTGCGCGCCTTCAGCTCGCCCTGCTGGATCTGGCGCATGGTGGCGGCGGCGACCTCGCCGACGAAGGCGGTGTGGACCTCGCGGAAGGCACCGTCGGAGACGCCCTCCGCGATCAGCCGGCGCACCCGCTCCGCCGCCATGCGCGTGTTGGCCTCGTACACCTCGCGCGCGGGCGGGAACTCGGCCACGTCGTCGAGGAAGCGGCGGGACAGCGGGCGCAGTTGCTCGGCCACGGCCGTCAGGTAGACGCGGACGCGGTCGGAGGGGTCGTCGGTCTGCGCCACCCGCTTCTCCACGGCCTCGGTCGCACCCCGGAAGTAGTGCTTGACCGCCTCCACGACCAGCCCCTGCTTGCTGCGGGCCAGCTGGTACAGGGTGGTCTTGGAGCAGCGCAGCCGCTCGGCGAGATCGTCCAGGGTGAGGTCGGAGAACCCCTGTTCCGTCAGCAGCGCGACGAGTCGTTCCAGCAGGTCGGCCTGTCGGGTGGTGCGGCGGGGGGACGGCATGGCCCCAGAATATCCGCGCCGCCGCCGCACCCGGCCGCCCGGCCGCCCGGTCAGGAATCGGCGCGGTCGGGCCTCGGCGCACGGGATCCGGCCGCCGCCCGTCCGTCGGCTCCGACGCGAGGACCGCCGCCCCTCATCGCGCCGGAACATCCCCCGAACGCACCGAAGCCGCCTTCTCACGGATGAGAAAGCGGCTTCCGACCTGCGATGACGCCGGTCGGGACGACAGGATTTGAACCTGCGACCCCTTGACCCCCAGTCAAGTGCGCTACCAAGCTGCGCCACGTCCCGGTGCGCTTCCCGCGGATGTCCGCGTGATCGCGCGAACAGCACTTTACCCCACACCGGGCGCTGCACCGAAAGGGGCGCCGGCGCGGGACAATCGCCCCATGGACGGCATGAGGAACGGCGGGGACGCGCGGGACCGGGACGAGGAGGGGCGGGCGCGCAGCGCGCGGCCGCGGGACGGGCTGGGGCGGCCGCTGCCGTACGGGGCGGCCGGGGTGGAGCGCCAGCCCGAGGGCGTCGTACGCCGTCCGCGGGAGAGTGTCGCCGAGGCGCAGGCGCTGCTGGACGCCGGGAAGCCGTTCCACGCCCACGAGGTGTTCGAGGACGCCTGGAAGTCGGGCCCGGAGGCGGAGCGCGCGCTGTGGCGGGGACTGGCCCAGCTCGCGGTCGGCCTCACCCACGCCGCCCGCGGCAACCTCACGGGCGGGCCGCGTCTGCTGCGGCGCGGGGCGGCGTCCGTGGAGGAGTGGGCCGGCGGCTCCGGGCGGTGGGATCCGTACGGGATGGACCTCGCCGCGCTGGCCGGCTGGGCGCGGCGGCTGGCGGGGGAGGTGGAGGAGTCGGGGACGGCGGTGGACGCGCGGGCCTCGGCGCCGCGGCTGCGCTGACACCCGCCACCGTCACCGCCGGTGGCGTACGGCAGACTCGTGGCCGTGCGAAGGATTCATGTCATCGGTATCGGCGCGGGCGACCCCGACCAGCTGACCCTCCAGGCGGTCCGGGCGCTGCGGAGCACGGACGTGTTCTTCGTCCTCGACAAGGGCGAGGTGAAGAGCGACCTCACGCGGCTGCGCCGGGACATGCTGGACACGCATCTGCCGGACGGCGGTTACCGGGTCGTGGAGGCCCGCGACCCGGAGCGGGACCGCCGCGCGGGCGGTGCCGCGTACTCCCCCGCCGTCGGCGACTGGCGCAGCGCCCGCGCCGGGATCTACGAACGGCTGATCGCCGGGGAACTCGGCGAGGACGAGAGCGGCGCGTTCCTGGTGTGGGGCGACCCCGCGCTGTACGACAGCACGCTCGGCATCCTGGAGGAGGTGCTGGCGCGGGGCGCGGTGACCTTCGAGTACGACGTGGTGCCCGGCGTCAGCAGCGTCTCGGCGCTCGTCGCCCGCCACCGCACGGGCCTGAACCGGGTGGCCGGGCCGGTGCAGATCACCACCGGGCGGCGGCTCGCCGAGGGGTTCCCGGAAGGGGTGGACGACGTGGTGGTGATGCTCGACGCCCACCAGGCCTTCCGCCGGTACGCCGACCAGGACATCGACATCTACTGGGGCGCCTACATCGGCACCCCGGACGAGATCCTGGTCTCCGGCCCGCTCGCCGAGGCCGGCCCCCGCATCGAGCGTCTGCGCGCCGAGGCACGCGAACGCAAGGGCTGGATCATGGACACGTACCTCCTGCGCCGCAATCCCCGAAGCGATTGACCGGGGGCGGCGGGGGCGGCGCCGCGGCCGCGTCAGGACGCGTCGAGCCCCAGCCGCTCCAGTGCTCCGGCCACGTCCGGCACCGCCGTCACGCCCTCCGGCAGCGGCGGCCGCCGTACGACCACGACGGGCAGGCCCAGCCGACGGGCGGCCGTCAGTTTCGCGGCCGTGGCCGCTCCCCCGCTGTCCTTCGTGACCAGCACGTCGATGCGGTGCTCCCGCAGCAGCGCCAGCTCGTCGGTGACGGTGAACGGGCCGCGGGCCAGGACGAGTTCGGTGTCCGGCGGCATCGGCGGCGCGGGCGGCTCCACGGACCGGACGACGAAGTGCTGCCCGGTGAGGTGCGCGAAGGCCACGAGGCCCAGGCGCCCCGTCGTCAGCAGGACGCGTCCGCCCAGCCGGGGCAGCAGTTGCGCCGCCTCCGCGAGGGAGCCCACGGGGTGCCAGCGGTCGCCGGGGCCGGGCCGCCAGCCCGGTCGACGCAGCACGGTCAGGGGCCGTCCGGCGGCGGTCGCGGCACGGGCGGCGTTCGCGGTGATGCCGGCGGCGAAGGGGTGGGTGGCGTCGACCACGGCGTCCACGGCGTGCTCCGCCAGCCAGGCCGCGAGCCCGTCGGCCCCGCCGAAGCCGCCGCTGCGGACGTCCCCCACGAGGGCTCCCGGCCGGGACACCCGCCCCGCCAGTGACGAGGTCACCCGGACACCGGGGCGGGCCGCGAGGGCGGCGGCCAGTTCGCGGGCCTCGGTGGTGCCGCCGAGGACCAGGACGTGGGCGGACATGGCGTCGAGCGTACGAGGCGGGGGCGGCGGCGGCCGCACGGGGCCGGTCCGGGGCAGCACCCGGGTAGTCCTTGGGGCGGACCGCCGGGTCCGGCGTTATCGTCCCCGTATGGGTGCTGTGCGTGCCGTCCTGATCGACGTCGACGGGGTCCTCACCGTCTCCTGGGAGCCGCTCCCGGGGGCGGTGGAGGCGCTGCGGGCGGTGCGGGAGGCGGGGTTCGGCGTCGTCCTGGTCACCAACACGACCTCGCGGACCCGGGCCTCGATCGCGACGACGCTGGCGGACGCCGGTTTCCCGGTGGGCGCCGAGGACGTCCTCACCGCGCCGGCCGCGACCGCCGCCCACCTCGCCGAGCGGTTTCCGGGCGCCCGGTGCGCGCTGCTGAACAGCGGTGACGTCGAGGAGGACCTCGCGGGCGTGAACCGGGTCGGCCTCGACGCGGACGGCGTGGACGTGGTGGTCCTCGGCGGGGCGGGTCCCGAGTTCGGTTACGAGGCGCTGGACCGGGTCTTCGGGCACCTCCAGCGGGGCGCGCGGCTGGTGGCGATGCACCGCAACCTGTACTGGCGCACCGACGCGGGACTGCGGCTGGACGCCGGGGCGTTCCTCGCCGGGCTGGAGGCGGCCGCGCGGGTGGCGGCCGAGGTGACGGGGAAGCCGTCGCCGGCGTTCTTCGCGGCCGCGCTGGGGCACCTCGGGGTGGACGCCGGACAGGCGCTGATGGTGGGCGACGACGTCGAGTCGGACGTCCTCGCGGCGCAACGGGCGGGGATCACCGGAGTGCTGGTCAGGACCGGCAAGTTCCTGCCGCAGGCGCTGGAGGCGGCCGACGGCACCCCGGACCGTGTCGTCGACTCGTTCGCGGACCTGCCCGCCCTGTTGGCAGGGCTGCGGTCAGCGCAGTAGCAGCTGGAGGCCGCCCACCACCGTCGCCGCGATGACGAGCCGCTCGAACAGCCGCTGGTCGATGCGGTGCACCGCCCACCTGCCGAGCAGTGCCCCGGGGACGACGAACACGGCGAGCGCCGCGTCCAGGAGCAGCGAGCGGCCGTCGATCAGGCCGAGGCCCACGCTGAAGGGCACCTTGGAGACGTTGACGATGAGGAAGAAGAAGGCGGAGGTGCCGAGGAAGCCGAGTTTGCGGAATCCCGCCGACAGCAGGTACATCGACATCACCGGGCCGCCGGCGTTGGCGACCATCGTGGTGAAGCCGCCGAGGACGCCGTAGGAGCGGGCCTTCAGACGGCCGGCGCGGGTCACCACGGCGTCGGGGTCGTCGGCCGCCTCGGCGGTGCGCCGCCGCCACACCGTGACCCCGGCCATGAACAGCAGGATCGCGCCGATGGAGGTGCGGACGACCGCGTCGTCGGCCCGCATGAGGAACAGCGTGCCGAGGACGACGCCGGCGGCCACCGCCGGGAACAGCCGCCACAGCGTGGGCCAGTGGGCGTGCCTGCGGTAGGTGAGGACGGCCAGTACGTCCCCGGCGATCAGGACCGGCAGGAGGACGCCGGTGGAGGCGCGGGCGGGCAGGACCGCGGCGAAGATCGCCAGGCTGACCGTGTTGGCCCCGCTGACGGCCGTCTTGGAGAAGCCGACCAGGAGGGCCGCGAGGGCGAGGGCGGCGAACTCCCAGCCGGTGATGTGCCACAACGTCATCGTGTTCATGCGGGGACCGATGCTACGCACAGGTGATCGGTCCCGGTGAGCGGCGTCTCGCCTGGTGGTTGCGGGGCCGCCGGGCAGCCCCGTCGTGGTGTGTCAGTGCCGCTCGACCAGCACCGCGCTCCCCTGCCCCACCCCGACGCACATGGTCGCCAGGCCCCGCTCCGCGCCCGTGCGCCGCATGCGGTGCAGCAGGGTGGTGAGGATGCGGGCCCCGGAACAGCCGAGCGGATGGCCGAGGGCGATCGCGCCGCCGCTGGGGTTGACCAGTTCGGGGTCGATCCCCAGCTGGTCCACGCAGGCCAGCGCCTGTGCGGCGAAGGCCTCGTTGAACTCGGCCTCCTGGAGGTCGCCGACGCTCCACCCGACGCGGTCCAGCGCCTTGCGGGTCGCGGGGACCGGGCCGATGCCCATCACGTCGGGGTGGACGCCGGCGGAGGCGCCCGCGACGTAGCGGCCGAGGGATTCCAGGCCCAGCTCGTTCAGGGCCTCCTCGCTGACGAGGAGGAGGCAGGCGGCGCCGTCGTTCATCGGGGAGGCGTTGCCCGCGGTGACCGTGCCGCCCTGCCGGAAGACGGGCCGGAGCCGGGCGAGCTTGTCGTAGGAGGTGTCCTCCCGGACGCATTCGTCGACGTCGACGACCCCGCCGTCCGGGAGCCGGACCGGCAGGATCTCGTCGTCGAAGTGGCCCTTCTCGCGGGCGAGGGCGGCACGCCGGTGGCTGCGGAGCGCGAAGTCGTCCTGGCGCTCGCGGGGGATGCCGTACCGTTCGGCGACCTCCTCGGCGGTCTCGCCCATCGACAGCAGGCCGTGCAGGTCCTTCATGGCGGGGTTGACCAGGCGCCAGCCGAGCCGGGTGTCGACGGTCTCCACCCGGTGCGGGAGGGCCTCGTCGGGGCGGGCGAGCACGAAGGGGGCGCGGCTCATCGACTCGGAGCCGCCCGCGAGCACGATCTCGGCCTCGCCCGCGGCGATCGTGCGGGCGGCGGCGGTGACCGCCTCCATGCCCGAGGCGCACAGCCGGTTCACCGTGGCGCCGGGCACGGTCTCGGGGAGTCCGGCGAGCAGGGCGGCCATGCGGGCGACGTTGCGGTTGTCCTCGCCGGCCTGGTTGGCGGCACCCCAGTACACGTCGTCGATCCGGGCGGGGTCGAGTGCGGGCAGGTCGGCGACCAGGCCGCGGATGACGCCCGCGGCGAGGTCGTCGGGCCGTACGGCGGACAGGGCGCCGCGCAGCTTGCCGATGGGGGTGCGGCGGGCGGCCGCGAAGTGGACGGGACGCACGACTGGGGACTCCTGACCGACGACGACGCTGTGGTCCGACAAATTAATTAGCACTGCTAGTTTCGGACTATAGACCGCCGTCGCGTCCCGGGGGAAGGTCACCGGGCGGCGGCGGCCACCCCGGAGCCCCGCGCACACCCGCCCCGGAGCCGCGGCCGCCCCCGCCGGGCGCCGCGTTTGTGCCGAACCGCCCTGGGCACCCGCGCCCCATGGAGTGGTTGCGCAGTGCCGCCTGCATCGGCGAGGACCCCGAGTTGTTCTTCCCCGTGGGCACGTCCGGACCGGCGTCGCGGGAGACCGCGGACGCCAAGCGGGTGTGCGGGCGGTGCCCGGTGACCGCCGACTGCCTGGAGTACGCCCTCGCCGGCGGTCAGCTGTCCGGCGTGTGGGGCGGCACCGACGAGGCGGAACGCGCCGGCCTGCTGCGTGCCGCACGAGACGACGTGAGAAGGAGGACCGCCGTATGACTGTCGTCAAGAGCCCTCTGCCCGAACCGGCCCGCCAGGTCACCTTCGACGCGCTGCAGGGCACGCTCGTCGATCTGCTGGGGATCTCCCTGATCGGCAAGCAGGCGCACTGGAACATCGTCGGCCCGCGGTTCCGTTCGATCCACCTCCAGCTCGACGAGGTGGTCACGACCGCCCGCGGCTTCGCCGACACGGTCGCCGAGCGGGCCGCCGCGCTCGGCCTGCCGCCGGACGGCCGCCCGGAGACGATCGCGTCGGCGTTCACGCTGCCGTCCCCGAAGGACGGCTGGCTGCGCGACGAGGACGTGGTGCGGGTGATCGCGGAGACCCTGGGCGCGGCCGTCGACCGGCTGCGGGAGCGGATCGGGACCACCGAGAAGGCCGACCCGGTCACCCAGGACCTGCTGATCGGCATCACCGCCGAGCTGGAGAAGCAGCGGTGGATGTTCGAGGCGGAGAACTGGCCGCGCGAGGACTGACCGCCGGCCCGGACCACGGCCCGGACCACGAGGCAGGGGCACGACGCGGGCGCACGGCTGAGGCGCACGACGCAGTGGCACGGCTGAGGCGCACGACGGAAGGGCATGCCATGACCGACGTTCTCGAACTCGACGCGCTGTGGGAGGACTTCCACCGCGTGGTCAACATGACCTCGCAGGAGCTGGCCGCCTGGCTGCGGGTGCGGGACTCCGGCGAGACCACGGAGGCGCTGCCCGGGGAGGCGGGCTCCGCGACCGGCCGGCACGTGCTGGCGATCCTCCAGAAGCGGCGCACCGACCTCACGAAGGACGACCTCCGCGTGATGCGGGAGGTGGTGGAGACGGTCGACGACGAGACCGACATGGCGGACGAGCCCGCGGCCGAGGACACCGCCCTGCGCCACCGGCTCATGACGATCGGCCACGATCCGCTGAAGCCCTGAGCAGCTGAGGCCCTGAGCCGGACGGAGCCGAGCGCCCGGGTCAGAGACCCGTCACCGGCAGGTCGAGCAGACGGACCAGGGTGCGCAGCACTCCGTTGTCGTTGTTGGAGGGGGCCAGGTGACGGGCCCGCCGGACGACCTCCGGGTGGGCGTTGGCCATGGCGAAGGACCAGTCGGCGGCGTCCAGCATCTCCAGGTCGTTGAGGTAGTCGCCGAACACCACGGTCTGCGCGGGCGTGACGCCCAGCTCGTGCTGGAGCCGGCGCAGGGCGGCGCCCTTGTTGGCGGTGCGGTTCATGACGTCGACCCAGTGCTCGCCGGAGACGACGACCTGGTGCGTGTCCGCGAACGGGGCCAGGGCGGGTGCGGTGGTCTCCGCCGCCGGCCCGAAGTCGAACAGGGCGACCTTGATGACGTCGTCCTCGACGGCGGCGACGTCCTCGACGACCCGATGGCGCAGGTAGTAGCGGCCGACCTCCGCGAGGAAGGCCTCGTCGGCGCGCTCGACGTACGCGGACCGCTTCCCGCAGACGACGGCCCCGACGTCCGCACCGCCCGCCACGAGCCGCCGTACGGCCTCGACGACGCGGGCGACCACGGCGGGGTCCAGCGGGTCGGAGCTGAGTTCCTCCCCGTCGCGGACGACGTAGCTGCCGTTCTCCGCTATGAAGACCATCCCGTCGGCGACCTCGGCGAACTCCCGCGCCAGCGTCGCGTACTGCCGGCCGCTGGCGGGGCTGAACAGCACGCCCCGCTCCCGCAGCAGCGCGAGGACCTCCCAGAGCCCGTCGGGCGTCCGCTTGTCGTCGTCGAGCAGCGTGCCGTCCATGTCGGTGACGACGAGACGGATGTCGGCGCCGCCGGCCGACGGTTCGGGCGCGGTCAGCTGGGGGGCGTGAGAGTAGGGCATGTCCTGCTTCCTGTACGGGGGTGACCGGATTGTCACCCTACCGGGGGACCCCGGGCCGCCCCCGGGCCCGGGGCCGCGGGTGCGCCCGCCCCCGGGACACCGGTGAGCGCCCGGCGGCACGATGGCGGACGACGGGCACGGCGCGCGAAGGGGCGGGGACGCGGGCGAGGATCGCGGGCCGGCGGGCGGGGCGGCGCAAGACATCGTGCGCCGGATCATGGCGGAGGTCCCGCCGGGCAGCCATCTGGTCCTCACGCACCCCACCCACGACAGCGCGCTGGGCGGCGAGGGCCAGATCCCGGCGATGAGGTTCTGGAACGAGAACGCCACCCCGCCGATCACCGCCCGCACCGGCGAGGAGATCGCCGCGTTCTTCGCGGGCCTGGACCTGCTGGAGCCGCGCCTGGTGTCCTGCTCCCGCTGGCGCGCGGAGGACGACGGGGCCGCCGTGGTGCCGCAGTACGGCGCGGTTGCCGTGAAACCCTGACCGGCACAGCCCGCGCGCCGACGCGACCCTGGAGGCCGACATGACCACCCTTGCCGATCCCCTCCCCGGCGGCCGCCCCGGCGAGGTCGAACGGGCCAGGGCCCTCAGCGGCGAACTGGCGGGCCGGGGCGTGCACGGGATCGTCCTGGCCTACGTCGACACCGCGGGCGTCGGCCGGGTGAAGACGGTCCCGACGGCCCAGCTGGCCTCCGCGGCCGCCTGGGGCGTGGGGATGTCCCCGGTGTTCGACACCTTCCTCGCCGACGACCGCAGCGTCACCACCGACGTCCTCGGCTCCCCCGACGGCGACCTGCGCCTCCACCCGGACCTGGACCGGCTGGTGGTGCTGGCCGCGCAGCCCGGCTGGGCGTGGGCGCCGGTCGACCGCATCACCCAGGACGGCGAGCCGCACCCGGGCTGCTCCCGCACCTTCCTGCGCCGCACCGTCGCCGGGGCGGCCCGCGCGCACGGTCTCGCCTTCAGGGCCGGCATCGAGATCGAGTGGTCCGTGGGCCTGGACTCCGCGCCGGCCGGCGAGTTCGTCCCCGCCACCTCGGGGCCCGCGTACGGCGCGATCCGGCAGGTCGAGCTGAGCGACTGCGCCGCCGAGCTGCTGGCGGCGTGCGCGGCCCAGGGCGTGGACGTCGAGCAGGTCCATCCCGAGTACGCGCCGGGCCAGTTCGAGATCTCGGTGGCCGCCCTGGACCCGGTGGCGGCGGCCGACCGCAGTGTGCTGGTGCGCCAGACGATCCGCGCGGTGGCCCGCCGGCACGGCCTGCGGGTCTCCTTCTCCCCCGCCGTGCTGGCGCGGGGCGTCGGCAACGGCGGCCACGTCCACCTCTCCGCCTGGCGCGACGGCACCAACCTGCACAGCGGCGGCGACCGCCGGTACGGCATGACGGCCGACGCGGAGGCCTTCGCGGCCGGTGTCCTCGCCCACCTCCCGGCGCTCACGGCGGTGACCGCGCCCAGTCCCGCCAGCAGGCTGCGGCTGCGGCCCTCCCAGTGGGCGGGGGTGTTCACCGCCTGGGGGCTGGAGACCCGCGAGGCCGCGATCCGGCTGGTGCGGGGCACGGCGGGCCGGCGCGGCGAGCTGGCGAACCTGGAGGTGAAGCCGGTCGACCTGGCCGCCAATCCCTATCTCGCCCTCGGCTGTCTCATCGCCGCGGGCCTGGACGGGATCGCCTCGGCCGCGGTCCTGCCCGAGGAGACCACCGGCGACCCGGCCCGGTCGGCCCCGGAGGCGGCCGCGGCGCGGGGCGTGCGCCGGCTGCCGGCCACGCTGGGCGAGGCGGTGGCGGAGTTCCGCGCGGACGAGGTGCTGCGGGCCGCGCTGGGCCCGGTCCTCGCCGACGCGGTGACCGCCGTACGGCAGGGGGAGATCGAGGGGGTGGCCGGGCTGGACGACGAGCGGGTGGCGGCGGCCTACCGCTGGGTGTACTGAGGTGGTCGGCGGACCGGTCCACGAGGCGCTCGCCGCACCGGAGCCGGTCGGCCACCACTGCCACGGCGTGGTCACCGCCCCCCTGGACCGGCCCCGGCCGGGCTTCGAGGCGCTGCTCACGGAGGGCGACCGCCGGCGGGAAGCTCTCCGTTCGACACCCCGGTGGGCGTGGCCGTGCGCCGCCACTGCGCGCCCCTGCTGGACCTGGAGCGGCACGCCCCGGCCGGCGCCCATCTGGCGCGGCGGGCCGAGCCGGGACCGCGGGAGGTGAACCGGCGGTTCCTGACGGCCGCCCGCACCGCCGTGTTCCGCGTGGACACCGGTCTCGCGCCGGACCGCCTCACCACCTTGGCCGAACTCGCCGGCGCGGCGGGCGGGGTGGCCCACGAGGCCGTCCGGCTGGAGACGGTCGCCGAGGCCGTGGCCGCGCGGGGCGTCGACGCGGACGGGTGCGGCGACGCGTTCCGGGCGGCCGCGCCGGCAGCGGTGCGCGCGCCCGGCGTGGTGGCGGTGAAGTCGGTGGCCGCGTACCGCACCGGCTTCGACGCGGCCCCGACCCGGCCGGCGGACCCGGAGGTGACCCGTGCGGCCCGGCGCCGGCCGGCGCGCGGCGGACGCCCGGCGGAGCCCGTGCCGGTGCGGCACCTGCTGTGGACCGCCGTCGATCTGGGGCTGCCGCTGCAGCTGCACACCGGCTTCGGCGACAACGACGTCCGCCTGCACCGGGCGGATCCGGCCCGGCTGAGGGACTGGTTGCACCTCATCGCGGGCACGATCCCGGTGCTGCTCCTGCACTGCCGGCCCTGTCAGCGGCAGGCCGCACATCCGGCCGCGGTGTTCGAGCAGATGTAATTGGACGTGGGGCTCACCCTGCACCACGTCGGCCCGGTGCGGGCGCGGACGGTCCTGGAGGAGGCGCTGGAGATCACACCGTTCCGCAAGCTGCTGTACAGCTCGGACGCCTACGGCGTGGCCGAGTTCCACGGGCTCGGCGCGCCGGTGTTCCGCCGGGGACTGGGGGATCTGCTCCAGGACCGGGTGGACGCCGACGAACTGGGCCTGTCCGGCGCGCTGCGCCTGGCGCGGTGGGCCGGGGCGGACAACGCCCGCCGGGTCTACCGGCTTCCCGACGGACTGAAAGTATGATCAAGCAATGTCAGACTTGACCGATACCACGCCCGGCTGGCTGAGCCAGGACGAACTCGAACTCGCCCGCTCCCGCATGCCGATCCTGTACGTCGAGGCCGTGCCCGTGCGCGTCGACGACAGCGGCGAAGTCACCAAGATCGGCCTGCTGCTGCGGATAGGACCGGACGGCAACGTCAGCCGGACCCTGGTCTCGGGTCGGGTCCTGCACCACGAACGGGTCCGCGACGCCCTGCTGCGGCATCTGGAGAAGGACCTCGGCCCCATGGCGCTGCCCCGCGTCCCGGCCTCCCTCCAGCCCTTCACGGTCGCGGAGTACTTCCCCACGCAGGGCGTCACGCCGTACCACGACCCGCGTCAGCACGCGGTGTCGCTGGCGTACATCGTGCCGGTGACCGGTGACTGCCGCCCGCGGCAGGATGCCCTGGACCTGGTGTGGTTCGACCCGCAGGAGGCGGTCTCGCCCGCGGTGCAGAGCGAGATGCCGGGCGGGCACGGCTTCCTGCTGCGGCAGGCGCTGGCCCACGTCGGCCAGTCGGCGTCCTGACCGGCGTGGGGCCGCGTTCCGTCCCGCCCGCCCGGCGCGTGGCGCTGGTCGGCGCAGCCGCGCGCCGGCCCTGCACCCTGGTGGTCTGCCGGGGCTGCTGCTGCGGCGACGCCCGCAAGCACCCCGGCTACGACCACGCCTGGCAGCTGGAACGCCTGCGGGCGGCGGCCGTCGCGTCGGCGGGCGCCTTCGAGGTCCGTACGACGGACTGCCTGGGCCCCTGCGACCGGGCCAACGTGATCGTCGTCCAGCCGTCCGGCGCGGGCCGCCGGGCGGGCGGCCGGGCCACCTGGGTCGGCTTCGCGACGGACGACGACTGCACCGAGGAGATCCTGGCCTGGGCGGCGGCGGGCGGCCCGGGTGTCGCCGGGCCTCCGGCCGCCCTGGAGCTCCAGTTCATCAGTCCGCCCCGCCCGGCCCGTACCCGCGGGTGACGGGGCGGGCCGGTGATTCATCGGCCCCGCGCGGTCGCAGGAGATCCGCCGCCCGGACGGCGCTGTCGTCGAGGAAGCCGCCCGACTGGTGCTGCCACAGCTTGGCGTAGGTGCCGTCCGCGGCCAGCAGCTCCTGGTGGGTGCCCTGCTCGACGATCCGGCCGCGGTCCAGGACGACCAGCCGGTCCATCCCGGCGACGGTGCTCAGCCGGTGCGCGACCACCAGTGCCGTCCGCCCCTCCATGAGCCGCCACAGCGCCTCCTGGACGAGGATCTCGCTCTCGGAGTCGAGGGCGCTGGTCGCCTCGTCGAGCAGCAGGATCGGGGCGTCGCGCAGGATCGCCCGGGCGAGCGCGACGCGCTGGCGCTGGCCGCCGGAGAGTTTGACGCCCCGCTCGCCGACCAGGGTGTCGAAGCCGTCGGGCAGCGCGTCGGCGAACTCCGTGACGTGGGCCGCCTCGGCGGCGCGGCGGACCTCGGTCTCGGTGGCGTCCGGCCGGGCGAAGGCGATGTTGTCCCGCAGCGAGCGGTGGAACATCGCCGGGTCCTGCGGCACGTAGGCGATCAGGCTGCGCAGGTCGGCCTGGCGCAGCCGGGTGATGTCCTGGCCGCCGACGAGGATGCGTCCGCCGTCGATGTCCGTCATCCGCAGCAGGAGCCGTGTGAGCGTGGTCTTGCCGCCGCCGGACCGGCCGACGAGGCCGAGTTTCGTCCCGCCGGGCACGGCCAGGTCGAGCCCTTCGAAGAGCGGCCGCGCGCCGCCGTGGGCGAAGGTCACCCGCTCGAAGCGGACGTCGGCGGCGGCGGGCCGCAGCGGCTGTGGCGCCTCGGGGTCGAGCACGGTCGGCGGCGACAGCAGCAGTTCGGTGAACTGCGCGGCCTCCGTCATCGAACTCTCCAGCCGGCGGTAGACCTGGTTGAACTCGAACATGATCCGCGTCGCGTTGGAGTAGTACGTGAAGGCCACCACGACCGCCTCCACGCCGTGGCCGCCCCCGCCGAGCGCGACCGCGAGCAGCAGGCCCAGCGCGTTGGTCAGCACGGACATCGGCGCCACCAGGGTGTCGATGCGCAGGTTGCCGTAGTCCCACGAGCGCAGGGTGAGCCGCCGGGACTCCGCGACCCGAAAGCGGTGCTCGGCGGCCTCCCGCTCCTCCGCCGCGAACGCGCGGACCGTGTCCATGTTCATCAGGCTGTCGGCGACGTGGCCGGAGACCCGGGCGACGGCCTCCTCGCGTTCGGCGACGAGCGACTGCCGGCGGCGGATCAGCGGCACCACGCACCACGCCGTGACGGCGATCATCGTCAGCAGTCCGACGACGAGCAGCGGCTCGTAGTGCCACAGCACCACCGAGCCGAACAGCAGGGGCACGAAACGGCCCACGATCTGGAACGTGAGCGTGTCGACGAACTCCTCGTAGCGGGAGGCGAAGCTCAGCACGCGCTTGGTCAGCGACCCGGCGAAGTTGTCGTGGAAGAACGCGGCGTCCTTGGCGAGCAGCTCGTCCATGCCGATCACGTACAGGTGCTCGATGCCGAGCGCGTCGAGGCGGTTCAGGCAGTGCAGCCCGAGCCGCCACAGCGTCTCCGCGAGCAGCAGCACCCCGGCGAAGCCGAGCACGTACGGCAGCGCCGGGCCGACCCCGATGCCGGGCTCCCCGGCCAGCCGCCCGACGAGCTTCGCGACGACCAGCGGAGCGATGTAGTTGATGCCGATGTTGCCGAGCGCCGGCAACAGCAGGGCGGGAGCGGCCAGCCACCGGAGGCGGCCCAGCTCCCGTCCGTAGTGACGCAGTGCCAGCAGTACGGAGCCCTTCCCGGGCCTGACCTTGCGTGCTTCAGACGATCCCATCCCCACCCCGTGCGGTCGTCCGGCAACCGGCCGGACCGGCCCTCGCAGTGTCCCGCGACGGCTCCGGCGGAGTCCAAGGAAATACGCACCGGACGCCACCGGTGCTTCCGTGCGCCCCCGGAGAGCGACCCGGGACCGCCCCGGTCGCGCGCACGGCGAAGGCCGCCTTCTCGTCATGGAGAAGACGGCCTCGGATTCACGACTTCGAAAAGTCGGGACGACAGGATTTGAACCTGCGACCCCTTGACCCCCAGTCAAGTGCGCTACCAAGCTGCGCCACGTCCCGTTGCCCGTCTGACCTGGGGTTTCGCCCGGCCTGACGTGCAGGGAAACAATACCGCACTCGGGTCGGTGATCGCGCACGCGTTTGTCGGAGCCGCGCTCACCGGACGCCTCTCAGCCCTCCACCGGCACCCCCAGTCCCGGGTGCGCCTCCAGCAGGTGCGCCGGGGCGGCCTGGCGCCAGGAGTCGGCGAGGATGTCCCGCAGCTCGGCCTCGTCCTCCAGGGCTGCCAGCCGGACCCGGACCCAGGCGAACTGGGCCTCGTGGTCGGCGATCCAGAACTTCCCCGGCTCGGCGAGGGCCAGCTCGTCGCGCTCCTCCTTGGGGCAGCGCACGGCGAGGGAGGTCTCGTCCTCGGGCAGGGTGGCGAACATCTTTCCCGCGACCCGGAACGTGGGCATGTTCCAGGCGGTCTTCTCGGCCGTGTCCGGCAGGGACAGGGCGACACGGCGTACGTCTTCGGCGTCCGGCATGCTGCGCAGGCTAGCGGCAGGCACTGACAGTCACGCCGGGGCGAGGTGTTTGTAGTACAGGGTCGTCGGCCGCAGGACGCCGGACGGGTCGGCCGCGTAGTCGGGGATGACTCCCGCCCTGGTCCATCCACCGGTGCGGTAGAGGTGTTCGGCGGGGCTGCCGGTCTCGGTGTCGAGGTGGAGGAGGGTGACACCGGCAGCGGCGGCGGCCTCCTCGGCGGTGGTCAGCAGCCGGCGGCCCAGGCCCTGCCCCCGGGCGTCCCGGTGGACCATCAGCTTGACGAGTTCGGCGCGGTGGCGGCTGTTGGGCTTGTCGGGGAGGGCCAGGGTGACGGTGCCGGTGACCCGGCCGTCGTCGAGGGCCGCCCAGACCGCCAGCTGCCCGGCGGCGACCCCCGCCGCGCGCCCCTGCCACCAGGCGAGGGCCTCCGCGCGGTCGAGCGGGGCGAGGAATCCCACGGAGGCGCCGCCGTGCACCGTGTCGACCAGCAGGTCGGCCAACCGGCCCGACAGGTCCAGGAGCCGGGAGGCGTCGAGCCTGGTCGTCGTCATGGCAGCACCACCGCCAGCACGTACCGCGTCTCCTTCTCGCCCGCGCACCGGAAGCGCGTCGGCCCCCACACCCGCAGCCGCAGGCAGTCACCGGCGGCCAGGTGGTGCGCGGTGTCCTGCGCCGTCACCTCCAGGGCGCCCTCCAGGACCCAGATGTGCTGTTCCAGGCCGGGCACGGGCGGCCGGTCGTAGGCGAGGTCGGCGCCCGCGGCGAGCCGGCCCTCGACGAGTTCGCCGCGCAGTGCGGGGTGCGGCGGGGACACGGAGCGCCGGACGAACCCGGAGGCCCGGTCCTCCCAGACGGGCTGCTCACCGGCCCGTACCAGCGGCGCCGGCTCGGCGCCGGCCTCCACCTCGCCGAGCAGCCGGGACATGGTCCGGCCGTAGACGTGGCACAGGCGGTTGAGCAGGGCGGCGGTCGGGCTGATCTCGGCGCGCTCGGCACGGGAGAGGGTGGAGCGGCTCACCCCGGTGCGCTCGGCCAGTTCCCCCAGCGACCAGCCGTGCTCGGCGCGCAGCTCGGCCAGCCGGGCGGCCAGCCGGGCGTCGGTCTCTTCCTCGGCGGACTGTCTCATATCCGGGATGTTATCCCAGATATGAGAACCTCAGGTGGGGGTGGCCTCCTCCAGCGCCTCCAGCACCGGACGGATCAGCGGATGCTCCTCGGCCCCGCGGCGTACGGCCGCGAAGACGCGGCGGGTCGGGGCAACCCCGTCGACCGGGCGGACGACCACGCCGGTCAGGTCCATGCCGCGCAGGGCCGAGCGCGGGACGAGCGCCACGCCGGCGTCGGCCGAGGCCAGCGACACGACCGCGCGGAAGTCGTCCGAGGAGTGCTCCAGGCGGGGCTGGAAACCGGCGTGTTCGCAGGCCAGCACGACCACGTCGTGGCACGGGTTGCCCGGGTACGGGCCGATCCAGGGGTCCTTGGCCAGCTCGGCCAGCGGCACCTCGGCGCACTCGGCGAGACGGTGGGTGACCGGTACGACCGCGTCGAAGGGCTCGGCGTAGAGCGGGACGTGCGCGAGACGCGGGTCGTCGGCGGCGGGCGCCCCCCGGTACTCGACGGCCACGGCGACGTCGACCTGCCGGTCGAGGACCATCGGCAGGCTGGCGTCGCCCTCGGCGTCCTGGACGCGGATCCTGATCCCCGGGTCGGTGGCGGCGAGCCGGGCCACGGCGGGCGCGACGACCAGGGCGATGCCGGTGGCGAAGGCGGCCACGGTGACCGTGCCGGCCGCGCCCGAGCGGTAGGCGGCCAGTTCCGCCTCCGCCCGCTCCAGCTGGGCGAGGACCGCGTGGGTGTGGGCGAGCAGGATCTCACCGGCCGGGGTGAGCCGTACGCCCCGGGCGCCGCGTTCCACCAGGCGGTGGCCGGTCTCCTGCTCCAGGGCGGTGAGCTGCTGGGAGACGGCGGACGGGGTGAGGTACAGCGCGGCGGCAGCCGCCGTCACCGTGCGGTGGTCGGCCACCGCACGGAGGATGTGGAGCCGCCGCGCTTCGATCATGGATCGATTATCGCAATATGTCCGGGCCGGCCGGTTCAGGCCTCCAGTTCCGCCCGCGCCGCCACGAAGGCGTCCACGGCACGGTCGACGTCGGCCGTGGAGTGCGCGGCGGAGAGCTGGACCCGGATGCGGGCCTGCCCCTGCGGGACGACCGGGTAGGAGAAGCCGATCACGTACACCCCGCGCTCCAGCAGCAGCTCGGCCAGCCGGCTCGCCCGCGCCGCGTCGCCGATCATCACGGGCGCGATGGCGTGGTCGCCCGGGAGGACGTCGAAGCCCTCGTCGGTCATGCGGCGGCGGAAGCGGGCCGTGTTCTCGGCGAGCCGGACACGCAGGTCGTCGGCCGTCTCCAGCAGGTCGAGGACCTTGAGGGAGGCGGCGGCGATGACCGGGGCGAGGGTGTTGGAGAACAGGTAGGGGCGCGAGCGCTGGCGCAGCAGGGCGACGATCTCGGCGCGGGCCGCGACATAGCCGCCGGAGGCGCCGCCGAGGGCCTTGCCGAGGGTGCCGGTGATGATGTCGACGCGGTCCATCACGCCGTGCAGCTCGGGGGTGCCGCGGCCGCCGGGGCCGACGAAGCCGACGGCGTGGGAGTCGTCGACCATGACCATCGCGTCGTAGCGGTCGGCGAGGTCGCAGATCTCGGCGAGGGGGGCGACGTGGCCGTCCATGGAGAAGACGCCGTCGGTGACGATCAGCCGGCGGCGGGCGCCCCCTTCGACGGCCTCCTTCAACTGCCGTTCCAGGTCGGCCAGATCGCGGTTGGCGTAGCGGAAGCGGCGGGCCTTGGACAGGCGGATGCCGTCGATGATGGAGGCGTGGTTGAGGGCGTCGGAGATCACCGCGTCCTCGGGGCCGAGCAGCGTCTCGAAGACACCGCCGTTGGCGTCGAAGCAGGAGGAGTACAGGATCGTGTCCTCCTGGCCGAGGAAGGCCGACAGCCGCGCCTCCAGCTCCTTGTGGACCTCCTGGGTGCCGCAGATGAACCGCACGGACGCCATGCCGTAGCCCCAGCGGTCCAGGGCCTCGTGGGCGGCGGCGATCACCTCGGGGTGGTCGGCGAGGCCGAGGTAGTTGTTGGCGCAGAAGTTGAGGACCTCGCCGGGCCGGCCGCCCGCGGTGACGGCGACGGTGGCGGACTGCGGGGTGCCGATGACCCGCTCGGGCTTGTGCAGGCCGGCGGCGCGGATCTCGTCGAGGGTGGTGCGCAGGTCGTCGCGCACGGAGTCGAACATCTCAGAAGCTCCTAGGAAGGCAGATGACTTACGCGGTCCAGTCGAGGATGACCTTGCCGCCGCGCCCGCTCGCCGCGTCGGCGAACGCCGCCTCGAAGTCGCGGTGGCCGTAGCGGCCGGTGATCACGGGGGTGAGGTCGAGGCCGCCCTCCAGCAGCACGGACATCGCGTACCAGGTCTCGAACATCTCACGGCCGTAGATGCCCTTGATGGTGATCATCGAGGTGACGATCCGGGCCCAGTCGACCGGGAACTCCTCGGCGGGCAGGCCGAGCACGGCGATCCGGCCGCCGTGCGTCATGTTGGCGATCATGTCGCGCATCGCCTCGGGGCGGCCGGACATCTCCAGCCCGATGTCGAAGCCCTCGCGCAGGCCCAGCTCGCGCTGTCCGTCGGCGATGGTCGCGCCCGAGACGTTCAGGGCGAGGCTCGCGCCGATCTTGCGAGCGAGCTCCAGGCGCTCCTCGCTGACGTCGGTGACGACGACGTTGCGGGCACCGGCGTGCCGGGCGACGGCGGCGGCCATCAGGCCGATCGGGCCGGCCCCGGTGATCAGCACGTCCTCGCCGACCAGCGGGAAGGACAGCGCGGTGTGGACGGCGTTGCCGAACGGGTCGAAGATCGCCGCCACGTCGAGGTCGACGGGGACGCGGTGCACCCAGACGTTGGCGGCGGGCAGCGCCACGTACTCGGCGAACGCGCCGTCGCGGCCGACGCCGAGCCCGACGGTGGCCCGGCACAGGTGGCGGCGCCCGGCGAGGCAGTTGCGGCACCGGCCGCAGACGAGGTGCCCCTCGCCGCTCACCCGGTCGCCGGCCTTGATGTCGCCGACGTCGCGTCCGGTCTCGACGACCTCGCCGACGAACTCGTGCCCGAGGACGAGCGGGGTGCGGATCGTCTGCCGGGCCCAGCCGTCCCAGGACCGGATGTGCAGATCGGTGCCGCAGATACCGGTGCGCAGCACCTTGATCAGTACGTCACCGGGTCCGACGGCGGGCTCCGGCACGTCCGCGAGCCACAGTCCCGGCTCCGCCTTCTCCTTGACCAGCGCCTTCAACGCTACGGCTCCTGACGGTGAGACCCCCGCGCCGGGCATGCCGAAGGAGGCCCGTGGCGGGGGAAGGGGGTGGAATCCGGTAGCAATCTGCCGTACGGCGGCGGCGCGGTCCATCGAGACTTTCTTAAGCGGCGCCACAGCTCCGCTTCACGCCCCGGTCCCCCGTGCCACTCTGGAGGGAACCTACCTACGGGGAGCAGCCCATGACCACGGCGCAGGACCTGCTGATCGTCTCGCTGGACGTGCCGCCCGCGCGCCCCGTGGAGCGGGGTGAACTCTCGCTCGCCCTCGCGGGGGCCGAGCTGATCGACCTGGTGGAGGCGGGCGTGCTCGTCCTCTCCGACGACCGGGTGACGCCCGGCCCGGCGCCCGCCCCGGCCGACCGGCTCCTCGCGGAGGCCGCGGCCTGCGCGGTGCGGCGGGAGCCGTACGAGTCGGTCGAGGAGTGGCTGTGGCGCCGCGGTCGCGGGCTGGCCGCGGCCTACACCGCCCGGATGGAGGCCGACGGCACGCTGGCCCGCCCGCGCGGCCACTGGCTCGCCGGGCGGTCCGGCCGGAGCGGGGCGGTGGACTCACCTGCCCGGCGCCGCGCCGCCGAACGCTGGGCTTCGGGCGAGCCCGTCCTGGCGGGCCTGGCCACCGCCACCGGTGTCCGCGAGGAGGAGGGCGACGGCTTCCCCGGCCCGCTGACCGACCAGGTGGCGACGGTGCTGGTCGCGGTCGGCGACGCGGTGACGGAGCTGACCGCCGTACGGCAGCGGCGGTCCGTGGAGGACGCGGCCTTCGACAACGTCTGGCGGGGCTTCTGAGGGACCCCGGCCGGCCCGGCTCACCGGGGCGGTCCGCCGGCCTCCCGGTGTTCCAGCCGTCCGGCGAGGTCCGCCGCGGTCGCCTTGATGGTCGCCAGCCCCGCCCTGCCCCAGGGCCGGGGCGTCAGATCGGCCACGGACACCGTGCCGAGCACCATGCCGGCCGTGTCGATCAGCGGGGCACCGAGGTAGGAGTGGATGCCGTACTCCTCGACGACCGGATTGCCCGCGAACCGCGGATAGTCGCGGACGTCCTCCAGGACCAGTGCCTTGCGCCGCGCGACGACGTACGGGCAGTAGCCGTACTCGCGGGCGAGCCGGCGGCCCAGTTCCGGCTTGCCGCCGCGGGCTGCCAGGCCACCGGGCGGTGTGTGCAGGCCGGCGAAGAACTGCCGTTCCACGTCGATGAAGTTGACCATCGCGTACGGCGCGTCGGTCATCTCGGCGAGGTGGTCCGCGAAGGCGTCCAGACCGGGCTCGGCCCGCTCCCCCAGGCCGAGGCGGCGCAGCCTCAGGGTGCGGGCGGGGGCCTCCGCGTCCTCGGGGGTGAGCAGCAGTCGACCGGCCGGGCGGGGCGGGTCGTAGCTCATGGGCGGGCTCCGTCGCTGTGGACGTACGGCATGTGCGGCTCCGGTAGGGGGTGGTGCGGGATCACCTGTGGGCGCCGCGGCTCGGGCGGGGTGCCGCCGGCGCGTGGGCGATGAGGTGGCGGACGAGGGTGAGCAGGGTCTGCACGCCCGAGGCGGAGATGCGGGCGTCGCAGCGCACGATGGGGATCGCCGGGTCCAGGTCCATGGCGGCGCGCACCTCCTCGGGGTCGTAGCGGTGGGCGCCGTCGAACTCGTTGACGGCCACGATGAAGCCGAGACCGCGCTCCTCGAAGAAGTCGACGGCCGCGAAGCACTGCTCCAGGCGGCGGGTGTCGGCGAGGACGACGGCGCCGAGGGCGCCCTCGGACAGCTCGTCCCACATGAACCAGAACCGTTCCTGTCCGGGGGTGCCGAACAGGTACAGGACGTGCTGCGGGTCGAGGCTGATGCGGCCGAAGTCCATGGCCACGGTCGTCTCGACCTTTTTCTCGATGCCGTCGAGGTTGTCGGTGGCGGCGCCGGCGGTGGTGAGCAGTTCCTCGGTGCTCAGGGGCGCGATCTCGCTCACCGCGCCGACGAGCGTGGTCTTGCCGACTCCGAACCCGCCCGCGACCAGGATCTTCAGCGCGGTCGGGAAGGGGGCGGAGCCGTCGTCGTAGTCAGAGCTGTCGTCGTAGTCCATCGAGCACTGCCTCCAGTAGGGCCCGGTCGGTGGGGTGGTGGTGGGACTCGGGGGGCTTGGTGGTCAGCGCCCCGCAGTCGACGAGGTCCGCCAGCAGCACCTTGGTGACGGCCGCCGGCAGCCTCAGGTGGGCGGCGACCTCGGCGACCGGGACGGGGGCACGGCACAGGTCCAGTGCCTGCGCGTGCTCGGGGCCGAGATGGCCGAAGGGGGTCGTCCCGGTGGTTCTCACCTGTGACATGAGGTCCAGGGCGACGGTGGGTCTGGTGCGGCCGTTGCTGACCGTGAACGGGCGCACCAGCCGTCCGGCCGCGTCGTCGAGCCAGGGCCCGTCGCCGGCCGCCACCGCCCTCAAGGGCCCATCACCGAGGGTTCCACGGCGTGCTGCCGGGGCGCGGTCGCCAGGTAGGGCCGCACGCTCTTGACGAGCATGGCCATCTCGTAGCCGAGCACGGCGGCGTCGGCCTCGCGTCCGGCCAGCACCGCGAGACAGGTGCCCGACCCCGCGGTGGTGACGAACAGCAGCGTCGAGTCGAGTTCGACGACGACCTGCCGCACCTCCCCGCCGTCGCCGAAGCGGAGGCCGGCGCTGCGGCCGAGCGAGTACAGCCCGGAGGCCAGCGCCGCCATGTGGTCGGCGCTGTCGTGGTCGAGGCCGTGGACGGACTTCACGAGGCCGTCGCAGGAGAGGAGGACCGCACTCCTCGTGTGCGGTACGCGCTGCACGAGGCCGCTCATCAGCCAGTCGAGATCGGATACCTGGCCGGTCGGCGCATCGCTCGCCATGGTGGATCGACTCCTTGGGGTACGAAGGTCAGCGGGAGCGGTGGAGGTGGGGGCGGAGGTGGTGAGAGGGGTACTCATCCGGCTGGTGCGCTCCCGTCGTGCCGGGTGGTGGACTGGCGGTCGAGGCGGCCGGACGGGCCGTGCGCGGGGTGCGCCCCGGCGTCGGACCGGGGGGAGGCGGCCGTTGCGTGCGGTACGTCCGCGGCGGCCGGGCCGGCCTGGACCGGCAGGGCGTCCGCCTCCAGGCTCTGCTGGGCCTCGGCGAGGCCGACGCCGCGCTGGAAGGCGGCCATCAGACCGGGGTCGTGCCCGGCGGGCCGCTCGGCGTCCGGGCGGGGGGCGGGGCCGCCGCGCAACTGGGGGGCGATGTGCTCCCGGGCGCGGCGGCGGGGCAGCTGCGGCTTGCCCATGGTGCCGCGCACCGCGCTCGCGCGCGGGGTGGGCACGAGGCCCGCGACCTCCGCCACGGCGGCCCGGTCACCGGGCCGGATCCCGGGCACCGCCTCGGCCGGATTGGGCCGCTCCTCGTGCGCGCCGCGGACGGGCAGCGGGGCCGGACGGCCGCCGTTCGGGCCGGCGGTGTCGTGCTGGACGGAGGGCGGGGCAGCGGGCGGGTCGGAAGGCGGCGCGGCGGAGGGCGCGCGCCCGGCACCGTCGTGCGGATGCCCTTCCGGGGCGAGGCCGGGGCTCCGGGGGCCGGCCTGGGGGGACGCGGTCCGCGGGTGGGCCGGGGAGTCGCTCCGGGAAGCAGACGGGGCGGGAATCCGGGGCTGATGGTTCACCAGCGACTCATCCGTCGGCGCAACTTGATGGAACGTCAGAGACTGCTCTTGAGAAAGAAGTTGAGGCTGCGGCTGCGGCTGCGGCTGGAGTTGAGGTCGCGGACGGGACTCGGGCGGGGACTGTCGCCGGAGATGCAACTGCGGCTGGGGCTGCGCGCCTGACTGGCCCTGGCCCTGGCCCTGGCCCTGGCTCTGGACCTGGCCCTGGCCCTGGACCTGGCCCTGGCTCTGGACCTGGCCATGGCTCTGGACCTGGCCATGGACCTGGGACCGCGCGCCGGCCTGCAGGGCCAGGGGCGGTCGCTCCCCGTCCCACGGCACCTGTCCGCCCTCCGCGCCCGCGCCGCTCTCCTCGGCCTGCGGCGACGGCAGCCCGGCCGGCCCCAGGAGGGCCTGGGGGACGACGAGTACGGCCTGGACGCCGCCGTAGATGTTGTTCTGGAGCCGGACCCGGATGCCGTGGCGGCGGGCCAGCTGCGAGACGACGTAGAGGCCGATGCGGCCGTCGGCGAGCAGGCGGCCGACATTGACCTGGTCGGGGTCGGCGAGCAGGGCGTTCATCCGGCCCTGTTCGTCGACGGGCATGCCGAGGCCGCGGTCCTCGACCTCGACGGCCAGCCCGGAGGTGACCAGGTTGGCGCGCAGCAGGACCTGGGTGTGCGGGGCGGAGAACACCGTGGCGTTCTCCACGAGTTCGGCGAGCAGGTGGATGACGTCGGCGACGGCGTGCCCGCGCAGTTCGCCGTCGACCGGCGGGACGAGTCTGACCCGCGAGTACTGCTCGACCTCGGCGATGGCGGAGCGCAGCACCTCGGTCATGGAGACGGGGTTGCTCCACTGCCGCCGGGAGACGGCGCCGCCGAGGACGGCGAGGTTCTCGGCGTGCCGGCGGATCCGGGTGGCGAGGTGGTCGACGTGGAAGAGGCCCTTGAGGAGGTCGGGGTCCTCGATCTCGTTCTCCAGCTCGTCCAGGGTGGAGATCTCGCGGTGCACGAGGGACTGAAGGCGCCGCGCGAGGTTGACGAACACCTCCAGCTTCTGTTCGCTGCCCGTCCGGCTGGAGAGCTGGGCGGCCTGGACGACGGCGGTGACGGCCCCGTCGTGGGCGCGGGACAGGTCGGCGGCGAGCAGCTCGAACTCGTCGGCGTCGCCGGGCGGGCCGCCGCGCGGCTTGCGGTGCGGCGGGGCCTCGCCGCGGCGCAGCGCGTCGAGCAGGGCGCGCAGGTCGGCCTCGCCTCGTGCGCTGCTGCGGCGCAGGGCGGTGACGCGGTCGCTGACGGAGCGGGCGGCCCGGTCGGCGGCCACGGCGGCGACGACGATGCCGACGCCGGTCACCGCGACGGCCCCGGCGAGAACGGCCCACAGGGTCGGTCCCGGCCTGACGCCGGTGGAGCGCACGGTGAACAGGACGGCCGCGCAGCCGCTGAGGGCGACGGCGGTCGGAGGCAGCACGGCGAGTCGCAGCAGCTGAGGCCGTATGTGCCTCTCGGCCGGTGCGGGTGCGGTGCCGGCGACCGGCCTTCCGTGCCGTCCGCCCTCACGGCGGTCTGCGCGTGCGGCCGGTGCGCGGAGGTGAGACATCGGTGTCCTCGTACTGTCCGTCGGGCCCGGGGCTCGCACGGGGTGCGCTCCTCGGGCTTGCGCCATCGCGGTGTCGGTCGGGAGAGCCGAGGGATTTCGGCACCTTCCCACCCGACGGCCACTCACAGTAGTCGCCGATCCGACAAGCGCGGTGGGCAGTTGACAAAGTCCCCCGGTGAGCGTCCCGCTCTGGTATGAGGCTTCGTACGACAGACCGATAAGCTCGCGAGGCGCCCGGACAGTCGAGGCGAAGTAAACGATCAGTCCTGGTCAGAGATGTTCACGAACAGAAGGCGGGGGCCGGGGGGCGGTTCGCTTCCCGGCCCCCGCCGACGGGTGGTCCGGTCGGGTCCGGAGGGTCGGCTCGGCCCGCCGGGACGCCCCCGGACTTCCCCGCACTCGGCCGCACCCTCCGAAATGTCACTCAACGTATCGGCCGTGGCCTTGACTTCCGGTCGCGGGCGAGGCCGTCCGGCAAGGCGCCGCCGAGACGGCTCGGTGCTCCAGGTCGCCGCGCATCCCGACGAGGAGTTCTCCCGCCTCGGCGAGTGTGCTGTTCCCGAAGAGCGCGACGGCCGCGGTGCCCTTGCGGCGGAGCAGTTCGTCGTGGGTGCCGGTCTCGACGATGCGGCCCGCTTCCAGTACGACGATCCGGTCGGCGTCTCGGATGGTGGACAGCCGGTGGGCGATGACCAGTTGGGCGCAGCCGCGTCCGGCCAGGTTGTGGCGCACGGTCTCCTCGGCGGCGGACGCGCCGATCGTGCAGGCGGTGTCGACGGCGCATGCGGCGGGGCACGAGCGGGCCGCTCCGTCGTCCACCTGGATCGGCCTGAAGGTCGCGATGGACCTGGATGACCGGGACCTGCCGCTGCGGCGCGGGCGGGAGCTTGCGCGGGAACTGTCCGAGGAGCGGGACGTCACCTCGTGGCCGGCCGGTCTGCACACCCTCGCGGGCTGCCTGGCCGTGGTGGGCCGTCCGGCGGAGGGCGCCGTGCTGCTGGGAGCGGTGGCCGCGACGGCGGACGGATCGGGTTCTTCCCCGAGCGGACGGACCCGCTGGAGGGACCGCGCAACGCGACGGCCGTACGGACGGCGCCGAGCACGGAGGAGTTCGACGCGCGGTTCGCCGAGGGGCGGGCGCTGTCACGCGCCGAGGCGACGGTGTACGTGCGGGAACCGCTGGGCTGAACCCGCCCGCGCCACCGCCCGGCATCCGACGTCGCCGGGCGGTGGCGCGGGCGGCCGGGCGGTGGCGCGGGCGGCCGGCGCCCCACGGCCCGCCCGAGCGGTCCGGGACCTACGTCGGACGCTTCCGTTCCGCCACGGTCAGCCCTCGCCCACGAGGTCGAGGTCGTCACGGGACACCTCGGGGGTGATCTCCGGAACGGGCCACTCGCGGTTCAGCGGCCGGGACACGTCCCTCCACCAGGGGCGCGTGGGGAGGTTTCCGGCGGGCTCGAAGGGCTGGCCAGGAACGGGTACGGCGACCGGCTGTCCGACCGCGTCGGCCGCGGCCAGTGTCCACTCGCCCGGTTCGGCCCAGGGATGCAACGAGAGGTTGAACGTCCCCCAGTGGATCGGCAGCATGACGCCGCCCGGCCGGCCCTGCTGCAGGTCGAGGTGGCTCTGGACCCCCTGCGAGGGGTTCATGTGGATGTCCGGCCAGGCGCCGGGCAGGGGCCCGGAACCCGTGTGGTTCTTGGGCCACAGGTCCGAGTACGCGCCGATCTGGATCATCGTGGCGTCGAACGGGCCGTGCTCGGCGCCGATGTCCTTGAAGCCGTCGAAGTAGCCGGTGTCTCCGCTGTGGAAGATCCGGTGCTCGTCGCCGGCGACGGACCAGGAGGCCCACAGGGTGTGCTGGCTGTTGCGCAGGCCCCGGCCGCAGAAGTGACGGGCCGGGGTGGCGGTGAGGGTGAGGCCGCCGATCCGGGTCGCCTCGTGCCAGTCCAGCTCGCGCAGCCGGTCGGCGGACACGCCCCAGTGTTCGAGATGGGCGCCGACGCCGAGCGGCACCGCGAACAGGGTGTCCGTGCCCGCCAGTGCCTTGACGGTGGGCAGGTCGAGGTGGTCGTAGTGGTCGTGCGAGATGACGACGACGTCGACCGGGCCGAGTGCGGCCAGCGGCAGGGGCGCCGGGTGCAGGCGCTTGGGGCCCGCGAAGGGGAAGGGGGAGCAGCGCTCGCCCCAGACGGGGTCGAACAGCACCCGGTGCCCGTCGATCTCCGCGAGCACGCTGGAGTGCCCCATCCAGGTCAGGCGCAGGCCCGTGGCGGGCGGCCGGGCCAGGTCGGCGAGGGTGGTGGCGTGCACCGGGACCGGGCCGGAGGGGGCGCGGCGGGGGCGGGTGTCCTTGTCGAAGAAGGCCTTGGCGAGGTCGAGCGCGGAGCCCGAGGGCCGGATCCTCGCTTCCCCGCCGGGGTTCTGGAAGACCCCGTCAGCGAAGTGGGGTGATCTGCGGATACGCGCCATGCGCTCACCGCTCGGGTCCGCGCCGAAGGCCTCGGGCTGCAGTGCGCTGAGCCCGGAGCTCAGGGAACGGGATCCGGCCACGGTACCTCCAGGTGGAGTCGCTGAGGATTCCCATTATGGTCGGCCGGTCCGACAACCCGCGTCCGCCCGGTCGAAGGGGGCGGCCGCGGCGCGTTGACACGACGCCCGAAGGCTCCCGATACTGACCCACTGTTCAGTAAAGGTCCCTGGCGAGGAGCCCGTATGACCGCCCCCCTGTTGTCCCTCACCTGGACCGACCACCTCACCGGCCGCCGGGGCTACCTGGTCGTCGACCGGCTGGTGCGCGGCGTCTGCAGCGGCGGCCTGCGGATGCGGGAGGGCTGCACCCTCGACGAGGTGACCGGCCTCGCCCGCGGCATGAGCCTCAAGGAGGCCCTGCACTACGACCCGGCGGCACGCTACGTCCCGCTGGGCGGGGCGAAGGGCGGCATCGACTGCGATCCCCGGGACCCGGAGGCTTACGGGCTGCTGGTGCGGTACCTGCGGGCGGTACGGCCGTACGTCGAGAGCTGCTGGACCACCGGTGAGGACCTGGGGCTCAGCCAGGACGTCGTCGACCGGGCCGCCGCCGAGGCCGGGCTGGTGTCGTCGATCCAGGCCGTCTATCCGCTGCTCGACGACGAGCACGCGGCCCGCGGACGGCTCGCGGACGCCTTCGCGGTCGAGGTGGACGGCATCGGCCTGGACGAACTGGTGGGCGGCTGCGGGGTCGCCGAGTCCGTGCTCACGGCCCTGGACCGGGCCGGGGTGCCGTACGCCGGCACCCGGGTGGCCCTCCAGGGGTTCGGCACCATGGGCGGGGCGACGGCGCGCTTCCTCGCGCGCGCGGGGCTGACGGTGGTGGCCGTCGCCGACGTCAAGGGCACGATCGCCGACCCGGCGGGCCTCGACGTGGAGGCGCTGCTGGCCGCGCGGGACGCCCACGGCACCGTCGACCGCGGCGCGCTGCCCCCGGGCTTCCGCGAACTCCCTGGTGACGCCTGGCTGTCGGCCGAGGCGGAGGTGCTGGTGCCGGCCGCCGTGTCGTACGCGATCGGGCCGCGGGAGCAGGCGCGGATCACCGCGCGCTGGATCGCCGAGGCGGCCAACATGCCGGTCCTGCCCGAGGCGGAGCAGTCGCTGCACGCGCGGGGGGTGAGCGTGCTGCCGGACGTCGTCGTCAACTCCGGAACGAACGCCTGGTGGTGGTGGACCCTGTTCGGCGACATCGGCGCGGACGCCGGGGAGGCGTTCGCCCACACGCGCCGCTCGATGCGCGCGCTGGTGGAACGCGTACTGGCGCGCGCGGAGTCCGACGGAACGACGCCTCGACAGGCCGCGCACGCCATCGCCGAGCAGCGGCTGCCGGTCATCGCGGAGCGCTTCGGCCACCACTGCTGACGGCGTCCGCGCAGGTCGCAGGCCCTGTGTAGGGTGACGGCGTGGCAAGGGTCCGGTTGAGTGTGGCCGAGCGGCGCGAGGAACTGCTGCGGGCGGCCGTCGAACAGATCGAGGCACGGGGCGTGGCGGCGGTCAGGATCGCCGACGTGGCCTCGGCGCTCGGCGTGAGCAACGCACTGGTGCTCTATCACTTCTCCACCAAGGAGCGGCTCGTCGCGGACGCGTTCGCCTACGCCGCCGAGGGCGATCTGGCCCGTCTGCGCAAGCTGCTCGGCCGCCGGACGACCGCGCTGCGCCGGCTGCGGTCGGCGGTGCGCTGGTACGCCCCCACGGGGCCGGCCAAGGGCTGGCGGCTGTGGATCGAGGGCTGGGCGGTGTCGCTGCGCGAGCCCGCGCTGCGGGAGGTCGCCGGCGGTCTCGACCGGCGGTGGAAGGCGGCGCTCGCCGAGGTGATCGCGGAGGGGGTGGCCGCGGGCGAGTTCCGCTGTCCCGACCCGGCCGGGACGGCCCTGCGCCTGACGGCCCTCCTCGACGGCCTCGCCGTACAGCTCACGTCCTACGACGGCGCGGTGTCCCGGAGCCGCGCGCAGGAGTGGGTGGAGGAGGCGCTGAACCGGGAACTGGGTCTGGCGGCGGGGCAGTCGGGCGCCCAGGAACGCTGAGGCCGGACCGGCCGGGTCCGCGCAGCGCCGTCACCCGCGATACGTCACCTGTCACCCGCGGTCCGTCACACGTCATCCGTGCCCCGTCGATCGCCGAAGCGGGCGAGGAGCGAGGCCGAGGCGGGCGAGGAGTGAGGCCGAGCGGGGCCGACGGGTCGCGGACGGCACGGGCCGCGGACGGCACGGGCCGCCCGGCCGCCTGCGGGCCCGTACTCGCGCGCTCACCCCGCTCGTGACGCGGCCGGCCGAACCCCGGGGAACGGCCGGCCGCGCCTGCCGGCTCACGCCACCGCGGCGATCCGCATCCTGATGTCGTCGGGCGAGAGGATGCCCTTGGCGGTCACGTGGTCGCCCGAGGACTCCCCGCGCAGCCGGCGCCCGATCCACGGCACCAGGTACTCGCGCGCCCACTGCACGTCGTCGCGCCGGATCTCGAGGGTGCCGCGCGGCGGGAGCTGCGGCCAGGGCTGCTCCGGGTCGGCGGGCACCTCAAGGCCGAGGACCTGGCCGGCGCGCAGCGCCACACGCGTGTGCCCCTCCGCCCCGAGATGGAGCCGGTCGCCGTCCCAGGCCCGCCGGTCCTGGATGGACTTCAGCGACCACAGGTCGAGGACCGGGCAGCCGTACCGGTCGGCCACGGCGCGCACGTGTCCGTTGTAGGTGGCGATCTTGCCGCGCAGATGCTTGAGCACGGGGACGCCACGGGTGTCGAACCCGGTCGTCACCATCACGGTGCCGGCCACCGGGGTGAGGGCCGCGATCGCCCGCTCGAAGCGTTCGGCGACCTCGTCGGGGTCGGTGCCGGGCCGGAGGATGTCGTTGCCGCCCGCGCAGAAGGAGACCAGGTCCGGTGCCAGCTCGACCGCTCGCGGAAGCTGGTCCGCCACGATCTGGTCGAGCAGCTTGCCGCGCACCGCGAGGTTGACGTACCGGAAGTCGCCTTCGGGCCGCCGGTCCGCGAGGAGCACCGCGAACCGGTCTGCCCAGCCGACGAACCTCCCGTCGGGACCGGGGTCGCCGACGCCCTCGGTGAAGCTGTCCCCCACCGCCACGTACGACCCGATCACTGAACTGTTGTCATTCTTCGAATCGTCTGCCACAGCCGTTCATGATTCACCTTCGAATGTGACCTACGCGACCGTAGGCAAGGGTTGACGGGCGGTGAGATAAGCCACTCCTAAAGACTTGGCCAATGCGGGAATAAGGCGGGAACGCCGAAGGCCGGCCCCCGGGATCGGGGGCCGGCCTTCGGCGGCATGTCGGGCGGGAGGCCGAACGGTGCGTCAGCCGACGGAGACGCCGTGCGAGCGGAGGTAGGCGACCGGGTCGACGTCCGAGCCGTAGCCGGGACCGGTGCGGATCTCGAAGTGCAGGTGCGGGCCGGTCACGTTGCCGGTGGCGCCGGAGAGGCCGACCTGCTGACCGGCGGAGACGGACTGGCCGGCCGAGACGGAGAGCGAGGACAGGTGGGCGTACTGGGCGTAGAAGCCGTCGGCGAGCTTGATGACGACCTGGTTGCCGTACGCGCCGCCCCAGCCCGCGGAGACGACCGTGCCCGCGCCGACGGCCTTGAGCGAGGTGCCGGTGGGGACGACGAAGTCGACACCGGTGTGGTACCCGCTGGACCACATGCTGCCGGACATCTTGTACGGGGTGCCGACGGTCGCGCCGGAGACCGGGAGGGCGAAGCCGGTGGCGGCGGTGGTGTTCTCGGCGGCCTGCGTGGTGGACGCCTTCGAGGAGTCCGAGGAGGACGCCTTGGATGGCGCCGCCGACTTCGAGGAGGCCGTCGGCTTCGACGACTTCGCGGTGGAGCCCGAGGACTGCTTCGAGGAGGAGGAACCGGATGAACCAGATGAAGCGGACGGCGACTTGGTCGCGCCCGTCGCGGCCTTCGCGCCGATCGACAGCTTCAGACCCGGGTGGATCAGCGACGGGTCGTTTCCGACGGCCTCACGGTTGTCCGCGTAGAGCCGGGTCCAGCCGCCGCTGACGTCCTGCTCGTCCGCGATCTTGGAGAGGTAGTCGCCGGAACGCACCGTGTAGGTCGTGGCGGACTTTGCGGACTTCTGCGCCACGGGAACGGCCTGGACGGCCTTTTCCGGGGCGGCGGAGAGCGCGGAGACCGCGGAGACCGCCTGCGTCGCCGACTGCGACGGTGCGGCGTGCGCACCGGTGGCCCCGATGAGCGGGAGGGCGAGCGCGGCGCCGCCGGTTCCGGCGGCGGCGATGGAGCGGGTGAAGCGCTGGGGCTTCGGACGACGGTGCTTACCCTTGGCGGGCATGACGAATTCCTCTCCGGCGCCTGCGAGGTGAGCTGTCGGGTGCGGACTGGAGATGTCCGGCCGCGCCGGGGCGCGGCTGTACCCCTAGCCGTTCCGGAGACCGGAACAGGCGGTACTGCCTGTGGGTCCCCCGCTCCTGCCGTTCACGGGTGGGTGTGCGGGCTCCGGGCGGCGGCAGGATTGGGCGTCCGTCCGGATTGGTCTGGAACGTAAGCGACCACGACGCACAGGGACAAGCGAAGGTTGTACTCGTCGAGGCTTTCTCTTGATCCCCTGTGGGAATTCCCGGTCACCCTCCGTGAATCGAAAGGCCGTTTTTCCGATGAACAGCGTTGGAAAACAGCCGTATTACGTGGGCATGACGAACGACTCAGGGTCACGGATATGACGCTGCTCACGTGACAGGTCCCCAGAGCTCCTTATTCCAGAGCGAGTTGGAACTAAGGCTTCAATTCGGGCAGAAGCCCCAGATGTGACGCAAATGGGTAACTAGCGCATCAAGGCCACCGCGCACCGGGTACGCGCCCGGTGCGCTCTCCCGGGAGGACCGCCGGCGGATGCGGGCGTCGGACCCCTGGTTCGAACAGGACGGTGGAGGCCTCGAAGGCCTGGTCGAGGACCCGTTTGCCCCAGGCATCCATGTCGTATGGTCAAGGAGGTGTTCCGGTGGCCACGTCGAGCCGCGCCGGCCGGGACCGACGACCGGGAGGAGCCCCCGTGACGCAGCAGATCCCGTCGACCGAGCCCGAACTGACCGGAGTGCGCAACTTCCGGGACGTGGGCGGCCTGCCGACCGTCGACGGCCGGCGGGTCCGCCAGGGCGTGCTGTTCCGCAGCGGACATCTCGCGCACGCCACGGACGAGGACGCCGCGTTCCTGGCCTCGCTGGGTCTGCACACGGTCTTCGACTTCCGCAACGCGGCGGACCAGAGGCTGGAGGGCCCGGACGTCGAACTGCCGGGCGTGCGCAACGTGAACCTGCCGCTCTCCGATCCGGCGGACGGGGCCGAGTTCTGGAAGATGGTCCGCGACGGCGACATCGAGCAGCTGCGGGAGATCCTCGGCGACGGCAAGGCGGCCGGCCGGATGATCGCCTCCTACCGCTCGGTCGTGACGGAGCGCACGGACGAGCACTCGCGCGTGCTGCACTCCCTCGCCGAGGACAGCGTCCCGGTGCTCATGCACTGCGCGGCGGGCAAGGACCGGGCCGGCCTGTCCATCGCCGTGACGCTGCTCGCGGTGGGCGTGGAGCACGAGGCGATCCTTGCCGACTACCTGGAGTCCAACGCCAAGCACCGCCGCTACAAGGTGCGCCGCAACGGCACCTCCGCCGAGGCGTACTCCCCCGAGGTCATGGAGCTGCTGAGCCCCCTCTTCGACGCCCGCGCCGAGTACCTCGCGGCCGCTTTCCACACCATCGAGGAGACCTGGGGCGGTGTCGAGGCCTACCTGGAGCAGGGCCTCGGGCTGGCCCCGGAGACCCGCGAGCGGCTCCGGGAGCGCCTGCTCGACTGAGCGGGCACTCCCGGCATCCGGTCCGGCCTGCGGCGTCCGGCGCTGTCTACTGCTTGGCGCCGACCTCGAACAGCAGCCAGAGGAACCCGGCGAAGAGATGCCCCACCGCGATGTAGATGATCAGCCGGATCCACAGGCTCCGGGGGAACTTCTCCTCCATGTCGCTCATGACGTCTCTCCAGGGGTGGGGCCGAGGCACAGCGCGGCCGTCGGGCTCTGCAACAGGGTGTGGACGAACAGCAGGTCGACCCCGTCGGGGTCCTGGGCGGCGATGCGGTGCGGGGTCAGCGAGTCGAAGTGCGCGCTGTCGCCGGGCCCGAGCAGATGGGTGGTGTCCCCGAGGCGCAGCCGCAGCCGGCCGCGCAGGACGTACAGCCACTCCTCGCCGGGATGCACCCGCACGATGTCGCTCTGCGAGCCGTACGGCACCTGCACGTGCAGCGCCTGCATGCCCCGGCCCGGGGCGCCGGACTGCCGGTAGGTCCAGCCGCCCGCGTGGGTGGGCTCCATGTCCGCGGCGCGCACGACGGCGTCCCGGTCGGCGACCGTCTCGCCGAGCAGTTCCGAGACGGTCGTACCGTAGACACGGGCGAGCGCGAGCAGCATCGGCAGCGAGGGCTGGCGCTGTCCGGTCTCCAGCCGGGAGAGGTGGGCCGGCGACAGCCCGGCCGTGCGGGCCGCGCCCTCCAGGGTGAGGGAGGCGCGCCGGCGCAGGGCGCGCAGCTGCGGCGCGACGACGCCGAGGTCGTCCACCGGCCCGGACTCGGGCCCGGCCTCCTCGGGAGTGGGGTGGCTCATGCCTTCATTCAGCCGGAACTTTGCCTCTGCGGCAAATTTCTTGCCTCAGAGGCAAAGGGTTTTCGGAGGGGCTCTACCGGTTGGCCACCGCCTGCTTGATCAGCGTCCGGCCGAAGTCCCAGACGAGCCCGCCACCATTGTGCGCGTCGTCCATCACCTCGGTGAAGGCGTCCACGAACCGGTCCACCTCCCGCTCCCCCACGACCAGGGGCGGGATCAGCTTGATCACCTCCAGATGGTCGCCGGAGACCTGGGTGAGGATGCGGTGCCGCTGGAGCAGCGGGACGACCACCATCTGCGCGAACAGCCCCTTGCGGGCCGCCTGGAGCATGGTCCAGCGGCTGCGCAGCTTCAGCGAGCGGGGCTTCCCGAACTCGATGCCGACCATCAGGCCCCGCCCGCGGACGTCGGCGAGCAGCTCGTACTTGTCGATCAGCGCCGTGAGCCGGGACTTCAGCAGCGCCCCGGTCACGCGGGCGTTCGCGACGATCTGCTCGTTCTCCATCACCGACAGCACGGCCAGCCCGGCCGCCATGGCCTGCGCGTTGGACCCGAAGCTCGCCGAGTGCACCAGCACCCGGTCCATGGACGAGTAGACCTTCTTGAAGATCCAGTCCTTGCCGAGCGTGGCGCCGACCGGCACATAGCCGCCGGAGAGCGCCTTGGCGACGCAGACCAGGTCGGGTTCGACCCCCTCCTCGTGCTGGTGGGCGTAGAAGTCCCCGGTCCGGCCGAGGCCGGTCTGCACCTCGTCGGCGATGAGCAGCGCCCTGTGGCGGCGCAGCAGCTCCTGGGCGGAGCGCAGGTAACCGGGCGGGGCCTCGTACACCCCCTTGCCCTGGATCGGCTCGACGATCAGCGCGGCCACATCGCCCTTGCTCAGCTCCCGCGCCAGCGCGTCGAGATCGCCGAGGGGTACGGCGGTGTCGGGCAGCAGCGGCGCGAAGCCGTCCCGGAACCCGCCCTCGCCGTTGACCGACAGGGAGCCCGTGGTCAGCCCGTGGAAGGCGTGGTCGCAGTACAGGACCCTGGGCCTGCCGGTGGCGTACCGGGCGAACTTCAGCGCGGTCTCCACGGCCTCGGTGCCGCTGTTGCCGAAGAAGACCCGGTCCAGGTGCGGGCTGTGGGCGAGGAGCTTCTCCGCCAGCAGTCCGGGCAGCGGCTGGCAGTCGAAGCGGGTGAGGTCGGCGAGCGAGGCGTCGAGGACGTCGTGCAGCGCCTTGCGGACGACGGGGTGGTGGCGGCCGAGGCCCATCACCCCGAACCCGGCGAGCATGTCCAGGTAGTCGTTGCCGTCCGCGTCCCAGAAGTACGCGCCCTCGCCCCGCTCGTAGACCTTGTCGAAGCCGATGGTGTGCAGCATGCGTGGCAGCTGGTGGTTGAGATACCTGCCGTGCAGCTCGTAGCGTTCGGCTCCGCGCTCGGCCAGCAGCGCGCCGAGGTCGAACTCCGTGGTCATTGCGCTGTCTCCTCGCCCGGGCGGTCGGTGGTCTTGTCGGTGGTGCCGCCGGCCGCCCCCTCGGCCGGGCCGCCGGCCGTGTTCTCGACGGTGCCGCGCGCCGTCCCGTCGACCGGCCCGGCGATCGTCTTGCCGACGGTGCCGCCCGCGTCGCGGGCGGCCAGGCTCGCGCTGATCCGTCCGGCGATATCGACGGGCGTGAGGCCGATGTCGGCGAGCACCTCGGCCCGCTTGGCGTGGGCGAGGAACTGCTCCGGGATCCCGAAGCGCCGTACGGGCACATCGGCCTCGGCGTCCCCCAGGGCCAGGGCGACGGCCGAACCGACGCCCGCGGCACGGCTGTTGTCCTCCGCCTCGGACCCGACCTGGATCCGCCGCGACACGCGCCGCGCGGCGACCGGCCGGGCCGGGACCTCGGGGACGCCCAGGGAGACGGCGGTCACGACGTCACTCCCGGTTCCCGGAGACCGTCTCGCGCAGGGCGCGCAGCGACTCCTTGAGCGAGCCCATGGTGGCGAGGACGGCGGTGGGCTCGTAGCCGCAGTGCGCCATGCAGTTGGCGCAGCGCGGGTCCTTGCCGCGGCCGTACTTGTCCCAGTCGGTCTCCTCGATCAGCTCCCGGTACGTCGGCACGTAGCCGTCGCTCATCAGGTAGCAGGGGCGCTGCCAGCCGAAGAGGGAGTAGTTCGGGATCGCCCAGGCGGTGCACGGGAAGTCGACCTTGCCCTCCAGGAAGTCCAGGAAGAGCGGCGAGTGGTTGAGCCGCCAGCGGCGCCGGTTGCCGCCGGAGAAGGCCTTCCTGAACAGCTCGCGGGTCTGTTCCACGCCGAGGAAGTGCTCCTGGTCGGGGGCTTTCTCGTAGGCGTAGGCGGGCGAGATCATCATCTCGTCGACCTTGAGGTCGTCGTTGAGGAAGTCGAGCACCTCGACGATGGTCTGCGGGGTGTCGGTGTTGAAGAAGGTCGAGTTGGTGGTGACCCGGAAGCCGCGCCGCTTGGCCTCCTTGATCGCCTCCACCGCCTCGTCGAACACGCCCTCCTTGGCCACCGACTCGTCGTGCCGTTCACGCAGCCCGTCGATGTGCACGGCGAACGCGAAGTAGGGCGAGGGCGTGAACTTGTCCATCTTCTTGCGCATCAGCAGGGCGTTGGTGCAGAGGAAGACGAACTTCCTCTTCGCCACCAACTGGCGCACGATCTCGTCGATCTGAGGGTGCATCAGCGGTTCGCCGCCGGCGATCGACACCATGGGCGCACCGGATTCGAGCACCGCGCCCACGGCCTGGGCGACCGGCATGCGCTGCTTGAGCACTCCCGCCGGATGCTGGATCTTCCCGCAGCCCTCGCACTTGAGGTTGCAGGCGAAGAGGGGTTCCAGCTCGACGATGAGCGGGAACTTCTCCCGCTTGCGGAGCTTTTGTTCAGCCAAGTAAGTAGCGACCTTGATGGACTGGCGCAGCGGCATGGCCATCTGGCTCACCTCCGGGGGAGCAACACGTTGCGGTGCCATTCGAAGAATGCAGGCAGGACGGAACGAAGGACGCGGAAAGCCGATATTCCACCGCGCACCGTGCCGATCCGGACGAGTTCATGTTCAGGAGCGTCCACGACCACCCGGACGGCCGCAACCGGGCGCGCGCCCGCGCGGACGGCACTCAGGAGCGTGGCCGCCGACTCCATGTCGACCGCGATCGCGCCGGTGGCGAGCAGGTCGGACCGCTCCGGTCCGCGCACCACGTGGTCGGAGCCGGTCAGGGGGCCGGTGTGGACGGTGCGCCCGGGCAGGGTGCGCACGAGTTCCTTGACGAGCAGTTCGGTGTTCACGCACGGCACGGTGCCGCACGGGTCGCGGGTCTCCTCGGCGACCACCAGGTCGCCGGGGTGCATGCCGGGGGCCAGGCCCGCGCAGAAACCGGTGGCGAGCACGGCCGCCCCGCCGAGCACCGGGTCGGTGAGGACCCGGGTGACGGAACGCTCGGCAGCCCTGGGCCCCATCCCGGTGCGCAGGACCGTCACCGGCCCGCCGGCCCCACCCCGGTCCCCCATGCGCAGGGCGAGGTGCTCGATGCCGAGCGCGCAGGCGATCAGCAGCGGGGCGGCGGCGGGCTGCGCGTTCATCAGCTCCCCTCGGCCTCGACGGGAACCGGCGCCTTCGGGGCGACGGGATCGCCGTGGACGTACCGGCCGAGCGCGGTCAGCGGGAAGACCTGCCGGTACAGGTGGTAGTTGATGGAGAAGTCCCAGGGGAAGCCGGTGCCGGTGAACTGGGGCTCGTCCCAGGAGCCGTCCTCGCGCTGGGTCCCGGCGAGCCAGGCGATGCCCCGCTCGACGGCCCCGGAGTCCTTCTCCCCGGCCGCCAGCAGCGCCATCAGCGCCCAGGCGGTCTGCGAGGCGGTCGAGGTGCCCCGGCCGCTCCAGTTCACCCGGTCGTCGTAGGAGCGCAGGTCCTCGCCCCAGCCGCCGTCGTCGTTCTGCACGCGCTCCAGCCAGGCGACCGCCCGCCGGATCGCCGGGTGCCGGGCGGGCAGTCCGGCGGCGGTGAGCGCGGGCACCACCGAGCCGGTGCCGTAGAGGTAGTTGACGCCCCAGCGCCCGAACCACGAGCCGTCCGGCTCCTGTTCGGCGAGCAGCCAGGTGATGGCGCGCCGGGTGCGCGGGTCGTGGGAGAGGCCCTCGAAGGCGAGCATCTCGACGACGTGCGCGGTGACGTCCGCCGACGGCGGGTCGATCACCTCGCCGAAGTCGCAGAACGGCAGCCGGTTGGGGAAGGGGCTGGTGTTGTCGACGTCGAACGCGCCCCAGGCGCCGTTCCTCGACTGCATCCCGAGGTTCCAGCGCACCCCGCGCCCGATCGCCTTCTCCACCCGCTCCGGGTCGTGGTGGCGGACCCGGCGCAGTGCGAGGACCACCTCGGCGGTGTCGTCGATGTCGGGGTAGTTGTCGTTGTGGAACTCGAACGCCCATCCCCCGGGCGGGAGTCCGGGCCGTCGCACGGACCAGTCGCCGGGCCGCACGATCTGCTCGCCCAGCATCCAGTCGGCGGCCTTGACCAGTTGGGGGTGGTCGGCCGGCACCCCCGCGTCGGCCAGCGCGATGGTGGCCAGGCAGGTGTCCCACACCGGGGACTGGCAGGCCTCGATCATCCGGGACCCGTCCTCGCGCCACACCGCGTACCGGTCCAGCGACTTCAGACCCTCCCGCATCACGGGGTGTTCGAGGTCGTAGCCGAGCAGGTACAGGGCGATGACCGAGTACACGGCGGGCGGCTGGATGCCGCCCCAGCAGCCGTCGTTCTCCTGCCGCTCGATGATCCAGCGGGCGGCCGAGTTCAGGGCGGCCCTGCGCAGTCTGCGCACCGCGACCGTGCGGTAGCCGCGCACGACCTTGTCCAGCCGCTGGAACAGCCCGTCCCAGCCGGTCAGCGGCGCCGGCGGTGCGGGCGGGTTGGGATCGGCCGGGTCGGTGTGCAGCTCGTCGAGCGGGAAGGGTGCCGGACGCACCGGGCGCTTCGCCGAGACGACGGTGAGGGGCACGATGGTCTGCCGGGCCCAGCAGCCGAAGTTGTAGATGCTGAGCGGGAACCACTTCGGGAAGTACAGCAGTTCCGGGGGGAGTTCGGGCAGGTCCTCCCACTTCCACCAGCCGAACAGCGCCAGCCAGATCCGGGTGAAGACCCGGGCGGCGGCGATCCCGCCCTGGTCGCGGACCCAGGCGGAGGCCTTCGCCATGTGCGGCGCGTCGGGCTCGTCCCCGGCCAGCCGCAGGGCGACGTACGCCTCGATGGTGGCGGACAGGTCGCCGGGGCCGCCGTAGAAGGTGGCCCAGGTGCCGTCCTCGCGCTGCTCGCCGCGGACGAACAGGGCGGCGGCGCGGGTGGTCGCCTCGTCCTGGATGCCCAGGAACTGGCGGAGCAGCAGGTCCTCGGCGTCCATCGTGACGTTCGTCTCGAGGTCGCCCTTCCACCAGCCCTCGACGTCCTGCCGGGCGAGCAGGAAGTCGGTCGCGCGCCGCATCGCGCGCACGGCGGCTTCTTGTCCCCCGGCCGCCGCGGGGATGTCGATGTCGGTACGGGTTTCGCTGGCCGCGGCAGCGCGGGGCGGGAGGGCCCCGGTGCTTCCGTCGGTCGTCGCTGTCATGGCTTCCCCTTCGTGCAGTGTGCATGGCGTTGCGTCTGCTGTGGGTCCGCCGTCGGCCGGTGCCTCTCTTCCCGCGACACCGGCCGGCGACTACGCGAGGGTTATTCGACCGATAGTGATCATCTCTTTCGTACGACGACGAAGTCGGCGAGCGCCGTGAACCGTTCCCGCACCTGCTCGGGCATGTCGACGGCGTTCAGGGCCTCGATGGCGATGGTGTGCTGACGGCGTGCCTCCTCGGCGGTCCACTCACGGCCGCCGGCCTCCTCGATGAGCGCGGCACGGGCCGCGAACTCCTCCTCGGAGAAGTTCTCGAAGTCGCTGCGCTTGGCGTCGGCGGCGAGCATCTCCCCGAGCCGTTCGGAGGCGGGGCCGCCGGCGTCGAGCGCGGCCACGACCGGCAGGGACTTCTTGCGCTGGCGCAGGTCGCTCCAGGTCTGCTTGCCGGTGGACTCCGGGTCGCCCCAGATGCCGAGGAGGTCGTCGACGGCCTGGAAGGCCAGGCCGAGGTGGTGGCCGTACCGCTCCAGGGTGTCGGCGGTGTGCGCGTCGGCGCCGCCGAGCACGGCGCCGACGGAGCTGGCGCAGGCCAGCAGGGCGCCCGTCTTGTTGCCCTCCATCTCCAGGCACTCCGCGACGCTGACGCGGTCGCGGTGCTCGTAGGAGATGTCCTGGGCCTGGCCGTCGATCAGGGCGCGGGTGGCGGTGGTCAGCCGCCGGGCGGCCCGGCCCGCCTCGACCGTGCCGAGTTCGAGGAGGACCTCGCCCGCGAGCGCGAACAGGGCGTCGCCGACCAGGATGGCCTGGGCGGGGCCGTGGACCTTCCAGACGGTGTCGCGGTGGCGGCGCTGCTCGTCGCCGTCCATCAGGTCGTCGTGCAGGAGCGAGAAGTTGTGGACCAGTTCGACGGCGACCGCGCCGGGCACGCCCACCTCGGGCGCGGCACCGGTGACCTCGGCGGAGAGCACGGCGAGCGCGGGACGTACGGCCTTGCCGCCGTCCCCGTCGGTCGGGTTGCCCTGGGCGTCGATCCAGCCGAAGTGGTAGGCGGCGACCGTGTCCATGGGAGACGCCAGTCGGTCGACGGCCGCGCGCAGGACCGGTGTGGCCAGGGTCCGGCCGCGCTCCAGCAGTGCGGTCACGTCCACCGCGGTCCTCCTGGCGGCCTTCTCGGCCGGGGGCACAGTGGGCACAGTTTCTCCTCTTGTTGCGGTACCGGAGGGGGTGCGGGGGTGTGCCGAGCCGTGCTGATCGAACGTCACCGGGTCCCACCTCGCAGGGGAACACCGGGGCCCTCCGGTTCTCGGCCGGGGGTGCGGCCCGCGGCGCGGCCGCCGTCGGCCGCGGCGTCTCCCGGGACGTCGCAGCGGGCCGCCTCCTCGAACGCGAAGAGGCGGCGGGGACGGGGCCGGCCGAGGGCGCCGAGGGCGGCGTCCGCCGCACTCACGCCGCTGCGGACCGCACTCTCCATGGTCGCGGGCCACCCGGTGGCGGTCCACGCTCCGGCCAGGTACAGGCCGGGTGACTCGGTGCGGGCGCCGGGCCTGAGCCGTCCGACGCCGGGGGCGGGAGCGAAGGTGGCCGTGCGCTCCCGGGTCACGAAGAAGTCCCGCACCGTGGCGCCGCGGGTGCCCGGCAGCAGCCGCTCCAGCTCGGGCAGGTAGCGCTCGCGCAGGGCGGCGACGGGGGCGTCGATGTCGTCCCGCGCGGCGGACTGCGACAGGGCGAGGTACTGGCCCTCGCGCAGTCCGGAGGCGTCGGTGCGGTCGAACACCCACTGCACGGGGGTGCCGAGCGCGGCGAGGAAGGGGACGCCGAGCACCTTGCGGTCGTAGACGACGTGCACGTTCAGGATCGGCGCCGTGCCGATCTCCAGGAGCCGCTCGGGGGCGTCGAGCGCCCCGTCCGGCAGCAGGTCGTGGGCTTCGCGCTGCGGTACGGCGAGCACGACGGCGTCCGCGCGGAGCGTGCCGCCGGGCACACCGGAGGCACGGACGGTCCACGTGCCGTCGGCGGCGGCGGAGACGGCGGTGACGCGGGCACGGAGCTCGGTGCGCACGCCCGCGGAGTCGAGTGCCCTGCGGGCCAGCCGGTCGTGGAGTTCGCCCAGCGGGACGTGGGCCCAGCCGATGTCGGCGGCGCCCGGGTCGGACAGCAGGCCGGTCTTGAACACCATGGCGGCCAGGGCCAGGGAGGTGTCCTGGGCGACCGCGTTGAGGGTGGCGACCCCGACCAGGTCCCACAGGGCCTCGAGGGCTCGCGGCGACTGCCCGTGGGCGGCCAGCCAGCTGCCGAAGTCCTGCACGTCCAGGGCCGGATCGGCGAGGTCGAGACCCTTGAGCGCGAGCGCGGCCCGGCCGACCGAGGCGCGTTCGGCGAGGGAGAGGTGCGGATAGGTGGCGAGGCTGCGGCCCAGGTGGAGGGGGACCGGCAGCGCGTCGCGCCGCAGTCTGCCGAGCCGTCGCCCCTCGGGTTTACCGAGGTCGACGACGGGCACGTCGAGACGGTCCTGGAGCGGCGCCAGCGCGGTGCCCTCGATGCGGTCGAGGAACCAGCGGTAGGCGGTGCAGCAGCGCAGGTAGACGTGCTGGCCGTTGTCGACGGTGAGCCCGCCGCGCCGGAAGGAGAAGGCCAGGCCGCCGAGCCGGGGCCGGCCCTCGAGCAGGGTGACGCGGACGCCCGCGTCGGCGAGTGCGAGCGCGGCGGTGACGCCGGCGAGCCCGCCGCCGATCACGACGGCGTCCCGCCCGGAGGTCTCCGCGCCGGCGGAGCGCGGCTCGTCGCTCATCGTGCGCCCTCCCCTGCGCGCCCGCCCCGACGGTCGAACTCCGCACGGCGGGCCGTCGCCGTCAGGGACGCGGCGTCGCGGCAAAGGGTTGCGTGCCGTTCCTCCCCGGTGCCGTCACCGTGGTCCGCATGGTCACCCCGTGGGTCCATCAGATCTGCCTCCTGCCGGTCAGCCGGGACACGTGGCGGGTGTCCAGCCCGGAGAGGCCGCGGACGGCGACGTACGCCTTCTCCCGGCCGGGCAGGGAGACCCGGCCCCGCAGGACGGCCTCGGGGTCGCGCTCGATGCGGTCCAGCAGGCGGCGGTAGATGCCGGCCATGGCGGCGACGCAGGCACCGCTGCGCCGGTCGAGCATGGGCAGCAGCCGGTAGCCCTCGGCGAACAGGGCGCGGGCGCGCCGCACCTCGAAGTGCACGAGGCCCGCGAAGTCGGAGCCCTCCGGTGGCGTCGGCCCGTCGAAGCCGGCCGAGCAGCCGAACTTGGCGAGGTCGTCGGCAGGCAGGTAGGTGCGCCCGCCGGCGGCGTCCTCGCGGACGTCCCGGAGGATGTTGGTCAGCTGGAGGGCGAGGCCGAGGGTGTCGGCGTACTCCGGTGCCCGTTCGGCGCCGCGCGCTCCCGGTCCGGTGCCGAAGACGCCGAGGGAGAGCCGTCCGATGGCGCCCGCCACACAGCGGCAGTACGTCTTCAGGTCGTCCCAGGTCTCGTAGGTCTCGCCGCGGACGTCCATCAGGACGCCGTCGATCAGCTCGTCCAGGCCGCCCAGCGGGATCGGGAAGGTCCTGGCGGCGTGCGCGAGGGCGACCGCGACGGGGTCGGTGTCGTCCTCCTCGACCTCGCCCGCGCGGACCCGGGTGAGCAGCGCCCGGGTGTCCTCCAGCCGGGCGCTCTTGACCTCGGCGTCCAGCGCGCCGTCGCCGATGTCGTCGACGCGGCGCGAGAACGCGTACAGCGCCGACATGGCGCGGCGCTTCGCGGTGGGCAGCAGCCGGATGCCGTAGGCGAAGTTGCGCGCCTGCTGTCCGGTGACGGTCTCGCAGTAGCCGTAGGCGGCGAGTACCGGTGCGGACACGGGTGGCGGAGAGTCCACGGTCCGGATCACCCCTCTCCTCGCAGGGTCACGCCCACCTCGCGCAGCAGCCGGAGCCTGCCGGGCTTGGGCGGGCCGGGAAGAACGTCGTGGTGGGCGGCGGCGATCGCGTGGAGCGCCACCCTTCCTCCCGCCACGAAGCCCGCGAGCAGCAGCCTGAGCCTTCCGTGGACGCTGCCCACGAGGGGGGCGCCCTCGTCCAGGAGGTCGCGGGCGCGCCGGGCCTCGAAGGCGACCAGGGCGCGTACCGACGCCCCTGCGGTCGCCGCGGCGAGATCCGCCTCCTGGACGTGGAAACGCTTCATGTCCGTGGCGGGAAGGTAGACACGGTCGCGGCCGAGGTCCTCGGCCACGTCCTGGAGGTGCTCGACGATCTGGAGCGCGGTGCAGATCGCGTCGGAGCGGCGGACGCGCTCGGGGGTCGCGGTGCCGGTGACGGCGAGGACCAGCCGGCCCACGGGGTTGGCGGACAGCTCGCAGTAGGCCAGCAGGTCGTCGTAGGTCTCGTACCGGGTGACGAGCTGGTCCTGGCGGTTGGCGGCGATCAGGCCCAGGAAGGGCTCGGGGGTGAGGGAGCGGCGGCGCACGGTCGGCTGGAGGCGGCGCAGCAGGGGGTGACGGGGCGTGCCGTCGAAGACGCGCCGCAGGTCGGCCTCGAAGGCGTCGAGGAGGACCAGCCGGTCCTCGGCCTCGGCGGCGGGCACGCCGAGCAGGCGGGCGTCGGCGCCGCCGGGCGCGAGGTCGCCGTCACCGATGTCGTCGACGAGGCGGGCGAAGCCGTACACGGCGACCAGGTCCTCGCGCCAGGCCCGGGGCAGGAAGAAGGGTGCCACGGGGAAGTTCTCGTCCGCGGCCTTGGCGAGGGTGGAGCGCTCCGTGTCCGCGACGTCCGCCGCCGTCATCGCCGGCTGCCCGGGACAGGGACGGCACATGCTGCGTTAAGCAGGGGAGTTTCCGTAGCCATTGCCGTCACATCTCCCGTTCTACACCGACAACCCGACACCCACTATTTCGGACACGCCGCCCGGCCGCCCGCGCGGCGTCGGCGCTCGAGGGTGTCGCGCGTTATCGCCCCACTTGCCGCGTTTCGGGACCGGTACAGCTTACGTTGTACAACGCACCGGGGTTCGCGCGGGTGTCCCCGCACATCACAACAACACACCGATTGGCGTCAAGATTCCTACGACGTGCGGGAGTTGACGCTTCCTTTGCAGACTCGGGGCCCCACCGGAGGGTTCCGGCGGGGCCCCGAGGGCACCGGTTCACTTCCCGGTGAACTTCTCGTACTCCCTGAGGACCTCTTCGGTCGGTCCGTCCATGCGCAGTTCGCCGCGTTCCAGCCACAGCACGCGGTCGCAGGTGTCGCGGATCGACTTGTTGCTGTGGCTCACCAGGAACACCGTCCCGGCCTGCCGGCGCAGCTCGCGGATCCGCTCCTCGGAGCGCTTGCGGAACTTCGCGTCGCCGGTGGCCAGCGCCTCGTCGATCATGAGGACGTCGTGGTCCTTGGCGGCGGCGATGGAGAACCGCAGGCGGGCCTGCATGCCGGAGGAGTACGTGCGCATGGGCAGGGTGACGAAGTCGCCCTTCTCGTTGATGCCGGAGAAGTCGACGATCTCCTGGTAGCGCTCCTTGATCTGCTCCCGGGACATGCCCATGGCGAGTCCGCCGAGGACGATGTTGCGCTCGCCGGTGAGGTCGTTCATGAGGGCGGCGTTGACACCGAGCAGGGAGGGCTGGCCGTCGGTGTAGACCCTGCCGCTCTCCGGCGGCAGCAGGCCGGCGATGGCGCGCAGCAGCGTGGACTTGCCGGAGCCGTTGGAACCGATCAGGCCGATCGCCTCGCCGCGGTGGGCGACGAAGGAGACGCCGCGCACCGCGTGCACCTTGCGCACGCCCCGCTCCTCGCCGCGCTTGACGATGCGGCTGAGGGCGGCGGTGGCGCTGCCCTTGCCCGTCCGGGCGCCGTTGACGCGGTAGACGATGTGCACGTCGTCGGCGATGACGGTGGGGACCCGGGTGCCCGGCGGCTGCTCAGCCACGGCCGTACCTCTCCTCCGCCTGCCAGAAGTAGACGAAGCCGCCGATCGCGAACAGCGCGGCCCAGCCGACGGCGACCGCCCACACGTGCTGGGGCAGGTTCTCGGCGCCGTACTCGTCGATGAGGGCGAAGCGCATCAGGTCCATGTAGACGGCCGCCGGGTTCCACTGGAGGACGTTCGCCACCCACTGCGGCTTGTCGGCGAGGAAGACGGGGATCGAGAACATGACGCCGGAGGCGTACATCCAGGTCCGCATCACGAACGGCATCAGCTGCGCCAGGTCCGGGGTCTTCGCGCCGGCCCGCGCGAAGACCAGGGCCAGACCGGTGTTGAAGCAGAACTGGAGCGCCAGCACCGGGACGATCAGGGCCCAGGAGGCGTCCGGGTAGCTGCCGAAACCGATCACGACCAGGAACAGCACGATCATCGAGTACAGCAGCTGCTGGAGCTGCTGGAGCGCGAAGGAGACCGGCAGCGAGGCGCGCGGGAAGTGCAGGGCGCGGACCAGGCCGAGGTTGCCGGAGATCGCGCGGACACCGCTCATCACCGAGGACTGGGTGAAGGTGAAGACGAACACGCCCGTGACGAGGAACGGGATGTACACCTCCTTCTCCATGCCGCGGCTGGCGTTGAGGATCACGCCGAAGATCATGAAGTACACGGCGGCGTTCAGCAGCGGGGTGGCCACCTGCCACAGCTGCCCCAGCTTGGCCTGGCTGTACTGAGCGGTCAGCTTCGCCCGGGAGAAGGCCAGGATGAAGTGACGGCGCCCCCAGAGCTGGCGGACGTACTCCCGCAGCGAGGGCCGGGCACCGCTCACGGCCAACCCGTACTTGGCGGCCAGCTGCGCCGCCGTGAGGCCCCCGTCGGGCGACGGCGGCGCGCTCACCGCGACTGCGCGGTCATGCGTTGTCTCACTCACCAGTAGGAAACTTTCGTCTTCGGGATGCGCGGCCTGAACCGGGCCGGCACGTGCCGGGGGGCCGCGGAACGGCCCGGGGCCCTCGGGGACGAGCTTGTCAGATGACGGGAGGCCGGCCCAGCCGGGTCAGCCGCCACACCGTACGCCACTTCATCGGCCTGCGCGGCCCGCACGATGTGGTCCACCCTTCCCGGAAACCACCGAACCACGCCTTCAGGGCCGGGCGCGAGGGGCGGCGCAGCAGAGTCAGCAGCAGCCACACGCCGAGATAGACCGGGACGAGGAGCGCGGGAAGGTTGCGCCGGGCCAGCCAGACCCGGTTGCGGGCGACCATGCGGTGGTAGACGGCGTGCCGCGAGGGGGCGGTCGTCGGGTGGTGCAGCACCATGTCGGACCGGTAGTCGATCATCCAGCCCGCGTCGAGGGCCCGCCAGGCCAGGTCGGTCTCCTCGTGGGCGTAGAAGAACGCGTCCGGGAGGGCGCCGACCTCGGCGAGGACCTGGGTGCGCACCGCGTTGGCGCCGCCGAGGAAGGTGGTGACGCGGGAGGAGCGCATCGGGTCGGAGGCGCGCAGCCGGGGCACGTGGCGGCGCTGGGTGACGCCGGTCTCCGGGTCGGCGATGCGGAAGCTGATGATGCCGAGCCCGGGGTCCTCCTCGAAGGCCCGGCGGCACAGCTCGGCGGTGTCGTGGTGCGCGAGGAGGCCGTCGTCGTCGAGGAAGAGCAGCACGTCGACGTCGCGCCCGCTCGGGCCGAACGCCTCGATGCCCACGTTGCGGCCGCCGGGGATGCCGAGGTTCTCGGGCAGCTCGACCGTGCGGACGCCGTCGGGGACGTCGGGGACGGGCGAGCCGTTGCCGACGACGACCACCTCGACCCGGTCGCCGTCCTGCTTGGCGATCGAGTCGATAAGGGCGCACAGCTCGTCGGGGCGGTTGCCCATGGTGATGATCACCGCGCCGACCTTCATGGGCGCGCTCACTTCAGCCTGCTCGAGGCGAGGATGGACACCAGGTGCAGCACGGTCTGGAGCAGCGCGATGCCCGCGAGCACGGCGACCCCGAGCCGGGTGAAGAAGAGGTCGCCGCGCATCTGGTCCACGACCGCCAGGACCAGGATGAGCAGGGAGGCCTCGATGCCGAGGATCAGACGGTGGAACTTCAGCATGGCGGCGGCCCTGCGGGCCAGCGCCATGCCGGAGGAGCGCATCTCCGCGGCCGCCTCCTGCACCGGCGGCTTCCCGGCCTGGTGGCGGGCGACGCCGACGAGGTCGGTCTCCGCCTTGATCAGGATCGCGCCGAGCGCGGCGAGCGTGCCGAGGAAGGCCCACAGCCAGTCGATGCGCCCGGTGCCCCACAGGTCGGCGGCGCGCAGGCCGAAACCGGTGAGCACGGCCGCGTCGGTCAGGTAGGCGCCGACCCGGTCCAGGTAGACGCCGTTGAGGGAGTACTGCTTCTTCCAGCGGGCGATCTCGCCGTCGACGCAGTCGAGCAGCAGGTACATCTGGACGCACACCACGCCGAGCACCGCGCCCGTGATCCCCGGCACCAGCAGCGCCGGGGCCGCGAGCACGCCGAAGACGGTCATCAGGTACGTGAGCTGGTTGGGCGTGACCCTGGTGTTCACCAGATAGCGGTCGACCCGCAGGGACACCTCACGCATGTAGAGGCGTCCCATCCAGTGCTCACCGCTGCGCCGGTCCTTCACCCCCGCGGGGTGGACGACCGGTCTGAGTTCAGCTACCGATGGCCTTGACATAGTCGGCGTAGGTGTCCTTGATCTGTTCGGTCTTGAGGTCGAGGTGTTCGAGGATCGTGTAGCGGCCGGGGCGGGTCTGCGGGGCGTACTCCACGACCTTGACGAACTCTTCCGTCGTGAAGCCGATCTCGTCGGGCAGCACCGGCAGTCCGTGCCGGCGCAGCACGTCGGCCATGTACGCCGACTCCTCGTGGGCTCCGCGCAGGTACATCGCGAAGGCCGCGCCCAGTCCGCACTGCTCGCCGTGGGCGGCGGCACGCCTGGGGTACAGCAGGTCGAAGGCGTGGTTGATCTCGTGGCAGGCGCCGGACGACGGGCGGGAGTCGCCGGACACCGACATCGCGATGCCGCTGAGGACGAGCGCCTCGGCGAGCACCTGGAGGAAGCCGGTGTCGCCGATGCCGCCCGGGTGCCGCAGGACCGCCTCGCCGGCCTGCCGCGCGATGGCGGCGGCCAGTCCGTCGATCTTCTCGCCCTTGACGCGGTGGGCCAGCTCCCAGTCCGCGATCGCGGAGATGTTGGAGACGGCGTCGCCGATGCCGGCCCGCACGTAGCGGACCGGCGCGTCACGGATGACGTCCAGGTCGATCACGACGGCGATCGGGTTCGGCACCCCGTAGGAGCCGCGGCCCGCGTCGTTGTCGAGGGTGGCGACCGGGGAGCACAGTCCGTCGTGCGCGAGGTTCGTCGGTACGGCGACCAGCGGCAGGCCCACCCGTGCCGCGGCGAACTTGGCACAGTCGATGATCTTGCCGCCGCCCAGGCCCACGACGGCGTCGTAGTGGCCGGCCTTTATGTCACCGGCGAGCCGTACGGCGTCGTCGAGGGTGCCGCCGTCCACCTCGTACCAGGTGGCGCCGGACAGGGCGGGGGTGAGGCGTTCGCGCAGCCGGGCGCCCGAGCCGCCGCTGACGGCGACGGCGAGCTTGCCCGAGTGCGAGATGCGCTCGTCGGCGAGGACCCCGACGAGGTCGTCGAGGGCACCCGGACGGATGTCGACGACGACCGGCGAGGGGATCAGCCGGGTCAGTACTGGCACGCGATCTCCCGTCCACGGGCGAGATCGTCGTGGTTGTCGATCTCGACCCACTCGACGTCGCCGATCGGTGCCACGTCGATGCGGAAGCCGCGGTCGACCAGCTCCTGGTAGCCGTGCTCGTAGAACTGCTGGGGGTCCTTCTCCCAGACGGTCCTCAGCGCGTCGGCCAGGTCGGGGGCGGCGTCGCCCTCGATGAGGGTGACGCCGATGTACTCGCCGGTGGCCTCGGCGGGGTCCATGAGCTTGGTGATCCTCGTCATGCCCTTGGCGGGGTCGACGACGACCTTCATCTCCTCGTCGGCGAGGGACTTCACGGTGTCGAGCGCGAGGATGATCCGCCTGCCGTCGCCACGGGCGGCGAGCAGGGTCTTCTCGACGGAGACCGGGTGCACGGTGTCGCCGTTGGCGAGGATCACACCGTCCTTGAGGGCGTCACGCCCGCACCACAGGGAGTAGGCGTTGTTCCACTCCTCGGCCTTGTCGTTGTCGATCAGGGTGAGCTTGAGGCCGTACTTCGCCTCCAGGGCCGCCTTGCGCTCGTACACGGCCTCCTTGCGGTAGCCGACGACGACCGCGACCTCGGTCAGACCGATCTCGGCGAAGTTGCCGAGGGTCAGGTCCAGCACCGTGGGCTCGCCCTCTATACCCGCGGGCCCCACCGGCACCAGCGCCTTGGGAAGGCTGTCGGTGTAGGGGCGCAGACGCCGTCCGGCGCCGGCCGCCAGCACGAGGCCGATCATGCGGGTTCTCCTTCGTCGTGTACGGACGGGGCGCCTGCCCGGTGGGCGGCGACCCAGAAGCGGATGCTCTCGGCGAGCACCACGAGGGCGACGGCCACGGCGAGAACCGTGAGCGCGACCGTGAACTGCCCGGCGGTGAGCACCGCGGCGAGTACGGCCACGAGCAGCGTCCGCCCCTCCTGCCCCCCGACGGCGCGCACCAGCCAGGCCGGCGGCGCTCCGGCGTTGCCGCGGATGCGGTACACCGTGTCGTAGTGATGGTAGGCGACGGCGGCAACCAGCCCGAAAGCGGCCGGTAGCGCTCCGTTCACGTCGGCCTTCGCCGCGAGGATCAGCACCGTGCCGTACTCGGCGGCGCGGAAGAAGGGGGGAACCAGCCAGTCGAGGGCGCCCTTGAGGGGGTGGGCGACGGCTTCGGCGGACAGCAGGACGTAGGCACCGGCCATCAGCACGACCCACCAGCTCGGCCCCCACAGCCAGGCACCGAGGGTGACGAGGACGGCGCCGACGGCGGCGCTCAGGGGGGCCGTCGGACGGGGCCTGCCGGGCAGGAGGCGGACCAGCAGGCCGGTCAGCGGCCCGCAGTCCGAGAGGTCCGCCAGGGACCGCGCCGCCCGGTCGGTGCGGCCGGCCCTGCGGGTCAGGGAGCGCAGGACGCGGCCCGCGGTGGTGTACGTGGCCGCGAAGGCGCAGCCGACGAGCAGGACGCAGAAGGTGATGCGGGGGGTGGTGGCCGCGGTCAGGACGGCGATCATGGCCCATCGTTCGCCGATGGGCAGCACTATCATCCGGCGCACCCAGACCGTCCAGCCGACGCTGTCCAGCCTGCCGGAGAGGGCGGCGGTGGGGCTGGTGTCGGCGGTGGCGTCCGTGCTGTCGGCGTTCGCCTCGTTGAAGGAGAAGTCCACGACGTGCCGGCAGGTCTGCAGGACCATCGCGCCGAGTGCGAGCGCCCAGACGTCGTCGCCGCCGCGGGCCGCTCCGAGGGCGAGGCCCGCGTAGTAGGCGTACTCCTTGGCCCGGTCGAAGGTGGCGTCCAGCCAGGCCCCGAGGGTGGAGTACTGGAGCGAGTAGCGGGCGAGCTGGCCGTCGGTGCAGTCCAGGACGAAGGAGAAGAGGAGCAGCAGCCCGGCGGCGACGTAGCCGGCGCGGGTGCCGGTGGCCGCGCAGCCCGCCGCGATCAGCGCGGTGACCAGCGAGGCGGTGGTGACCTGGTTCGGGGTGAGGCCCCGGCGGGCGCACCAGCGGGCGAGGTAGCGCGAGTAGGGGCTGATGCAGAACGTCGTGAAGAAGCCGTCGCGGGCCTTCACGGCCGACTTCAGGCGTACGGCCTCGTCGTCGACGGCGCCGACGGCCTGCCGTGCCTCGTTGCGGGCCTGCGGGTCGGCGGGGACGGCGGCGACCAGGCTGCCCAGCTCGGGCCGGTGGACCTCGCTGCCGTCGGCGTCGAGGGCGGTGACGATGCGGTCGGCGAGGCCGTCCACGTCCCCCACGCCCGGCTTCACTCGCGCGGGGGCACCCCCCTCCGCGGTGCCCGCGGGGGCGCCCCGCTCCGCGGTGCCGCCGCTCGCGGAGTTCTCGCGGGCCATCGCGCGGGTCAGGGCCTGGCGGCCGGCCGGCTGGGCGGTGACGGCGCCGGGGACCGCGGCGAGCGGGAAGCGGGGGTCGGTCAGGCCGAGGCGCAGCGCGTGCTGATGGCCCACGAAGCGGGTGTCGACGACGGCGACCCGCTGGTCGGCCGGGACGGCGGCGAGAAGCGTCTCCGCGTCGGCGGCGTCGGCGGCGGACCGGACGTCGAAGCCGAGGGACCGCAGGTCGGCCTCGATCGACGAGCCGGGGACCGGCTGACCGGTGAGGATGGCGGTCGACAACCGAACTCACTCCCTGGGTCCGGCGCGCGTGCGCCGGTCTTCTGCATGGTGGGCTCTGCATGGCGGGCGCCCCTGTACGGCACCGGTGACGGCACCGGGCGCGCGGCATTCGGCAGAGGTTATCGGATGCCGGGAAGGCCGTGTTCACCGGCCGTTCAGGTCGGATCCACGCGGCCCGGACCGGCCTTCGCCGAGATCATCATGTGCGATCGGCGGCCCCGCCCACAAACCGCGCTCCCCCACGGCAGACATCCGGGACATTGCGCACGGACCCGGGGCCTCGGCATAGGGTGGGCGGCCATGACGTGGCTGATCACCGGCGGGGCCGGATACATAGGGGCACATGTGGCGCGGGCCATGACCGGCGCCGGCGAACGCGTCGTCGTGCTGGACGACCTGTCGGCCGGCGTCCCCGCGCGGCTCCCGGCGGACGTGTCCCTCGTCGCGGGTTCGGCGCTCGACGCCGGCCTGCTCGAGCGGGTCCTGGCCGAGCACGCGGTGACCGGGGTGGTGCACCTGGCGGCACGCAAGCAGGTCGCCGAGTCGGTGGCGGAGCCCACGCGCTACTACCGGGAGAACGTCGGGGGTCTGGCCACCCTGCTGGAGGCGGCCGCCGGGGCCGGTGTCCGGCGGTTCCTGTTCTCCTCGTCCGCGGCCGTCTACGGCAACCCGGATGTGGACCTCATCACGGAGGACACCCCCTGCGCCCCGGTCAACCCGTACGGCGAGACCAAGCTCGCCGGGGAGTGGCTGGTGCGGGCGGCGGGCGAGGCGCACGGCATCGCGACGACGTGCCTGCGCTACTTCAACGTGGCCGGGGCGGCCGAGCCCGGACTGGCCGACACGGGCGTCTCCAACATCGTCCCGATGGTCTTCGACCGGCTCACCCGCGGCGAGGCCCCGCGGATCTTCGGCGACGACTACCCGACCCCGGACGGCACCTGCGTACGGGACTACATCCACGTCGCCGACCTGGCCGAGGCGCATCTCGCGGCGGCACGCCGGCTCGGCGCGCCGGGCGCGGGCGGCGATCTGACGGTGAACATCGGCCGCGGCGAGGGGGTGTCGGTGCGCGAGCTGGTCACCCTGATCGGCGAGGTCACCGGCGACACCCGGCCGGCCGTGGTCGAGGGGCGCCGCCCCGGGGACGCGCCGCGCGCGGTGGCCTCGGCCGCGCTGGCCGCCCGGGAACTGGGCTGGACCGCCTCGCGCGGGATGCGCGAGATGGTCGCGTCGGCCTGGCGGGGCTGGCAGCTGCGCCGGGCGGCCGAGCCGCCGGAGGGCGCCTGACCTGGACTTCGTTTCCGCAGGTCAGGGGAGATGACAACGGTGTTCAGTGCCGCGTTGCCGGATACCCCCCGCCCGTAGTTCACTGGGGTCCCGGGCCGATCGCAGGAGGCTGTTTCCCATGGGGGCTGGGCACGACCACGGGCACGGTCACACGCACGTGCCGGCCACGGGTACGGCCGCGGCGGCGTACCGCGGCCGGCTGCGTGCCGCGCTGGCGATCACGCTCACCGTCATGGTGGTGGAGATCGTCGGCGGTGTGCTCGCCGACTCCCTCGCCCTGATCGCCGACGCGGCGCACATGGCGACGGACGCGCTGGGCCTCGGCATGGCGCTGCTGGCCATCCACTTCGCGAACCGCCCGCCGGCCGGGAACCGCACCTTCGGGTACGCCCGCGCCGAGATCCTGGCCGCCCTCGCCAACTGTCTGCTGCTGCTCGGCGTGGGCGGGTACGTCGTGTACGAGGCCGTCCAGCGGTTCCTCACGCCGGCCCCCACCGAGGGCGGACTGATGATCGTGTTCGGCGGGATCGGTCTGGTCGCCAACATGATCTCGCTGACGCTGCTGATGCGCGGGCAGGCCGACAGCCTCAATGTGCGGGGCGCGTTCCTGGAGGTGGCGGCGGACGCGCTGGGCTCGGTCGCGGTGCTGCTGTCGGCGGTGGTGATCCTGACGACGGGCTGGCGGGCCGCCGACCCGGTCGCCTCGCTCGTCATCGGCCTGATGATCGTGCCGCGTACCGTGAAGCTGCTGCGCGAGACGCTGGACGTGCTGCTGGAGGCGGCCCCGAAGGGCGTCGACATGGCCGAGGTGCGCACCCACATGCTCGCCCTGGACGGGGTCGAGGACGTGCACGACCTGCACGCCTGGACGATCACCTCGGGGATGCCGGTGCTGTCGGCGCACGTCGTGGTGCGCTCGGACGTGCTGGACGCGATCGGCCACGAGAAGATGCTGCACGAGCTCCAGGGCTGCCTGGGCGACCACTTCGACGTGGCGCACTGCACCTTCCAGCTGGAACCGCGCGGCCACGCGCAGCACGAGGCGCGGCTCTGCCACTGAGGGCCCGGACGGCTCGGCGTTCGCACATCCGTTCCGGACGGTTCCGTGTCCGCGGCGCCGGGCAAGATCACCCACCGGGCCCCGTTTCCGGCGGCGAAGCGGCGACGGCCGCGGTCACGCCGTGCGGCAGGACATGCGGGCGTTCGCGTGGAAGTGCCGGGAGCGCCGTGCGCGTACGGCAGACTGGGGGCGCGAGGACCGATGTTAAGGATGGGTATGCCGATCACACCTGCCACCGCGACGACCGGCTCGTCGAACGGCACCGCGGACACGATTTTGCTGGAACTGGTCGACGAGGACGGCGTGACCATCGGCACCGCGGAGAAGCTCGAGGCCCATCAGGCACCGGGGCGGCTGCACCGGGCGTTCTCGGTGTTCCTCTTCGACGAGCGGGGCCGGCTGCTGCTGCAGCAGCGGGCGCTGGGCAAGTACCACTCCCCCGGTGTCTGGTCCAACACCTGCTGCGGTCACCCCTACCCGGGTGAGGCGCCGTTCGCGGCGGCCGCGCGGCGCACGTTCGAGGAGCTGGGGGTGTCCCCCTCGCTGATGGCGGAGGCGGGCACGGTCCGCTACAACCACCCGGACCCGGCGTCGGGCCTGGTGGAGCAGGAGTACAACCACCTGTTCGTGGGGATGGTGCAGTCCGCGCTGCGGCCGGACCCGGAGGAGGTCGGCGACACGGTCTTCGTGACACCCGTCGAGCTGGCGGAGCGGCATGCGAAGGACGTGTTCTCCTCCTGGTTCATGACCGTGCTGGATGCGGCCAGGCCGGCGGTGCGGGAGCTGACGGGCCCCTCGGCCGGCTGGTGAGCTAGCGGTTTCCCGCGGGTTTGAGCGGCAGGGCGGCCCAGATCACCTTGCCGCCGCTCGTGGTGTGTTCGACGTCGCACACCCCGCCCGCCTCCCGGGTGATCTCCCGCACCAGCAGCAGTCCCCGGCCGCCCGTCCGGCCGTGGTCGGCCTCCAGGGCGGTCGGACGGTAGGGGTGGCTGTCCTCCACGGACAACCGCACCCACTCGGCCCCGACGGCCACCTCCACCGCGAGGACCGGCGACAGCAGTGCCGCGTGCCGTACGGCGTTGGTCACCAGCTCGGAGACGATCAGCAGCAGGCCCTGGACCAGGTCGTCCGAGGCCGGCACCCCCTGCCGGTGGAGCAGGTCCCGCACAGCGTGTCTCGCCTGCGGGACGGAGGCGTCCACAGCGGACGCGGTGAACCGCCACACGCCTTCGTACGGCAGCGGTTGCGGTTGCGGTTGCGGTTGCGGTTGCGGCACTCTGCCGGCCGGGGGGTCCTCCGCCGTTCCGGGAGGCGCCCCCGCCTCGCCCTCCGGGCGTGGGCCGGGCCTGCGCCCCTGGTTCTCCATCGTCCGGTCGCCGTCCTTGCGCTCGATTGTCACCACACGTCGAGTGTTGGTAACGCGGCGCTTCCCCTCGGATGCCTGAACAGAAGTCAGCCGATATAGAGCGTTCTCGACCGTCTCGGCCTCCTTCTGCCGAAAAACCGACCACTTTTGTTGTGCTCACGTCGCCTTCGCTCACTCTTCGGGTTGTACGGGTTCGGCGGGGCGCGCGCCCGATCCGCACGGAGCCGGGCCCCCGGCCGTGCGCGCGTCCGCCGGCGGCCCCGGCGGCCCCGGCGGCCTCTCTCCCCCTCTCCCCCCGCCTCGTTCCCGCCGACCGAGTCATTCGCCTGCACCGAACGGCGTAGCACCGTGGAGTCCGGCGGCCGCGCGGAATCGCGGTCGTTAGGGTGCGATTCCACGAAAGACAGGAGCGGGGCCTTGCAGAAAGCGGCACAGATCTCACCGGAGATCCTGGAATCGATTTCGACTCCCGAGCGGGTCGAGACGCACCTGGGCTCCCTCGATTTCCCGCTCGGCATTCCCACCGAGGAGACGGCGGACCTCCTGTACGACCACCTGGACCACGTGCGAGCGGTCAGCGCGTTCCTCGACGCCTATTCCGGCGTCAGCGTATGGGCGGCTCGCAGGGGATTCCTGGCGGCGGGAATCCAGGATCACGACGTCATGATCTGTTCGGAATTCATGGATGCCAAGTCGCTCGTGCTGACCGGGAACGCGGACACCGTCTATTTCGTGACGTTCCTCGACCTGACCGAGGGTCCGCTGGTGGTGGAAATGCCGCCCCTCTCCCTCTGCTTTCTCAATGACCTGTGGTTCCGCTGGGTCGCGGACCCCGGCATGGCCGGTCCGGACCGCGGGGCCGGCGGCAGGTACCTCTTCGTGCCGCCCGGCTACGAGGGCCCTCTTCCCGAGGGCGGGTTCTTCACGTGCCGGACGCGCACCACGCGGCTCCTCCTGGGCGGGCGGGCTTTCCTGGAGGGCGACGACCCGAAGCCGGCGGTCGAGCGCATCAAGCGGGGGCTGCGCATCCACCGCTACGTCCCCGGGTTCTACGGGACCAGCATCGGGGAGATCGTCACCGGTGGCACGGCGCCGCCGCTGCCGTGGACCGCCGAGACCTGGACCGCCGCGCTCCGGAAAACCGATCCGCCGCGCTTCGTCGAGGGCACCGGGCTCCCCGTGAACACGGTCCCGCCCGCGGACGCGACGTACTTCGACCTCGCGAGCGAGCTGGTGCACGACCAGCCGGCCGAGGCGCTCGATCCCGAGATCGCCGGTGCCCTGGCCGCCGTCGGGATCGTCAGGGGCAAGCCCTTCCAGCCGGACCGGCGGATGCGGGAGATCCTCACCGGGGCGGCCGCGGTGGGGAACGCCACGGCGCGTACGCTCGCCTCCCGCCCGCGCCCGTCCGAGGGGGCGCACTACTACGGCGACTCCTCCCGGTGGGTCAACGGCCTGCTCGTGTCCGGCCACGAGTTCCTGGCCCCGCCGCCGGACATCACCGACCGGGGCGTCGAGCCCCGTCCGAACGACGGCGCCCGGAAACTCAACCTGCGGTCCTGGTGGTGGTACCTGGGCGTGGGGATCAGCCCGGCGTTCACCGCGCCGCTGTCCGGCATCGGCTCGCAGTACGTCTTCGCGTTCGCCGACCGGCAGGACCAGGCCCTCGACGGCGGCCGGCGCTACCGCCTGGTCCTCCCGCCGGACATTCCCGCCGCCAGGTTCTGGTCGTGCACGGTGTACGACAACCAGACGCGCTCGATGCTCGACACCCCGCAGCGCTTCCCCCGGGCCGGCAGCCAGGACTACCCGACCCCGGCGGCGGTCGCCGACGCCGACGGCACGACCACGCTGCACTTCGGGCCCGACCGGCCCGACGGCGTGCCGGAGGGCAACTGGATCCAGACCACGCCGGGCCGGGGATGGTTCGCCGTCCTGCGGTTCTACAGCCCCCTGCCGCCGTTCTTCGACAAAAGCTGGCGGCCGGGCGAGATCGAGCCGGCGTGAGGCAGCCGGCCATGGGCGGTCCGTCCGTCCGAGCACGCGCATGACCTGGCTGTTCTCCTCGCTGCGGGGCTACCGGCTGCGGTGGCTGCGGCGTGACGCCCTGGCCGGGCTGACGGTGTGGGCGATCCTCGTGCCCGAGGCGCTCGCCTACGCCGGCATCGCCGGCGTCCCGCCCGTGGTCGGCCTGTACGCCGCCCCGGCGGCGCTGGTCCTCTACGCGGCCTTCGGCAGCTCCAGACACCTGGTCGTCGGTCCGATGGCGGCGACCGCGGCGCTGTCGGCGGCGGTCGTCGGGGAGCTGGCTCCCGGCGGAGGCGCCCGCTTCGCGGCCATGACGGCGGCGCTCGCGCTGATGGTGGGGGGCATGGCGCTCCTCGCCGGCCTCCTGCGTCTCGGATTCGTCGCCGGATTCGTCTCCGAGCCGGTGCTGAAGGGCTTCATCGTCGGCCTGGCGTTGACGATCATCGTGGGTCAGCTGCCGAAGCTGCTCGGGATCGAGGGCGGCTCGGGCGACTTCTTCGAGCGGCTCCGGGCACTGATCGAGGGACTCGGCTCGACCAGCTTCCTCAGCGCAGCGGTCGGCGTCGCCGCCCTCGCCCTGGTCGTCGTCCTGAAGAAGGTCGCTCCGGTGGTGCCCGGCTCGCTGATCGCGGTGGCGCTGGGAATCGCCGCGGTCGCGGTCTTCGACCTGGACGCCCACGGAGTCGCCGTCGTCGGCGACGTGGAGACCGGCCTGCCGTCGTTCGGCTTCCCCGACGTCTCCCTCGGCGATCTCGGGGACCTCGTGTCCGGGAGCGTCGGCGTGATGCTCGTGGCCTTCGCCGAGGGCCTCGGAGCGGCGAAGACCTACGCCTCGCGCGACCACTACGAGGTCGACGCCGACCGCGAGCTGATCGGACTCGGCGCCGCCGGACTGGGCGCGGGCCTCTCCAGCGGCATGGTCGTCAACGGCAGCCTCTCGAAGACCGCCGTCAACCGGTCCGCCGGTGCGCGCAGCCAGCTCTCCGGACTGTTCGTGGCCGCCCTGACGGTGATCACCCTGCTCTTCCTCACCGGGCTCTTCGAGCAGCTTCCCGAGCCGGTGCTGGCCGCGGTGGTGATCGCGGCGCTCGTCGAGCTGGTCGACATCGACTCCCTGGTGGCCCTCTACCGGGTGCACACCGGCACGCTGGGGAGGATGTACGGCGTGGCGTCGCGCCCCGATTTCACCGCCGCGGTCGCGGCGATGGCCGGGGTGATGGTCTTCGACACGCTGCCCGGTCTGTTCATCGGCATCGGCGTGTCACTGCTGCTGCTCCTCTACCGCTCCTCGCGTCCGCACATCAGCGAACTCGGCCGGCTCCCCGGCGACCGCTACTTCGCCTCGCTCGACAGACACCCCGAGAGCCGCAGGATCCCGGGCGTGGTCGTGCTCCGTGTGGAGGCCGGGATCTACTTCGCCAACGCCGACCGGGTCCGGTCCGGGGCGCGGGAGGCCGCCACACGGGAAGGGACCAGGGCGGTGGTCATCGACGCCGAGACGGTTCCGTTCATCGACGTCAGCGGCGTGCGCATGCTCGACGGACTCACGGACGACCTCGGGAACCTCGGTGTCCGCCTGCTCCTCGCCCGCGACGTGGGCCAGGTGCGGGACGTCCTGCGCACGGCCGAGGCCGCACCCGAGCTGAGGCGCGTGTATCCGACCGTCCGCGCCGCGGTGGAGGCGGCGGGTACCGGTCCGGGGCACGAGTCCGGGTGGGGTGAGCCCGGGTTCGACGGCAACGGCGCCGGGTGAGGGCCTCGGGACTCGTGGCCATGACGTCCCGGGGCCCTCTTCTTGCCGGCAGGTTCGACCGGAGAGGCGGATACGGCTCCTGGCCCGGCGGGTGGAGGAGCACAAAGGTGCTCACGGTGGTGGCGCCGGTGCGGGTGGCGAGCCGTTTGACGGTGCGGGCGGGCAGGCGGTGGTGGGGGTCGGTGCGGGCGGGCAACAGGACGATGGCACTGCGGTGGTGATCCGACCTCTGACTTGTCGACTCGGCTCCCGGGCGCACGGTCGGCCGATGCGTCGGCTGCACCGTCCAGCGCCGGTTGAAAGCGGTTCAGCCGGCCAGCGAGCCGGTGAAGATCTGCCACGCCAGGAGTGACTTCGCCGCGAGGCTGAGGACCAGGTAGGCCTTTTCACCGTATGCGTAGTCGGACCACCGGCCGACTCCGCGGTACTGGAGCCACTGGTTGAGGCCGAAGCTGAAGAAGAGGGCTGCCTGGACGAGAACGATTCCGTACACGAAGCCGGGGACGGCCTCGGCCGCGACGATGTTGTACGCGATCGAGACCCACGGCGTGACGCCGACCAGCGTCCCGAACCAGAACGGCAGCATCCTGGTCCTCGCCCGCCCCGGCGGGTTCATCACCTCTTCGACCCAGCCGAAGAGGATCATCCCGACGTTGGCACCGACGACGGCGATGACGGCGTTGATGCCGGTGATGCCCGCGTAGAAGCCGATGAGGAGGACCATCAGGGTCGCGCTCAGCGCGTACTCCAGCCACCGGAAACGGTTGATGCCACGTCTGAGGTCGCGTTCGTAGATGCGGCGGCACACCGTCGCCGTCAGCAGGTGGTCCACTGCCGCGAGGGTGAGGAAGACGGCGACGGCCCAGCCGATCGGCACGTCGAACAACGCTTCCGGGGCGGGCGCTGTCGTTCCCGGTGGCCCCTCGGGAACGGAGGAGGTGACGGTGATCGAGAAGCTTCCGGCGAGCAGGACGACGGCCACGGCTTGGAGCAGGTGCAGCAGCGTGAGCCCCAGGTTCCACCTGCGGAGCCCGGCGAGGCGCTCGGCGGTGACACCGGTGGCCACCGGTGTGCCGTCCTCTCGCTTCACAGTTCCTCCTCGATGGCCGGCGCCGCGGTACGTCAGCATGGTGGTACCCCTCGGGCCGGGAATCACGGCAGTCGCGCCACCGCCTCGCCGGAAAGTCGCCCGAGTGGCGCCCGGGAACCCGCCGTCCCGCTCGTCTCCGGAACAGCCCGCGGCCCCTTCCCCACCGGGCTCCCCCGGGAGGGTGTGGCTGCGGTTGCGCAACGATCCGGACGGCTGTGCCCTTGGCCCGGCCCGTGGGTCGGCCGGGAGCGGTCCTTCGCCCGAGCCTCAGCGGCCGGGGCAGGACACGGCCAGCGGCGCCCACGGCACCGGCGAGGCCGCGTGGACGAACGGGCCGCCCCGGATGGTGGCGGCCTCCATCACCGTGCAGGCGTCCAGACCCGCCGGCCCGCTGCGCGAGACCACCAGCAGTGAGCAGCCGTGCAGGACCGCCGTGTCCAGCAGGGCCTTCGCCGCGTGCAGCCGCCCGCCTCCGCGAACAGCAGGCCGGTGACAGACGGCCGCCTGGTGGGCGATCCCCGCGCGGGCCAGGCGCGGCATGACCCGTCCCAGCACGGCGCGGGCCGCCATCGAGTCCGGGCACACGGCCCCGGCCCCGGGCGGCGGCGGAGGCAGGACCGCGATCAGCAGCAGCGGTGCGCCGCGCGCGGCGGCGAGCCGGACGGCCGCGTCCACCACGGCGGTGTCGTCCAGACGGTCGGCCAGCACCGCGGCCACCGGGAACCGCCGACGGGCGACCGAGGGGGCGGGAGAGGAGTTCGGGCAGGTGGTGTCCATGATGATCGCCCTTTCCGGGAGAGGGAAGGAGAGGCACTTCCAGCGTCCCCGCCACCCGCAAAGTACGTCAATACTTACGTGAAAGATTTTTCGCGTATAACGTATCGCATGTCTGGGGATCGGGTGCACGCCTTCCGCCACGGGCGTGCGGCTTCCCGCCGCTCGCTCTCCCGCGGAGCGGGGCCGGCGGCCCTGGCACCACGGTGGGCGATCGCATGAGATCGGGCGGCGCCGGCTGTGCGGTGTCCCCGATGCGGGGTTGGGCGGGCATCCGGACCACGCCGGCACGATCGGCCAACCGCCGCCCCGGTCCCCTGTTCTCCACCGTGGACCGATGGAGGGCGCCGACCAGCGCTTCGACGTCGGGGGCCGTCCGGCGGCACGGCCTTTGCCCTACGGCCTCGGCGACCGCGTCGCCCTCGTCCAGCAGGTCGCCCTCGCCCACCTGCGCCACGTCACCGGAATCGACCACACCGACGGGAAGAACGCCCGAACGGTCCTTGCGGGCGGCCACCCGCCGGGACGCCTCGAATCCAAGTGACCCCGCCTCCAAGTGACCCCGCCCTCCCCCGGACGCGCGTCCTGCCGCCCCTGATGACGACCGGCAGGATGAATGCCCACGCGATCCTCACGTACGGCCAGGTCCTCCAGCCCAGCCAGAGCGGGCACCCGATCCCCGCCGCCCGGGGAGCTGTCGGCTCCCAGAACGTACGCCGGCCCGACACTCGTCCGCCCCTGCTCGATCCTCTTCGACACGCCGGTCCAGCGGGGAAGGCGACGCCGCCGATCAGGAGCAGCCGGCCGAACAGCGGCATCGACGTCAGGGTGGCGACACCGGTGCAGACGGGTCCGACGAGCCCGGCCGGCAGCAGGATCACCCCGAGCACGGAGAGCCGGCTGACCCCGTGCGCACTCAACCGCCGGCAGTTCACACCCCCTGCGGAGTTCCACCGCCTCGCCCCGGGGCAGGGTGGACGTGTCCGTGGGCGCCTCCTCGTATCACTTTCCTCTCGGTCCCCTTCGTCCCTCTTCGGTCGCCTTTGGTCGTGCTGTGCCCTCGGTGTCGTAACGCTCACCCCCACCGGGCTCGATCGGGTGCGCGGCCGCACGGTTAGCATCCGGGGCATGGAGCCCGAACTGCTGCACGGTGTCACCGACGCTGTCGCCACCGTCGTCCTGCACCATCCGGCCAAGCGCAACGCCATGACGGCCGCGATGTGGCGGGCGCTGCCGCCGCTGCTGGCGAAGCTGGCCGCCGATCCCGGGGTGGGGGCGCTGGTGCTGACCGGTGCGGGCGGTACGTTCTGCGCGGGGGCCGACATCTCCACGCTCCAGGGCTCGCCGGACGAGGCCCAGGCGCTGGCCGTGCGGGCCGAGGAGGCCCTCGCCGCCTTCCCCAAGCCGACGCTGGCCGCCGTTAAGGGGCACTGCGTGGGCGGGGGCGCGCAGTTGGCGGCCGCCTGCGACCTGCGGTTCGCCGAGGAGGGCGCGCTGTTCGGGGTGACGCCGGCCAGGCTCGGGATCGTCTACCCCTCCTCGGCCACCCGGCGGCTGGTGACGCTGGTGGGGCCGGCCACCGCCAAGTACCTGCTGTTCTCCGGCGAGTTGATCGGCGCGACACGGGCGCTGCGCACGGGCCTGGTCGACGAGGTGCTGCCGTTCGGCGAACTCGACGACAGGGTCGGGGAGTTCACGCGTGTACTGGTGTCCCGTTCGCGGCTGACGCAGGCCGCGGCGAAGGAGTTCGCCGACGGCCGCACGGACCGCGACGCCCACTGGGCGGCGCAGGCGCGCGGCAGCGGCGACACCGCGGAGGGGGTCGCCGCCTTCCTGGAGCGCAGGGAGCCGCGCTTCACCTGGACCACGTCAGGATGAACCGGCTCGTGGCGCGGAACCCCTCGACGAGGTGGGCCGGCGCCCTGTGCGGTGATCCGGCGTCGTAGGGCGGCCGCGGGTCGTACCCGGTGAGCGGCGGGACGGCCCGGGCGTGTTCGTCGCCGGCGATCCGGCCGAGCAGGGTGAGGCCCATGTCGATGCCCGCGGAGACGCCGGCCGCGGTGACGTACTTGCCGTCGGTGACGACCCGCTCCCCGGTCGGTTCGGCGCCGTGCCGCCGCAACTGCTCCAGGGCCAGCCGGTGCGAGGTGGCCCGGCGGCCCTCGAGGAGTGCGGCGGCGGCCAGGAGCAGGGAACCGGTGCACACCGAGGTCGTCCAGGTGCTGGTGGCGTCGGCGGCGCGCAGCCGGTCCAGCAGCAGGGGGTTGTCCATCTGCGGGGTCCGGCCGGGGCCGCCGGGCACGACGACGGTGTCGGGGCGCGTGACCTCGGCGAGGGCCCGGTCGGCCGCAACGACGGGTTCCCCACCTTTTCTGCCACGGGCGGCCGGTCGCCGCCCCGTGGACTACCAGCGGTCAATAGCCACGGAAAGGGACGAATGCCCTGGCTGCGGGGGGTGGCGGCAGCCGGACACGCATGATCGGCCGCGGTCGAGGTAGACGGAGGGTCCGGCCGCGACGGCCGGGAGACGACAGGGTCCGGCCATGGCGGCCGGAGACGAGAGGAGACTTCCGTGTTCCGTGCGATCGCAGATGTACTGCGGCAGATCGGTGGAGCAGTCGCCACGGTGGTGACGCTGCCCTTCCGGGCCGTGGCCCGGCTGTTCGGCGGGGCCTCCTCGAGCACGCGGCACGGCCGGGCCTGAGACCCGCCCGGACACGCCCCGGTCCCCGGGTGTCGGCGCCGCCTGCCACAATTGCCGCGCAACCCCAGTGGAGAAGGCGGTACGGGATCGTGACGACACCCGGGTCCATCGAAGTAGGGTCCATCGAAGGCAGGATCGCCGAGGAACTCGGCGTGCGGGAGCGGCAGGTGAAGTCCGCCGTGGAGCTGCTCGACGGCGGCTCCACGGTGCCTTTCATCGCCCGCTACCGCAAGGAAGCGACCGAGATGCTCGACGACGCGCAGCTGCGCACGATCGAGGAGCGGCTGCGCTATCTGCGGGAGCTGGAGGAACGCCGGACGGCGATCCTGGAGTCCGTACGCGAGCAGGGCAGGCTCAGCGAGGAGCTGGAGGCGCGGATCCGGGGCGCCGAGACCAAGGCGCGGCTCGAGGACATCTACCTGCCGTTCAAGCCGAAGCGTCGGACGAAGGCGCAGATCGCACGGGAGGCGGGCCTGGTGCCGCTCGCCGACGGGCTGCTCGGCGACCCGTCGGTGGAGCCGCTCGCCGCGGCGGCCGCCTTCGTCGACGCCGACAAGGGCGTCGCCGATCCGCAGGCCGCCCTGGACGGCGCCCGGGCGATCCTCACCGAGCGGTTCTCGGAGGACGCCGACCTGATCGGTGAGCTGCGCGAGCGCATGTGGGTGCGGGGCCGGCTCGCCGCGCGGGTGCGGGAGGGCAAGGAGGAGTCGGGCGCCAAGTTCGCCGACTACTTCGACTTCGCCGAGCCGTTCACCGCGCTGCCCTCGCACCGCGTCCTGGCGATGCTGCGCGGGGAGAAGGAGGAGGTCCTCGACCTCGTCCTGGAGCCCGAGGAGCCGACGGACGGGCCGTCGTCGTACGAGGGGATCGTGGCGCACCGGTTCGGCATCGCCGACCGGGGGCGGCCGGGCGACAAGTGGCTGAAGGACACGGTCCGCTGGGCCTGGCGCACCCGCCTCCTGGTGCACCTCGGCATCGATCTGCGGCTCAGGCTGCGCACGGCCGCCGAGGACGAGGCGGTGAACGTCTTCGCGGCGAACCTGCGCGACCTGCTGCTCGCCGCCCCGGCGGGCACGCGCGCCACGCTCGGCCTGGACCCCGGCTTCCGTACGGGCGTGAAGGTGGCCGTCGTCGACGCGACCGGCAAGGTGGTGGCCACCGACGTCGTCCACCCGCACGTCCCGGCCAACAGGTGGGACGAGGCGATCGCCAAGCTCGCACGGCTGGCGAAGGAGCACGCGGTCGAGCTGATCGCGATCGGCAACGGCACCGCGTCCCGCGAGACCGACAAGCTCGCCGGGGAACTCATCGCCAAGCACCCGGAGTTGAAGCTCACCAAGGTGATGGTGTCCGAGGCCGGGGCCTCCGTCTACTCGGCGTCCGCGTTCGCCTCGCAGGAGCTGCCCGACATGGACGTCTCGCTGCGCGGGGCGGTATCGATCGCGCGTCGGCTCCAGGACCCGCTCGCCGAGCTGGTGAAGATCGACCCCAAGTCGATCGGCGTCGGGCAGTACCAGCACGACCTGTCCGAGGTGAAGCTGTCGCGTTCGCTGGACGCGGTGGTGGAGGACTGTGTGAACGGCGTCGGCGTCGACGTCAACACCGCCTCGGCCCCGCTGCTCGCCCGCGTCTCGGGCATCACCTCCGGCCTCGCCGAGAACATCGTGGCGCACCGGGACTCCAACGGGCCGTTCACGTCCCGGCAGGCTCTGAAGAAGGTGCCCCGGCTCGGCCCGAAGGCGTACGAGCAGTGCGCGGGCTTCCTGCGGATCCGCGGCGGCGACGATCCGCTGGACGCCTCCAGCGTGCACCCCGAGGCCTATCCGGTGGTGCGGCGGATGGTGAAGACGTCCGGTCAGGAGGTGGCCTCGCTGGTGGGCAACACGGCGGTGCTGCGTTCGCTGCGGCCGGCCGACTTCGTGGACGAGACGTTCGGTCTGCCGACCGTGACCGACATCCTCAAGGAGCTGGAGAAGCCGGGGCGCGACCCGCGGCCGGCTTTCAAGACGGCCTCGTTCAAGGAGGGCGTGGAGAAGATCTCCGACCTGGAGTCCGGGATGGTCCTGGAGGGCGTGGTCACGAACGTGGCGGCCTTCGGGGCGTTCATCGACATCGGCGTCCATCAGGACGGGCTGGCGCACGTCTCCGCGTTGTCCAGGACGTTCGTCAAGGACCCGCGGGACGTGGTCAAGCCCGGTGACATCGTCAGGGTGAAGGTCCTGGACGTCGACATCCCGCGCAAGCGGATCTCGCTGACGCTCCGGCTGGACGACGAGGCGGCCCCGAAGGGCGATCCGTCGGGCGAGGGCCGGCCGCAGCGCGGCGGTCGTCCGCCGCAGCAGCGCCGGCAGGGCGGGCAGCGGCAGCAGGGCGGCCAGCGCGGCGGGGGCGGGCGGGCCGACGGCTCGCGTCAGGCGCCGCCGCCGGCCAACAGCGCGATGGCGGACGCCCTGCGCCGGGCCGGCCTGACCGACGGCCCGAAGGGCAGGCGGTAGGACGCGTGTGCCGGGCCCGGCTCTCCGCGCTGCGCGGGGGCCGGGCCCGGCACCGTATGAGCACCTCGCGTGGACGCACCCCGGCGTACCGGCAGCAGGGCCCCGAGACCGTCCGGGCCGAACCGGATCGCCGGGTGAGCTGCCCTGGGGTATGTCCGGCGATTCCCGCCGGCCGGGCGACGCCCGGCACTCCCCCGGCCTTCGGCCGGGGGGACCCCCACGCCGCGTCGTCGGATCACCCGAGTGCATCCGGTGCGCGGGCGATCCTGCGCCCCGCGATGTTCCCCCACCGCCCGAACGGCGTGGGAGGTGCCCCCGGCACCGGACGCCGCGCGCTGATCCGACGCGGATCGTCACAAACGCCCTAGCGTTCCGTCACCTTGCCGTCGGCGACCTCCAGGCGCCGGGTGACGTGGACCGCGTCCAGCATGCGGCGGTCGTGGGTGACCAGCAGGAGGGTGCCCCGGTAGGCGTCGAGGGCCGACTCCAGCTGCTCGATGGCCGGGAGGTCGAGGTGGTTGGTGGGCTCGTCGAGGACGAGGAGGTTCACCCCTCGGCCCTGGAGGAGTGCGAGAGCCGCGCGGGTGCGTTCCCCCGGTGACAGGGTGGCCGCCGGACGCAGCACGTGCTCCGCCTTCAGGCCGAACTTGGCCAGCAGTGTGCGCACTTCCGCCGGTTCGGTGTCGGGGACGGCCGCGCCGAACGCGTCCAGCAGCGCCTCGGGCCCGTGGAACAGCTTGCGGGCCTGGTCGACCTCGCCGACCAGGACGCCCGAGCCGAGGGCGGCGTGCCCGGCGTCCAGCGGGACCCGGCCGAGGAGCGCGCCCAGCAGGGTCGACTTGCCCGCGCCGTTGGCGCCGGTCACCGCGACCCGGTCGGCCCAGTCGATCTGGAGGGTCACCGGGCCGAGGGCGAAGTCGCCGCGCCGCACCTCGGCGTCGCGCAGGGTCGCCACGACGGCGCCGGAGCGCGGGGCGGACGCGATCTCCATGCGCAGCTCCCACTCCTTGCGCGGCTCGTCGACCACCTCCAGGCGTTCGATCATGCGCTGGGTCTGGCGGGCCTTCGCGGCCTGCTTCTCGCTGGCCTCGCTGCGGAACTTGCGGCCGATCTTGTCGTTGTCGTTGGCCGCCTTGCGGCGGGCGTTCTTGACGCCCTTGTCCATCCAGGAGCGCTGGGTCTGCGCGCGGTCCTGGAGGGCAGCCTTCTTGTCGGCGAACTCCTCGTAGTCCTCGCGGGCGTGCCGGCGGGCCACCTCCCGCTCCTCCAGGTAGGCGTCGTAGCCGCCGCCGTAGAGCCTGATCTGCTGCTGGGCGAGGTCGAGTTCGAGGACCTTGGTGACGGTCCGGGTGAGGAACTCGCGGTCGTGGCTGACGACGACGGTGCCGGCGCGCAGGCCGGTCACGAAGCGTTCGAGGCGCTCCAGGCCGTCCAGGTCGAGGTCGTTGGTGGGCTCGTCGAGGAGGAAGACGTCGTAGCGGGACAGGAGCAGGGAGGCCAGGCCCGCGCGGGCCGCCTGGCCGCCGGACAGGGAGGTCATCGGCTGGTCCAGGTCGACGCCGAGGCCGAGGGAGTCGGCGATCTCCGCGGCGCGCTCGTCGAGGTCGGCGCCGCCGAGGTCGAGCCAGCGCTCCAGGCTGGTGGCGTACGCGTCGTCGGAGCCCGGCGCCCCCTCGACGAGGGCCTGGGTGGCCTCGTCCATGGTCCGCTGGGCCTCGGCGACGCCGGTGCGGCGGGCCAGGAACTCCCGCACGCTCTCACCGGGGCGGCGCTCGGGCTCCTGGGGCAGGTGGCCGACGGTCGCGGTCGGCGGGGACAGGCGCAGCTCGCCCTGCTCGGGTGCGGTGAGCCCGGCGAGGAGCGTCAGCAGGGTGGACTTGCCCGCGCCGTTGGCTCCGACCAGCCCGATCACGTCACCGGGGGCGACGACGAGGTCGAGCCCGGAGAAGAGGGAGCGGTCGCCGTGGCCGGCGGCGAGGTTCTTGGCGACGAGGGTGGCAGTCATCAGACGGTAGATCCTAGTCGGCGGCCGGTGCCGGGATCGCACCGCACCGTCGCCGGCGGGCCGGTCGTCGGCTACCGTCCGGGCGTGGAGACTCGGCGCAGCGGTGAGGTGGTCGTGGTCGGGGGCGGGGTCGTCGGGCTGGCGACGGCGGTCGTCCTCGCCGAGCGGGGCCGGCGGGTCCGGGTGTGGACGCGGGACCCGGTGGAGCGGACCACCTCGGCGGTCGCGGGCGCACTGTGGTGGCCGTACCGCATCGAGCCGGTGGCGTCGGCGCGGACGTGGGCGCTGCGCTCGCTCCAGGTGTACGAGGAGCTGGCGCAGCGGCCGGAGCCGACCGGGGTACGCCTGGTCGACGGGGTGATGGGCGAGACCGACCTGGCCGACGTCGAGGGCTGGGCCGTCGGCCGGCTGGCCGGGCTGCGCCGGGCGACGGCCGCGGAGTACCCCGGCGGCACCGCCGTCCGGGCCCGGCTGCCGCTGATCGACATGGCGGCGCACCTGCCCTGGCTGCGGGAGCGGCTGCGGCAGGCGGGCGGCACGGTCGAGGAGCGCACGGTGCGGGATCTGGCGGAGGCCGACGCTCCGGTGGTGGTGAACTGTACCGGCCTGGGCGCCCGCGACCTGGTCCCGGACCCTTCGGTACGGCCCGTGCGCGGGCAGCTGGTCGTCGTGGCGAACCCGGGGGTGCGCACCTGGCTCGTCTCCACCGCGCCGGACGGCGAGATGGCCTACCTCTTCCCGCAGCCGGGGCGGCTGCTGCTGGGCGGCACGGCCGAGGAGGGCGTGTGGTCCCTGGAGCCGGACCCGGCGGTGGCGGCGGCGATCGTCCGGCGGTGTGCGGCGCTGCGGCCGGAGGTGGCCGGGGCGCGGGTCCTGGAGCACCGGGTGGGACTGCGGCCGGTCCGTCCGGCGGTGCGGCTGGAGCGGGAGGTGCTGCCGGACGGCCGGGTGGTGGTGCACCACTACGGGCACGGCGGCGCCGGGGTGACCGTGGCGTGGGGCTGCGCGGAGGAGGCGGCCGGGCTGGCCGCCCCCTCCTGAACCGGCGCCCCCACGGGACGCGGTGCGCGGGGGTGTCGACGCCGTCCGGCGACCCGGGGTACGGAGGCGGCAGTCAGGGTGGCTGCGGCGGTCGCGAACGGTCTTTGGATCGTGAAGCGCGTGCGGGACGGTACAGCGGTCGGCTCCCGCGCGAAGGAGGGCGGCCGAGTGCCGGCCGCGGCCGTGACGCGTGCGGGCGGCTCAGACGGCGGGACTCCCCTGGGCCGCCCCGGCGAGGAGTTCGTCCCGGCCGATGGCGGCCGCCTCCGTGGAGGGGACGGTGCAGGCGTACGCCCCCGCGACCGCGCCGTACCGGGCGCATCTGTGCGGGGGCTCGCCGGTGAGGCGGCCGTAGAGGAAGGCGGCGGCGAAGGCGTCACCGGCGCCGTTGCTGTCCACCACCGGGGCCGGGGGCGTCACCGGCGGGACGTGGCTCAGCTCGCCGTCGGCCAGCAGGTACGCGCCCTCGGCGCCGGCCGTGGCGACGACCACCTCGGCGCGGCCCCGTTCGGCGATGCGGCGCATGGTGCGCTCGGGGTCGGCCAGGGCGGTCGTGGAGAGGAAGACGACGTCGGCGGCGTGCGCGAACGACTCGTGGTAGGGGTTCTCGCCGTCCCAGTTGTGCAGGTCGGTGGAGAGGGTCACGCCGCTCTCGCGCAGGACGGGCAGGGCGTGGGCGCAGGGCTGGGTGATGGACACGTGCGCGTGCCGGCTGGCGCCGGCGAGGGTCCGCAGGGTGTCGTTCGGGAACCGGTCGTCGGGGTGGGCGCGGCTCGTGTCGTACAGGGAGAGGCGCCTGCCGTCCGGGCCGACGAGGTTGACCGCGCGCTTGGTGCCGGCGGGCTGCGGGACCGCGGTGAGGTCGATGCCCCGGTCCTCGTGCAGGGCGCGCACCAGGTCGCCCTCGGGATCGTCGCCGAGGAAGTCGAGGTGGTGGGTGCGCAGGCCGAGGGTGCTCAGCCCCAGCGCGACGAAGTCGCCCGTCTGTCCCGCGCGGGTGCGGACCCCGCTGTCGATCATGTAGCTGTCGGCGTACGGGAGCGGCAGCTCCGGCACGTACACGATGGTGTCCACCCCCGCGCCGCCCAGTACGAGCACGTCGATGTCCCGGCTGTCCCTGCTCACTTCTGCCCCTCCCCGTGGCCGTGGACCGTGACGGCGGTCCCCCGCGCCACGAGCCGCCCGCGGACGAGCGGCTCGACGCGGGACCACTTGCCGCCGGCCAGACCACACCCTATGCGGGGCATGCGGACGGAGGCACCGAGTTCGGCGGCCCTGTCCGCCAGGAGCGCCGGCGCCCGCGTCGACGGCCTCGTAGCGCACGGGCACGCCCTTGCTGCCGGTCCGGGCCGGCGGCGCGACAGCGCCGGGACGAAGGCCTTCCTCCGTCCTCCGATGTCGTTGCAGACACGGGCGGTCACCTTGACGCCCTTCACCGACGGCGCGGTGGCGTCCCCCGGACATGAGTGATCTCCGACATGGGGCCACCGTGGGGGAGGCCACTGGCACCGGCTCGGGTCCGCACGGGTCGGCCGTCACGGCGCCTCGGGTTTCACAGCACTGGTGTGACAGCGATACTGCTGGACATGACGATCGAGACCGAGGAGCCGGCCCTCACGGTCGACGAGCTGGCCGCTCGTGCGGGGGTCACCGTGCGGACGGTGCGGTTCTACAGCACCAAGGGGCTGCTGCCGCCGCCGGTGATCGGTCCGCGCCGGGTGGGGCGCTACGGGCAGGAGCACCTGGCGCGCCTCGCGCTGATCGAGGAGCTGCAGCGGCAGGGCCTGACGCTGGCGGCGATCGAGCGCTACCTGGACCGGCTGCCGCCCGGCCTCGACGCCCGCGACCTGGCCGTGCACCGGGCGGTGGTGGCGTCCTGGGCGCCGGACACCGTGGAGACGGTGTCGCGGGAGGAGCTCGGACGGCGGGCGGGGCGGGCGCTGGACGACGAGGACGTGGCGCGGCTGACCGCCATGGGCGTGCTGGGCGAGCGGGCCGGCGACGGCGCGTACCGCGTCGACGCCGGGCTGCTCAGGCTGGGCGTCCGTCTCCTCGACGTACCGCTGTCGCAGGAGGCGATCCTCGCGGCCCGCAACGTCCTGGTGGACCACGCGCGGGCGGCGGCCCACGAGCTGTCGCGGCTGCTCCGCGAGGACGTGGCGGAGCGGGACGCGCGGGCGGTGCGGTCGCTGTCGGCGCACATGCAGCCGCTGGTCGTGCAGGCGCTGCTGACGGCCTTCCAGCGGTCGCTGACCGAGGAGGTGCGGGAGTGGCTCGGGGAGCCGCCGGAGACCGACGGCTCCCCGTGACGGACGGCTCGCCGTGACGGGCGGGACCGCTCAGCGGGCGTCCGTGAAGGTCTCGCCCTTCTCCGCCTTGGCCACCAGCAGCGCGGGCGGGGTGAAGCGGTCGCCGTAGCGCTCGGCGAGTTCACGCGCGCGTGCCACGAATCCGGGCAGGCCGCCGTCGTAGCCGTTGATGTACTGCAGGACGCCGCCGGTCCAGCCGGGGAAGCCGATGCCGAACAGGGAGCCGATGTTGGCGTCGGCGACGGACGTCAGGACGCCCTCCTCCAGGAGGCGGACGGTGTCGAGGGCCTCGGAGAACAGCATGCGTTCCTGCATGTCCTCGAACGGCACGGTCTCGGAGGGGCTCCGCGCGTCGTCGCGGGTGAAGTGCTCGCGCAGGCCCGGCCACAGTCCGGCCCGCCTGCCGTCCTCGTCGTAGTCGTAGAAGCCGGCGCCGCCGCTGCGGCCGGTGCGGCCGAACTCGTCGACCATGCGGTCGATGACGGCCTCGGCGGGGTGGCCGGGCCAGGTGCCGCCGGCCTCCTCGACGGCCCGCTTCGACTCGTTCCGGATCTTTCGCGGCAGGGTCAGGGTCAGCTCGTCCATGAGGGACAGGACCTTGGCCGGGTAGCCGGCCTGGGCGGCCGCCTGCTCCACGGACGCGGGCTCGATGCCCTCGCCGACCATGGCGACGCCCTCGTTGATGAAGTGGCCGATCACCCGTGAGGTGAAGAAGCCGCGCGAGTCGTTGACGACGATCGGCGTCTTGTTGATCTGCCGGACCAGGTCGAAGGCGCGGGCGAGGGCCTCGTCGCCGGTGCGCTCGCCCTTGATGATCTCGACGAGCGGCATCTTGTCGACGGGCGAGAAGAAGTGCAGTCCCACGAAGTCGCTCTGCCGCTCGACGCCCTCGGCGAGGACGGTGATGGGCAGGGTGGAGGTGTTGGAGCAGAGCAGGGCGTCGGGTTCGACGATGTGCTGGATCTCCTGGAAGACCTTGTGCTTGAGGGAGGTGTCCTCGAAGACGGCCTCGATGACGGCGTCGCAGCCGGCCAGGTCCTGCGGGTCCGCGGTGGGCGTGATGCGGGCGAGCAGGGCGTCCGCCTTCTCCTGGCTGGTGCGGCCGCGGGAGACGGCCTTGGCGCAGAGCTTCTCTGAGTACGCCTTGCCCTTGAGGGCCGCTTCGAGGGAGACGTCCTTGAGGACGACGTCGATGCCCGCGCGGGCGGCCGCGTAGGCGATGCCGGCGCCCATCATGCCGGCGCCGAGGACGGCCGCCCTGCGGACCTGGCGGGGCTCGACGCCCTGGGGCCGGCTGACCCCGGAGTTGACGGCCTGGAGGTCGAAGAAGAAGGCCTGGATCATGTTCTTCGACGTCTGTCCGGCGGCCAGTTCCACGAAGTAGCGGGCCTCGACGACCTGCGCGGTCTCGAAGTCGACCTGGGCGCCCTCGACGGCGGCGGCCAGGATGCTCCGCGGCGCCGGGTAGGGGGCGCCGCCGGTCTGCTTGCGCAGGGTGGCGGGGAAGGCGGGCAGGTTCGCCGCGAACTTGGGATGGGCGGGGGTGCCGCCGGGGATGCGGTAGCCGGGCCGGTCCCAGGGCTGCTGCGACTCGGGGTGGGCGTCGATGAAGGCGCGGGCCTTGTCGAGCATCTCGTCGTGGGTGTCGGCGACCTCGTCGACCAGGCCGTTCTCCAGAGCGCGCCGCGGGCTGTACTGGGTGCCCTGGAGGAGGACCTTGAGGAGGGCGTCGGCGATGCCGAGCAGGCGGACCGTGCGCACGACGCCGCCGCCGCCGGGGAGCAGTCCGAGGGTGACCTCGGGGCAGCCGATCTTCGAGCCGGGCGCGTCGAGGGCGACGCGGTGGTGGCAGGCGAGGGCGAGTTCGTAACCGCCGCCCAGGGCCGCGCCGTTGAGGGCGGCGACGACGGGCTTGCCGAGGGTCTCGATGCGGCGCAGGTTGCGCTTGATCTCCAGGCCGCCGTCGAGGAGTTCCCGGGCGGTGTCGGGGGTGACGCGGATCAGGTCGCGCAGGTCGCCGCCCGCGAAGAAGGTCTTCTTCGCGGAGGTGATGATGACGCCCCGGACGGTGTCCTTCTCGGCCTCCAGGCGGTCGGCGACCTGCGCGAGCGAGGCGCGGAACGCCTGGTTCATGGTGTTGGCGGACTGGCCGGGGTCGTCGAGGACGAGGGTGACGAGGCCGGTGCGGTCCTGTTCCCAGCGGATGGTGGTGCTCTGTGTCATGACAGGGTCTCCGTAGCAGTCTCTTGGTTCCGCCGGGGTGGTCAGACGCGTTCGACGATCGTGGCGATGCCCATGCCGCCGCCCACGCAGAGGGTGGCGAGGCCGTAGCGCTTGTCCTGGCGTTCCAGTTCGTCGACGAGCGTGCCGAGGATCATGGCGCCGGTGGCGCCGAGGGGGTGGCCGAGGGCGATCGCGCCGCCGTTGACGTTGACCTTGTCCAGGGACAGGCCCATGTCCCGCGCGAAGCGCAGGACGACCGCGGCGAAGGCCTCGTTGATCTCGACGAGGTCGATGTCGTCGATGGTCAGGCCGGCCTTGGCGAGGGCCTTGCGGGTGGCGGGCGCGGGGCCGGTGAGCATGATCGTGGGCTCGGAGCCGGAGACGGCCGCGGAGACGATCCGCGCGCGCGGGGTGAGGCCGTACCGCTCGCCGGCCTCCTTGGAGCCGACCGCGACGAGCGAGGCGCCGTCGACGATGCCGGAGGAGTTGCCCGCGTGGTGGACGTGGTCGATCCTCTCCACCCAGTGGTACTTCTGGAGCGCCACGGCGTCGAAGCCGCCCAGTTCGCCGATGTCGGCGAAGGAGGGCTTCAGCCTGGCGAGGGAGTCGGCGGTGGTGCCGGGGCGCGGGTGCTCGTCGTGGTCGAGGACGACGAGGCCGCTGCGGTCCCTCACCGGCACGAGCGAGCGGTCGAAGCGGCCCTCCTTGACGGCGGTGGCCGCCCGCTCCTGGGAGAGGGCGGCGTACTCGTCGACGTCCCGGCGGGAGAAGCCCTCGATGGTGGCGATGAGGTCGGCGCCGATGCCCTGCGGCACGAAGTTCACGGCGAGGTTGGTCATCGGGTCGTTGAACCAGGCGCCGCCGTCGGAGGCCATCGGCACCCGGGACATCGACTCCACGCCGCCCGCGAGGACGAGGTCCTCCCAGCCGGAACGGACCTTCATGGCGGCCAGGTTGACGGCCTCGAGACCGGAGGCGCAGAAGCGGTTCTCCTGCACGCCCGCCACGGTGTCGGGCAGTCCGGCGGCGATGGCGGCGATCCGCGCGATGTCGGAGCCCTGGTCGCCGACCGGCCCGACGACGCCCAGCACGATGTCGTCGATCGCGGCCGGGTCCAGGTCGGGGAAGCGCCCGCGCAGCTCGTGGATGAGCCCGACGACGAGGTCGATGGGCTTCGTGCCGTGCAGGGCGCCGCCTGCCTTGCCGCGCCCGCGCGGGGTGCGGATCGCGTCGTACACGTACGCTTCGGTGCTCACGGGGAGGCCTTTCGGTGAGGGTCGGGGTGCTGGGTGTCCCGGGGTCCGGCGAGCCGGGGCACGTCCCAGTCGCGGGCCACGGCGGCGGTGTCGGCCCCGGGCCGCGCGGGCCCGCCGCGCACGGCCGTCGGGGTGACGGAGAAGCGCGGGGCGGGGGCGGGCTGGGTGAGGCCGTCGTGGTCGGTGAAGGTGCCGCGGGCGGCGAGGTGCGGGTGGTGCGGGGCCTCGCGCAGCGACAGCACGGGCGCCACGCACGCGTCGGTGTCCTCGAAGACGGCCGTCCACTCCGCGCGGGTGCGGGAGGCGAAGCGGGCCGTGACGGCCTCGCGCAGGTCGCCCCAGCGGGTCCAGTCCGTGCGGGCGTCGGTGAAGTCGTCGAGGCCGAGCAGCCGGACGAACTCTTCGTAGAAACGCGGTTCCAGGGCGCCGACGGCCATGTGGCCGCCGTCGGCGGTCTCGTAGGTGCCGTAGTAGGGGCAGCCGCCGTCGAGGAGGTTGGCGGCGCGGCGGTCCTGCCAGCTGCCGGCGGAGAGCATGCCGTGGATCATGGCGGAGAGGTGGGCGGTGCCGTCGACGACGGCGGCGTCGACGACCTGTCCGGTGCCGGTGGCGCGGGCGTGGTGCAGCGCGGCGAGGACGCCGACGACGAGGTAGAGGGAGCCGCCGGCGTAGTCGCCGAGGAGGTTGGCGGGGGCGGGCGGGGGCGTGCCGGGGGTGCCGATCATGCCGAGGGTGCCGGTGAGGGCGATGTAGGTGATGTCGTGGCCGGCGCGCCGGGCGAGGGGGCCGTCCTGGCCCCAGCCGGTCATCCGGCCGTAGACCAGCCGGGGGTTGCGGGCGTGGCAGGCCTCGGGGCCGACGCCGAGGCGCTCGGCGACGCCGGGGCGGTTGCCCTCGATGAGGACGTCGGCGCGGGCGGCGAGGTCGAGCACGCGCGCGGGGCCGTCCGGCGCCTTGAGGTCCACGAGCACCGAGCGCTTGTTGCGGTTGGTGACGTCGTGGTCCGGGTCGATGCCGAGGGAGGGGCCGCCGGGGCGGTCCACGCGGACGACGTCGGCGCCGAGGTCGGCCAGCAGCATGGCCGCGAAGGGACCGGGCCCGATGCCGGCCAGTTCGACCACGCGCACCCCGGCGAGCGGGCCTGGCCCCGCTGTCCCTGCCGTCGTCGTCATCCGGCTCCCTCGCTGTGACACAACCGATGTAACACCAGTGATGCTAAGAACGTGTTCCAGCGGGCACAAGACGCGGCGAGCAAGCGCTTGGCCAGTTTCCGGGAGCCGGGGCCGTTACTCGGCACCGGGGTCGGCGGGTCCCGCCGTCCTCACGCTAGCCTCAGCCGGCGACAGCGGCACGGGCTGCGGGACCAAGGAGTGTCATGAGCAGGCTGAAAACGACGGACCGTCCCTACGACATCGTGCTCTTCGGGGCCACCGGCTTCGTCGGGACGCTCACCGCGGAGTACCTGGCCGCCCACGCGCCCGAGGGCCTGCGCTGGGCGGTCGCCGGCCGCGACCAGGAGCGGCTGCGGCGGCTGCGCGACCGGCTGCCGGGCGGTGCCGAGCCCGGTGTGCTGCGCGCGGACGTGTCCGATCCGGCCTCGCTGCGCGCGCTCGCCGACCACGCGCGCGTGGTCGCCACGACCGTCGGCCCCTACGTGACGTACGGCGAGGAGCTGGTGGCCGCCTGCGCGGACGCCGGCACCGACTACCTCGACCTCACCGGCGAGCCGGAGTTCGTGGACCTGACGTACGTGCGGCACGACGCCCGCGCGCGGGAGACGGGCGCCCGGCTGGTGCACGCGTGCGGGTTCGACTCGGTCCCGCACGACCTGGGCGCGTACTTCACCGTCCGGCAGCTGCCGGAGGGCGTGCCCCTGACGGTGGACGGCTACGTCGCCGTCGACGCCGCCTTCTCGGGCGGGACGTTCGCCTCCGCGCTCGGCCAGTTCGCCCGCGGCAGGCAGCTGGCGGCCGCGGCCCGCGAACGGCACCGGCACGAGCCGCGGCTGATGGGCCGCCGGGCCACGGCACCGCTGGGGACGCCCCGGTTCGCGCCGGAGGTCGGCGCCTGGGCGCTGCCCCTGCCCACGATCGACCCGCAGATCGTGCGCCGGTCGGCGAGGGCCCTGGAGCGCTACGGCCCCGACTTCCGCTACCGCCACTACGCGGCCGTACGACGGCTGCCCGTCGCGCTGGGCGGTACCGCGGCCGTCGGCGCGCTGTTCGCCGCCGCCCAGGTGCCGCCCGCCCGGCGGTGGCTGTCGGACCGGCTGAAGCCGGGGGCGGGCCCGAGCGCCGAGAAGCGGGCACGCAGCTGGTTCTCCGTCCGGTTCGTGGGCGAGGGCGGCGGCCGGCGGGTGTGCACGGAGGTCTCCGGCGGGGATCCCGGCTACGACGAGACGGCGAAGATGTTCGCCGAGGCCGCGCTGGCCCTGGCCCTCGACGACCTGCCGGAGACGGCCGGGCAGGTCACGACGGCGGTGGCGATGGGCGACGCGCTGACCGGGCGGCTGCGCGCGGCGGGCATCCGCTTCCGGGTGGCGTCGAGCCGCTGACCGCGGGCCGGTCGCGGGCCTTCCGGTACCGCTCCCGGGCCGTCCGGTCCGGGGCCGCCCGGTCCGGGGCCGCCCGGTCCGGGGCCGCCCGGTCCGGGGCCGTCCGGTCCGGGGCCGCCCGGTCCGGGGCCGTCCGGTCCGGGGCCGTCCGGTCCGGGGCCGTCCGGTCCGGGGCCGTCCGACGGGGCGTGCCCTAGACCGGCCACTCCACCAGCGTGTAGATCATCCCGGCGATCCAGCCGAGTCCGGCCAGGACGGCGAGGACCAGCGCGGCGTTCACGGCGCGCTCGACGGGCCGGTCGGGGTCGGCGAGGGGCTTCGGGGCTCGGTGCGTCGTCATATGGTCAGACTGCCCGGCGCGCGCCGGACCTCACATCCGTACGGGTACTCAGTTCGGCGCGCTCGGGCCTCACGGGCGTGGGCAGCCTCGGCGCCCCCGGTCACCGCGCCCCGGAGCCGGGCGACGGGTGGCCGGACTGCGGGGCACGCCGCGAGGCCGGTCAGTGGCGGGTGATCGCCTCCCGGAGTGCCCTGCGGCACAGCGCGTCCGCCCGCCGGGTCGACTCCGGCAGGCGGAACCGCGGTGTCAGGGCCAGGGTGTGGGCGCAGGCGTTGTCCAGGCCCACCCGGTGGCCGACCGAGACGAAGACCGGCTTGACCCCCGCGCGCGTGCGCAGGGCCCGGCCCACCTCCTCGTCGCCGGCCAGCAGCGGCGCGGCCGAGCCGCGCGCGGCGGCCGGATCGGCGTAGGAGAAGGCGAACGGGTTCTTGGCGACGCCGATCGTGGGCAGGCCGGTGAGGACGCCGAGATGGCCGGCGAGGCCGAAGCGGCGGGGGTGGGCGAGGCCGTAGCCGTCGCAGACGACCAGGCCGGGCTCGCGGGGCAGGGCCTCCAGGGCGGCGAGCACGGTGGGGATCTCACGGAAGGCGAGCAGGCCGGGGACGTAGGGGAAGGAGATCCGCCCCACGGCGGTGGCCTCGGCGACCACGTCGAGGCTCGCCGCGTCCAGCACGACGGCCGCCGCCGCGACGACGTCCCGCTCGTCGTCGTAGGCGACGTCGACCCCGGTCACCCACCCGGTACCGGGCGGCGGCCCCGCCTCGTCGAGCACCACCCTGGCCCGCAGCTCGTCCTGGACGGCGCGGGCCTCCTCCTCGGTCGCGGGCCAGCCCGCCGGAACGTCTACGGTCGTCATGGTGAGGGCGAGCCTACGCGGGCCGCTCCGGACGGCGCAGGCTCGCGATCATGGTTCGTACGGGAACCGGCCTGCACGGCACCTCCGGACGCCGCCGCCGTGGACGCCGTGGACGCCGTCCTGCCGGACCACGTGGCCTGGCTCGACCGAGCAGTACGCGCGCGGGGTGTTCCCGGCGTCAGGGCGCAAGAGCCCCCGCGACGGCGGTGTGATCCTCGCCGTCGCGGAGGACCGCGCCACGGTCGAAGGGATCGCCGCGGGCGACCCCTTCGTCCCGGCCGGTGTGTGCGCGTACTGCGTCACGGAGTTCGAGGCCACGAAGACGGCGTCCGGGCTCGAGCGGTACCGGAGCGGACCCGGCTGACCGGGCCGCGTCCTCAGTCCTTGCCCAGGGCGCGCTGCAACTGGCTCTTGTTCATGTCCGAACGGCCGTGGACGTTGCGGCGCTCGGCCTCCTCGTACAACTGGTCGTAGGTGGGCCCTCCGGAGCCCTTGCCGGATCGCTGTCCACCCCGCTCGCCGGACGACTTGTCCTGCGTGGAGGTGCGGCTCGCGGTCTTCGACTCGCCGGACCGGGCACGCTCCTTGTTCACCGTGCGGGCGGCGATCTCCTCCGCCCGGCCGGCGCTCTCCCCCCGTTCCCGCGCGCTCTCCTTGATGTGCTCGTACTGGCGCTCCCGCTTGGGGCTGGAACCGCGTGGCATGTGCGCTCACTCCTCTCGTGTCCGCACCGGCCGGGTACCCCCCGAACGGCTCATCTCTCCAGGCGTGCCGCCCGCCCCTGTTCACCGGCGGCCCAGCAGCCGTGGTCCGGGGCGCAGTCGACGGTGTCGTACGAGCCGGTGTCGAGGGTGCGCCAGGTGCGGCCCGCGTCGGTGGTCAGGTCGGTGCCGGTGGGGCCGACCGCGAGGGCGGCGGTGCGGCTGTGCGGCAGCCAGGCGACGCCGGAGCGGTAGGCGGGCGGGGGCGTGCCGGCGGGCCGCCAGGTCCGGCCCGCGTCACCGGTCGTGGCGGCGGCCGACGGGGAGGGCTGGTCGGCGCGGTAGTCGCCGCCGACCGCGAGGCCGTGACCGCGGTCGCGGAAGGCCAGCGCGAACACCCCGCGCGCGGGGTCGCCCGCCGGGATCGGGGCGTCGGTGACCTTCCAGGTCCGCCCCCGGTCCGCGGAGTGCAGCACGCGTGCGCGTGCGGCGCCGCCGGTGGCCAGCCACACGTCCCGGGGACCGGCCGAGACCAGGCACTGGCCGCTCGCCGCGAAGCCCGCCTCGCCCGGCAGGGCGGGCGGCATGCCCGCGTCCGGCAGCACCGTCCAGGAGCGGCCGCCGTCGCTGGTCGACAGGATGCGGAACCTGCCGTCCACCGGGTCGCTCATCGCGAGGCCGTGGCGGCGGTCGAAGAAGGTCAGGCAGTCGTAGAAGGCCCGTGCGTCGGTGTTGCGGAAGGACTCCGTCCAGGTCGCCCCGCCGTCGGCGGTGCGATAGACCCGGGAGGCCTCGCCCTCGCCGATGGCCAGCACCACGGCGTGCCGCGCGTCGAAGGCCTCCACGTCCCTGAACTGCAGGTCGGCGGCTCCGGGCGGGGAGACGTTCCGCCAGCTCGCGCCGCCGTCGGTGGTGCGCAGGACGGTGCCCCGCGTACCCGCCAGCCAGGCGGTGTCCCGGTCGACCGCGGCCAGCCCGCGGAAGCGGACGGTCGGAGTCCCGGTGTCCTTGGGTGCCCACGCGGGCGCGTGGCCGGCCCGCCCGGTGGCGTGCGCCTGCGCGGGTTGCGCCTGCGCGGGTACGACCGTCAGCACGGCCAGCACCGCCGCGCAGGCCGCTCCCACCGCCGCCGTCCGCCCCGCGCGCCTCGCCGGTGCCGTGCGCCTCGCAGGTGCCATGCGTGCCGTGCGTGCCGCGTGGATCGTGTGTCGCGTCTTCCCCGAGGGCCTCATGGCGGGCGAAGCTAGTCCACCGCTCCGGTGGCGTCCAGATGCCCTCCCCCACCTCACCGGTCCGCGCAGGCACAGCAGGAGAGGTGGGTCACTCGTGCGCATGAAAGGCGGTGACCGAGGTCACTCGAACTGCGTGTGCACGAATCGGCCGGTTCCGGCGTCTCTTCCAGTGTCCGGCCTCACCCACCCGGTAGTTCGCCCCGCCGTCACAAGGGAGCAAGGCGTTGTCCATCGTCATCGAGCAGCCCGTCGAGGCGCGCCTGGTCGCCGCCGCACCGCGGATGCAGAGCATCACCGCCACGCTGCACTACGACCGTCGTGACCCCTTCGCCGTCCGCATGACCTTCCCCGCCCCGGCCACGCTGGAGGGCGTGGACGTCTGCTGGACCTTCGCCCGCGACCTGCTCACCGCGGGTCTGCACGACGCCGAGGGCGACGGGGACGTGCGCGTGCGGCCGTACGGGTACGACCGGACGGTGCTGGAGTTCCACGCACCGGAGGGCACGGCGATCGTGCACGTGCACTCGGCGGAGATCCGGCGCTTCCTCGAGGCCGCCGGCGAACTCGTGCCGGCCGGTCTGGAGCACCTGCAGCTCGATCTGGACCGCGACCTGGCGGAGCTGATGGGGGACGCCCTTTACTGATCGTTTCAGAATGAGTTGAGCTGCGGTTCTTGCGTTTGGCGATCTTGGTCGGCAGTGTGTCCGGGGTGCGTGCTGATCTTGTTCCTGACGG